>JBKQKP010000374.1:0-11283 GCA_052147435.1 Polyangiaceae bacterium | reverse complement strand
GCGCCCCGCAGAGCGCGCGCGTGACCCCCGACGGCCGCGCGGTCCTCTTCCTTCGCTCACAGCCTCGTGACACCAAGCAGTCCCTCTTCGAGATGGACGTCGCGACCGGCGCCGCACGCGAGATCCTCACCCCAGACGCGCTCGACAAGGCGCCCGAGCACCTCACGCTCGAAGAGCGCGCGCGTCGCGAGCGGATGCGGATCACGTCCAACGGGTTCACGTCGTTCGAGCTGAGCTCCGACGGAAAGACGGTCGTCGTCGTGCTCTCCGGGAAGCTCTTCGCGCTCGACCGCGCGAGCGGAAAGACGCACCCGATCGACGTGGGGAAGGGGGCCGCGATCGACCCGCGCCTCTCGCCCGACGGGAAGCTCGTCGCGTTCGTGCAGGACGACGACGTTCACGTCGCGTCGGTCGACGGCACCGGCAAGCCCCGCGCGGTCACGCGTGGAGGGACCGACGACAAGTCGCACGGCCTCGCCGACTTCGCGGCAGCCGAGGAGCTCGACCGGGTTCGTGGCTTCTGGTGGTCCCCCGATTCGAAGGGGATCCTCTACGAAGAAGCCGATGCCACCGGCGTCGAGAAGCTCACGATCGCCGATCCCGCCAACCCGCAGAACCCGCCGGACCGGGTCGCGTATCCGCGCGCGGGGACGGCGAACGCAATCCTGCGCGTCGGCATCACGATGCTCGCGTCGCCCGGCACGACGACGTGGCTCGACTGGGACCACGGTCAGTTCCCGTACCTTGCGAAGGTCGACTGGAGCGATCACGCGCCGCCGACGCTCGTCGTCCTCGATCGCCTACAGAAGAACGAGGTCGTTCTCGCCGGCGACGACAAGACGGGGAAGACGCGCGAGCTCTTGCACGAGCACGACGACGCGTGGGTCAACGTCGACCCCAGCGTGCCGCGGTGGCTGCCGGACGGGAGCGCCTTCCTGTGGACCAGCGAGCGCGAAGGGGACTGGCGCCTCGGTCTGGTCTCCGCGAAGGGGCCAGCCCCCGTGAAGTGGCTCACGCCGCGCGCGACGCAGGTCGAGGGGGTGATCGACGTAGACGGTGCGAAGCGGGTCGCGGTCTTCGATGCGACGCTAGACGGGATGCATCACGAGGTCATGCGCGTGTCGTTCGACGGCGGCGAACCGACGTCGATCGCGAAGGTCGAGGACGGCGCCGTCTACGGTCGGTTCACGGAGGGGCAGCACGACATCTTCTATGCCTCCGAGCACACGTCGACCGGCGCGGACCGGAGCGTCGTGCGATCGACCGACGGAGCGACGCAGCGTGAGGTCCCTTCGCTCGCCGAGCGCCCGCCCCCCCCTCAGGTCCTCCACGAAGACGTCGGCCCCGATCGGGTTCACGTGGTGATCGTCCGCCCGCGCTCGTACGTTCCCGGTGCGCGCTACCCGCTCATCGACTCGGTGTACGGCGGGCCGGGGGTGCAGCTCGTGTCGATCGATCCGCGCAGCCAGATCCTGGAACAGTGGATGGCCGATGCGACGGGGGCGATCGTCGTCACGCTCGACGCGAAGGGGACCCCCGGCCGCGGGCGCGCGTGGGAGCGGGCGATCGCCGGTAAGCTCATCGACGTCCCGCTCGAGGGGCACGTCGAGGCGCTTCTCGCGCTCATCGCGTCTCACCCGGAGATCGACGGCTCGCGCGTCGGCGTCTTCGGATGGTCGTTCGGCGGCTACTTCTCGGCGTCGGCCGTCCTTCGTCACCCGGAGCTCTTCTCCGTCGGCGTGGCGATCGCGCCGGTGATCGATTGGCACGACTACGACACCGCGTACACGGAGCGCTACCTCGGTCTCCCGAGCACGGACGCGGCTGCCTACGACGCAGCCTCGGTGCTCACCTACGCGCGGAAGCCCCCGTCGCCTTCCGTGCGTGAGCCGACGCTGCTCGTCATGCACGGCACCGCCGACGACAACGTCTATTTCCTCAACTCGCTGAAGCTCGTCGACGCGATGGCGAAGTCGGGGCGAAAGTTCACGTTCTTGCCGTTCATCGGACAGACGCACCAGATGGCGTCGCCCGACGCGCTCGAAGCCGTGTGGTCTCGCGCCGCGGAGACGCTGCGAGAGGGGTTCACTTCTCGCTAGGGACGGAGGCGCTGCTCTCGGCATCGATCGCCATCCTCGCCTTCGTCGCGGCCGACTTCTGCGCGGTCACCGACTTGGCGCCGAGGAGCGCCGCGAGCCCCGCGAACCTCGTCGCGAGCGATGGGTCTCCCCTCACGGCGAGAAGGAACAGCGGCTTGAGCCGCTTGATCACGGCCCGCATTCCTCTCCACGCCATCCCCTCCTGATCGCGACCGTACTTGTCCCAAGCCGCGCTGGCGTTGCGCGTCTGGGACCACGCGAACGTCACCGTGAAGACCCGGAGGACCTCGGCGATCGGCGGAGCGGTGGCCCCGAACGTCACGTCATACGACGTGAAGGCTCGAAGATCGCCGATCGCGAGCGGGAGCGCGACCAGCTCGTCTTTGCGCGCGCGCGTGCCGTTGTAGCGCGTGCCGCTCGTGGGGACGAAGCCGCTGGGGACGGCGGGGACCCTCGCGTTCGCGAGGGATGGCGCGAGGAAGGAGCCGGACGCGGTCGGTGAGATGGGCTCCGGCGTGGCGCCGGCGGCGACCGTCGAGCGTGTGGGGGCGTTCGTCTCGGTGGACATGGGGGACCTTCTCCTTGGGTTGGGGCCCTGCGAGGCCGTGACGGTGACTGCTGCGGAGGAAGTGCGCGATCTCGTCGCCGTGATGGGGGAGTGCTCTCGTCGAAGCGCCGAGTCTCGTGGTCGTGGCGGTCAGTGTTCCGGTGGAGGTGCGGGATCCCCACGAGGACACGGGTGACCTCGGCGACGGCTGCGCGGACGACGGCGACGAAGGGCGCGATCGCGACGACGCGGTACGAAAGCGGACGCACGAGGCGCCACAGCTCGTGGACGACACTCGCCATCACGGCGACGAGGGGCGCCGCGTCGTCGGCCGCGCGCGGCGTCGGGACGACGAAGCGGAGCGCCTCGGCAGGTGCGGAGCCGACCCAGCCCGCGACGAAGCCCACGTTCATGACGACCACCGATAACACCAGGTGGTGTACAGTCAAGGAATTCCAATTAGGAAACGCCGCTCCAAAAGCGGGCTGTAGCCAATGACAACACCACGTGAGGGGGCTCGCGCGCCCCCTCAACCTCCGTGGAACGCCTTGACGCCCCCCGCCTCGACCGTGTGACGTGGAAGAGCTTGAGGCGCACCTTCTCGGGGACGACTCGTTACCAGCTCCTCCGGCAGCTCGGTGAGGGGAGCTTTGGTGCGGTCTTCGACGTGCTCGACCGCGAGCGCGGAACGCACGTCGCCTTGAAGCTGCTCACGCGCGCCGACGCGTCCACGCTCTACCGCTTCAAAGGGGAATTTCGCGCCTTCGCGGACGTGCAGCACCCGAACCTCGTGCAGCTCTACGAGCTCGCCTCGGAGGGGGACGACTGGTTCTTCACGATGGAGCTCGTCGCGGGCGTCGACTGGCTCACGTTCGTGCGCGAGCGCGCGCTCCCCCCTCGCAACGACGCCGAGCGAGAGACGCTCGACGGGCCGGCCGACCTCGCGAAAATGCGCACCGAGGACGCTGGGCCGCGCTGCAACATCGACAAGCTCTACGCGAGCGCGCTCCAGCTGGCGGGGGCTGTACAAGCGCTCCACCGGGCGGGGATCGTCCATCGGGACGTGAAGCCCTCGAACGTCCTCGTCGACGGCGCGCAGCGGGTGGTGCTCGTCGACTTCGGTCTGGCGCGCCCGATCGCCGCGCGCGTCACCGGGGCCGGGGTCGACGCCGTCGGGACCCCCGCGTACATGGCCCCCGAGCAGGCCGGCTCCGCGGAGATCACCGAGGCGGCCGACTGGTACGCGGTAGGGGTGATGCTCTTCGAGGCGCTCACCGGGCGTCTCCCGTTCGACGGGCAGCCGCTCGAGATCATCACGGACAAGCAGGCGCGCGAGGCCCCACGCGTGAGCGACTTCGTGGCGAGCGCTCACCCGGAGCTCGAGGCGCTCTGCGGAGCGCTCCTCGCGCGCGACCCCCACGCGAGGCCGCGGGGCGATCTCGTGACGGAGATCTTGGGGGCCTACCGCCCGTCGCCGCGCGCGGCGAAGTCCGTCCGCCCTCCGCGCGCCGACCGATCGCCGTTGATCGGGCGACGGCGCGCGCTGGAGGAGCTCGAGGCGGCATTCGGGCGCGCGCAGGAGGGGGTCACGACCACGGCCCTCGTGCGTGGGCAGTCGGGTATCGGCAAGAGCGCGCTCGTCCACGCGTTCGTCGAGGAGGTCGTCGAGCCCCGACGAGGGTTCGTGCTGGCGGGGCGCTGCTACGAACGCGAGGCGGTGTCGTACAAGGCGTTCGACAGCGCGATCGACGCTCTCTCGCGCGTCCTCGTGGGCCTCCCGGTCGAGCAGGTCGCGGCCGTTCTCCCTCACGATGCGGCGGCCCTGGCCCGCGTCTTCCCGGTGCTCGACCGCGTCCCGACCATCGCTCAGGCCCCGCGCCGCGCGCTCGGCGCGATCGACGCGCAGCGCCTGCGAACCCGCGCGTTCGCGGCGCTCCGCGAGCTGCTCACGCGGCTCGGCGACAGGCATCCGCTGGTCCTGTTCCTCGACGACTTCCAGTGGGCCGACGACGAGAGCGTCGCGCTCTTGCGCGATCTCACGCGCGGGTATCCCTCGCCGTCGATGCTCGTCGTGATCACGTTCCGCGACGAGGACGTCGGTCGCAGCGCGCCGCTCGACGCGCTCCTGGCGAGCGTGTCGGAGGCCGAGACCTCGGGGCGCGGCGCGGAGATCTGCAAGATCAAGCTCGAGCCGCTCTCCGCCGAAGACTCGCGCGAGCTCGCGGCGACGGCGCTCGGCCGTCCGAAGGGGGATCCCTCCGTGGCGGCGATCGCGAGCGAGTCGGGGGGGAGCCCGTTCTTCCTCGGAGAGCTCGTGCAGTTCGCGCTCACGGGAGGCGTGGACGGCGGCGCCCCGAAGACCATTCGACTCGCCCAGGTTCTCGAGGAGCGCTTTGCACGCCTGGGGGCGAGCGAGCGGCGCCTCCTCGAGGTCTTCGCGATCGCCGGCACCCCGCTCGAGCGCCGGGTCGCGTGCCAGGCGGCTCAGATCGACCTCCTGCAGGTCGAGCCGATCTTCCGGACTCTTCATCGCGGAAAGATGGTGCGCTCCGTCGGGAGCGAGCGCGGCGACCTCGTCGAGTGCTTCCACAACCGGATTCGCGAGGCGGTGGTCGCGCAGCTGTCCGACTCGGAGCGGCGAGCGCATCACCTGCGCCTCGCGGCCGCGCTGCAGACGCTGCGCGAGGCGGATCCCGAGGCGCTGTATCTCCACTACGAAGCCGCAGGGGTCTCCGAGCGAGCCGCCGAGTATGCCCTCGTGTCCGCGGAGCGGGCGGCGGCGGCGCTGGCGTTCGATCACGCCGCGCGCCTCTACGCGGGCGCGTTGAAGCTCTTGCCCAAGGAGGCGTCGGACCGGAACGCGATCATGGTGCGGATGGCCGAGGCCCTCATGCGCGCCGGTCGCGGCATCGACTCGGCGGACGCCTTCCTCGGGGCAATCGACACGGCCGAGCCCCGTGACGTGCTCGCTCACAGGCACCGCGCGGCCGAGCAGCTCCTGTTCTGCGGCCAGCTCGATCGCGGGCTGCGGATCATGGCCCAGATCTGCGAGCAAGTGGGCGTTGCCATTCCGCGGTCGCGCGCGCACGCGATCTTCCAGCTCGTCCTCTTCATGCTCCTCCTCAGGCTTCGAGGGGGTCGCTTCCGCGCGCGCGACCCCGCGACCGTTACCGCCGCGGAGCTGACGCGCGCGGATGTCTGCTGGTCGATGGCCGGAGGGCTGTCGCTCGTCGACCAGGTGATCGCGAGGCCCTTCTCGGTCCGCGCGGTCCTCAGCAGTCAAGACAGCGGCGACCCGGCGCGCCTGATCCGCGCGCTCGTGACCGAGGCGGGCTTCCGATCGTCCGAGGGGCCGGGGAGAAAGCGCAGGGCGACGGCGCTCTTCTCGTTCGCGCGCTCGCTCCTCGGCTCGGCCGCGCTGCCCGCCGAGCGCGCGTTCATCCGCGGGGTCGAAGGGTGGGCCCGCTATTTTTGGGGAGAGTGGCGCGAGTCGAAAGCCGAGATCGAAGACTCGCTGGCGGTGATGGTCGCTGGGGGCACCGGGTCGATCTGGGAGCGCGATACGCTCATCGTCTACTCGCTGATGGTGCGGATCTATCTCGGGGAGCTGGCCGAGCTCGCGCGGTCGACCGAGCAGCGGCTGTTCGACGCGCGCGACCGCGGCGATCTCTTCGCCGAGACGATCTTCGTCGCGTCGCGCGTCAACGTCCGCTGGCTCCTCGACGACGCCCCCGATCTCAAACGGCGCCAGGTCGACGAGGCGCTGCGGCGCTGGGGGCAGCCGGGGCGCTTCCAGATCCAGCACTGGTATTCCCTCCAGAGCCTGGCGCAGGTCGATCTCTACGCGGGTGAGCCGCTCAACGCTCTGCGGCGCCTCGAAGAGGCGTGGCCCCTGCTACGCCGCTCGTTTCTTCTTCGCGTTCAGAACCTCCGCGTCGAGGCCATCTCGATGCGGGCGTTCGCGGCCGTCGGCGTCGCAGGGCAGGGGACCGACGTCGAGGCGATGCTCACGCTCGCCGAGAAGCTCGCCGGATCGCTCGCCCGCGAGAGGTCGCCGTGGGTCGATGCGATCGCGCTGACCGTGCGCGCGGGGGTCGCGAGGGTGCGACGGCGTGATGGGGCCGCGGTCACGGCGTTCGCCGAGGCGGCGCGCCTGTTCGAAGCGCAAGGGATGGTCCTCCACGCGGCCGCATCGAAGGTCTCACGCGCGTCGCTGGTGGGAGGAGACGAGGGGCGCGCGCTCCGGGCGGAGGTTCAGCCGTACTTCGACGCGCAGACCGTCAAGGACCCGCAGCGGGCGTCGTCGGTGTTCGTGCCGGGATAAGTTGCTCACCACTTGCAGTTCGCGAGCGCCATGATCGCCGCGACGCGCGCCGAGACCAGCGTGAACTCGTCGAGCGCGTAGTTGATCTCGGCCTGCCGCCGCGCGGCCGCGGCCGTGACGAGATCGAGGCTACTGAATTGCCCCTCGCGGTACGCGGCCTGCGTGAGCACGTCGAGCTGTACGGCGAGCGCGCGGGCGCGGTCGGCGACCTTGAGCTGGTCCTCTGCCACGGTCACCGCGCGCTTGGCCTGCTCGACCTGGATGAGCGCGTTGCGCCGCTGCGACTCGAGCGCCTGGTTCGCCTGGTCGAGCTGCGCGCGCTGGCTCCGCAGGTTGCCGTAGCGGGTCCCGCCGTCGAAGAGGGTCCAGCTGAGGACCCCCTGGATGCTCCACTCGGGCATGGGCGTGATGCCGGTCGGGTACGACACGGTTTGGACCGTGCTCTGCGCGAACATCGTCGGAAGAAACTGCAGCCACACGTCGTTGACGAGGCGATCTTGGTAGTTGACCTTCGCGCGGGCGGCGCGGATGTCCGATCGCTCGTCGACCGTCGCGGCGGGGCGGCAGGAGTTGGTCGCGTCGCGCTCGAGCCCTCCGACCTGGATGTCGCGCGGCACCCCCACTTCGCTCGGGATCCCGACCGCGAGGCCTAGCGCCTCGCGCGACTTGCGGAGGCTCTCGTCGCCGGTCACGAGCGTCGTCCGCGCCGATTCGACGTCCTGCTGCGCGCGCACGACGTCGAGCCCGGTTGCTGCGCCGAGCTTCTGTTTTCGCACCGTGAGGTCGAGCCGATCGAGCGACTGCTTGAGACCGTTGCGGTTCAGCTCCGCGACGCGCTCGGCGGTGATGACGCCGATGATGTCGTTCGCGACCGACTGCGCGATCGTTCGCTTCATGTCGTCGTACGACAGCTCGTTCATCCACTTGCCTTCGTGCGCCGTGCCGATCGCGTAGACCTGCTCGAGGTTGATAATCGTCTGCTGGAGCTGGAGGCTCGCCGCCGCGGAGTTGGCGAGGGGCGTCGTCGTCGGTGCGCCGAAGATCGGCTGGCCGTTGGCGCCGATGTTGACGATCTGCACGGTCGTGTTGGTGACGAAGTTGTGCGTCCCCACGGCGGAGAACGGCGCCGCGGCGGTACCGAGTTGGGGAAGGACCTGCGCGAGCGCGATCCGCTCCTGGGCTTCGGCGATGAGGACGTTGTCGTACGAGGTTCGCAGGTCGGTGGAACGAGCTTTGACGAGATCGAGCGCCTCCTGCCACGTTTGAAGCTCGCGGGGGGCCGCGGAGACCGGGGCGAGCATCGGGTCGGTCACGTTCGGGAGGGGGAGCGCGACGGGGCTCTGCACCGAGGGGGCGAGGGGTTGCGCCGTGGGGGCCGTGGAGGGGGGGAGCTGCTGCGCTTCGCCTTGAGCGCTCGCGCGCGGGGAAACGAGGAGCGCGGCCAGGGGAGCTGCAGCGGCGGCGAGAATGCGGAGCGTGGAAATCGTGGGAAGGGAGCGAAGACGCATCTGACCTCTCGGGCGCGTAAAAGTGCGCGAGCGTGCGAGCGGTGGCAAGGGGTGGTGCAGTGTCGCCCGAAGAGGCCCGGAAATTTCGGGAAAGCGACGCGTAGCGACGGACTGCGGGCGCTCCGGAGCCTAGAGCCGCGTCGCGTACCGGGCGTCCCCCGGCGTCAGGTCGAGCCGTGCGCGGAGCTCCCCGAAGCGCCCCCTGAGCGCCGCGGGGCTCACCCGGAAGGTCGCGGCGACTTCCGCCGGGGTCAGAGGCACACGGTCCACGAAAACGATGGCGTAGGCGATTGCGGCCGCGACGCTGCGAGCCCCCGTGGCGGCGGCCTTGGCCTCGGGTGTCGATCGCGCCGCCCCCACCGCGGCGGACGTGGCTCCGGCGACGGCGGCGCCTCCGCGTGTCGCGAGGGCGAGCTCCCGGGCTCGTGCTCGTTGCTTGTCGTCGAGGGGGAGGCGCTCGAGCCCGCGCGCGAGCGCTGCGTCCACGGCCCGGCGGAGGGAGGCGGCGCCACGGCCGCTCGGGGCGTCGGTGCGGACCCGTTTGGTGGCGGCGCGCATCGGCCTCTCGCTCGTGGGCGCACCCGGCGCCCCTGCGGCGGGTCCACCGGCATCCTCGGCGGCCGGAGCTCCCCGCTCGAGCCACCGCAGGAGCGCCTCGTGCTCCCGCGACGCCCCGCCGCGCTTCATGGCGCGCAAGAGGACCTTCTTCGCTTCGCCCACCCGGCCGGCCCTGCCGAGCGCGTGGGCGAACGATGCCGCGATGTCGTCGCTCGCCGAGTGTCCGAGCTCGGCGGCCTCCGAGTAGGCGGTCCGAAGCCACCCGAGGGCGTCGTTCGCCCGGTCGAGCGCGACGTCGAGCAGGTGTCCGAGATTGTGTGCGTACCAGGGGTTGGTGGGGGCGCAGGACAGCGCCTTCTGGTAGGCGGTCACCGCGAACCGATAGTGCCCGAGGAGCGTCTGGGAGAGCCCCAGCAGGGCCCATCCGCGGTCGTCGTCGGGGCGCTCGGCGATGACACGCTTGGCGTAGATCGCCGCGCGCCAGGGGCTCTTCTCGGCGAGGAGCTCGGCGAGCTGCCGGTGCGCGAAGACCCGCTCCTCGCTCCCTGGCGCCGCGGTGCGCGCAAGGCGGTGGAGCATCGGCAGCACCTCGCTCGGATCGAGGGCGCGCCGTAGCGCCGATTCGACGTCGCGCCGCAGACGCTTCTCGGGTTCGATTCGGTCGGTCCCCACTACCTTTCCGGTGTAGCGACCGAGGGCGAAGCGCGCAACGTGCCTTGTGCCGCCCGTCTCATTTCGCTTGCGCGAAAGCGATTCGCGGCTAGGCGTGAGCGCTCGCCGCCGGTGATCTAGCCTCTAGCGGAAGCTGATCACCCGCTGCTGCTGCAGCTCCGTGAGGATCTTGAGGGCGTCGAGGAGGGGCATCCCGCTCACGTCGAGGATCATCTCGAGGCTCGACACGCCGTCCACGTGCGACAGGAGAAATCCCGCGCGGTGGTCGATCGAAAGCCAGCGGAGCTGCTCGCGGGCGACGACCACCATAGGGACCCGGTCGAGCGGTCCGATGCGCGCGGTGTACATCTGGATCAGCTTCACCCGGCACTCGTCGGCGATGCGGCTCGCGTCCGCGTTGGTCGAGTCTTGCGCCAGGATCGACTCAGCCACTTCGAGAGCCCCGGTGTAGTCCCCGAGCGAGAAGCGGTCGCGCATGTCTCCGAGGCGGTCTTGCTCGTCGTTCGCTCCGGCCCCCGTGCTCAGGTGCGCGAACGGATCCTTCTCGTACTCCGCCGGGTACGCTTGGGTGGGCGGACCATCTTCGGGCGGAATGATCTCGGCCTTGGCCGGCTTGCTCCCCTTGCGCGTCGGGGGGGGATCGCTCCGCATGAGCACGGAGCGGAGCCGCGCCTCTTCGGTCTCGTCCTCGTCAGTGAGCGTGATCTGCGGGCCCCGCGGCCGCTGGACCGGCGGAAGCTCGTCCGCGAGATCCAGGTCGAGGGCCGGCGGAGGCTTGGCGGGCTCGAAGGCGAGGGCGGGCGGAGGTTTGGTCGACGCCGGCTCGACGATCGCCGGCGAAGAGCTCTTTTGCGTCCGCATCTTCGAGTCCGAGTGCTTCGCGTACTCCTCGACGTCGAACGGAGGGGACACCGTAGGGCGCTCCTCGGGCGTGGCCTCGGGCGCGGCGTCGCCCACGGGCGTCGTCGGGCGCTCGTTGGGAAACGCGTTGCCGAACTCGTCGTCCTCTTCCTCGTCGAGCTTCGGCGGCTCTTTGGGTCGATCGATCACGATGGCCGCGCCTCAACTCCTCGCCCGTGTGACGTTTGTCACGTCTTCGCCACGACCCCCTTGAACATCCTGTGCGTCCGCGTGAGCCCTTCGATCTGCTCTTTGACGAGCGCGACGTCACGCTTCTGAATCGCCTGCTTCGCCTTGCTGACGATCGTTCGCGCCTTCTCGATCGCGTCGCGTCCGAAGTCGCTCGAGGCGACGATCTGCTCGACCTGGGGGAAGAGCCGCTCAATCTCGCCGATGAGCTTCTCCGCCTCCTGCTTGACCCCCTCCATCTCCTCGCTCGAGCGCCGCTCGACGAGCTCGTCCTTCGCGCTGTCGATCATCGTCTTGATCTCGTCGCGCGTGAGGCCGCTGGTGGCGGTGACCTGGATCTGCTGTTCCACGCCGGTCTCGAGATCCTTCGCGCGGACGCTCACGATGCCGTCGGCGTTGATCTCGAAGGTGACCTCGATCTCGACCTGCCCCTTGGGGGCGCGGCGAAGTCCCGTGAGGATGAACTCTCCCAGGAGCTCGTTGTCC
>JBKQKP010000373.1:0-22852 GCA_052147435.1 Polyangiaceae bacterium | reverse complement strand
GAACCGACGTCGCTGGGCATCAGTCTGTGCCATCATGAGCCGGATGACGGGGAGCGTGTCAGGGATCGGGACGGCAATATCTAGCGGACAGGCCGGAAACCTGCGTGGTCTGCGGTGGCACTCCCGGTGCTTGTGCTTTGGTGGGCTCCTATGCTGACGCGTCGCTTCCACCCCCTCGCCATGCTCGCGCTCGCCGCGCTGGCGGCAGCTGCCGCGGGGGCCGCGTGTGACCTGAATCCCCAGCCCCTGCCGCCTGGTGACAACCCCGGGGACGATGCCGGCACCGTTGCGGCGCCCCCGTTCGCGAACGGCGGGGGGGGCGCGGACGGCGGCGCGTTGGCTGCCTCCGAAGACGGCGGTCCCAACGGCACTCCGACGGGGAGCCTTGGGGGAGACGGCGGTACCGAGGGGGGAGCGCGAGACGCGGCCAGCGACGCCCCAGAGGAAGCGGCGACGCAAGACGCCTCCGCGGATGGACAGACCGACGCAGCCTCGGACGCGGAGGGTGACTAGATGCGCACACGCCCTCTTCTCTGCGCCTCGCTCGTATTGTTCGTGGTTGCAGCGGCTTGCGATCTCAATCCGCAGCCGCTCCCGCCCGGCGAGCAGCCGGACGCGGGACCCAATGGAGAGGCGCCAGGGGGCTCGGGCGGCGGCGCAAACAGCACGACGGGCACTGGTGACGCGGGCACCGCGCCGGGCACTGGCGACAGCGGCGTCCCGGTTCTCAGCCCTGGTGAAGGGGGTACCTCCGACGGTGCGACCGACGCCGCGAGCGACGCGGGGAGCTCCGACGCTGCGGCCGATGGGGGCGACTAGGCCTTACGGCGGTTACCGGAGACGTACTCTTCGAGCACGTTCGCCGTGAAATCAGCCAGGATCCCGTCTGTCACGCGGAGGCGGCGTGACAGATCGCGCGCGATGTTCAACGTAATGAGCGCGTACGATTTCAAGTCGTGGCGATAGAGCGAGTCCATGTCCTCGCTCGACACGCGAAGCACCCGTGAAGGTGCCACGGCGCGCACCGTCGCGGAGCGAGGCATCATGTCGATGACCGACATCTCGCCGAAGCAGTCGTTCGGACCGAGGAGCGCGATGCGGTGCTCGCGACCCTGACGGCTCTTCTTCACGACTTCGACCTCGCCATCGAGGAGCACAAACATCTCGTGAGCAGGCTCGGTCTCCCGGAAGATGGTGTCTCCGGGGATCACCGTGAACTGCTTCAGCGTCGAAACCAGGTGCGACAGCACCTCGTCGGAGAGCGCGCCGAAGAGGCCGATCTCGCGCAGCCCGTCGATCGTGACGGGGGGCGGTTCGGAGCGGGCGCCGGTGCCGGGTCGGGTTGGGATTGGCCGCGCTTGCGTCATGGGAACCTCTAGGGGGAAGCCGCGATCAACGCGGAGACGACAAGATGGTCAGTACCATGCGTCGCCTCAGCTGGCCCGCGACGGGGGGAGAGCCCCCAAGTCTTTCATGAAGACGATGCGCTTCCTGGAAGGGCCTGCATAGTCCTCGATTTCCTGCGACTCCCATCCGAGGGCGAGGTGGAACCGCTGGGAGCCCTCGTTCCCTAGCGTCGTGATTGCCTTCATTCGGACGCACTCGGCGGCGCGGCATGTGTCGGTGAACGTCTCGTAGAGCATCCGGCCGACCCCGCGCCGCCGGTATTCCGGGTGGATCCCGACGAGGTGGACGTAGCCCGTCTTCACCGGCTCATGCGCGATGAAACCGAGGAGGAAACCCACGAGCCGGCCGCCGTCCTCGACGATCAGGGCTTTCTCGCCGAGCTCGTAGAAGAAGATCGGATGGGCGAAGGTGCCGATCGGGCCGCCCCACCAGCGGTCGATGACCTCGACGATTTGGTCGAAGTCCCCCTTCGTGATCCGGCGCGGCTCCATGTCGCGGAGAGTTTCACGCTTTCTCCGGCGGGCGCAACGGGGTACGGAAATGCTCTCCCATGGACTCGCGCCGCGTTGTCATCGCCCCCTCGATCCTTTCCGCGGATTTCGGCCGCCTTGCCGAAGAGGTCGCTGCCGTAGACAGCGCGGGGGCCGACTGGATTCACGTCGATGTGATGGATGGTCGGTTCGTCCCCAACATCACCATCGGTCCGGTCGTCGTGAAGGCGGCACGGAAGGCGACGAAGAAGCCGCTCGATTGCCATCTCATGATCGTCGAGCCGGAGAAGTACATCGAGGCGTTCAAGGACGCAGGAGCCGACGGAGTTACCGTCCACATCGAGGCGTGCGTGCACGCTCACCGGGCGCTTCAGCACATCAAGTCGCTCGGGATGCGGGCGGGGGTCGTGCTGAACCCCTCCACGCACGAGGACACGCTCAAGTACGTGCTCGACGTGGCGGATCTCGTGCTCGTGATGAGCGTGAACCCGGGGTTCGGTGGGCAGTCGTTCATCGGTGAGGTGCTGCAGAAAGTCCGGGCGATCCGGGCGATGATCGACGCGACCGGGCGGGACATCGCGCTCGAGATCGACGGAGGAATCTCAGACAAAACTGCGCGCGCCGCTGCCGAGGCGGGCGCACGGGTCTTCGTCGCAGGGAATGCAGTCTTCACCCATCCGAACTATGCGCAGGCGATCGCCGTTCTCCGGCGCGAGGCCGAGGAGGGGGCGAAAGGATGAGACGGTCCTTCGCGTGTGCGCTTCTGCTCTGCGCGTGCGGGTCGAGCGCGGGACCGAAGAGTCCGGAGCCGATGGTCGTCATGATCGGCGCCGACGCAGTCGCGTCTTCTGGAGCGGCTCGCGAGGTCGTGGACGCGGCGGTCGAGGGCAATTCGGCGACGGCGGCGGCCGATACGCGCGAAGACCGGCGAGTCGCCAAGATGATGAAGCTCGTCTCGCAGGCGCGGCAGCTCGCGGCTCTTCGCACTGTGCCCGGCGCAGTTCTCCCACGCGACGAGCTCCTCGCGAAGGTGAAGAGCCACGTCGAGCGGGAAGTCCCGCCGGAGGCGATTCGACACGAAGGGCTCGAGCTGAAGGTCCTCGGGCTCGTGCCCGTGTCGTTCGACTACCTGGCGGAGACCTTCAAGTTGCTCAACGAGCAGCTCGCTGGGTTCTATGAGCCGGCGGACGGCACGATGTACATGGCGGCCGACCTCGACGGGCAGAACGCCGAGGCGACGCTGGCGCATGAGCTCGATCACGCGCTCCAGGACCAGCACTTCGATCTGAAGCCGCACTCGAAATACGCGGCCGGCAAGAGCGACGAGCAGGCGGCGTTCGACGCGCTCGCGGAGGGGGATGCGACGAGCACGATGGCCGACGTGCTCATGGGCAAGGCGATGCCGGGGAAGACCGCGCTCGACGTGCCGGAGGAAGCCTTCACGCAGTCGGTGCTCGAGAGCGTGAGCTCGGGAGACGGAGCGAACACGCCGCACGTGATGCGAACGTCGCTGGTCTCGCCGTACGTGTACGGGACGGTGTTCGTGAACGCGTTGCGGCGCAGCGGGGGCTGGGCGGCGGTGGACACCGCTTGGAACGCGCTTCCTACGACGACCGAACAGATCCTGCATGTCGACAAGTGGCGGGCGCATGAGGCAGCCCTCATCGTCGCCGCGCCGACATTCGTAGCGCTCGGCAACGGCTGGAAAGCGGCCGACGAGGACACGAACGGGGAGCTCGGCCTCAGGCTGATGTTCGAAGAGTGGATCGGCCCGGACCGCGCGAAGGCGGCGGCCTATGGGTGGGGAGGCGATCGCGCGGTACTCCTTGAGAACGGCGATCTCTCGGCGCTCGCGATGCACGTGCGCTACGACGCGCAGCGCGGCGGCGAGGCGCCCGCCGATCCGTTCGCGCTACTCGCGGCCGGCCTTCCCAAGAGCGTGGGGAAGCTGAAGGTGAAGGAAGCGAACTGGGTGTGTATCGAGCGACCGGAGGTTGGCCCTCTCGGGGTGATGAAGCGAGATCGCGAGCTCGTCATCGTTGCGGGGCCGGCGAAGAGTGCTGGGACGACCTGGACGACCGCGGGCGACTGTGCGCTCGCGAAAAAATGGGCGCGGGAGATCGTCGTCGCGAACTGAAGCGGCGTGTGCGAAGTCAGGCGGCCCAGGTGATCTCGAGCGGCATCCTCACGAGCTCCATTCCGAGCCGCTCCCCGTCCGGCTCTGTTGGAAGCCAGCGGACGTGAGGGATCCGGGCGCCGGCCGTCTCGAGGCAATACTCGAAGTACGCTGACGCCGCCGCCGCCCACCACTGGACCGCGATCCTCGGCACCCCCTTGCGAACCACGCGGACCAGGCGTTCGCCGGCCACGTGTGACTCCGTGGTGCCGAAGTCGTAGAAGCTGGACGCGAGGCGGGGCGTCCAGAGGGCGATCATTTCCGAGCTGACGACCTTCAGGAGCGGGCGATAGATCCCGCTGAACTTGTCTTGGGCGTGGTAGCGGGAGACTTCGCGGCAGTGGGCGTCGAACGCAACGCCGCGAGCCCGAGCCGCTGCCTGGCTCAAGTAGAGCTTCGGGATCAGGTCGTACCAGGCGTCCGGGGTGAACGTCCGCGAGAGAAAGCTCGCGATCGTCGAGTCCTTCACGTGCTGCGCGACCGCCTCGATCCCCCCCGGAACGAAGTCCGTGTAGAACGTGATGTCGCCGATGTAGCCCCATCCCTTGATGCGGAACGGGCTCGAGCCTGGGAGGAACGGGCACGCCTCGGGGATGGCGAAGTACGGATCGTCGACCGCCCTTCCGAGCGGTGGTCTTACGGTCCCCACCAAAGCACCTCGTGCACCAGCTGCTTACCCTCGATCGACAGGACGGCTCGGATGACGTCGCGGCTGAACTGCGCCTTCGGCTCGGGGAAGGAATCGCAGGGAAAGAAAGCGCTCTTCTCGTATCCGCTCGCTGTGAGCCAGAGCAGGTGAAGCCCATGGGCGTTCGCGCCCGACATCACGAGCATACGCCCGTCGCCGACCAGCGCGAAGTCGAGTGAAGCGAAGGCGAGCTCTTCGAAACGCTCGGGTGACGGGAAGTGCTCGCCCAGGTCGCGCAGCTCGGGAAGATGGGCCCGGATCCACTTGTGCAGCGTGTCGTAGCGTGGCTTCAAGAGGCGGGGGAGACGGCGATCGGCGGGGGCGATGACGGGGAGCGACTCGGGCGTGGCCGTGGGGTTCTCGACGTGGGCCCGGTAGCGATCGGCTAGGGTGACGCCGCGATCGAAGCCGTCGTCTGCGAGGGATTTGAGCCACCAGTGGAAGACCGTGAGCTCTCCTTCGCCGGCACGTGATGTGAGCCGGACGACGCTCTCCCATAGCGGGCGACGAGCGCTCCAAGCGCCGCCGTGCGCCCGAACGACGCAAGCCCCAACGTAGGCTGCGCCGTGAACGATGACGTTGAAGAGCTGATTTTGCGGCGTCCCCTCGGGCCCCGAGCTCGCCCAACGATCGCGCGCGTCGCGCGTGAGCGCCGCGCTCAAGCGATGGACGCTCGCGTCCGTGAAGTCGAGCGCGACCTGGGACCCGATCAGCGCGGGGGCCTGTCGCGCGAACAGGTCCGCCGCTTCGTCCAGGTGGGCGAAGATCGTCGGGTTCCCCGCAGGGTTCGCGTCAGTGGCGCGGGCCGCGGCCAGGTTGGCGCGAGCGTCGGCCGGATAGAGCGGCCAGAAGAAGGCGCGAAAGAGCGCGTCGGCCGTGTTGGTGGGTGGCACGACTCTCGTCTATAGCAAACGAGTCCCCGTGCTCACCCCCGACGCCCGTTTCGAAGGCTGGACGGCCGACGACTGGATGCGCTTCCTGCATCTGTGGAAGCCGCGAGCGACCGCCGAGCGGGAGCCCACGCGAGCACGCGGGGGGATCGTCGCGATCCACGACGGGCGCCGCGTGCGCAAGCTGCTCCACACGATGAACGGACGGCTGGAGCTGCCGCGCGCGCCGTGGCCGATCCCCCTGAGCGAGCTCGCGCAGACGCATGGCGCGAGCTGGGCGCTGTCGGCGCACGCGGGGGGGCTCGACGAGATCATGGAGCGCTTCGGCGCCCGCGCGAGGCGTGGGCAGGACTTGATCGAGCAGGCCCTCGAGCTCGTGGCGATCGCGCGCGAAATGATCGCGGAGGGGGCGATCGACCACTGGCCGCGGCGTCTGCGAGGGATACCTCCCCCGAGCGACGCGATGGTGCGACGCGCGATGGACGCGATCTGTCCTGCGGGCCATGCGATCGCGCTCGGGATGTTCAAAGAGGGGGAGCTCTGGACCGCCTTCGTTGCGCGCCGACGCGGTCCCAACTTCGACGTCATTGCCGGGCCGGACGAGCTGCGACGGGAGATGGGGCTCCTCGCGGGGGATTGGCGGCGGGACTATCGCCACCTCGTGCGGGCGGTGGAGGAGCGCTACGCACCGCTGGCCTTCGGGTGCTTCTCGGAGGTCGAGACGTTCCGGCAGCTTCAGGTCGATGCGCGACCGGGGGCCTGGTCGCGGGCGATGCTCGTGCGCGACGTGGTGCTCTCCCCGATGCCCGTGGCCGTCGGGCTCGCGCTCAGCGTCGATGGGGCGCGCTTCGCGTTCGAGAACCTGCGGATCATCACGAATCGGATCGACCCGTTCGGGTTCCTGGATCCCGTGCTTCGCGGTGTGCGCGCGCGGCTCGGCTCGGCCGCGGGGGACAAGGACGTTTCGGGGACACTGGGGTTCGACCCGATGGCCGCGTTGAGGGCGCTCTTGAAGCGGTAGGCGTCCGCGGGCGCCAGAACGATCACCCGCAGAACGAGAGGAGCGCCGCGCTCACCGCGACGATGCCGGCGAGCGCGAGCGCGTACGCGAGCGGCTTGAGCGGGTCGCGCGATCTCGTCGCGGCGGGCGCTTGTGGTGAGACTTGTGTCGGTGCCGCGTCGTTCGCCATGGGGGGGGGAGCGACCGAGGGGACGGCCAGCTCCGTGGGAGCGTGCGGATTGATCCGGGTCCCAGCGCGCTCCGTCTGGACCAGACGTGAGGCCGTCGTCACCAGCTCATCGGACGACGTCCCCAGCGAGTGAAGTGCCCTCTCGATGGCGCTTCGCATCTCTTCGGCGCTCGCGAAGCGGCGCTCGCGCTCCACCTTCAAGGCGCGCGTCACGATCTCGCTCACGTCACCTGGGGTGCCGGTCGGGAGCGACGGCAGCTTGGTCGATCCATCCATGTAGTCGAGCAGTGCTTCGTGATCCGGGAATGGCGGACGGCCGGCGATGGCGCGAAACATCACGGCGCCCAGCGACCAGACGTCCGCGCGGCGGTCAACCGGTTCGCGGCAAGCGTGCTCCGGCGACATGTACTGGGGCGTTCCCTTGACGAACCCGCTCCGGGTCTCGCCGTGAACGCGGTCGCGCGATTTCGCGATGCCGAAATCGATCACCTTGGCGAACCCCTTGTCCCCGACGATCAGATTCCCCGGGGTCACGTCGCGGTGCACGACGTCGAGCGGGCTCCCGGCGTCGTCCTCGAGCTCGTGCGCGGCGTGGAGACCTGCGCAAGCGTCCGCCATCGTACGCAGGAGCAAGCCGAGCGGAATTCGTTCGCCCGTGGCCTCGCACGTCCGGCAGATCTCTTCGAGCGACTTGCCATCGACCCACTCGAGCACGATGTACACGCCCCCGCCGTGCTCGCCGACGTCGAGCACCTGCGCGACGTTCGCGTGTGCGAGCTTCGCCGAGATCCGCGCTTCCTCGAGGAACATCGCGTGAAACTGCTCGTTCGAGGCGAACTCCGGCGCGATCGTCTTGATTGCGACCTGCTTGCTGAACCCGTGCTTGCCGGAGAATCGCGCGAGCCATACGGAGCCCATGCCGCCGCGGGCGACATGACGCACGATCTCGTAACGGTCGATGATCGAGCCGACGCCCAGCTCGTGTTGCGAAGTCGCGCTCACTAATGAGCAAGAGTACCCGCGCGGAGCCCGTTTCGAGACGACTGCCTCGGGCAGGTCGTGCGCGATGCGGAGTGCATCGCGTACGCTCGGTTGTGCATCCGATGCACGGCAGAGCCAGCGATTTCAATGGGTTAGGTGCCTTGAGCGTGCGCGGAACAGTTCGCGCAATTGCCCTCGAGCACAGCGATCTGCGCGACGCCGCGAGGCTCGTGCTAGCGACGGGGAGCTCGATGATCAATGAATCTCGGCCAACAGGTCTTTCTCCGCACATGAACCCGACGAAGCCGCTACCGCCAACGATGCAGGACAACCCCGCGCTCGCGCGACGCGGACCGTACCTCATCACGGTGCACAAGGACGGCATGCGAGCCGCCCGACTGCGCACCGAGAAGCCGCTGACCGTCGGGCGCGCCGAGGAGTGCGACGTCCGCATCGACACGCCGATGCTCTCGCGCGTGCACTTCTCGATCACGGCAGGCTCCCCGATTTGCATCCGCGATCACGGGAGCTCGAACGGCACCCGCCTGAACGGACAACCGCTCGAGCACGATGTCCCGACTCCGCTCGAGGCCGGGAACCTCATCGAGGCAGGCGGCGTCTTTTTCGTATTGAAGGATCGGGTTCCGGAGGAGGTCGCCCCGGCGTCGGAGGCCGCGATGCGCGTCTCCGCGTCGCTGCGATCGCCGTCGATAGACGGCGTCGTGGTGGCTGACGCTTCAATGCAGCGCCTGCACGAGCTCGTCGACCTCGTCGCGCGCTCTACGATCCCGGTGCTGATCACGGGGGAAACGGGCGTTGGCAAAGAGGTAATCAGCGCGTCGGTTCACGCGCGCTCAGCCCGCGCGGACAAGCCCTTCGTCAGTTTGAACTGCGCGGCTCTCCCCGAGACGCTGCTCGAGAGCGAGCTCTTCGGCTACGAGCGGGGCGCGTTCACCGGGGCGACGCAGACCAAGCAAGGGCTCATCGAGTCCGCGCACGAAGGGACGCTGTTCCTCGACGAGATCGGCGAGATGCCGATGGCGACTCAGGCGAAATTGCTCCGTGTGCTCGAGAACGGAGAGCTGATGCGAATCGGTGCCCTGAAGCCGCGGGTCGTCGACGTCAGGTTCATCGCCGCGACGAATCGCGACGTGTCCACGCTCGTGTCGCGAGGCGGATTCCGACGCGACCTCTACTTCCGGCTCAACGGGATCACGATACCGGTCCCGCCGCTGCGGGAGCGCCCGTCGGAGATCGCCCCGCTCGCCGCTCACTTCCTCGAGCTCGCGGCGAAGCGAGCCAAGCGCCGGCCGCCGCGCATCGCGCCCGAGGTCTTTCCCCTGCTGACCACGCACTCGTGGCCGGGCAACATCCGCGAGCTGCGAAACGTCATCGATCGCGCCATCGCTCTGTGTAGCGGCGACCTCCTCCAGCCGAGCCACGTACTGCTCGACCCGCCGATGCCCGCTTCTGTGCGCGGCGACGCGACCATTCGGTCCACGGCTTCGACGGTTGACGCTCATCGAGCTCAGGTGGCTCCGCCGGTCACTCCCGATCGATTGGGCCGCCTAATGAGGCTCGACGCGGACACCGAGCGAAAGCTGATCGAAGAAGCGCTGGAGCGTGCCGCAGGGAACCAGGGCAAGGCGGCCGAGCTCCTGGGAATCTCGCGGCGGACGCTGATCAATCGGCTCGACGAGTACGCGATGGCGCGACCTCGGAAGCGGGTCTAGGCGATCCAACGCCTCAGCCCGTCGCTGCGGACGGTCTCGGGGACGAGCTCGTACGCCAGCGGGGAGACGTGGCTGCTCGCGGCTATGGCGATGAGTCCCTTGAGCGTCTTGACGCGGCGCAACCGAAGAAGCGCCTCGTCTCGGCAGAGCGCGACGAGCGCCTCCACGGTGTAGGACGAGATGCCCATGACCTCGGCCACCAAGCGAGCGCTGTTGCGCTCTTCCGGGGCGAGCGACCCATCGGCGAATCCGATAGAGAGCCCTTCGTAGACGATCCCGATCCCGAGCTCTCGCCGCGCATCGTCGGGGAGCATCATGTGCTCGAGGATGTCGGAGGGGACCCCCGCGGTGGCATTCCACGCCATCACCTCCTCGACGACCGCCGGTGGAGTCCCTGTCGAAGACATCCGCCCGAGGAGCGCCGTGCGCTCTTCGTCGTTCAAAGCGCCGTCGCTCGAAGCGATTACCTTCGCGACCTTCCAGTAGAACGCCGTCTCGGCGCAGGTGCGCGCCTGGCGTTCGCCGTACCAGAGATGCCGTGCGGCCGCGGCGGGGTCTAGCTCGAGCTCACCAGTAGACATGCGAACCTCCGGCGCGCTTCGACTTCGAAGCGTCGACCGAGTCAGAGCAACGCGTGTGCCGCAGCGACGTCATCGCGATTAGGCCGTTCGAAGAGCACCGAGCACTCGGCTTGTGCACTTCGTGCTCGCTGAGAGAAGCGCGTGCACGAGCCGTGGCACGCCGTGCACCACTTTCTTGTGGTTCCGAAGTAGCGTCACCCCGCAGTGGCCGTTACCCCGCCGGATTCGAAGGAACGAAGCCTTCGCCTCTTGATCGAGCTTGGTCGGGGCGGGATGGGGATCGTGTACCTCGCGATGGCGCAAGGGCCCGGGGGCTTCTCGAAGCTCAAGGTGATCAAGCGGCTTCGCCCCGACCTCGCCGGCGAGCCGGGTGCGGTGCAGATGTTCCTGGAGGAAGGGCGGCTATCGGCGCGCCTGCATCACCCGAACATCGTCCAGATGAACGAGGTCGGTTTCGACGGAAAGCACTACTTCCTGGAGATGGAGTACCTCGAAGGGCAGTCCCTGACCGCGCTCACCAAGCGGGCGGCACGTGCCGGGGGGCTCGCACTTCCGCTCGCCGTCTACGTCCTCGCGCAGACACTGGGGGGGCTTCACTACGCGCACGAGCTCGTCGATCACGACGGGGCACCGCTCTCTGTCGTGCATCGCGACGTCTCCCCTCACAACGTTCTCGTGACCTACGACGGCGAAGTGAAGGTCCTCGACTTCGGGATCGCGAAGGCGGCCGGCTCGAGCAGCGAGACGAAGACGGGGTTCCTCAAAGGGAAGGTCACGTACATGGCGCCGGAGCAGGTCGCGCGAAAAGCGCTCGACCGGCGCGTCGATATCTTCGCTGTCGGCGTGATGCTCTGGGAGGCGCTCACCGGAGCGCGAATGTGGGGGGACCTCGACGACTTCGAGATCTTCCTGAAACTGAGAAGCGACGCCATCCCGTCGCCGCGAACCGTGCGGCCCGACGTGCCCGAGGCGCTCGAGGCCATCTGCATGCGCGCGCTCATGCGCGATCCTGCGGAGCGATTCTCGACGGCGGCGGAGATGCAACGGGCGCTCGACGAGTGGCTCGAAGAGGCGGGAGGCCGCGCCGGAGCGAAGGCGCTCGCCGCGCGGATGTGCGAGCTCTTCGACGCGGACCGCGCCGCAACGAAGGGGGAGATCGAGGCGCAGATCAGGGCGACGCCGGCGACCGAGAGCCTCGTTGGCGTGCCGATGCTCCGCGTGCCGCTCGCGAACGCCGTCACCGAGACGGGGCTCGGGAGCACCAGCAAGACGATTGGCGGCGAAACGAGGGTGCGCCAAGAGCGGCAGATCCGGGGGCTGAGGTCGATCGCGATGGCTTCGCTCGGGGTGGCGCTTCTGGCCAGCGCAGCGGCGGGCGTCGCGGTGCTGCGTGGGCGAGCCCAGCGAGCGGGCCACGCGGCGCCGCACCTACCTGCGAGCGCCGCTCTGGCGGTGTGCACGAAGAGCGCGGAGTGCCGGGAAGGGGACGCGGCGGCGGGGCCGAGGGTGTGCCGGAAAGGGCGGTGCGCTCCGCTCCAAACGACGTGGTGCGAGGTCCTCGCCGAGCCGGGTGATGCGGAGGACGATCGAACGGTGTGGATCGGCGCGATGTTTCCCAGGACCGGTCCCGCCGCCGCGCTCAACGGCATTCCCGATACGCAGGCCATCGAGCTCGCGCGGCGGGATTTTCACGAAGCGACGCGGGGCATTCCTGCGCGCACTGCCGACGGGGCACCGCGCTCGCTCGCCGTCGTCGCGTGCGACGACGTTCAGGACGCGCGAGCGAGCGCGCAACATCTCGTCGATGACGTCGGTGTCTCGGCCGTCATCGGGTTCAAATCGAGCGCCGAGGCGATCGAGCTCGCCCGAGACGTCTTCGTTCCGCGAGGCGTCCTCGTCCTGGCGACGAATCCGAGCGCCCAGGTGACCCAGGTACCGCAGCCGGGGGACGGGCCTCGCCTTGTTTGGCGGACCGCGTCGGTGAGCACGCTCAACGCATTGCCCGCTTCGCGAATCGTCTCTGAGATCATCGAGCCGCGCCTTCGCGCGGCCGGCGTCGTCTCCGGAGCTGCGCCGATGCGAGCGGTGTTCGTGAGGCAGAAGAACCAGTACGGGTTGTCGATGGCGGAGGCCGTCGGCAAGATCCTCTCGCTCAACGGGCGATCGGCCCTCGCGAACGGCGAGAATTTCGCACAACTCGTCTACGACGACCCGAACTCGCCTGGCTCGCGCCCTGACTACGCCGCGATCGTCTCGCAGCTCGTTCGGCTCGCCCCACACGTCATTCTCTACGCCGGGGAGGAGGAGCTCGTGGACAACGTCATCGCTCCTGTCGAAGACGCCTGGCACGGCGCGCGCCGACCGTATTGGGTGAGCGTCACCAACCTGATGGGGCAACCGCTCCTCGGTTTCCTCGGCAAGAACGCGGAGCGCCGGCGTCGCTTCTTCGGAGTCTCAACCCCGGAGAACAGCCCGGCGAACACGCAGCTCGCGATGCACTACAGCTCGGAGTTCGCGAAGATGAGCGTGAACGACACTCCGGCGCCCTCCTACGACGCGGCGTACGTCGTCGCTTACGCGGCGTACGTTGCCGACGCCCCAATCACGGGCACCGCTCTCGCAGCTGCGTTGCCGCGGCTCCTCCCGCCCGGCAAGCCGATCGACGTCGGACCGAACCACATCTTCGAGGCGATCGACGTCCTGAGGCATGGCGCGAACGTCGATCTGAACGGTGCGGACACGAAGCTCGACTTCGATCCGCTCACTGGCGAGACGCAGGCTGACATGGTGGTCGAGTGCTATGGCGTCGATACGCGCGGCCTCGCGAGCGACGGCGTCGAGTCGGGTGCGACCTTCGACGCGGCGAGCGGGAAGCTCGTCGGCGCAGCGAAGTGCCCCTAGCTCGCAGCTGCGGCGCGCGGTCAGTTCGGCGGCTGCCGGGGATCGTGCACGTCCGCGTACGGATACTCTTGGATCGGCCCACTCAGCAGCAAGTTCGTAGACCCGCCGGGGCCCGTGCCGGCCACGAATCCCCCTTCACCATTGGGGATGAGCTCGTAGATCTGCGGGCGGAACGTGATGCTTGCAGCTACATCCGATGCCTGGCCGAACCCGCTGGCCTCCGCGGCCTCGAGCGCCCCCTCCTCCGTCGTGTTCGTGAACGGGACCAGGAAGCGCAGGCCGGTCACGAAGCTCCCGATGCAAGGGATCGTGGAGTAGAGCGTGCTCGGAGGGGCGTTGGGGGGCGAGCATGACTCGACGGTGACCTGCGCGACCCACCACTGGTACGAGTCGTAGGCAGGCACGTCGTTCGACTCGATCGGGGCGAGCTCCGTGTGCTCGTACATCCAGGCGTCGAAGTCGACGATGGGATTGGTCTGTCCGGTCGTGCCGATCCACGAGATCCAGGGCGTCGGGAACGTGAACGTGTAGTTCGGATAGCCGCCCGTGCCGGCGCCGTAGGGCTGGCCCGAGACGCTGGGGAGCGCGCTCCAGCCGTTCTCGAAAGCAACCCAGTAGGTGTACGTGACGAGGTCCATCTCCGTCTTTGGATCGCTGCGGGGTGCGGCCATCGCGGCGGGAGCACCCTGCGTCGCGGGCTCACCCGTGCTGCCGGCGGGATCGACCGGCGCAGCGCACCCGGCGTTCGCCCCGAACGCCGCCACGATCAACGAGACACTCGCCGTCCGCTTCATCAACTAGGCCTCCTCGCCGGGTCGTGCGCCCTGGCGAGCGCCGTCCAGAGCAAGATGGGGGCCACGTCCGGGTTCGTGCGACACCACGCGTTCCTTCGGCAAAAAGCTGCACACCCACCCCGGCCTTTTCGGATTCAGTGCACGCGTTGCACAACCTCGAAGTGCAACGGGCTACCAACGTTGTGCACGAGGTGCACTGCGTCGTCGCGTAATCTCGGCCGATGCAAACGACGACTCGACCCAACCTGAAAGATCGCTGAGAGATCGCTGATGCGAATCCGCGCCATCGACTGGCTCCGCGGGCTGGTCATGATCCTCATGACGGTCGACCACTCCGGCTCCACGTTCGACGCAGCCCACATGCACGGCGACAACGGCGCGGACTGGGTGCGCGGCTCTCCTCTCCCAGCCGGCGAGTTTCTCACCCGATGGATCACGCACCTGTGCGCGCCGACGTTCGTGCTGCTCGCCGGGGCGTCGCTGGCGCTCTCGGCGGAGAAGCGGCGCGGGCAGCCGGGGCAGACGCGCTTCATCGTCACCCGCGGCCTCTTCATCGCGGCGCTCGATCCTCTCTGGATGTCGCTCGGGTTCACCCTCTACCACCCGATCATCCTCCAGGTGCTCTATGCCATCGGGCTGTCGATCGTGTGCATGGCCGCGCTCCGGAGGCTCTCCTCGGCGGCGCTCATGGCGATCGCGGTCACCATCCAGGGCGCAGGAGAGCTCTCGACACGCTGGCAGCCAGTCGCCCAGCCATGGCACGGGCTGTGGAGCCTCGTCATCGTCGGCGGCCGGGTCTGCGCTGGGGTCATCAGCGTCTATCCGCTCTTGCCGTGGCTCTCGATCATGATCTTCGGCTGGGTGCTGGGACGCTGGCTACTCGAGCCGCGTCCGCGCGAGACGAGCGCTCGCTCGCTGGCGCTCGTCGGCGTGGGGCTCCTGGCGCTCTTCGCGGTGCTGCGCGGCGTCGACGGTTACGGCAACTGGAACCTCCACCGAGACTCGCTCGACGCGCTCCAGTGGCTGCACGTCAACAAGTACCCGCCGAGCATCACCTTCACGACCCTCGAGCTCGGAATCGCGTTCGTCCTCCTGGCGGGCTTCATGGCGCTGGACGACCCCAAGCTCCCGCGTCGGGAGCTCGCCTTTCTCTCACTCCTCGGCTCGACAGCCTTCTTCTACTACCTGTTTCACGTGCACCTCATGGCGGGGACGCAGCTGCTCCTCGGCTGGGACCGCCATCACGACGGGCTCGCGAAGACGTGGATCTGCGCTGCGGTCACGATCGCGCTTCTGGCGTGGCCCTGCGCGCGCTACCGGAGCTACAAGGCGGCGCACCCGGACGGCTGGACGCGCTACATCTGACGGCTGTCGAGCTCGTGCGCCGCGAATCGCGGATCACCAAGCGTACGTCTTGTAAAACTGCCACTGCAGCTGCGTCGCGCTCTGGTAGCCGGGGCACGAGAAGACACCGGCGTCCTCGGAGCCGCCCGCCCAGCAGTGCCCCATGCCCGTGAGAACGCAGAGCGCGACCTGTCCGTCGGCGGGACACCCCTGGTAGTAGCTGCACTGTCCCCCCTCGACCGGCACCGTGGTGACCGTGTTCGAGCACCCGTTGTGCGCCGCCCACGCGGTCGCGGACGGGGTGAATCCCAACGGGGTGTTGCCGGCCGTCGGATCGTCGCAGCCTGTGGGGATGAGCGGGTCGCTGCCGCCGTGGAAGATGATGATCGGCTTGTGGCCGGTCACGCACGTGCTGAGGTCGTGCGTACCCCCCGAGTGGGGAGCGACCGCGCGGATGTCCGGCCGCATGCACGCCACCTGGTGCGCGAAGTAGCCCCCCATCGAGAAGCCCGTGACGAAGACGTGAGTGGAGTCGAGGCACTGGTCTTGGGAGACGTCGGCCTCCATCGCGTCCAGGAACGCGAAGTCGTCGCCTGTCGCGCTGACGAACTGAGTGGGGCCCCCCGTTGACGGGCACGTGTCGTCTCCCACGTTCCATGGTGCGCCGAGCGAGTTCGGACCCGACTGGCCGTCCGGGAAGGCGACGCCGATCCCCTCGCTGTCGGCGAGCGCGGAGTACTCGGTGATGGTGTGCATCGCTTCGCCGCTCATCGTGTAGCCGTGGTGGACGAAGACGAAGGGGATGGGCTTGTTCGGATCGAGGGTGGTGGGCAAGTAGATCATGTACGTCCGCGCGAGACCGGCGACGGTCATGCTGCGGCTCGTCAGCCCACGCATGCCCGTGCGCGCACCGCACGGGCCACCGTCGGCGGTCCCCAGAGGGGCGGGGCCCTTCGAGCCTCCGTCGTCGGACGTCGAGTCCCCGCCGGTCGAGCCCGACGGACCGCCGGTCGTGCTCGTCGCCCCGGTCGAGCCCCCCGCGCTTGCGTCTCCGAGCGAAGGAACGCCCGTGGCCACGTTCGCATCGGCGCCGTCGCTCGTCCCGCATGCATACGCGGGCGCGGCGAGCGCCGCGAACGCCACGAAGAGAAGAGATCGCAGCTTCATCGCTTCCCTCCTCTTGACGTGGTGCGCGCGCGACTCGGGCGCCGCTCTCGTGCTCCTGCGCGGGCCTCGGCCCCCTTCGCGAACGCCGCGAGACTCGCATCGACGAGCGGCGCGAGAACATCGGCGATGCGCTCGGTGGTGCGCGTGGTCGTCGCCCAGAGCGCGGTGCCAAGGTACGAGGCCATCAGGACGCCCGCGATCGTCTCGGCGCTCGGCGAGCGCGCAAGCTCCCCCGCCGCCTGCGCGGCGCGAGCGTCCGCGACCATGTCCTCGAGGACGACTTGAAACATCGCGTTCGACTCGGCGGCGACCTCCGGGTTATCGAGCCCCGCAGCGAGCACGGCGCGACTGAGCTCGATGCTCGCCGAGGCCTGCTCCCCGAGCGTCATCACGGCCTGCCGGAGGCGCGCCACCGGGGATCCCCCCGCCTCGACGGCCTGCTCGCGCGCTCGGCGGGCCGCCCGCGTCTGGACGCGAACGAGCTGGGTGATGACGACGTCCTTGCTGGCGAAGTGGAGGAAGAAGGTCCCCTTCGCGACGCCCGCGTGCCGCGCGATCTGCTCGACCGTCGTTTGCCGATAGCCCTGGAGCGCGAAGAGCTGGGCCGCCGAGGCGAAGATTCGCCGGCGGGTCTCGTCGGCCTGAGTCTGGCGGGCGGCTCCCATTACGCGGGTGACCCTAGGTCACTGACCGAAGGTCAGTCAAAGGTCGAAGCGCCACGAAGACCGTCTCAATGCGGTCACGTGGAGGGTCGTTCTCAGTCCGCAGGCGCGTCGTTCGCTGCGTCGATGGGCTGGGTCGCGTCTGCAGTCGCGTCGCTCCCTGTCGCGTCGTTCTCTGTCGCGTCGTTTCCGGTCGCGTCCGTGATCGGTTCGCCGGAGTCCTGAACGCCCGCGTCCGCGTCGACCCCGGCGTCCACGCCCGAGTCCTCGCTTGGTGGAAGCACGACGCCGCCGTCCTCGCACAGCGCGTCGCGCGCGAACGCCTCGAGCGCGGCGACGCAGAGCGGATCGGTGCTCGCGTCGGACTCGTACGGGTAGACCGGATACGGGGGGCACATCGTGCTCACGTACGCGATCTGACCGCCGTCTTCCGGGAGGGAGAGGATGCACACGGGGTTGCACGACCCGGGCGCGTTGCCGGCGATGATGTCGATGCTCGACACCGGCTCGAGGCACTGGAGCACCGGGTCGTACTGCTCCCCGGAGTAGATGTACGAACCCACGTCGCTGCATCCTGCCACCGAGAGCTTCGTCGCCACGAGCGCGACCGTCATCGCGAGGAGCGCGCGGCCGGTGCTTCGTCCCGCGCTCACGGTTGCGGCTCCACCGTCCGGATCCGCAGCTCCTGGAGCTGCTCGGGGCCCGCCTTGCTCGGCGCGTCCGTCATGAGGTCCGTCCCTTTCTGCGTCTTCGGAAACGGGATGACGTCGCGCAGGCTCTCGGCCCCCGACAGGAGCATCGCCAGGCGGTCCATACCGAGCGCGATCCCGCCGTGCGGCGGCGCGCCGTAGCGGAGCGCGTCGAGGAGGAAGCCGAACTTCGCGCGCGCTTCGTCGTCCGCGATGCCGAGCGCGCGGAACACCTTCGCCTGCACGTTCGGGTCGTGGAGACGGATCGATCCGCCGCCGACCTCGAAGCCGTTGAGGACGAGGTCGTAGCGGTAGCAGAGGACCTTGCCCGGGTCCGTCTCGAGGAGCCCGACGCAGTCGTCGTGTGGGCGGGTGAACGCGTGGTGCGCGGCGACCCACCCCTTCCGGTCCTCGTCGTACTCGAAGAGCGGCGGGTTCACGACCCAGAGGAAGTTGAACTTCCCGCCGTGCCCGCTGTCGGGAATCAGCCCCGCCTTCTTCGCGAGGTGGATCCGCAAGTTCGCCATCACCGTCTGGACGACGCTCTCCTTGCCGAACTGGAAGAGGAGCAGATCGCCGTCGGTGGCGCCGCACTTCGCGTTGATCGCCTTGCGGAGCTCGGGGGTGATCGTCTTCGCGAGCGGCGACTGCGTCCAGTTCCCCTCGGCGTCGACCTTCGCGCGCGCGAGCCCCTTCGCCCCCATTCCCTTCACGAACTCCTCGAGCTTGTCGAGCTCGGCGCGGGAGAGCGCGTTCGCGGCGGGGAGGCGGATGGCCTTCACGATCTCCGCGGGGAGATCGCGGCGGTACTTGCCGCTCGCGAATTTGTCGGCGATCTCCTTCCAGAACGAGACCCCGCCACCGCCGTGCTCGATGATCGCGTCCGTGATGTCGGTGTGCGGCATGCCGAAGCGCAGGTCGGGCTTGTCGTTGCCGTAGAGGGCCATCGACTCCTCGAACGGCATCTGCGGGAAGCGGCCGCTCGGGTAGGTCTCCGAGAGATCGATCTTCAGCACCTCTTCCCAGATGCGGAAGATGAGCCCTTCGATGATCTTGAAGACGTCGTCCTGGTTCACGAACGACATCTCGACGTCGATCTGCGTGAACTCCGGCTGGCGGTCGAGGCGAAGGTCCTCGTCGCGGAAGCATTTGACGATCTGGAAGTACCGGTCGAACCCCGCGACCATGTAGAGCTGCTTGAAGAGCTGCGGGCTCTCGGCGAGCGCGAAGAACTTCCCCGGGTTCATGCGGCTCGGGACGAGGAAGTTGCGCGCCCCTCCCGGCGTGTACTTCACCATCACCGGGGTCTCGAGCTCAAGGAAACCGGCGTCGTCGAAGTAGCGGCGGGTCGTCTGGTGAATACGGTGGCGGACGCGGAGGGTCTTCTGGAGCGGGGCGCGCCGGAGATCGAGGTAGCGGTACTGAAGGCGCTTCTCCTCGTGGGTGTCGCTCACGTCGACGATCTCGAACGGGGGCGTGTCGGCGCGGTTGAAGATGGCGAGCTCGATGACGTGGACCTCGATTTCACCCGTGACGAGCCGCGGGTTCTTGTTCGCGCCGCGGCTCACGACGATCCCGCGGACGCCGATGACCCACTCGCTCCGGACGGCCTGGGCTTCGTCGTACGACTTTCGCGGGAGCTCTCCGTGCCCCTTGAGGTCCGGATCGAAGACGAGCTGAGTTATCCCCTCGCGGTCCCGGAGATCGACGAACACGCAGCCGCCGTGGTCGCGGTAGCTCGCCACCCAGCCGAACAGGACGACCTCGTGCCCCTCGTCGGAGGCGCGGAGGGCGGCGGCGTTGTGCGTTCGTTTCAGCTCGTCGATGAACCTGGCCAAGGGAGTCTCCTCGTGTGGATCACGCCGCGGGCCCCAGACGTGCCGTCGGGATGCTCGGGGTATGGGAAAGAAGCGGTAGGGGCGTGGAAGGTAGTAGAAGGGGGCGGTGTCCGCCAATCCTGATGGGCGCGATCGCTGGTGGGGGGCCCTGTTTGCGGTAACGGTGGCTCTCCCCGCAGGCCTCGCGGTGGCCCACGCGGCCAACGTGGCGGATGCGGCGCACGACGAGGCGGTGCTCCGGGCGCTCGGGCTCGGGTGGACAGGGGCGCTTCGCGCGCTCGACGCGCCGTGGTGCGGGCTCTTCGCGTGGCTTCCCGCAGGGACGAGGGCGACGCGCGCGGCGCTTGCGAGCGCCGTGGCCTGCGGCGTAGGGGGGGGAGCGCTGTTCGTGATGGCGCGCGAGCTCTTGGCGCGATGTGCGGTGACGGCGCGAGTCGGATCGGTCGTGGCGGCGCTCGCGGCGCTCGCGGCGACGCTCTCTCCGAGCTGGCAGCTGGAGGCGGCGGCGCCGGCGGGGGGGACGTTCGGGGCGCTCCTCGCGCTCGCGCCTGCCGCGATTCTTCTCGGAGCGCCGGTCGGCGACGGTCGGGTGCCGCTCGCGTGTCTCGCGCTGGGGGGGGCGCTCTCGTACGAGCCGCTCGTCGGGCTCGCGGCACTGGCGTCGATCGGGGCGTTCGCGGCGGCGTTGGCGGGGGGGGAGAGGCGTGCGCTCCTCACGAAGGGGGCGCTCGTTCGAGGCGCGATCGCCTTCGCAGTGGGGATCGCGCCGCTCGCGATCGCGTTCGCGCGGCGAACGTCGCCGATCGCGATGGCCGTCGGGCCGTTCGCCGGGCTCGCGGGGGAGCACGGGGAGAGCGCGGCGGGGATCCCGATGGCGCTCGTGCGCGACGACGTGGGGATCGTGACCAGCTTGCTCGCCGTCGCCGGGGCGGTGCTCGGCGCGCGATCCGTCCGCGCACGTCCGGCGACGGCGGCGCTCGCGGCGCTCGCGTGCGTCGGTGGCCTCGCGATGCTGCTCGGCGCCCCCGCGGGGCCGACGCGCTACGGAGCGCCGGTGATCGCCGGGGTAGGGGCGGCGTGCGCGCTCGCCGGCGTGGCGATGCAGGCGATCGTGGTGGCGGTCGCGCAGGCGAGGATCCCGTTCGCGCGGGCGAGCGCCGCGATGATCCTCGTGCTCGAAGCGGCTCTCCCCGCGCGCGCCGCCGACGACTCGAGCGCGCGCGCCGAGGAGCGATCGAAGGGGGCGGGCGAGGCGAGCGAGACATGGGACGACGCAGCGTGGGGGGCGCTCCCGGCGGGGGCGATGGTCCTCATCCGTGACCGATCCGTCGAGACGCGCCTTTATTCGACGCGCGGATCGGGCGAGCTCCGGGCGGACCTCGCGCTCGTACCGCTCTTCGATCTGGCTGGGCGGGGCGCGATGCGCGAGCTGACGCGCGATCCGAAGCTGTCGCCGATCTGGAGGGACGCCGCGCTCCTCGGCGCGCAAGAGGAGTGGTCGCTCTCGCAGCTCGCGCAGGAGCGTCCGCTCGTCGCGGCGTACGACCCGGCGTGGGACCGCTCGCTCGCGCGCCATCTCGTCCCGGTCGGGCTCTTCGCGCGCTTCGAGCCGGAGCCTCGCGGCGGGAGCGATCGGCGCCGCGCACTGGAAGAGCTCCCGCGCGATCGACTCGTGAAGGCCGTCGAGGGGGATCCCGAGCTCCTCGGCCTCACCGTGCGACTCCTGCGCGCACGCCTGGTCGCGCTCGCCGCGGCGTCCGAGCGCGACATCGTCGCGCACGCCATCGACGACCTTCGCCCCTTCTCGCCGCGCGATCCGGTGGCGGGCGAGATCGTGCGGCGCATGACGACGTCACGCGGGGCGATCGACGTCAAAGACCTCACCCCCTGACGGCGGGACCGCTGGTACCGTTCGTCCGGCACTCACGATCGAACGAGAGCGAGGGAAAGCGATCATGGACGCGAAGCAGCTCCGCGAGGCGTTCGGCAAGCACGGGATCAAGAAGGTCAAGATCGGCGGCTTCGATCTCGACGGCGTCTTGCGCGGCAAGTACGTCTCGCTCGACAAGTTCTGGAGCGCGGTCGAAGGGGGGCTCGGCTTCTGCGACGTCATCTTCGGCTGGGACATCGCCGACGTCCTGTACGACAACGCCCGCGTCACCGGCTGGCACACCGGCTACCCCGACACGCATGCCACCATCGATCTCGACACGTTCCGCGTCCTCCCCTGGGAGAAGGACACCGCGGCGTTCCTCGTCGATTTCGTGCACGAGGACGGGACGCCGCACGCGGCCTGTCCGCGGTCGCTCTTGAAGGGGATCCTCGCGCGCGCCAAGGCGCTCGGGCTCTCGGCGACGTTCGCGTGCGAGTTCGAGTTCTTCCTCTTCAAAGAGACGAGCGAGACGCTGCACCAGAAGGGGTTCCGTGGGCTCGCGCCGCTGTCGCCCGGGATGTTCGGGTACTCGTGGGTCCGCGAAGGGCAGAACTCGGAGCTGTGCCACGCGATCCTCGACGACATGGAGTCGTTCGACATCCCGATCGAGGGGCTCCACACGGAGACCGGCCCGGGGGTGTACGAGGTGGCGATCCGCTACGACGAAGCGCTCCGGATGGGGGACAAAGCGGCGCTCTTCAAGACGGCGATGAAGCAGGTGTGCTTCGAGCGGAACCTGTCGTGCACGTTCATGGCGAAGTGGAACGCCGAGCTCCCCGGCTCGAGCGGGCATCTGCATCAGTCGCTGTGGAAGGGGGACACGAACGTCTTTTACGACGCGAGCGATCCAAACTCGCTCTCCGCGACGGCGAAGAACTACCTCGGCGGCCAGGTGGCGCTGATGCCCGAGCTGACCGCGCTCTATGCGCCGACGGTGAACGCGTACAAGCGCTACGTCCCCGGCGTGTGGGCGCCGCTCACGGCGTCGTGGGGGATCGAGAACCGGACCTGCGCGATCCGGACGATCGCCGGCGGCGTGAAGGGGACGCGCCTCGAGTACCGGCAGACGGCGGCGGACATCAATCCGTACGTGGCGATCGCGACGTGCCTCGCGGCGGGGCTCTACGGCATGGAGAAGAAGATCGCGCCCCCCAAGCCGGCGAGCGGGGACGCGTCGCGCGGCGAGGCGGGGTTCGCGCCCCTCCCGAGGACGCTCCGCGAGGCGAACGCGGCGCTCGCGGAGAGCAAAGCGGCGCGGGAGATCCTGGGCGAGCCGTTCGTGGATCACTACGTGCGGACGCGGGACTGGGAGACGCGGCAGTACGAGCGGGCGGTGTCGGATTGGGAGCTGTGGAGGTATTTCGAGGCGATTTGAGAACCCCCCGCC
>JBKQKP010000372.1:0-26433 GCA_052147435.1 Polyangiaceae bacterium | reverse complement strand
GGGCCGGGGGGGGGGGAGGGCCACAGACGCTGCGACCGAACGAAGATGCACGGGATATGCCACGGAGCGCGATGCTGTTTTCATTGAGGAACTCCCCGACCGGGTCTCACTCGGCATTTCATCTGTGAAACAGGTTCCCGCAGCCTCGAAAGGTGCGGGGTTTGGGTGGTTCATCTGTTCGGTTTTTCGTCAGAGCTCGCGCCCGTCGCTGTGACGCTGGTGCTGGGCGAGCGATGGACGCTGAACGGCGAAAAGGCCTGCTCCACAGGCATCACCTCGATCCGATTCACGTTCACGTGCGCAGGGCGGGTCACGGCAAAGAGGATGAGATCAGCGATGTCCGCAGCGACGAGGGGGGTCATGCCGGCGTACACGGCGCGGGCCTTCGCGTCGTCTCCGGCGAAGCGGACGAGGGAGAACTCCGTCTCTACCATTCCGGGCTCGATGTTCGTCACGCGAATCGGCACCCCGAGCAGATCGGCGCGCAGGTTCGAAGAGAAGCGCTCTACGAACGCCTTCGTCGCGCCGTACACGTTGCCGCCGGGGTAGGGAAACGATCCCGCGACGGAGCCGAGGTTCACGATATGGCCTCGCTTCCGCTCTGTCATGCCGGCGAGCGCGGCCCGCGTCACGTGAACGAGTCCGGTCACGTTCGCGGCGATCATCTCGTCCCAGTCGCGCAGGTCGGCCGCTTGCGCGCGCTCGAGACCGTGCGCCCCCCCCGCGGCGTTGACCAGGACGTCGACGGCCTGGAACGCCGCCGGAAGGTCGTCGAAGGCTCGCTTCACGGCGTCGGCGTCGCGCACGTCCAGGGAAAGGGGGTGGCAGGCCTGGCCGAGGTCGCGCGCGATCGCGTCGAGCCGCTCCTTTCTCCTCCCCGCAACGACCACCCGCGCGCCGTTCTTCGCGAAGAGCCGCGCGCACGCCTCGCCGATTCCGGAGGTACCCCCCGTGATGAACGCGACTCGTTCTTTCATTGTCATTGGCGGAAACCGTCCGTCGCGCTCACCAGCTCGTGCACGTTCCCCGGCTCCATCGCCGAGTGCCCGGCGTCGGGCACGATACGGAGATCGGCCTCGGGCCACGCCCGGTGGAGCGCCCACGCGGTCTCCATCGGGCAGACCACGTCGTAGCGCCCCTGCACGATGACCGCCGGGATCTTCCGGATTCGATCGATCCGGGTGCGACTGAGCGGATCGCGCTCTCGGTCGAAGAACCCGTCGTTGACGAAGTAGTGGCACTCGATTCGCGCGAACGCCTCCGCGAACTCGTCGCCGCCGAAACGCGCGATGAGCTCCGGGTTCGTGAAGAGGCAGCTCGTGCTCCCTTCCCAGACGCTCCAGGCGCGCGCCGCCTCGGCCCGGATACGCGCGTCGTCGCTCGTGAGCCGGCGATGGTACGCGCGGACCAGATCCGAGCGCTCGCTCTCCGGAATCGGCGCGAGGTAGGCCTCCCATGCGTCGGGAAATAGCGCGCTCGCGCCGCGCTGGTAGAACCAGTCGATCTCCTGCTTGCGCAAGAGGAAGATCCCCCGGAGCACGAGCTCCGTCACCCGTTCTGGATGCGTCTGCGCGTACGCGATCGCGAGCGTGCTCCCCCACGAGCCGCCGAAAACCTGCCATTTTCCGATCCCGAGGTGCTCCCGGATGGCCTCGATGTCGCTCACGAGGTGCCACGTCGTGTTGTCAACGAGCGAGGCGTGCGGCGTGCTCTTTCCGGAGCCGCGCTGATCGAAGAGGACGATGCGGTAGCGCTCCGGGTCGAAGAAGCGCCGGTACCGCGGCTCGGTCCCGGCGCCAGGGCCGCCGTGGAGGAAGACGACCGGCTTTCCGTTCGGGTTGCCGGACTCCTCGAAGTAGAGCTCGTGGACGTCGGAGACGCGGAGGCGGCCTGTGCGGTTGGCGGGGACGTCGGGGTAAAGCGTGCGGCGGGGCTGGGGCGTCATTGGGGCCCGCGTTTTCGCGCGACAGGGGCAGGAAGGCAACCGTCGAGGCGGTGACGGTCTGGTCCCGCGCCACCCACTATGGCAGCGTGCCCCCCGATGATCCGGAAACCGACCGCCTATTGGGACTACATCCGCGTCGAGGAGCTCCTCGCACTCCAGGGAGGCCTCGCCGCCAGCGACGCCGAGCTCACGAACGACGAGCACATGTTCATCGTCATCCACCAGATCGACGAGCTCTGGTTCAAGCTGGTCATCCGCGAGGTGGTGAGCGTGCGCGATCTCTTCGCGCGCCCGCTCGTCCCCGAGCAGGCGTTGTCCTCGGCCGTGGGCGGGATCCGCCGGATGGCGACCATATTGCAGATGGTCTCGGAGCATTTCGCGCTGATGGAGACGATGACGACGCGCGAGTACCTGTCGTTCCGCGACAAGCTGAGCCCCGCGAGCGGATTTCAGTCGGCACAGATGCGCGAGATCGAGATCCTGCTCGGACTCCCCGACTCCGATCGGATCCCGCTCGGGCACGAGCACAGCTACATCGAGGCCCTGAAGGATGGCGGCCGGGAGACGGCGGCGTCGCGTCGCGTGAACGCGCGGCTCGCCGATCGCCCGACGCTCGCCGACGCGATCCGCGAGTGGCTGTACCGAACGCCGATCCAAGGGTCGCTCCCTGGTCAGTCGGGGGACGACGAGCGCGTCCGCGCGTTCATCGATGCTTACTGCGGCACGCACGCCAAGGCGCTCAGTCGCGGGATGGAAATTGCGAAGACCGTCGCCCTTACGCCCGCCGACGGAAAGCGGCTCGAGGACCGCTACGCGAAGGAGACCGCAGGGGCGCGCTCCTTCTTGCTCGCCGAGGACGTCGCTGGCGACGGGGCCGCGCGCGCTCGGGCTTCACGCGTGCGCGCCGCGCTCGTGTTCATCGAGAGCTACCGAGATCTGCCGCTCCTCGCGTGGCCCCGGGAGGTTATCGATGCGGTCGTCGCCTTCGAGCAGGCGTTCGTGATCTTCCGCCAGCGACACGCGCGCATGGTCGAGCGTGTGATCGGGCGCAGGACGGGGACCGGAGGATCGGCCGGGGTCGACTACCTCGACCAGACCGCGCTCAAGTACCGCATCTTCCCGGACGTCTGGGCGGTGCGGACGATCCTCGTGCAGAAGGCGGAGCTCCCCGTGCTCGAGAACGCCGGCTTCTACGGCTTCGACTTCGACGGCGACGCGTCGCCTAGCGCCGGATGAAGAAGTAGATCGTCATCCCCCAGGCCACGACACCCACGAACGTGCGGACGCGGTCGGGGGCGATCTTTCGGGCAAGCGTCGCGCCGGCATATCCGCCCACGATCCCGCCGACGACCATCACGCTCCCCGGCACCCACGCCACCGCGCCAGCTGCAATGAAGAGCGCGACGGCGACGCCGTTGATGACCGCCCCCAGGATTGTCTTCAAGGCATTCATCGCGTGGATGTTCGTCATCCCGGCGAGCGACAGCGTGGCCAGCATGAGGATCCCCATCCCGCCGCCGAAGTACCCGCCGTAGACGGCGATGACGGTCTGCACGACCGCGACGACCGCGAGCGCGCGAGGGGAGGTGCTCTGCTCCACGTTCTCCGCCTTTTCGGCCTGCCCTGGTCGAAACCAGGAAGTGAGCCGCTTGCCCCCGGTGAAGAGGACAGTCGCCACGAGGAGGAGCCACGGCAGGAGGTGCACGAACGTCGTCTCGCTCGTCTTCAGGAGCAGCTCGGCTCCGGCGATCCCGCCGACGAGGCTCGCGGCGGACAGCACCACGAGCATCGATCGGGAGCCGGTCAGCTCGCGTCGGTAGGCGAAGGCGCTGGCGAGCCCCGCGGGCCAGAGAGCGACCGTGTTCGTGGCGTTCGCCACGACGGGGGCGACGCCGGCGAAGAGGAGGGCGGGGAACGCGATGAAGCTCCCGCCACCTGCGACGGAGTTGAGAGCGCCTCCCAACGCCGCGGCGAAGAAGAGCAGCGTGAGGGTCAGGGGGCTCATCGAGGTCCCCGAGAGATGGATCAACACCGGGAAGACGGCTCTAGAACAGCTTCTTCCGCTTGCTCGACGCGAGGATACCGAGCATCTCGCGGTACTTGGCCACCGTGCGGCGCGCGATCTGGATGCCGTCGTTCTTCGCGAGGATCTCGACGATCGCCTGGTCGCTCAAAGGGTTCGCCTTGTCCTCGCCTTCGATGATCTTCTTGATCGCCTGCTTCACGCTCTCCGAGGCGATGTCGTCCTCGGACACGCGGCGGATCGACGAGTTGAAGAAGTATTTGAGCTCGAAGAGCCCCTGCGGCGTATGCACGTACTTGTTCGTCGTCACGCGGCTGATCGTCGACTCGTGCATCCCGACGGCCTCGGCGACGTCGCGCAGGATCATCGGCTTCAGATAGGCGACCCCCTTCTCGAAGAAGTCGCGCTGCTTCTCGACGATGCACTCCGTCACCCGGATGATCGTCTTTCGGCGCTGCTCGATCGCGCGGATCAGCCACTGCGCGTTCCGGAGCTTCTCGCCGATGAACTCCTTGGCGTTCGGGTCCTTCAGGAGCTGCTTCGTGAGCGACTCGTTGATGAAGAGACGCTGCACGCCGCGGTCGTTGTCGCTGACGACGAACCGGTCGCCGTCCTTCACGATGTAGACGTCCGGGGTGATCGCGATCGTCTTCTCGTCGGTCTCGGTGAAGTTGCGCGCCGGGCGGCTCTCGAGCTTCTGGATCTCCTTTACCGCCTCGTACACCTCTTCGACGGGCACCTTCAGGTCGCGTGAGATCGCCTGGTAGTTATGTTTTTCGAGGTTGTGGAGATGCTTGTCGATGATCGCGAGCTCGAGATCGTCGCAGCCGAAGACCTCGGCCTGCACCCGGAGGCACTCGCGTAGATCGCGCGTGCACGCGCCGACGGGATCCCACTCCTGCATCATCCGCAGGACCTCGGGCGCGTCCTCCGGGTCCAATCCGGCTTCTTCCGACAGCTCGTCGAGCGTGATGTCGGGGGTGCGGGTACCGTCCTCGCGCTCCATCCCCTTCAGATCGAGAAAGCCGTTGTCGTCGAGGTTCCCGAGCACCAGCTCCGCGAAGCGCCGCTCGGAGTCGGTGAAGTCGGACAGCTGCAGCTGCCACTTCAGGTGATCGACGAGGCTCTGTTGCTTGGTGAGGTTCTGCTCGATGGGGGGGAGCTCGTCGAACCCGCCGCGGCTCGCCTGGAGGGGCTGCTGCAAGGTGCGGTTTTCGAGGAATTTCTCCCAGTCGATATCCTGGACGGTCTTCTCGTCCTTGGCCCGCTGAAGCTCCTCCCCTCGGGTCCGCTCGGACATCCGTTCGCTCAAGCCGAGTCGCTCGTCGGAGAGGAGCGCCCCGTTTTCGACCAGCGGGGGGGCCCCGTCGCCGTTCGCCTGCGGCGGCGGTCGCTCCCCCTCGTCGTCCGAGAGGACCGGGTTGGCATCGAGCCCCTTGCGGATCTCGTCGATGAGCTCGAGGCGCGAAAGCTGCAAGAGGCGGATCGCCTGCTGCAGCTGGGGCGTCATCACCAGCTGCTGACTGAGCCTTAGCTGCTGCTTGATCTCCATCAGCGACAATCATGCCAGCGGAAGCGCCGGACGGCCAGGCGTTCGGCCCGTCCCATGCTTTCAGGCCGGGCTCGACATCGGCTACGGGGTCTGCCGGGGGGGGGGAGGGGGGGCCGTGCGAGACCAGCTCCCTAGGTAGCGCCCGCGAACGAGAGGGTCGTCCTGGAAGGAGGCTGGATCGCCGGCCGTGGCGACTCTCCCGTCGAGAAGCAGCATCGCCCGTGTCGCGAGCGCGAGGGCCTCGGCGACGTGGTGATCGGCCAAGACAATCGCGACGCCGTCATGCGCCAGGCCTTGGAGAAGCTTGGCGATCTTGGCGGAGCCGACGGGATCGACCCCGGCAAAAGGCTCGTCGCAGATGAGGACGCGCGGAGGGCGAACGAGAGCGCGCGCGAGCTCGAGCCTCCGCCGCTCCCCCGCGGAGAGCTCCCCGGCCGGGACGTCCAGGCGCCCCTCGAGCTCGACCCGGCGTGCGCCCGCCTCGGTGTCGCCAGGTTCCCCGTGAACGATCCGATGAAACGCGAGCAGATTGCCGCGCACCGTCAGATTCCAGAGCACGCTCGGCGTCTGCGGGACGTACCCCACCCCAGCCCGCGACCGGCGCCACAGCGGCCAGTCCGAGACGTCGGCGCCGTCGAAGAGGACGCGCCCCTTCGCCGGAAGCTCACCGACGAGCGCCCGGAAGAGCGTGGACTTTCCCGCCCCCGAGGGGCCGAGAACGGCCAGGACCTCTCCGGATCGGACCTCCAGGTCGATCCCGCGAAGAATGTCCTTTCCCCCGCGAACGACGTGAAGCCCTTCGCCCACCAACCGGGACGCGGTCATGGACCGCGGGGCGGTACGGGGATCGAGCCCTTTACCTGCGTCGCGGTGACCTTGCCGGTCGCGATGTCGATCCGGGCCTGCTCCGCCTGGAGCCACCCCTGCCCGCGGGCGAGGCGAACACCCCCGCGGAGCTCGAGCACCTGCTTCGGGAGGTCGAGCTCTGCTTCGGGCCCCTCGGCGTGTACCCCACGGACGTCGGCGCTCACCCCTCCGGAGCCGCGGGCCCAGACGACGTGCGGGGTGCTGTCGAACTTCAGGTCGATCCGCGGGCACGCCACTTTGAGGTCCCCCTTCGTCAGGGTTACGTTCCCGGTGAGCGTCGCCTCGCCCGCAGCGACGTCCACCTCGAGACGATCGGCCTGAACGGCGAGCGCGCCATCGACCTGGAGGATGGCGGGGGGCTCGCCCGAAGCCCGCGAGACGGGGATGGCGAAGGCCGCGAGCCCGAGGACGAGTGCGGCGAGGGTCTGCAGCCGGGGAGGCGTGTGTCGTGACATCTACAGGGTGAATCTACCCCCATGGGCGCCCTGCGCGAGCCCCATCACCGACCCTAGGCCGCGTGATGTGTGTCATGCGGCACAAGCTCCCGACGGTCGCTTAGGCGAGGACGTCGGCGAACGACGTCAGCTCGCCTACCAGGCCTGCTGCCCGCGGTGGAGCGGAAGGGGACGCAGCAGCCGAGGCGAGAACGTCGACGAGCGACGCGACGGCGCTCCGAGCGAGCGGGAGCAGAGGTGCCCCCTCTCCTGCGATCGAGGCGAAGGCGCGGACCGAGGCTCGCGCGATGGGAGACAGGTCGGCCGGTGCGATCCCCGAGCCGTCCGCGGCTCCGGCGAGGGCGTGGGCGAGGGGGCGAGCGAGGAGCGCGAGCGCGCGCTCGACGCGGTAGCGCTGAAGCGAGATATCCGTCGCAAGCCCGTCCGGATTCCGTCCGGCGACGACGATCGACAGCTCGCTCTTCCATGCCGTCGCTTGCAGAGCGAGCCCCTCGGCGATCCTCGTAGCGACCCCCTCCGCGTCGCGGTCGATGCGAGCGGCCGCGTGCCCCAGCGCCTCGACGCGCTTGCGGGCGGAGTCTGCGTTCGCGCGTTCCTCGTCGGCGGCGCGCGCCGCGGCCTGGCCTAGGGTCGCCACGATTGCCAGCGCCCGTCGGCGAAGCGCCCGCTCCTTCAGCTCCTCGCTCCTCGCGACGAACTCTTTCTCGAGCATCTCCTCCACGCGCGCCCACCCCGACTCGGCGAGCGCTTGCGCGTCCCCGAGCTTTCCCGCGAGCGCGCGTCGCGCGCTGACGAGGAGTGGCGGGCTCCACGACGCGAGCCCCATTTCTGCGAGCCCTTCGCGCACCGACGCGAGGACCTCTGCGTGGTTGTCGGACCCATCCGGGCCAAGGCGGTCGGCCTTGTTGATCAGGACCTGGACGGGGAGCCTGGCGGCTCGCGCCTCGTCGAGGATCTCGCGCTCGCTCTGCTTCATCGGCTGTCCCGCGTCGAGGAGCCAGATCGCGGCGTCGGCCTCGCCGAACGCGCGGCGCGCCGCATCGGTGTGGAGGACGTCCGGGGCGTTGAACCCGGGCGTGTCGAGGACCTCGACGCGTGTGAGCGACGCGATCGGGAGGAGGATCTCGACACGCCGGACCTCGGCCGCGTCTATCGATTTGAGCACCGCGCGCAGGTCGAGCACCGACGCGATCCGTTCGGGGGGCTCGGCGCCCGGGCGGAAGAGGATGCGCGCGATCGGATCGGGCGCATAACGGAGGTGATGGAGGGTTGCGGTCGTCGGAAGGACCCCCATCGGCGCGATCTCCTGGCCGACGAGCGCGTTGATGAACGTGCTCTTCCCTGCGTTGAACTCGCCGACGATCGCGAGCCGGAGCGGGCGGCGGCGCTCCGCGGAGAGCCCGGCGATTCGGGCGCTCGACTCAAGGTCGTGCAGAGCGCGCGCCACCTGTTCAAGGCGCGCCAGGACGAGATCCCATCGCGCGGGCCCCTTCACCGGGACCCACGCGCGCGCCAGGTCGTCGCGAAGCGCCGCGCCCCACGCGATCGCGCGCGGCGTCGAGAGCGAGGTCAGGTCGTCCAGGAGAGCATCGCCGCGCTTCTGTGCTTCACCGGCGCCGCCCCCCCCCAGAGACACGGAGATGCGACGAGCGTCCCGAAGCGTCGGATCCTCTGCGCCGCGCGCGGACTCTCCCTCGCGCGAGCCGAGCGCTTCGACGGCGATCGCCAACGCCGTTGCGTCGCGATCTTCGAGCGCCGCATCGAGGAGCGGGCGAGCCGCCCCCGCCTCGCCGGCGTGGACGGCGTCTACGAGGGCCCCACGCGCCTCATCTCGCCTCCCTTCGGCGCGGGCGAACGCGGCGCGGAACCGGGCGAGCTTGGCTTCGCCGCGCGCCTCCGTGACGCTCCTCACGCGCGCGCGGACCGACTCGTCGCTCGGAATCCATCCGAGCGCGGAGGAGAGCGCCTCGCTCGCCCCCGGTGCGTCGAGGATCGTGGCTCTCAGCAGCGGCGTGAACGCCTCCGGATCGCGGCGCATCGCCTTGGCGCGCCCGACGGCGAGGTTGGCGCGGGCGTCCGTCGGCCCCACCTCGACGCGAGCGATCTCGGCGAGGGCGCCGTCCGCGTCGCCGCGAGCGAGCCGAACCTCGGCGCGGCGAAGCGCGACGTCGGGCGCACGATCGCCCGTGACGCGCTCGAGCCAGAGCTCCGCGCGCTCGGCGCTCGCCGCCGTGCGCTCGCCGAGGTCCAGATCCGCCAGCGCCAACAGCGCCTCGCGCCGGGCATCTCCCCCCGGTTCGGCCACCCCGAGGGCTCGGACATAGGCGTCACGCACCTCGGCGCGCGGCGATCCCGTCGCTGCGCGGGCGCGCGCGAGGCGAACCCAGACGTCCGCGCGTGACGGTGCTCGCTGGGCGAGCTCCTCGAGGGCCATCGCGTGCTCGGCCTCGAGCCCCGCCATCTCGCATGCATCGGCGAGCAGGGCGAGCCCGAGCGGCGATCCCGGAACGCGCGCGAGGATCTCGTGCGCGGCAGCCCGAGCGCGCGCAGGCTCCCCCGCGGCGAGGGCTTCCTCGCCGTCTCGAAGAGGGATCTCCGCCCCGCCGAGGACGACCTCGACCCGACCGAGCCAGCGACCCACCGTGTCTGCGAGGCGCACGGGAGGGACGCTAGCACTCCTCTTCCCGCACTCGCGTGGTAGCTTTTCGGCGATGCTCGTCGCCACGCTCTTCGTGCTCGGGCAGGTGGCCGGAGCCGGGGGGTGGACGGGGGCGCGCCCCACGGAGTGCGCGCCGCTCGCCAGCGCGACGTCGTCGAACGTGTGGGAGCGAGCGAAGCACTCTTCGCTCCGGCGCTACTGCGATCTGCTCGCGAGCGGAGCCGCGAAGCTCGCTTCGGGTCCTGCGCCCGACGACGCGCGCGAAGCGATCGCCAACGCGGACGACGCGGCGCGCGCGCTCCCCGGGCACGCCGCCCCCGCCGTGCTCCGCGGGCGAGCTCTCGTCGTGCTCGGTCAGTGGCATGAAGCCGTCGCCGCGCTGGAGGGGGCGATGGCCGAGGACAGTCACGCGCTGGACGATCCGTCCGCGCTCTTCGCGTGGGCCCGGGCTCTCGGGCGGGTGGGGCGCGCCGCCGATGCCGAGGCCGCGTTTCATTTGCTCTTGCCGCGAGTCTCGGGGCTTTCTCCGGCGGAGCGCGGACGCGCGGAGCTGGAGGCGGCGCTCCTTGCGGAGGGGCGCGGACAAGCGGGGCTGGACGACGCGATCGCGCTCCTGCGGCAGGCATCGCGCGACGCTCAGGACTCGCTCCTCGCCGTGTCCGTCATGGCGCTCTCGCTCGCGCTCGATCGCGCGGGAGAGCGCGAGGAGTCGCGGATCGCGCTCGACACGGGCGCCGGGAAGCGCGACCCGCGCGAGGTAGCGGCTGACCAGCGCGCCCAAGACGCACTCGCGGATGTCGGCGCGCTCGGGGAAGCCGATGCGCTCGTCGCAGTCGCGCTCGGCGAGCGCGACCCCCGCGCCGCGCGCGAGCTCTGGACCACCTACCTCGCCGGCGCTGGAGTAAAGGGGCCGTGGGCCGATCACGCGCGCGCGCACGTCTTGTCGTCGCCGCGCGCAAGAGGGGGCAGGGGGCGATGAGAGGCTTCTGCGCGGCGCTCGCGCCACTCGTCGCGGTCGCGCTGGCCGCAGCGCTCGGCGCGCCGGTCGCTCGCGCGGACACTCCGATGAACGTGTGGGAGGCCGTCAAGGATCCGGCGGCGGCCGCGCGCTTCGCCCTCCACGTGCACGTCAGCGAGATTCTCGCGAACGCCCACGCCTTCCCCCCCGATCCGACGCTCCGCCGCGCGCGCACGCTCCTCGAGGAAGCCGACGCGGGCAAGAGCCCCGACGTCCGCCTCCGCTTCGACCTCGGCGAGGTCTACGCCGGCCTCGAGGACAACACGCGAGCGATCGAGGTCCTCCAGCCGGCGCTCGATCTCGCCCAGGACCACCCCGCGGCCGTCTCAGCGTTCATCGCGCTCGCGAACGCATACGCGAAGCTGGATCGCAGCGACGAGGAGCTCCGCGTCTACGAGCGCTTCTTGCCCAAGGTCACCGATGAACGTTCCCGCTCCACGGCGATGCTGAACCTCGCCGAAGCGCAGATGCATCTCGGGAACCTCGAAGACTCGATCGCGGGCTATCGCGCGACGATCGATCTCTCCGCCCAGCTCCCCAACATGATCGAGCTCGCCTACCACACGGGGGCGCTGGCGGTGTGGGGGCTCGCGGTCGCGCTCGACAGAGCCAACGACGTCCCGTCAGGGGCAAAGGAGGCGGCGCTCGCCCTCGTCCTCGACAAGGACATGGGGATCATCCGGCTCGATCCGAACGTCTTCTTCGTCCCCGAGCGCGAGCGAAACTGGTACGTCGCGCTCGGGTTCACCGAGTACGCCAAGCAGGCGGCCGACCCGCGTGGCGCCGCGACGTTGTGGGCCCGCGCCGAGGGGTGCTGGCGCGAGTACATCGCCGACGTGAAGGCCCACGCCGAAAAGGACCGCTGGGTCGACATCGCGCGCGGGAGGCTCGAACGGGCGCACGCGCAGCGAGTCGCGGCCGAGCGGCGAGTGAAAGGGGCGATCGCCTACCCGCAGTCGGAGTGCATTCGCTGAGGGCGGCGTCGTCTGCGCGCTTCAGCCGGCGGCCCGGGCTTCTTCCAGGCTCGTCAGCCCGAGGCGCGGTGAGCTCACGAGGCACGCGATCGTCCCCATGTGCTTGTTCCGGTACATGACGTCGTGCGCGTCGGGGATGTGGGCGAAGTCGTACGTCTCGGTGAGGACGGGCTTGATCTTCCCCTGATGCACGAGCTCGTTCGCCCGCTGGCACTCCTCGGCGTTGGCGAAGTGGCTGCCGATGATCGACTTCTGCCGCATCCACAGGTGGCGCACGTCGAACGTCAGGTTGAAGCCGGTCGTCGCTCCGCAGATGACGATCCGCGACATCCGGTTCGCGAGGAAGACGCTCGTGGGGAAGGTCTCCTGCCCGACGTGCTCGAAGACGACGTCCGGCCCCTTCTTCTCGCCGATCTTCTCCCAGATGGCCTTCCCCATCTTCTTCGTCGCGTCTGCGCGCGCCTTGCCTTGCTCGGGGGTCTCGTTCGGTTGGTACGCGAGCCCCGGATAGTCGGTGCGATAAAGGATGTGATCGCATCCGACGCTCTTTGCGAGCTCGCCCTTCGCGGGTGAGGACACGACGCCGATCGACGTCGCGCCGAGGAGCCTGGTGATCTGGCACGCGAAGATCCCCAGTCCTCCGCTCGCCCCCCAGATGAGGACGTTCTCGCCGGGCCGCACGCGCGCGCGGTCGACGAGCATGCGGTACGCGGTGAAATAGACGAGCCCGTAGCTCGCGGCGACCTCCCACGAGAGCGCCTTGGGCTTCTTGAGAAGCTGCTGCGACTGCACGAGCGTGAACTGAGCGAAGCTGCCGTAGGGGGTCTCGTAGCCCCAGATCTTCTGGTCCTCGCAGGCCATCGGATCGAACCCGTTGCACGCGGGACACTGCCCACAAGTCACGTTGCAGTGGAGGACGACCTCGTCACCAACCTTCCACCGCGTGACCCCCTGGCCCAGCTTCCATACGACCCCCGAGGCGTCGCTCCCCGCGATGTGGAAGTCCTTCTTCGTGACGTCGAGGATGCTGACCGGCTTGCCGAGCCCGGCCCAGATTCCGTTGTAGTTCACGCCGGCGGCCATCACGAGGACGAGCACCTCACCCGGTCCGGGCTCCGGGGTGGGCATCATCTCCTGCTTGAACGAGGTCATCGGCTCCCCGAACCGTTCTTTGCGGATCACCCAGGCGTTCATCTCCTTCGGAACCTCCCCGAGGGGGGGGAGGGCGATCGGCGCGGGGGAGTCGACGTTCGTGCGTGCGGCGGCGGTCATGCAGTGCTTCTCTCTGGAGAGGTTATTCGTGAACGCGCATCATTTCGCCCTGGCGCGGATGACGCAATGCGATAATCGAACGAGCGGATGAAGAAAAGTCAGACGCGAGACCGCCCTTGGATCATGCGGACGTACTCGGGGCACTCGACCCCCGAGGCGTCGAACGCGCTCTATCGCCGCAACCTCGCCAAGGGGCAGACGGGGCTCAGCGTCGCTTTCGACCTGCCGACGCAGACCGGTTACGACCCGGACCATCCGCTCGCGGCGGGGGAGGTGGGGAAGGTCGGTGTGCCGGTCGCGCACCTCGGGGACATGCGCGCGCTCTTCGACGGGATCCCGATCGAGAAGATGAACACGTCGATGACGATCAACGCGACGGCGCCGTGGCTCCTCGCGCTCTACGTCGCGCTCGCCGGCGAGAGAAACGTAGACGCGAAGCTCCTCAGCGGGACCACGCAGAACGACATCCTCAAGGAGTACCTCTCGCGCGGCACGTTCATCTTCCCGCCGAGCCATTCTCTTCGCCTCACGAGCGACGTGATCACCTACGCGGTCGACGCCATCCCGGAGTGGAACCCGATCAACATCTGCAGCTACCACTTGCAGGAGGCGGGAGCGACGACGGTACAGGAGCTCGCCTACGCGCTGACGACGGCGATCTGCGTCCTCGACACCGTCAAAGATCGCCTGGGGGGGAAGGCGGCCGAGGTCATGCCGCGCGTCGCCGGACGAATCTCGTTCTTCGTCAACGCGGGGGTCCGGTTCATCGAGGAGATGTGCAAGCTCCGCGCGTTCGTCGCGCTCTGGGACCGGCTGCTCGAGGAACGTTACGGCGTCGCCGACGAGAAGCTCCGGCGCTTTCGTTACGGCGTACAAGTGAACTCGCTCGGGCTCACGGCGGCGCAGCCGGAGAACAACGTCGTCCGGATCGTCCTCGAGATGCTCGCCGTGGTTCTGTCGAAGAACGCGCGCGCGCGCGCGGTGCAGCTCCCAGCGTGGAACGAGGCGCTCGGGCTTCCGCGCGCGTGGGACCAGCAGTGGAGCCTCCGGACGCAGCAGATCCTCGCGTACGAGACCGACGTGCTCGACTACGAGGACATCTTCGACGGCAGTCCGGTCATCGAGGCCCAGGTGAAGGGGCTCATGGGCGAGGCGTGGCGCGAGGTGGAGAACGTCCTCGCGACCGGAGGGCCGCTCGCGGCGGTCGAGAGCGGATACATCAAGGAGCGCCTCGTGGCGTCGAACGCGGCGCGGATCGAGCGAATCGAGCGGGGCGAGCAGATCGTCGTCGGGGTGAACCAGTTCGTCGAGACCGAGCCGTCGCCGCTCACGGCCGGAGGGATCGAGGCCATCCTCACGGTCGACCCGAAGGTGGAGCGCGCCGCGATCGAGCGGCTCGAAGCGTGGAAGCGGCAGCGTGACGGTGCGAAGGTGAAGAGCGCCATCGAGGGGCTCAAGCGAGCGGCGAAGGAGGGGGCGAACATCGTCCCGGTCTCGATCGACGCCGCCCGCGCGGGGGTTACGACAGGAGAGTGGGGCGCGGCGCTCCGGGACGTCTTCGGCGAGTACCGCGCGCCGACCGGCATCGGCGCGGCGGGGCCGGCGCACGAGGGGAGCGGTGGAGGAGATGACGTGACGACGATCCGCGCCGATGTGCGCGCGCTCGGCGTCGAGCTGGGGCGCGCGGCGAAGATCCTCGTCGGCAAGCCGGGCCTCGACGGGCACTCCAACGGCGCCGAGCAGATCGCCCTGAAGGCGCGCGACGTCGGCTTCGAGGTCGTCTACGAGGGGATCCGGGTGACGCCCGCGCAGATCGTCGCGAGCGCGATCGAAGAGGGGGTGCACCTCGTGGGGCTGTCGATCCTGAGCGGCTCGCACCTCGAGCTCGTGCCGGGAATCGTGAAAGGGCTCCGCGCGGCGGGGGCGAAGGATCTCCCGGTCGTGGTCGGCGGCATCATTCCGGACGCAGACGCGAAGCGCCTCGTCGAAGCGGGGGTCGCGCGGGTCTACACGCCGAAGGACTTCGAGCTGAACGCGATCATGCGCGACCTGGTGGGTATCATCCGCGCGAGCCATGGCCCCGCCGCCGCTTGAGTCGTTCGACGCGGAGAAGCTCGCCGCGCGCGTCGTCGCCCGAGAGCGCGCGGCGATCGCCGAGGCGTTGAACCTCACCGAGGACCGGCGCGCGTCTTCGCGCGCGGCGATGACCCAGCTGCTCAAGAGCCTCCGCGCCTCGGGAGCGATGGATCGTGCGCACCGCGTTGGGATCACCGGTCCACCCGGCGTCGGAAAGAGTACGCTGGTCTCGGCGCTGGTCCGCGAGATCCGCTCCGGGGCGCACGCGAAGTCGGTCGGGGTCCTGGCCGTGGATCCGTCGAGCATTCGCTCCGGAGGCGCTCTCCTCGGCGACCGGATGCGCATCGCTCCCGATCCCGATGACCCGGGGGTCTTCGTGCGCTCGCTCGCGACGGCCGGGGAGCTTGGCGGTCTCGCGCGGAGCGTCCCGCTCGGCGTGCTCGTCCTGTCGGCGGCGTTCGATGTGACGCTCGTGGAGACCGTCGGAGTGGGGCAAACCGAGACCGACGTCGGGCACGTGGTCGATGGCGTAGCGTTCGTCGTGCAGCCCGGATCGGGCGACGCGCTGCAGTTCTTGAAGGCGGGGATCATGGAGGTGCCCGACGTCCTCGTCGTGAACAAAGCCGATCAGGCAGAGCTCGCTCGCCGCGCGATGGCGGAGCTTCGGGCGGCGCTGGCCTCGCTCCATGGCGCGGGTATCGGAGAGAGAGGAGACGCCGCCGTGCCGCTCCTCGCCACGAGCGCCCTCGACGGAACGGGCGTAGCCGAGCTGTGGGGGGCGCTGGAGACGCATCGCGCGGCACTCGAGAAGAGCGGAGCCCTCGCAGTGCGGCGCCGCGCCGGCGCGATCGCCTGGGGAGTCCGCGCCTTCGCCCGACGACATGGGGAGGCCGGCGTCGAGCGCATCGGGGGAGAGGTGGCGCTCGAAAGAGCGCTCGCCGCGCGGATCGACGCCGGAGAAGAGGTCCCCGGGATCATCGAGACCTTGCTGGTCAGCCGACCGCCGTGAGATCCGGGACGCTGACACCCGCGCGGATGTCGGGGTTCTCGGTCGGCTCGGCGCCGCGATAGTCGTAGAGACCGAGCTTCGCCTTCTTCCCCAGGTGCCCGGCCAAGACGAGGCGGCGGAGCAGCGTCGGCGGCTTGAAGCGCTTGTCGCGCAGCTCGTTCGAGAGCGTCTGCGCCATCGCGAAGACGATGTCGAGGCCGATGAGGTCCGAGAGCGCCAGCGGTCCGAGCGGGTGCCCACAGCCGAGCTTCATCGCGGCGTCGATGTCCTGCGCCCGCGCGACCCCCTGCTCGAGCATCTCGATGGCGTGGCACAGGTACGGCACGAGCAATCGATTGACGATGTATCCTGGCTCGTCGCCGAGGAGGATCGGCGTCTTGCCGAGTCGCTCTACGACGAGGCACGCCGCGGCGACCACGTCCTGCGCGGTCAAGCCGAGGCGTGCCACTTCGACGAGCTTCATCGCCGGGACGGGCGAGAAGAAGTGCAGCCCGAGGAAGCGCTCGGGCGACTTGAACACGCTCGCGAGCTGCTGGAGCGGGAGCGACGACGTATTCGTCGCGATGATCGTCCCCGGGCTGACGGCCTGCTCGATCTCGAGGAGGATCCGCTTCTTGCTGGCGAGCGTCTCTGCGGTGCTCTCGATGACGAGGTCGCACGGCGCGAGCGCGTCGAGGTCCGCGCTGAAGGTGATGCGGGCGCGCGCGGCGTCCCGCGCCTCGCTCGTCAGTTTCCCCTTCGCGACGGAGCGATCGAGAGAGCTCACGACGCGCGCGATGGCGTGGTCGAGCGATCCTGCGGTCGCCTTGACGACGACGACGTCGAAGCCCGCGAGCGCCGCGACCTCCGCGATGCCCGATCCCATCAACCCGCAACCGACGACTCCGAGCGTCTTCACGTCCATGGCGCGTCCTCCCAAGAAGTACTTACCGGCGTTCGTTGCGTTACCGACCGGCGTTGACTGATTGACTCATGCGGTGACGACGCGGCGCAGTGTGAATCGCCAGATCGACCTCGCAACGCTTATATTCACGGCATTGACGCGGTTGACAAGCTTTGACACGCCACTTTACAAGTTAATCGCCTTGTAAACCGGTGCTACAGGAACAGCCATGGCCGCAAGCCCGTCCGGTCCGCAGTCGAAGGTGAACGCCAACATCGGTCGCCGGCTCCGGGAGCTGCGGATCGAGCGTGGTCTCCAGCAGGCGGACGTTGCGCGAAAGCTCGGCGTGTCGGCGGCGTACATGAACCTGCTCGAGAAGGGGAAGCGCGCGGTCCAGCTCCCGTTCCTCTGGAAGGCTCTGGAGCTGTACGCCGTCGAGCTGGAGCCGTTCATGGCGTCTCTCGGCGAAGCGCGCGTCGAGGACTCGCTCGCGAAGCTCCTCGACGAGCCGCTCCTCCGTTCGCTCGCGATCAGCGAGGAGGACCTCCGCACGCTGAGCGCGGAACCGAAGGCGGCGACGACGATCACGGCGCTCTTCAACCTCTACAAGAACGCCCGCACGCAGCTCGACCAGCTGCTCGTGGCGCTCCATCGCGCCGAGCGCGACGAAGCCGAGAAGCACGCCCTCGTCAAAGAGCTCTCGCGCCCGGAGCTCGTCGATCCCGAGACGGGGCCCGGCGAAGTGGCGCGCGCCGTGGACGACGTGCGCTTCCACTACACGCCGTTCGACGAGGTCATCGATTTCCTGCAAGAGAACGAGAACTACTTCCCGGCCCTCGAAGAGGCGGCCGAACGGCTCCGGCGAGACTGCGGATGGGGGCGGCGGATCGTGAGCGACCAGATCGCCGGCGCGCTCGAGCGCCTCGGCGTGAAGGTGGAGATCGTCCCGCCGTCGCACAAGGAGGCGAGCGTCATTCGCCGCTACGACGCGTCGAGCGGGACGCTGATCGTGAGCGCGAGCCTCCTCGAGCAGCGCTTGAAGTTTCAGCTCGCGCACACGATCGGCCTCCGCCTCCTCGACCAGAGCCCCCGTCTCGTCCCGGAGATGAACGCGTTTCGCGCGCGCCAGGCGGAGACCCCGAAGCTCCTGAAGATCCACCTCGCGAACTACTTCGCGGGGGCGCTGCTCCTTCCGTACGAGGACTTCTTCCGCGAAGTGAACCGGACTCGCTACGACATCGAGCTCCTGAGCGACCTCTTCGAGATGTCGTACGAGGCGGTCGCGCACCGCACGTGCAACCTCGCCGATCCGAAGCGGCGGGGGATCCCGATGCACTTTCTCCGCTCCGACATCGGGGGGAACATCTCGAAGCGCTACGCGGCAACGGGCATTCGCTTCCCGAGCGGCACGGGCTCGTGCCCGAAGTGGGCCGTCCACATGGCGTTCCTCACTCCCGGCGTGATCACGCGGCAGTACTCGGTCTTCCCGGACGGCTCGCGGTACTTCTGCTTCGCGAAGGTGGTCCTCCAGCCTGAGGCGGGAAATGTGATGAAGGGGACCGTCTACGGGATCGGCCTCGGGACGCACGCCGACGCGGCCAAGCACCTCGCGTACGCCGACGGCATGCCCATCCCGGAGGACTTCGATCGGGTCGCGGTCCCGGTCGGCATCTCGTGCCGCTTCTGCGAGCGGACCGACTGCTCCCAGCGCGCGGCGCCGAGCTACAAGTTCGCGTTCGCGGTCGATGAGTACGTGAAGAAGGACAATGTGTTCTCGCCGATGCTCGCCCGGCGCAGTGAGCTCCTGCAGCTGCGGAAAAGGGACGAGGGATGAAGCGGCGGCTCGCGCTGGCGGAAGAGCGCTTCGCCCGGATCGGCGAGAGCCTCGATGCCCTTCGCGCGCGTTGCGACGTCGCGGCGCGCCTCGCGAAGGACCCGGTCGGGATCGTGCATCGTTACGCAGATCCGCTCGATCAGGAGATCGTGGGCCTCGTCGCGTCGTCGATCGCCTTCGGCAACGTGACGACGATCCGCGCGAAGCTCGACGACGCGCTCGCGCGCCTGGGCACGAGCCCCGCGCGGACCGCTGACGACGAGAAGCGGACGCACGCGGCGATGCGGGGGTGGATTCATCGCGTCTTTCGAGGGGAGGACATCGCGCGCCTGGTCGTCGGTGCCCGATCGGTGCAGCGGGAGGCCGGGACGTTGGGGGTGGCGTTCGCGAGATCGCTCGCTGCGACGGGGGAGCTGAGGGGGGCGCTCGCCGGCTGGACCCGGCTCATTCGAGAGCGCGGGGGGCTTGCGCGCTCGGCGGCATCGAGCAAGCGCCGCGGGCCGGCGCACCTTCTCCCCGACTCTCTCGGGGCGAGCGGCTCGAAGCGGCTCCTCCTCTATCTGCGGTGGATGGTTCGCCCCGCGGACGGGGTCGACCTGGGGCTCTGGGCGGGCGACGTCGATCCGAGGATTCTCCTCTGCCCGGTGGACACCCACATCCACAAGCTGTCGCGAAACCTCGGCTTCACGTCGCGCCGGGACCTCTCGTGGAAGACGACCGAGGAGATCACGCGCGCGCTCGCTCGCTTCGACCCGGCGGACCCCGTGAAGTACGACTTCGCGCTTTGCCACATGGGCATGCTCCAGCGCTGCCCGTCGCGAAAGGACGAAGCGCGATGCGACGGGTGCGGCGTGAAAGCGGTGTGCCGGCATTGGTCCTCGACGGCGAAGCCCCCTTCGTGAGAATCTCGAAGCTCACGCCGCCACATGTCCGAGAAGCGCAAAGAGTTCAGCCTCGACTCCCTCCGGACTGACGGCTGGTTCGAGCGCATCGGCGAGGGGATCGGCAGCTTTCAGGCGCTGTGCGAGATCGTCGGGGAGCGCTTCTTCGCGTTCTCGATCATCGTCGGCGCCCGCATCACGGCCCTTACCGTCGATCGCCGTAGCCCCGATCAGACGCTCGTCGATTTCGTCGTCGGCGTCGGCGAGAACGAAGGGGACCTCGACCCGCAGCGCCTTACGCTCGCCGACTTCCGCCGGCGCCTCGTTGGGGCGCTCCTCGTCGAGGAGGACCGCGAAGCCCCCCGCCCGACGCGCGAGACCGACGTCGAGGCCATCCAGCTCTTCATCGGCGTCCGGTATCTCCTCCTCGCGCCCCTCTACGGTTACTCGCTCCGGAAGCTGATCCTCGAGGGGAAGCACGCCGAGCTGCGCGTGCTCCACGACGGCACAGAGGAGAACTTCGCGCTCGATACGTTCCGGATGCGCGTGCGCGCTCTCGTCCGCGAGGAGCTCGATCGCGTCGCCACCGGCGCGCGGAGCGCCATCGATCTCTCGAAGGTCGCGGAGGCGGAGGCTGCGGCGATTCGCAAGGAGTGGCCGAAGGTCATCGCGCTCCTCGGAGCATGGCCTGCGCCGCTGGCGATCTTCCTCCGGACCCCCGAGGGGCAGATGCTCGGGGCGGACGCCCGCTCGCTCATCGCGAAGGGGCTGGGGCTGCTCGGCTCCGCTTGCGTGCACCTCGGCGAGGTCGAGCAGGCCGAGGAGGTCTTCCGGATCGGCATCCAGTACGCGCAGGAGGGGGTCGCCGCCGCGGAGCTGTTCCGCCGTCTTGGCGAGGCGCTGCTGTTGAATGACCGAGCGGGGGAAGCCATCGCGCCGCTCCGCCGCGCGCTCGCGTTCGGGGGGGCCTCGGCGGAGGTCATGCCTCCGCTCGCGCGCGCGTTCCTCAAGCGAGGGCGGTATGTCGCGGCGTACGCGTGCGTGAGAGACGCGCTCGACGCCGGAGTTGCCGAACGAGAGCTGGCCGACGAGATCCGGCAGGTCGAGGGGGCGCTCGGCCCGTCGCTCACGGCCTGGCGCGCGCGGAAGATCGAGGCGAAGAAGCCTCGCGACGCCATGAAGAGCCAACCGTAGGCGTCGAGCTCGCGCGCTCTACTGACTCCCGCAGAACGCCAGCGCAACGGCCTCGAACTCGGCGTTGCTCCCGGCGTCGGCCCCCCCGCCGAAGCAACTCTGTTCGGCTGGGGTGCCGCCGTCGACCCCGAGCTCCATCGACGCCGCGCACGACGCTTTCGTCGCGTAGGTCGCGCATACGCCGTTGGCCCCCGCGTCCACCCCCACCGTGTTCGCCTGCGCCTCGCATGCGACGGCGGCGGCAATCTGGCTGGTCGTGTCGGTCACGCAGCTCGGCAAGCACGCGGCGAACTGGCACTGCTCGTCGGCCTGGAGCGCGCCGCCGCAGCCCGATCCGTCCACTTTCCCTTCGGCGAGCGCGATGCACCCGGCCACGTTGATGAGGGTCTCCGTGGGCAAGAGCACGAGCGGCCCGTACTGCGCGTCGGTCTCGTTCGAAATGAGGCAGGTGAGGCAGGTCGCGTCGGTCGACGACAGCTGCCCGCTCCACTCCGCGCACGACGGGGGATTGCTCATCGTGGCTGCGTCGTCGAGGCACTCGAGGTACGAGTCGATCTGCGTCGACGTGCAGCTGGACGTCGGGGTTCGTGGCGGGTGCCACGTCGGCGTAAACGACGTGACCGGGCCCGGCGCGCAGACGGGGAGAGGGCCGCTGTCGAGCGTGGGGAGGCCCGCGTCGGTCGCTTGCCAGGCCGCGCAGGTCGTCGTGATCTCGGTCACGTTTTGGTACTGCGTCGTCTCCTGGCACCCGTCCGACGTGCTCGTCCCATTCACACGGGTCGAGCAGGTGTCTTCATCGACGCACTGGGTGACCCACTGGGGGGGGGCCAGCGTGAGGCCCGGGCACGTGAACGTGTTCAGTACTTCGAACACGCACGAGACCAGCGGCTCCCCGTCGGTCACCTGAACCGGCGCGCCATCGGGGAGCGCGTAGAGGGGGCCGCCGTCGGCGGAGTAGGTTCCGTTGGTCACGCAGCCCGATGGAAGGCTCGCCACGGCAAAGAGCGGCACCGCGGCGGCGAAAACGCCGAGGAGGAGGCGGCTTTGCAAGGAGAGAGCTGCACGCATCAAGCAATCTTCGGATAGTACGCGCGATCGGCGCCTTTCGGTCCGCTTCTGTCCGGTGCACACCCCCCCGCCGCCATTCGACCCGGTCGTTGACATGCGAACGCCCGTTCACTAGATCCGATACCGCGAAGGGCGCGGTTTTCGCCGCAAATTTCCGGGCGCCGCCTTCTTCGTCCCGCACGAGAACGAGCCGAGCCTGGTATCTGCTGCGCTCGCCTCCTCGCCATCGCACCCCCCCATGCCCCAATCGCACTCGCTCTTCGAAACGTATGGCTCGATGTTCCTCATCCTGGCCATCGCCACGCTCCTCGCGTCGCTCTTCTTCGTCGGCGCCAGCGTGCTCGGGCCGAAGAACCCGACGCGCGAGAAGATGCTCCCCTTCGAGTGCGGCTCGGAGAGCAGCGGGGGGCGTCACCTCAAGCTCTCGGTAAAGTTTTACCTCACGGCGATTCTCTTCGTCGTCTTCGACATCGAGGCGGTCTTCATCTACCCGTGGGCGATCCAGTTCCGGACGCTCGGCTGGTTCGGCCTGATGGAGATGTTCAGCTTCCTGGCCGTGGTCGTCGTGGCGCTCGTGTACGTCTGGAGAAAGGGAGCACTCGAATGGGAGAGCTGACCGCGGCGGGTGCCGGGAACCGCATCATCGCCCTCGAGGGCTCCGAAACCGGCTTCGCCACGACGAAGCTCGACGCGCTCCTCGGCTGGGCGCGCAAGTACTCGCTCTTCGCGTACCCGTTCATCACCGCGTGCTGCGGGATGGAGTTCATGGCGCTCACGAGCCCCCGTTTCGACGTCTCCCGCTTCGGCGCCGAGGCCCCGCGCTTCTCGCCGCGGCAGAGCGACCTGATGTGGGTCGTCGGGACGATCAGCCAGCGCCAAGCGCCGGTTTTGCGCCGAATCTACGAGCAGATGATGGAGCCGAAGTACGTCCTCGCCTTCGGCACCTGCGCGAGCTGCGGCGGCTTCTACGACAACTACACGACCATCCCCGGGATCGACAAAGTCATCCCCACGGACGTCTACGTCCCCGGGTGTCCGCCTCGCCCCGAAGCGGTGCTCGACGGCCTCATGCTCCTCCAGGACAAGATCGCGCGCGGCGACCGGACGCCGGCGATCGTGAAGCCGCGCGAGGACCCGGCGGTGGATCTGGTCTCGATCCGGAAGAAGACAGCTGCGGAGCGGCGATGAGCAAGAAGGTCCTCGATCGACTGAGCGCGACGTTCGGCGACGCCGTCCTCGAGACGCACAGCGATTTCGGCGACGACACCGCCGTCGTTCGCCCCGAGCGCTGGCTCGAGATCTGCCGCTGGCTCCGGAGCGATCCGGCGATGTCCTTCGACATGCTGGTCGACCTGTGCGGCGTCGATTACCCGAACCGGCTCCCGCGCATCGAGGTCGTCCTCCACCTCTACTCGATCGAGAAGCGGCATCGCGTGCGCCTGAAGGCGCGCGTGGGCGACGAAGAGGGGAACGGCGCCGAGATCGACTCGGTCGTCGCGATCTGGTCCGGGGCGAACTGGTTCGAGCGCGAGACGTGGGACATGATGGGGGTGAAGTTCCGCGGTCACCCGGACCTGCGGCGCATCCTCATGTACCCGGAGTTCGAGGGGCACCCGCTCCGCAAGGACTACCCGGCGCAGCGCACGCAGCCGCTCGTTCCCTACCGCACCGAGGAAGAGGCCGGCCTGCCGCTCGGCAAGCTCTCCCCGTTCCGCGACGACGAGGGGATGGCGTTCGGCCGCAAGAACTGGACGACGAACCGAGAGCCCTCGTAACGGGCGGCGATCCGAGTAACCGATCAGTCGAGAAGGACACCGATGGAACCGATCGACATGGAGCTCGAAGAGGGGGAGCTCGAGCTCCCCGCCGAGCCGATGCACCTCAACATGGGGCCGTCGCACCCCGCGATGCACGGCACCGTGCGCGTCGTCCTCGAGCTCTCCGGCGAGACGATCGTGAAGGCCGACGTTCAGATCGGCTACCTCCACCGCGGCTTCGAGAAGATGTGCGAGCGGGGGACCTGGGCGCAGGTGTTTCCGTACGCCGACCGGCTGAATTACGTCTCGCCGATGCTCAACAACGTGGGCTACGCGCTCGCGGTCGAGAAGATCTGCGGGCTCGTCGTGCCCGACCGCGGGCAGTGGTACCGGATGATGCTCGGCGAGCTCGCCCGGATCAGCGACCACTTGACGTGCACGGGCGCGATGGCGATGGAGCTCGGGGCGTTCACGCCGTTCCTCTGGTTCATCAAGGCGCGCGAGATGGTGTGGGACATCCTCGAGGAGGAGACGGGCGCCCGCCTCACGCACTCGTTCGGGCGAATCGGCGGGATGGCCGCGCCGCCGACGAAGGACTTCAAGGAGCTCGTCCGCACCGCCGTTCCTCGGATCGTCGCGATCGTCGAGGAGGGGGAGAAGATGCTGCTCAAGAACCGCATCTTCATCGACCGCCTCCAGGGGGTCGGGGTGATCAGCGCGGAGGACGCCGTCGCGCTGTCGTGGACGGGGCCGTGTCTGCGCGCGAGCGGCGTCCCGTACGACGTCCGCAAGGCGCATCCGTACCTCAAGTACGACGAGGTCGACTTCGACGTCCCCATCGGCTCGCGCGGCGACACGCTCGATCGCTTCCTCGTTCGCCTCATGGAGCTGCGCCAGTCAGCGCGGATCCTCCTCCAGTCCGCCGACAAGATGCCGGACGAGGGGCCGGTGAACTGCGACGACCCCCGCTACGTCCTCCCCGACAAGCACCTCGTCTACACGACGATCGAAGCCACGATTCAGCACTTCAAGCTGATCATGGAAGGGCACAAGATCCCGAAGGGGGAGGTCTACTCGTACACCGAGGGGGGAAACGGCGAGCTCGGCTTCTACCTCGTGTCCGACGGGACCGGCACGCCGTACCGGGTGCGCATCCGCCCGCCGTGCTTTTCGATCACCGGCGGGCTCGGACACATGCTCCCCGGCCAGATGCTCAGCGACATCATCCCGACCTTCGGCTCGCTGAACATGATCGGGGGCGAGTGTGATCACTGATTCAATCTTCGAGGACTAGCGAATGCCGACCTTCAAGATCGACGGCAAAGAGATCCCCTTCGAGGCGGGTGACTCGATCATCCGGGCCGCGGCGCGCCAGGGGATCGAGATTCCGCACTACTGCTGGCACCCCGGGCTGAGCGTTCCGGCGAACTGCCGCATGTGCCTCGTCGAGATCCTCCCGGCGGCGAACCAGCGCGCCATGATGCTCGACATCCTCGCGTGGGACGCTGCGAAGAACGACTACGTCCCGGTGCAGAAGCCGAAGCTCCAGCCCGCGTGCCAGATCCCGGCGGCGGCGGGGATGGAGGTCAAGAGCGACACGAGCAAGCACGTCGCCGAGGCGCGCCACGGCGTTCAGCAGTTCCTCCTCCTGAACCACCCCGTCGATTGCCCGATCTGCGACCAGGCCGGGGAGTGCAAGCTCCAGGACTACTGGCTCGAGTACCAGAAGACGCAGAAGCGCCGGCTCGACGAGCCCGTCCACAAGCCCAAGGCCGAGGTCTTCGGTCCGACGATCGTCTACGACGGCGAGCGCTGCGTGATGTGCACGCGCTGCATCCGGTTCATGGACGAGGTCGCGCTCGACCCCGTCCTCGACATGCGGCAGCGCGGCAACCTGAACGAGATCTTCGTCTCGCCGGGGCGCCAGCTCGAGGGGAAGTACACGTTCATGGTCGAGCACGTGTGCCCCGTGGGGGCGCTCACGACCGTGGACTTCCGGTTCAAGGCGCGCGTGTGGTTCCTGAAGACCGCGAACAGCGTGTGCCAGGGGTGCGCGACCGGCTGCAACGCGTACCTGGACTACGATCCGCGCTTCAACAAGGCCTACCGGTATCGCCCGCGCGACAACGAGCAGGTCAACAAATATTGGATGTGCGACGACGGGATGCTCACCTACAAGCGCGCCCACGACGCGCGGGTGACGGAGCCGATGCTTCAAGGGGGGCGCACCGTGGCGACGGTCAGCGCGCTCGAAGCGGCGAAGAAGCTCCTCGAAGGGGCGCCGAAAGAGTCGCTCGCCGTCGTCTTCAGCGCGCAGCACTCGCTCGAGGACAACTGGGCGCTGCGCGAGCTCGCGCAGCTCGTCGGCGCGACGCGGTTCTACTGGTCGGGGCTCGGCGACGGGTATGAGGACAAGATCCTCATCCACAAGGACAAGAACCCGAACACGGTGGGGGTCCAGAAGCTGAAGGGGGACGCGCAGCCGTTCGCCAAGCTGGCGGCGGACGTCGCGAGCGGCGCGGTCACCCACGCGATCGCGCTCGGCGGCCCCACTCCGGGCGATCCGGCGAGCGACGCCGACGCCCTCCGCCCGCTCAAGCTCGTCACGATCGCCGCGCACGACGGGGCGCTCGTTCGCGCCGCCGGCGTCGTTCTCCCCGCCTGCTCGTGGGCGGAGTCCGGCGGCTCGTTCGTCAACGCGAAGGGGATCCGCCAGCTCACCGAGAAGGCGCTCGAGCCGATCGGCTCGTCGCGCCCCGCGTGGAGCCAGATCGCGCAGCTCTCGCTCGCGCTCGGCCATGAGCCGACGTGGGGGAAGATGAAAGACATCCGCTCGCGCCTCGTCGGCGCCGGGAACCCTTCGCTCATGGACGTGAACGACGCCGGTCGCGAGCACCCGCAGACCCCTGCGACCACGGAGGCCGTCTGATGTCCCTCGCGCTCGTCGTCTTCGCGGTGGTGAAGAT
>JBKQKP010000371.1:0-10119 GCA_052147435.1 Polyangiaceae bacterium | reverse complement strand
GACGGTGCCCGTTACCGTCTTCGGCGTCGGGAGCGCGGGGTACGCCGGGGCCGTTAGCTGACTGGTTTGAATCGGGTCGGCGTACGTGGGGATGGGGGTATCTGCGGGGGGCGCGATGACGAGATCGAGCGCACCGAGCGCCGGGGGCCATTCGCCACCTGTCGTGAGAAGGGTGACGGATGCGCTCGTCGCATCGAGGAGGGTCGAAAGCGACGAGACGCGCCGCGACGTCGCTACGCTGCGCAAGTAGACGGAGAAGCCGGCGAGACTTCCGTTCCCGCGCGTGACGGGGAACGTCGTTACGAGTGGAGGGGCAGGAACGACGGGAAGCGTCGGTGGGCACTCGTCGCTGTCCGGTCCAAACCCGGCTTGGGGGAGCTGGAACGTGCTCGAGATGGGTCCGGGGGGGAGAATCTGGGGGGGATACGCCGTGTCGAGAGGGATGAGATCCTGCTCGTAGTTGACGTTCGGGCTCACCAGCGCGAACCACTCAGTGCCTGAACTTCCTCCTGGCCCCGGCGAGACGAGACCGGATGCGAGTGCCCGTCCCGCCCGCGGGAGGAGCGGGAGTCCTATGGATTCCGCCGCGACCTGGACGGTCGACTTCGCACCCGCCGACCAGAATGGCCAGAACTGCACCTCGACGGGAAGCGAAGGCGGTTTTGGGTCCCGTCCCAAGCACACCTGAAGGGTGCCACTCGCCACGAAAGAGCCCTGCGCCTGCACAGACGACGGAATCACCGCGCAGGGGCACCCAGGACATGACGGAACCTGGCACTGATTGCCGGACTGAAGGATGTAGCTCGACAGGAATTGCGGGATCGCGATCGTCACGCCCGGATCTGCGGTGAACGGCGCCTCTGGAATCGAGACGATCATCGTGAAGTCGAAGTCGCTCGGGATGTCCGAAGCGGCGCACTGGCCGTTCGTGTTGCAGGTCGCCGCAGGAAGTCCCGTCGGCTGCTGATACGCCACGCAGGAATCTGGAGGGCATGCATTCACCGGCTCGGGAGGCGGGGGAGCAGGCGCAACTGGCCCGCACGCGCCACCCAGCCCGAAGGTGAGCAGCGCAACCAGGACGGTTCGCCGCAACGAGGCGCCGCGCTCGCTCCACGTGCGCGCCCTCACTCATCCCCCCCCTCGGGCCCGGCATCGAAGACCGGGCAGCCTGTGAAATCATTTGTCGCGCTGTAGTACCAGGTGAAGCTATCTCCCGCGTTCGAGTCATCCGGGTAGAACACGAAGAATTGGAACGTGTGGCACTCCGGCGACAGGACGGCTGGCGGATCGGTCACGAAAATCTGCTCCACTCCGCCATCCGGTTCAACCGGCTGAAAGCCCGGCTCCAGAGAGATCTGGTCAGGCGAGCCCGGATCGACGACGAACTGGTACTCCAACTGCGGCTCCCTCGAATCTGCCACGACCGGGATGACGAACTGCAACGGCACCTCCCCCGTGAGAAAGGGCGCGGGCGGCTGCACATCGAAGCGCAGAATCTCCGGCTGCTCGATCGGCGGCGTCGGCAGCGGCGCCGGCGGATCCGCGAGCACGCACGCCGCCGCCCCACCGACGCCGAGCGCAAGAACGCCCGCGACCACCGCTCGAGAGTGCCTCCGCGCCGCCATCGTGCTTCTCAGGTTTGCCCGCGCCATCGCCCGCTGGACGCCGAGCCTCGCTGCGCCGGCGCCGCGACGGGATACCAGCGCGCGTCCGCATACTCGGAGCTCACGGCCAGACGGAACAGATCCGCCAGCGCCGAGTGCTCGGCGCACAGGACACGGAGCCCGTCCCCCTCGGCGGCGGTCGCGTCCACCTTCCGCTCCGCGAGGAACTTGCGCGCCGCGAAGCCGAAGTCCCCCGCGATGAACAGCGCGACACGCCGCGCGCTCTGCCGCGCCGCCGCGAGCGTGGCGTCGAAGTCCTGCGCAACCGCCCCTTCGAGGAGCAGCTTGAGCTTGCGCTGCGCGCGCGGCGGCACCGTGTTCCAGAACTTCTCGGCGAGCGCGCTCGCGTCCTTCTCCACGCCGCGCGCCCCGTCGGGGGGGCCGAACGCGGCGAGGAGCGCCTGCCACACCGTGCGCGCCTGCACCTCCGGCACACCCAGGAGCAGCACGTGGCTCGGCAGCGCGCCGGCGAGCGAGTACCCGAGCGCGTAGCGCAGCTCGGTCGTGTCCTCGTGCGCGTCACCCGTCACGAGCGCCGACGCCGGATACGTGAGCGCGACGCTCGCGGCGAGCGGATCGCCGCTCCGCCGGTAGAAGAGAGGCAAGCGCGGGACGCCAAGCAGGTGAAGCGTCGCGTCGTACAGCTTCGCGATCGGCGACGCGGGACCCGGCGTGACCCTCTCCACGCCGGTGATGGCGTACGCAATCGGCGTCTTCGCGAAGAGCGTGTGGGCCGACTCCCAGGTCACGGCGTACGGCTCGACGTTCGCCTCGGCGGAGGGGTGCGTCAGGTACGCGAGCATCCCCTGCTGCTCTCGTTGCCCGACGAGCGGCGGCGGGGGGAGCGGGCCCGCGCCCGGGTCGAACGCGCGAAGGACGTGCTCGATCGCGCGCGCGTACACCGGGTTTCGATCCGCGTTGGCGGCCTCGCGCAGGGCGTCGAGGCGGCCCGTATGCCCCGGGAAGAGATCGACCAGGCGCTTGCAGACCTTGAGGCGATCCGTCGTACGTCCGGCGTCTCGCGAGAGGATCGATACGAGGAGCTCCCCTGCCTCCGCCGAGCCCTCCCCGAGCGCGTCCCAGAGGATCGTCTCCGCCGCGGCGAGCGCCCCCGAGTCGATGTGACCGCGCGCGATCGCGACCTGCGCGCGCGCGCGGTCCCCCGGCGTGCGCGCCGACGCCGCTTCGACCTCGAGCGACGCGTAGTCGACCGGCTCGGGAGGGGGCGGCTCGGGCTCCGCGACAGGGGCCGCTCGCGTGAAGATCGACGAGCGCGTGCGGAGCGACGCGAGCTCGTTCTCGAGCTGCACCCGCAGGACGGTGTCCACGGGTGCCGCCGCGACCGCCTCGTCGAAGACGCGGATCCCCTCGGCGCGCTCGTCGGACGAGCTCGACGTGAGGAGCAGCCGCGCCAGCTGCGCCAGCGTCCGGGCGCGATCTTCGGGGCTCGACGATCGCGCGAGCTCGAGGAGCACGGCGCGCGACCGCACCACGTCCCCCTGCGACGTCACGATCGCCGCGAGCTTCCGGAGCGCCGCGGCGCGCGAGTCGGGCTCCGCCGCCGCGATCTCGAGGAACGCTTGCGCCGTCTCGCGGTCTTCCACCCGGAGCGCCGCGTCCGCGCCGGCCAGCGCGATCGCGCCGCGCTTCCGCAGACCGAAGAGGTCTCCGTCGAGCGCGCGCTTGAAGTGCGGGACGGCGTCCGCGAACTTCCACTGCGTGACGAGCCGCTCGCCGAGACCCAGCGACAAGACGGGGTGAAGACCCAGCTGCCTCTCCGCCGCGAGGAGTCGATGCAGCCCCGCTCCCCCCCCTTGCACCGCGTCGAACGCCTCGGCGAGGAGGAACGCCTGGAGCGCCGCGTCGTCGGCGACGAGCTGCCCCTCGATCTTTCCGAGCGCTTCGATCGTCGCGCGCGCGTCGTCCGGCGACCCGGCGCCGCGGACTCTGTACTCCAGGCCGCGCGCGTAGAGCTGCGCCGTCGCGCGCTTGGGGGCGACCCGCGCGGCCCGCTGCGCGCGGGCGAACGCCGTCCCGACGTCGTGCGCGCGCGCCGCGATCTGCGCCGCTTCGATGAGGAGATCGGCCCGCGCCCCCGCGTCGTCGGCGATCGTCGAGAGGTGATCGAGCGCGTTGCCAAGCTCGACCTGGTCGTTCATCGCGCGGGCGATATCGACGCGGATCGACGCGGCCTCCCGGTGACCCGGCTCCTTGGCCTCGACGCTCCGGATGTGGTTGAGCGCGGCGCTGTAGTCCCCTGCGGTCCGCGACGCCGCCGCCGCCCTCAGCTCGAGCTCCACCTGACGCGACGTCTCTTGCGCGAGCGACGCCGCGCGTCGCCAGAGCGGCGCCGCGCGTCCGCTCAGCCCGAGCCGCTCGTAGAGATCGGCGAGGTAGGAGAGCGCGCTGTCGTTGTCCGGCGACTCCGTCAGGAGAAGCACGAGCTCGTCCGCCGCGTCCTCGGGGCGGTTCAGCCGCTGCTCGAGGATCACCGCGCGTCGCAGGCGCACAGCGCGCAGAGCTTCCCGCGTACCGCTCTCCCCCACGAGCCTGTCCGCGCGACGCCCTAGGTGCGCGCTCAGCGCGTCGTAGTCGCCGCGCGCTACGACGATCGACTCGATCGCCCGATCGGCCTCTTCGTCCCCGGGATCCGCGGTCCAGATCTCCTGCCACGCGCGCTCCGCCGCCGTGGCGTCGCCGGCCTCTTCGTGCGTCCGCGCGAGCCTTCGAATGACCTCGATCCGCATCGCGTCGGGGACGCGCGTCGCGATCTCCTCGAGCGCGTGTGCCCGCAGGTCGTACCGGCGCGCCTCCGTCGCGACCCGCTCGAGCGCGCTCCACCTCTCAATCGAGGCCGGCTCGAGCACCGCCGCTTCGAAGAACGCGCTCGCCGCCCCCGCGAGATCCCGCTTCCGCTCGCGCTCAACGGCGAGCTCCGCCCATCGCACGGCGCGCTCGTCCGGCGTGAACCGTGCATCGGTCGCCGCACGCAGCGCCCGCTCCTCGACCCGCTCGACCCGCCCGGCGGACTGGTACAGCGCGCGGAGCTCGCGCTCGAGCGTCGGGCGATCGTTCTGCCCGACGGCATCTTTGCTTTCTCCCCCCTTGCGCGTGGGGAGGGTGTCCACGAGGTCGAGCGCCCGCTCGAGCGGATCGATCGCGAGCTCGGCCGCCCCTTCGGCGACGAGGGCACGCGCGTGGTTCACGAGCGCCTCGACGCGCCTCGCCGGCGAGACGCGCTTGGCCAGGCGCTCGGCGAGTGACGGATCGTCCGACGAGCGGACCGCTCCGTCTGCGGCGAAGACGAGCGCGTCGTCGTCCGGCTCGCGCACCGCCGCGCTGACAGCCGCGCGCGCGTAGACCGCCTGGTCCCCCGAGGCCTCGGCGATGGCGCCGATGAGGCGCCACACGGGTGCCCCTACGTTTGCGTACGGCTTGTCGCAGAGCGCGACCGCCTGTCCGAGCAGCGCGCTCGCCCCGTCCGACGCGCCGATCCGGGCCGCGTAGGGGACCAATCGCACGAACTCGTCGAGATCGGCGTCCATCGAGAGCGCGCGAAGGAACAGATCGCCGCCGCTCTCGACGTCGCCGAGCACCTCGAGCAGCACGGCGGCCAGCGTGATCGCGACGCGCGCCCCCTCGGGCCCCTCGAGCCCTTCGGTGAGCTTGTGCGCAGCGCGCGCGAAGCGGATCTGGAGGCCGTCTCGCTCGTCCGGCAGCGCCGCGAGGAGCGCCTTCGCGGCGTCCGCGAGGAGCGCGATCGTCCCCACCTCGGGCGAGGCGAGCGCGGCGCGGAGGAGGACGTCGACCCGTTGGCGCAGGCCGTCCTCGTCGTCGCCGAGGATCGTCGCCGCCCGCAGGAGCCACGCCGCGCGTCGCACCGCGCTCCGGCTCGCCTGCGCGACTCTCTCGATCGAGCGCACCGCCGCGCCCCGATCGGAGGCGCGCTCCGCCGCGCGCGCCAACAGGACGAACGTCGCCCCCTCCGAAGGGACCGCCGCAAAAGCCTCCGCCGCGTGCTTCAGCGCGAGCTCCGAGACCCCGCGTTGCTCGAAGAAGCGCGCGGCCCGGTAGTGCGAGGCGCGACGACCGAAGCGCCCGAGAGCGCGGTCCGCGACGGCTTCGTACAGGGGGGACATCTCGAGCGAGCGTCCCGACTTGATGCTCCCCACCTCGGCGATCGCGAGCGCGTCGGCCAGCGACGGGTTCTGCGCGAGCGCCTTCGACGCCAGGTCGAACGCGAGCGCGGCGTCTCCGAGCGCGAGCGCCGCGCGCGCCGCCTCCGCCGCGATGGCCCCTGCGCGGGCGGGGAACGTCTCGAGCTCGAGCCGCTCGAGGAGCACTTCCAGCGCGTGCCTCGGGTCCGCGAACCGGGCGAGATCGGCGCCGAGCGCCGCGGCGTTCCCGGTGATGAGGTACGAACGCACGAACGCCTTGCTCGCGCCGGCGCGGTCGCGCGCGAGCTCCCAGAGCGACGCCCCCAGCTGCCGGAGCGTCGCCCCCGCGACGGCCGTCTCGGCCTTCGCGACGGCGAGCGTCGCGCGCGCCTCGAGGAACGCGATCTCCCCCTCGGGGGCGAGCCGCGCCTCGGCGAGCATGTCGAGGTTCGCCTCGAATCCGCGCACGTCGAAGCCGTCACGGATCGCCCGCTCGATGGCGCGCGCCTCGCCGTCGCGGTCCCCCATCCGGGCGCGTCGCTTCACGAGCTCCGCGTGCAGCGCGCCGCGGTCGGCCGTCGGCGCTCCGATCGCGATCCAGCGCTCGACGATCGCAGCGCTGAGCGTGTCGTCGCGCGCGGCTTCGGCCACCATCGTCATCGCGTCGCGGAGCGGATCGTGGCGCGGTCCGAACACGTCGAGCGCGCGCCTCGCGACCGCCGCGGCACGCTCCGCGTCGAGCACGGCGAGCTCCTGAAGCGCGCCGGCCACGTGCGCCATGAGCGACCCCGCCGGTTGCGCCTGCGACAGCGCCCAGACGATCGCGTCGCCGAGCCGCGCCGGATCGCGCGCCTCCACCGCGCGCCGGAGGAGCGACCGCATCGCCTCGGGATCGCCGGGGCGGAGCGCCACGAGGCGCTGCGTCCAGCTCACGGCGTAGTCGATGTCCCCCGCGCGCTCGAGAGCGTCGGCGAGGAGGGCGCACCACGACGCACGCGGGCCCATCGTGGCGATCGCGCGCTCGTACGCCGCCGCCGCTTCCCTGTCGGTGGCCCCCGCGGAGGCCTCGGCGAGGACCACGATGCAGCGGACGTCGGTCGGATCCTGGAGCACCCCCTGCTCGGCTGCCAGGCGCGCCGCTGCGTCGTCTCCGGTCTCGTGAAGCTGGGTCGCCCCGGCGCCCAAGATCGCCAACCGCACCCGCGCCGTCGCGCTCGACGCGAGCGTTACGAGCGCCCGCGCGCGCGTGACACGATCGCCCGCGAGGACGGCGTGGACCCAGGCGATGCTCGCCGCGAGCTTGTGATCGGGCGCCTCGTCGAGGAGCGGCCGGGTCGCTTCGTTCGCCTCTTTCCATGCGGCGCGCGAGCGCGCTTCCGCGGCGAGGTGACGGCGCGCCTCGACGCGCTGCCACGTCGCCGTGGCGGTCTCGAGCTGCCGCTCCGCGAGCGCGCGAACGGCCCCCCGATCACCGCGATTCCACAGCGCCCTGTAGGCGTCGACAACCGCGGCCTTGTCCTCGGGGACACGGTCGGCGAGCTCCGCGAGGACGCGGGCGCGCGCGGCCCCCTCGAGAGGCGCGCCGCGAAGGGCCGACGCGAGAGCACGGAGCGCGTCAGCGCGAGCCTGCGGGGAGAGCGCCCCGCCCCTGCTCACCGCGGCCCGGGCGCCGTCGAGCTTTTCCTGCGATGCCGCGCGCCGACTCTCGGCGCGCGCCAGCGACGTGCGCGCCTGGGCGTCCTCCGGATCGAGGCGAAGGAGGCGCTCGGCCGCCCAAGCCGCCAGCGACGCATCACCGAGCTGCTCCTCGGCGACCGTGACGAGCGTTCGCGCGCACGCGATTCGGGCCCCCAGCGCCCGCTCCCCTCCCCGCTCCGCGTCGCCCCCCTCGGTCGCGAGCGTGCGGGTGAGCGCATCCACGAGCGGCCCCGGATCGCGCCTCTGCGCCGCGTGCGCACGGAGCGCGACGAGCGCCTCGGTGCGCGTCGGATCGACGGCCATCGCCGCCGTGAACGCGTCCACCGCCCGGTCCGGGCTGCCGAGCTGCCCGGTGAAGAGACGCCCCAGCTCCTCGAGAACGCGCGCGCGCTCCGACGCGCTCGCCCGCTCTGCGCGTACCTCGAGGCGCGCGGCCAGCGGCTCGATCAGCCCCGTGCGCGCGAGGATGTCGTCGAACGCGTCGCCGCCGACCCCGTCGATCTCGCCGTCGAGCGTCTCGTCGATCGCCGCGGCGAGCGCTCGGGGAAGATCGTCGTTCGCGATCGCGTCGAGCCGTCTTCGCGCGTGGGCGGCGGTCGCGCGCTCGGGGTGCGTCGCGTGGACCGCCACCGCGTGCGCGCGCGCGGCTTCGTCGGCCGCACGATCGCGAGCCCGCGCCGTGAGCGCTGCCGCGAGGGCCGCCGCCACCCGGTCGCTCGTCGGATCGGCTTCGAACGCTCGCCACATGTTCTCGAGCTGAGCGTCGAGCGCCCCCGCCCGCTCCCGCCGCGCCGCGGCCTCGAGGTACGCCTCCGCCGCATGCTCCGCGGAGACGACCTCGGGGGCCCACGCGCTGAGCGATCCGCGGAGCTCGCACGGGAGTGGGTCGCGCACGTCGACCTGCGCCGCGCGGGCGAAGGCGTCGCTCGCCGCACCCGCCTCGGCCGCGCGCGCGCTCAAGATGCCGATTCGCAGGAGCGTGCTCGCCGCGACCGCGTCCTCCCGCTCGGCAGACGTCCCGTCGGCGCGACGCGAGGGGGCCTCGATCATCGCGAGCGGCGCGAGCACTTCCGCCGCGCGCGCCGCGTCGCCGAGGCACTCGAGCCACGTCGCGAGGTCGCGCCGGAGCTCCCCGTCGTCTTTGATCGCCAGCGCGCTCGTCGCGAGGAGGACGGCCTGATCAAGATCGCGCTCGTTCTTGGCGAGCCAGCGCGCGAGCTGCACCGACGCGCGGTACTCCCCGCCGCCGTCTTGCGTCCGACGCGCCTCTTCCAGCTGCCCGCGCAGCGTCGCTTCTTCCGCGACCGACCCGGACGGGCGGTGCGACGCGCGAGGCTCCGCCGCGCTTGGACGCTCCGGCATGCGCGAGTAGTGCCGCGGCCCGACTTCAGGCGGCGGTAGCGTGTGCGGTCCACGCCGAGACGAAGCCTCGGACATGGGGCAAAGGATAAGCGATAACGCGCGGGACCGCGTACTTACCGAAGAACCAGCGCATAAGGCAGCGCCGTCAGTGCCCTCTCCCCGGACAGGAATCCCCCCAGGCTCGTCACGTAGGGGACGAGATCCGGCGCGAAGCGGTCGATGATCTGGAACGGTCCGACGCCGGCGCGTCCTGCAGCCGTCGCCGCCGCAGCGGCAAGGGGCGCCTCGGCAGAGTCGGGCTCGTCCTCCCCGGCGGCGCTATCGAGCGCCTCGAGAAAGCCCGACCGCCCGGCCAGGACCTCGACGTTGGCGTCCGCCGGCAGGCTGGCGAGCGAGCGGGCCTTTGCGTAGGCGTCGTTGAGCCCCCCGAGCTCGTCAACCAGGCCGTGCTCCTTGGCCTGCGTCCCGCTGAAGAGCCGCCCCTCGGCGAAGGGGGCAATCTTGTCGGGCGTCGTCCCGCGGCCGTCTGCCACGCGCGCGAGGAAGAGCTCGTAGATCCCCGTCATCGTCTCGAGGATGCGGGCCCGCGTCGGCGCGTCCCACCCCGTGAGCGGCGACGACGCCGAGGCGCGCTCGGCTGCGCCCGGCACCTTCCTGGCGGGGAACGTCTCGGCGTGAACGCCGAATCGCTGGAGCGCATCGCCGACCGCGAGCTTCCCCCCGACGACGCCGATCGACCCGAGGATGCTCGTCGGCTCGGCGAAGATCTGCGTCGCGGCGGAGGAGATGTAGTAACCGCCGCTCGCCGCCATCCCCCCCACGCTCACGACCACCGGCTTCTTCGACCTCACCTTCCGCAGCTCATGCCAGATCAGATCGCTCGCGAGCGCGCTCCCTCCGGGAGAGTCGATGCGGAGGACCACCGCCTTGATCGCGTCGTCCTTCTCGGCGCGCGCCAGGAGCCGCGCCATCTCGTGCTCGGTGATCCCCGCCTCGCCCCCGAACGGGCCTCCGCTCGGAGCCATTCCGATGCTGCCGCTCGCGCGGATGAGCGCCACCGGCGCGGAGGCACCGCGCGAGCCCGCGAGGATCTGCACCAGGTCGCCGAGGTCGTCGTCCTTCCTGCCGGCGCCGTGCCCGAAGCGCGTCTCTTCGCGCACCGCTCCCGCCGCCTTCTTCGCCTCCGCGAGCGCATCGTCGGCGTACCCGACGTTGTCGATCAGGCCGTGATCCTTCGC
>JBKQKP010000370.1:0-11247 GCA_052147435.1 Polyangiaceae bacterium | reverse complement strand
GCAGTTGTGGGGACGTCTGAGCAGACCCCCAGAGTGCGCGGCGTGAGGGCCTGAGCCGTGGGCGACAGTTGTAGCGCTCGAAGCCCGTGCGAGGGTGCGGGAGATACCGTCCCGCGGCGGAAGAGGGCCATGGCGGCGGCGACCACGGGAGGCGGCCGGGCATCGCCGACGCGCACGCGGAGACGCCGGCGTCCGTCGCGCTCGGTGCGTGCCGGCGCTCGGACGCGCCGGCGTGTGGTGCGTCCCGCCGCCTCCGCCGTCCTCTACGCCGCCGGGGGCGCGCCGTTGCCCCTGATCTCGAGGAAGGCGCGAATCTGTGCTTCGCGACTTCGCAGCGACTCGCGTCCCTTTCTCCACATCATGTCTAACGCCGCAGGCCGGTGCTCAATCAGGCTCGTGGCGCACGATGCGTCAGGGTAGGGGTCGTTCACACGGCACGTGCGGCTCTTGTACACGAGCTCGACGGTCTTCTCAGCGTTCTCGGCAGCAGCGTCGAGCTGGAGTTCGACGAGGGCCCGCGCAGCGACATACGGAATGAACTGCAGGAGACCGCGATACGGAAGTCGAGGAGCGAATCGCCCCGTTCCCAACGACAGGATCCGCGTCCCGTCGCCCTCTCCGGCGCGGTCCTCGCGGCGGATATCCGTGTAGGCCAGCAGCGCGGGATTGTTTGCGACGAACCCCCCATCAACTAGCCGCAATTCACCGTGAGTCGTCTGGAGTCTCTTCGGTGCGAAGAGGGGATAGGCGGAACACGAGGCGGCGATCGCATCGGCTAGTGTGCAACCGAAGAACGGCTCGAAGGTCTGCGCACCGGAGTGCGCGAGACCGACCTCGCTCTTAAATAGGACGAGTTTGCGATGCTCCCAATCGGTGCACGCGACAATCAGCGGGCACGCCAGTTCGTTGGCTTTCGCCTCACCGAACGAGTCATGCAGCGCCCTACGCAATTGGCTGTCGCGGCGCCAACGAAACCAAGACGACATGACCTGAGGGATCGCAGCCACGTAGAGCGTCCTGATCTCGCTAACGGACATGCCGAGCGCGATGGCGGTCGCGATGATAGAACCCGTGCTCGTGCCATAGACGCGGTCAAAATGGTTGCAGAGCGACCCGCCGAGGAGTGCCTCGAGCTCGCAAAGAACCCCAAGGGTGTACATGCCCTTGGAGCCGCCGCCGTCGAGGCACAGCACGCGACCATGTGAAGGGCGCATGCGACCTACGCCGCCCGCTGTCCGACGGCGACGAGTGAGGAGGCCTCGGCCGTCAGTGAGCGTAGCTGCGCCTTATCCAGGGTCTCGAACACGCGTCTCGTCCCGTTGGGCACGAACAGCGCTTGCGCGGCCCGATCGTCGCGAAGCAGCCCCGCGACGAAGTAGTTGAAGCGCCAGAGCAAGAGCGCCGGGTCGAGATCGTACCACTCCAGAGGGAAGTGGAAGCACAGTGAGGATAGGTCGTAGCTGTTGATGCATATCTCTTCGTCAGAGTCGGATCGGATCGACTTCACAAGACGAATTAGGCGCTTCAGGTAGCCTCGGGCCGCATCGTCGCGCGCGTTCAGTCGAGCGTTGTGCAAGAAAGGGAAATTCTCGATCGTGGATCCTGCGCCCTTGTCGAGGATCCGAACGCCGCGGTAGATGACGTCGAAGCACTGGCGGTACTCGGCGGTGTCTACCCAGCCGGCGGGGACGACGTCGACCTTGCGGCGGAGCGATCCACCGCTGATGCAGACCGACTTGTCTCCCTCGATATTCACCACTGCCGCAGGGAACGTCTCCTGAAGCACCGACTCGCAGATCGTTCGTATCTCGAGGAGATCCGCGAGGGGATTGCCGACGTAGGGAGGCAGCGCTTGCAGCGGCGCCTTGACGAAATAGAAGCGTTTCGTGAGGGCGAGAAGATCGATGTCGCTGTGCACACGGATGTGTGTGTCGGTCGTAACCGATCCCTGCCGCTCGAAGTCGACCTCGTGACCACGCTTCTTCAGCGCGTCGCCGAGCTGGTTCTGTACTCGCGTGCAGGCTTCGTGCGCGATCTCGGTTTGGCGCGGATCGACCGGCGCCATCGCTTCGAGGATGTACTGCAGCGCAGATTGGGGTGTCTCTCCGAGTCCGACGCGCCCGTCGTCGCGCCCCTCGTAGCCGAATGAGACGGAGGGAACGTCGGCCGCGCGTCGCGCGCGTTGTCGCTTGTGCCGATTACTGACCGAGGTTGCCATAAATACTCCTACGCTCGGGATCCGCTCGCGCCATGGTTGTCCCTGCCGCTAGGCTCCGGCGTCGCGGCGGCATGCGGACCATCCGACTTGACGCCGTGATGGTCGGCTCCACCGCCGCGCCATTCGCCCGTCAGCTGCCAGATCTCGTAGTGAAAGAGCCAGTCGATCGCCCAAGGGATGATCGTCTGGCCGATGAAGCGCTTCTTCGTCCACGCGTCGCGCGAAAGCGGTTGGTACAAGCACAGTCGATTGTCCGGATATACGTGGGGGAGGCTGCGGGCCGGATCGGGCGGGAGAAGCTTGGGAGATACGACGTAGACGAGAGGCTTGTCACCGTCTCGGTAGGTGACACGAAGGCGGTAGGGTGAGCTCCGTTCCGTCGGTCGAACTTCCCCCTCCGCGATCATCTTGTCGCCGCGGTAGGAGACCCGGAACTGCGGGAAGTAGGAGACTACGCTGGCACCCTGCTCGCGGAGACCGATCATTCGTCATCGCTCCCCCCGTAGAATGTGTGGCCGGGGACGCGAACGCTCCCCGCGGCGGCCGCGGTGATGAGGGTGCCGCTCTGGCGCGAGGCGAACAGGCGGCTCTCCTCGCGTGCGCGCGCGCGACGGTCGGCGTACTTCAGGAGCGCGGCGCCGACCGGCGCCTTGCCGAAGATCTCCTCGAGCGCACGGGAGGCGGTCATGAAGTCGCCCTGCAAGACCTCGGTGAGCCACCGCTGGCGGAGGGCGCCCAGATGCTCGACGAACGCGGCGTACGACATCGGATCCTTGCGCCATCCGTCGGTGAATGACTCGCCCGGGTTCGCCGGATTCGTGACTTGAATGGGTCCTCGGGACGCGAGCGCGTGGCAACGGTCGAGGACCGCCGTGAAGGCGTCGGTGGCCTGCTGTTCCTTCCGGTAGACGGAGGCCGCGAGCGTAGTGAGGATGATCGACGAGGGCGCCAGCTCCGGCCGAGCCGCGAATGCGACATCGCGCGACCGCTTGAACAGCTGTACGGCGATCTTGAGCGGCGCCTTATCACTGAGCGCCTGGGGGTCTCGCAGCGGCTCGATCCGGGCGTCGGCGAGGACTCCCTTCGCGACGGGGATGAAAGCCATGCTCTCGAACCAATTGGCGTAGCCAACCGGGTTCGAGGAGTGCCACTGCGCCTTTTCGCGATCAGGGATCAGGATGGCCGTGCCATCGACGCCGTCGGAGTCGGGGATGGCGGGAACGATGTCGAGGTGGAAGTTGTTCGCGTAGTTGAGTCGGATGCACCGATATCGGGGCTCGAGGATCGGGGCGTAGATACCGCTGCTTTTCATCCGCGCCAGGAGCAGATCGTACGCGACGAGCGGATCGAGCGGGCGCGCCGGGGTGGTGAGCTCGCACACGAGGTCCAAGTCGAACTCGACATGCCTCCAGGGCTTGACGGTGGTGTCGATGCGCAAGCTCCCCTGCGGATAAATGCTGGGATGCAGGGCGCGGACGGGGCTGTCGGGGGCGGCGAGCCAGCGACCGACGGCCTCATACTTGGCCTTGGCGTCCTCGTGCTGACCCTGTGTCAGCTGCACTTCGTGAACGACAAGGTCGAGTAGCTCCTCGACCTGGCCAACTGGAGGTGTGAGCGTCGGTGCGATGGCGGTCTTCATTCGTGTTCCGTACGGCAGGGGGAACGAGTTCGAGCCACTGGGCGTGCAAGTGAACCGTAATGCTGGCTTCGCTGTATGCAAGGGACAGACGTGCAGGCATCCTGTGGATAACTCTGTGGAAATGACTGATTTCGGCAGTAATCACGACGTCGTACTGCGCGGGTGCACACCGCTTCAGATTTTCTGTAAACGTGACTTCCGTTCCGTGGCTTGCGTCCCGAGGCCCCGCCGCTGCGCTCAGAGCAGCAGCGGGAGAATCATCTTCGCCGCCGTCAGCAGCGTCGGGAGCGCCTCGTTCACGACCCATGACAGCGCCTCCGCGGTTGCCGCAACGCTCGCCACCTTGCGGTTCACGAGGAGCGACTCGGTGTGTAGCAAGTCCGAGTACTGAAGGAGCTTGTCGTTCGGAAGCTGCGCGACGCTGGGCGCCGACGCGAGGAGCGCGGTCTCCTTCTGGCGCACGGCCGCGAGCGCCGCGTCCAGATCGCCTTGCGACAGCTTGCCGACGAGGACCGTCACGTCGTCCTCGATGCCGGCGAACTCCGGCGAGCCGAGGAAGGTCACCCAATCGGTGGCGGTCTTGTTCGACTGCGCTTTCGTGAAGGCGTCCTTGGCAGAGACCCCAAGCTGCAACAACGCTTCGATGGTGTCGGCGACGCCCATGATCAGCTTCCTCCACCGCCGTCGACCGGGCCGGCCTTCTTCAAGAGCGCGTCGGCGTTTTGCTCGATGTCGGCGAGCGCGCGCATCTCGGCGGTGCACAGTGCGTCGATGACGGCCGGCGCGGCGCCAGCGCCCGCGTCGAGGCAGCGCACGTGGAGCGTCTGCGCCATCTCGGCGTTCTTCTTGATCTGCGTTGCTTCTAGCTGCACGTCGCTCGCGGGGACACCGCCGTAGCACGCCGCGCAAAGGGCCGCGGTGATCGCGGCGAGCACGAGCACGAGGACGTGCGGCAGTCTCCAAGACTCGTTGGGTCGGGCGAACTCGGGACACCCGCTCGAAGCGAGAGCCAGCGTCAGGCGATTCTGGTCGGGGATGCTCCTCGAGAGCGTGGCATCGTTCAGCGGGGTGATCACCAGGTTGTTTTAGCCGGTCAGCTAAAAAGCGCAAGCGCGATTCCGCTTGCCCAGGGATCTCGGGGTAATTACGCTACGTAAACGTGAAGACAGACCGCAGACGGGGGTTCGGGGAGCGCCTCCGGGAGCTACGCAAGAAGGCAGAGATGACCCTGGGCGACGTTGCCGAAAACCTCGGCGTCTCGGTCGTGTACGTGTCCGACGTCGAGCGAGGAAATCGACCGCCGCTCCGTCCTGACCTCATCGACAAGATCGCGGTCGTTCTCAAATCCGACGCCACCGACCTGCACCGACTTGCCGCTGAAGTGCGCGGAGCCTTCGAGGTCCGAACCGACCGGATCCCCGAGCGCGCCAAGGAGTTCATGGCCGGACTCGCGCGCGGCGACCAGTACCCAGACGATTTCTGGGAAGAGTTGGCGCAGATGGCGAAGAAGCAGAAGCAGGACACATGACCTCGACAATGAAGGGCGTGTCCGCGTACCGGCCACAGAGCTACTCCTCTCTAGAGCGCATCGCTGCCCACGTGCGGGCTCGACTCCTCCCGGGACGATCCGACGTCGAACATGTCCCCGGGCTCGAGCTCTTCGAGAGCCTCGACGAGTACCGGGTCACGGTTCACGGAACGAGCATGCGCTTGCAATACGGCGTCGAAGACCTGCCGCCAGGGCTCGAAGCGCAGGCTCACCACTCGGTGGAGGAGAAGGCCATCGTCGTCGTCCTTACCGAAGCAACATACGAGGACCTCCGAGCCGGGATCGGTCGGGCCCTTTTTACGCTCTGCCACGAGATCGGGCACGCAGTCCTCCATCCTGTGGAGCTGGTCGATCGGCGCCTCGCCGCAGTCGACGCACGCGCCCTGCACCGCGGGACGCTTGGGGGTCACAAGGCGTTCATGGACACAGAGTGGCAGGCGAACGGGTTCGCGGCGGCGATGCTGATGCCGGCGACAGGGCTGGATCAGATGGAGAGGGCGGGAGAGCTCGACGTGCGCATGGTCGCCAAAACCTACTTGGTGTCGCTCCAAGCCGCTGAGCTTCGGTTGAAGGTCTTTGCTGATCGCCGACGCGAGCTCCTCGGCTGAGAGCGCCGGGCAGCCGACCGGGCGTTCCGTGCCGGCTAACACCGGCCAGCCCCGTGAGCGCCCCTGCCGGGGGCAGGCTGGCTCCGCCCCGCGCCGCGACCCTCGCGACGGACCCCTCCGAAGCGGTACCGCCGCTGAGAACACGCGATGAACGAGCCACAGCTACGCCATCCCGACGTCGGCGACCCGCAGCCAGGTGCCGGCGTCGTCCTCCCACCATGCGGCGGTTCCGCCGGTCTCGGAGTCGGTGACGACGTGAAGTTCGAGGGGCGGACCGGGCGCCGTCAGCGCCTCATGCAGTTCGAGTACGCCGTGGTCCGTGTCGATGTCGTGCCAGAAGAGATGAGGGGCCATACTGATCACATCGGTCAGATGGGGCCGAATGTTTCGCGAAATCGACCAAGACCTCCGTCGGCGTAAGATCGTAGCGATGACGGGCGCGACCTGGAGCCACTGTGCCTTGGCCGGGCTCGTTCTCGGCGCCGCCGCGTGCTCGGGTGCACCACCGAGAGGCCTGTCGCCTCCCAGGGGAGAACGGCAGGCGCTGGCCCCTGCATCCTCGCCTGCGCCCAACGCCACGATGGCCCTCTCGGCAAGCCCCCATCTTGCCCTCGGCATCCCCAAGGACAGCGACGACTCGGACGACCTGCTGATCGACGAGCGGGCGTACGTCGTGTCGTACAACCCGAAGCGCGAGGTCGCGAACTGGGTCGCGTGGCGGCTCGACGAGCACGACCTCGGCGCTGTCGAACGCTCCGACGACTTCCGCGCCGATGCCCGCCTCCCCGCGAGCGTCTACCACGTGACGCCGAGCGACTTCGCGCGCTCGGGGTTCGACCGGGGCCACATTTGCCCGTCCGCCGACCGCACGGACACGGCAGAGGACAACTCGCTCACGTTCCTGATGACCAACGTGCACCCCCAGAGACCCGAGCTGAACCGCGTGACGTGGAAGGCGATGGAGGACTACGAGCGTGGGCTCGCCAAGCAGCACCACGAGGTGTTCATCGTCGCGGGCGGGATCTTCGACGCGAACCCACCGATGATCGGTCACGGCGTTGAGGTCCCCAAAGCCGACTACAAGATCATCGTCGTGCTCGGTGAGGGCAAGGGCGTCGAGAGCGTCACGTCGAACACGGAGGTGATAGCCGCGGTCATGCCGAACGACATCGCCGTGAAGCAGAAGCCGTGGATGGCCTACGTGACCTCCGTCGACGAGGTCGAGCGCGAGACGGGCTACGACTTCCTCACGAGGGTGCCCGAGGACGTGCAGAGGGTGATCGAGGCGGAGGTGGCGGCGGTCGAGTAAGCTAACGGCGGCGCTTCAGTTCGTCGCGAGGAATCGTTGGGTCTCTCGGCTGAACGAGCACCTTCTCCTCACCGACGCGGACAGCGGCAAGACCTGCACGCTGGAGAGCTAGGCTGGGGAACCGGTACCGCTTGTAGTTTGATCAGCTGAGCGCCGGCAGACGCGCGACAATCTGCTTGTAAGTTGCAACGCTCCCGAGCGCGCGGAGGCCTCCCTCAGGGGTCGAAAGAATCGCAGCGAGCCCCTGCTTGACGTAGGTGTCCTGCGCCTTGGCCTGAAGTCGCGTCGCGAGCAGGTGCGTGCGTTGTCGGACCTTGAACATGGCGAAGTCCGACAGGAAATCATCATCGCTCATCAGCTTGAGGAACTCGCTGATCTCGCGATCTCCGAACTTGTCGATGTGCTCTTCGTAGTACGGGAGCGCCCCCTCATCGACACCAAGCCGATAGCCCAAGCCGTTCCCCAAGTAGCAGACGCAGATTGTGGAGACCCAATCCGTCAGCACGGCCTTTGGCACGATCCCGGTCCTTGGCAGAGACCCGCCTAGCTCCGCGGCGGGAAGCGCCTCGTTGTAGAAGTTGTTCGCACCGCGGTGGGCCGTCCGGAGCGCGCGGAGCTTCTCGAGAAGCTCGGGGACGAGGATATCGTCCGTTCGGTAGCCCTCGCCACCCACTAGCTTCAAGAACGCGAGCGCATGGTCACGGCGTGCGATGTCAGTACGTCGCGTGAAATCGGCGTGGCGGATGCCGAGATGCTGCTTGCGGCGCTCTGAGCAGAGCGTCCAGAGGGTGGGGGCGAGTTGAGCGATGTTGTCACGCGCCTGCTGCGTCGTGTTGGGGTCGACGTAGATGCCGAACAGGGTCCATATGAGGTCGTCGAGCCGCGCCTGGTCCATTTTGCGCAGATCGCCGATGTAGACCGGAGCGTCGGTGGTCGCGATCACGCGCTCCCGCACGGTCACGAGGAACTGCTGCATCTGGAGGACCGCGGGGTCCGGCGTCGCTGTGATCGCGTACCGGAGGCAGTTCGTCAGCCAGCCCACCATCTCGGCGCCGTTGAGGTCGTTCGAGTTCGGGTGCGCAGCGCTCGCGTGGTTGCGCATGTAATTGATGTGGCGCAGGCGCTCCGCGTTCACCGGTGTCAAGATCCCGATGCGCCCGCACGCGTCAATCAAAGCGTTGTCCTCGATGCGCGGCAGGTCGTCGATTGTCGCGAGGCGCTTCCGGTAGTCCTGCCTCTTCTCTGCGACGTCGAAGAAGTACGCCAGATCGACCTTCGCGACGGTCTGCCGGAGCGCGAGAATCGTCTCGTTCCAGAGGTAGTTCAGCGCGGCATCGAACAGCCCGATCGTCACGGCGACGACGAACTTGCTCAGGTAGTACGCCTTCTCCCGGTCCACCTTGGCCAGGTCGTCGATCGCGTTAGCCAGCGAGTCGATGACCGTCCTCCGCTCCTTCAGCGGCACGAGAATGTTGGCGGTCGGCAGGTCGTGATGCTCAAGGTACGTAGCGAGCCCAGAGTTGAGGCCCTCGACCGAGGTTGTCAGAGCGGTTGCCGGGTTCGTCGTAATCGCAAGGGGAGCAGGGGCCACGGCCGTTCCGGTCGAAGCCGATATCGTCTTCGTGGTCATTGCGCGGTGAGTCTCCTAGGGCGGAGCTCGCAAGGTAGTCACCGCACATCCCGCGGCAACCCCGCGCCTACGATTTCTACCGCTTGGTCGGGCCGGATCTCGCCGCGCCCCTTTCGCGCGCGCCCGGGGGCTGGGAGCATGACGTGCGACATCGACATAACGGATGCGGAGATCGACGTCGCGATCATCGGGCCCGACGCCGTCGTTGCGCGCGGTGGAGCAGTCCCTGAAGGACGATTCGCCGGAACGGGGCCGCGATCGACCAAGTCTACGCCGCTGACTGAGGTCCCGGTCTCTCGGCGGAACGATTCTTCTGCGCCTCGGCGGTATCTCGAAGCTCCTCCGGACCGTCGGTAGCTACCGAGGCAGCCCCCGTGTCGCAGGAACGTAAAGAGAAGGTCGGCGTGAGGGGTCGCGACGGTGCCACGATGCCTCGCGCGCTTCATGCCTCGAGCGGGGCGACAGCCAAGGTGCACAGGCAGATCTCGCAGCGGCTTTTCGCGAGGGAGAGGGGAACGCTGGTGATGCCGTCGCAATTTGGGCACCGCTGGAGGGCGAACCTCTCCGTGGGGTCTTCGGGAAGGTCGGCGAGACCGGGCTTTGGCCTCGAATCCGGCGGCGGGATGTCCATACAGATCCTATCGGCCACGAGGCGACGGATGTTGCGAGGAAAAAGCAGAACCCTTCGCCCCCGTGACCCGACGCACTTGGGCGCGCGACTCGCGTGACCGTCACCACGGTCTCAATCCGTGCGCGTGCGGCTACCTGGGAGACGGCACCGACCGCTGCCGCTGCTCGAGGGAACGGGTCGCGCAGTACCGCGCGCGCCTGAGCGGGCCCCTCCTCGATCGGATCGACGTGCATGTCCCGCTCGCGCCGGTGAGCGTCGCGGCGCTCCAGGGGCGCGCCGGATCCGAGACGAGCGCCGCGGTGCGAGCGCGCGTGGAGCGAACGAGAGCGGTCCAGCGCGCTCGAGCCGAGGCGGGGGAGGTCTCGGCACCGACGAACGCTTCCCTCGCGCCGCGCGACCTCGAGCGGGTGGCGGCCCTGTGCGACGACGGCGCCCGTCTCCTCGGGACGGCGGTCGCGAAGCTGTGCCTCTCCGCGCGCGCGTACGGAAAGGTCCTCCGCGTGGCGCGCACGATCGCGGATCTCGAAGGCGCGACCGCAATTCTGCCGGCGCACGTCGCGGAGGCGATCGGCGCGCGGGTCCTCGATCGCGGCCCGAAGCTGGCCGCGGCGACGGCGGCCTGAGTCTCGCGCGCACGGCGGGCCCCGCGCCGCGCGCGCTTCTTCACCGGGGCGAGAGAAAGAGAAGAGGAGAACGCCATGATGGAGCAGCTTGCAGAAAAGATGAGGGCTCTGAAGGGGATCGTCGTCGCCGTCGAGAAGCAGTTCGGAAAGGGGGCGATCATGTCGCTCGGCGAGGAAGAGGAGGTGGAGCCGGTGGCCACGATCGGCACCGGGTCGCTCGCGCTCGATCTCGCGACGGGGATCGGGGGATATCCGCGCGGGAGAGTCGTGGAGATCTACGGGCCAGAGTCGAGCGGAAAGACGACGCTGGCGCTCCACGCGATCGCCGAGGCCCAGCGCAACGGCGGGGTCGCCGCGTTCATCGACGCCGAGCACGCGCTCGACGTCGCGTACGCACGCGGCATCGGAGTGGAGACCGACCGCCTCCTCATTTCGCAACCGGACACCGGGGAACAGGCGCTCGAGATCACCGAGATCCTCGTCCGCTCGGGCGCCGTCGATCTCGTCGTCATCGATTCGGTCGCGGCGCTGACGCCGAAGGCGGAGATCGAGGGGGACATGGGGGACGCGCACATGGGGCTTCAGGCGCGCCTCATGAGCCAGGCCCTCCGGAAACTGACGGCGATCACGCACCGCACCGGGACCACGCTTCTGTTCTTGAACCAGCTTCGCCAGAAGATCGGCGTGACGTTCGGCAACCCCGAGACGACGACAGGGGGAAACGCGCTGAAGTTCTATGCGTCGATGCGGTTCGACGTGCGCCGCATCGGGCAGGTGAAGATCGGCGACGAGCCGGTGGGGGGGAGGACGCGGGTGAAGATCGCCAAGAACAAGTGCGCTTGCCCGTTCACGGAGGCGGAGTTCGAGATCCGCTGGGGCACGGGGGTCGACTCCGTCGGCGAGCTGCTCGACCTCGGGGTTGCGCGGGACCTCATCGACAAGAGCGGGAACCACCTGTCGTTCGCCGGAGAACAGCTCGGCAACGGACGCGAGCGCTCGCGCGAAGCGCTCGCGGGGAACGAGGAGCTGCAGCGCACGCT
>JBKQKP010000369.1:0-2600 GCA_052147435.1 Polyangiaceae bacterium | reverse complement strand
AGCCCGTCATGAGAGCATCCCTATGAGCAAAGTCGGAGTCGTCATCATCGGAGTCAACGGAGCTGTCGCCACGACGCTGGTCGCCGGCGTCGAGCTGATGATTCGTGGTCTCGCGCCTCGCCTCGGTATGGTGACCGAGCGGACGGACGCGCGGGTCACGGAGCTGACTTCGCTTCTCGACTTCGCGCCGCTGGAGGACATCGTCTTCGCGGGGTGGGACGTTCGGTACGCGAACGTGTACGAGGGGGCGATTCACCACAAGGTGCTCCCGCGCGAGCAGCTCGACGCGGTGAAGGACAAGCTGACGGCGATCACGCCGTGGCCGGCGGTGTTCGCGCGCAAGTACGCCGAGAAGGTGATCGGCGACAACGTCGTGAACGTGAAGAGCTACCGCGAGGAGATCGCGCTTCTCACGAAGAACGTCGAGGACTTCAAGCGCGCGCGCGGTCTCGAGCGGGTGGTGATGGTGAACCTGGCGTCGACCGAGGCGTTCCTCGAGGTGGCCCCCGAGCACAAGACGGTGGCGGCATTCGAGGCTGGGCTCGACGCGAACAGCCCGGTGATCACGCCGGCGATGCGTTACTTCTACGTCGCGGCGAAGCTCGGCGTTCCGTACTGCAACTTCGCTCCGAGCCTGACGAACATCCCGGCGCTGAACGAGCTCGCGATTCGTCACCAGGCGCCGTTCACGGGGATGGACGGCAAGACGGGGCAGACGCTGATGAAGACGGCGCTCGCGGCGATGTTCCGCGTCCGCCAGCTGCACATCGACGGGTGGTACTCGACCAACTTCCTCGGCAACAACGACGGGCTCATCCTGGACGCGCCCGGCTCGAACAAGACGAAGGTGATGTCGAAGCAGTCGGTGCTCGATTCGATCGTGGGCTACCACGTCGAAAACCACCAGGTTCACATCCACTACTACAAGCCGCGCGGCGACCAGAAGGAAGCCTGGGACAACATCGACATCGTGGGGTTTGCCGGGATTCAGATGCAGATCAAGGTGAACTTCCTCTGCTCGGACTCGGGGCTCGCGGCGCCGCTGGTCATCGATCTGGTGCGCCTGCTCGACGTGGCCAAGCGCTGCGGCGAGTCGGGGATTCAGCGGCAGCTGTCGATGTTCTTCAAGTCGCCGTACCACGCCGAGGGGGAGATCCCCGTCCACGACCTCTTCAAGCAGGAGCAGCTCCTCCTGCAGTGGGCGCGCGAGAAGAGCACCAAGCTCAAGAGCGCGACGGGGACGCTCCCCGCCTCCCAGAAGAACGGGAAGAAGCAGGCGCTGGTGGAGGGGGGCGAGTGACCATCGCGCTCTTCGGCGGAAAGCCGACGATCGCGCTCGCTTCCCACCAGCTCTGGCCGGAGATCGGAGACGACGAGCGCGCCGCGGTCGCACGCGTCCTGGATCGCAACGTGCTCTCCGGGGCGACGGCGCCCGAGTGCGTCGCGCTCGAGCGCGAGCTCGCGTCGTACGCTGGGGTCAAGTACGCGCTCCTCACCCACTCGGGGACGAGCGCGCTCCATCTCGCGCTCGCTGCGGCAGGGATCTCGGCGGGCGACCACGTCCTCGTCCCCGCCTACAGCTTCGTGGCGACGCCGCTGTCCGTGCTCCACTGCGGGGCGATCCCGCTCTTCGTCGACGTCGACGAGGCGACGGGCCTCATCGACCCCGTCGCTGCAGCGGCCGCGATCACGCCGAGGACGCGCGCGATCATGCCGGTCCACGTTCACGGCTGCGCGGCCGATATGGGACCGCTGCTGGAGCTCGCGGAGCGCCATCGCCTCCTGGTGATCGAAGACGCGGCGCAGGCGCACGGCGCGACATGGAACGGCAGGCCCGTCGGCTCGATCGGTCGCGCAGGGGGGTTCTCGTTCCAGTCGAGCAAGAACCTCGGGATCGGCGAAGGGGGAGCCGTCCTCACGAACGACGACGCGCTCGCCGAAGAGGCCAACAGCCTCCGCACGTTCGGGCAGGACGTGGCGCTGTCCGAGCGCGACTCCTTCGACGTGGTGCGGCCGCTCGACGGCACGCGCGCGCTGCAGTCCGGCCGGATCGGCTGGATGTACCGGGGGAACGAGCTCGCCGCGGCGATCGCGCGAACGTCGCTGAAGAAGCTCCCCGCGCGAACGAAGCTCTGTCAGGAGAACGCCGAGCGGCTCACCCGAGCGCTCGCCGGTCTCCCCGGCGTGTCCCCGCCGTCGGTCCCGCGCGGCTCGACGTCGGTGCACCACAAGTTCCGCGTGCGGCTCGATCCGGTCGCGGCGGGGGTCAAGCTCTCTCCCCGCGTGCTCCGCGACGCGATGATCCGTGCGCTCCGAGCGGAGGGGCTCGAGGTCGTCCTCTGGCAGACGGCGCCGCTCTCCGCGCAGCCCGTGTTCCAGAAGCTCGAAGGATTCGGCGGCGGCTGGCCCTGGTCGGCCGACCGCGAGACCGACTACCGCGCCCTCTACGCCCCTTCGCGCTTCCCCAAGACGCAGGCCCTCCTCGACGGCTCGCTCATTCTCTTCTCGCAGTCGCGGCCGCTCATCGGGCAAAGCCGCGAGACGGTCGACGCGTACGCCGAGGCGTTCGCGCGCGTGTGGAGCCACCGCGAGGAGCTCGC
>JBKQKP010000368.1:0-7870 GCA_052147435.1 Polyangiaceae bacterium | reverse complement strand
CCGGGGGGTGGGGTCGTCGCGGGTGCCTCGCGCTTCGAGCTGGACCCGAAGCGCTACCCGACGCTGGCGCAGATCGGTCGCAACCTCACGGCGATGGCCGCGCGCGGCGAGCTCGACCCGGTCGTCGGGCGCGACGAAGAAATCGAACGGACGCTCGACGTCCTCGCGAAGCGTCACGCGAACAACCCGTGCCTCGTCGGTGTCACGGGCGTGGGGAAAACGAGCGTCGTGCGTGGAATCGCGGAGCGAATCGCGGCGGGTGAAGACGTCGCGTCTCTCGACGACCGCATCGTGATCGAGATCGATCCGACAGCGCTCATCGGCGGGACAGGGGTGCGAGGGGCGCTCGCCGAGCGGATCGTCCAGATAAAGACCGAAGTGGCCCGCTCGGAGGGGCGCATCGTCGTCTTCTTCGACGAGATCCACGCGCTCTTCGGCGGCGAAGCAGGAGAAGAAGCGGCGAACGAGCTGAAGGTCGCCCTGGCGCGCGGAGAGCTCCCCTGCATCGGGGCTACGACGATCGACGAGTACCGGCGGACGATCGACTCGGACGCGGGGCTGGCGCGGCGGTTCACGCCGATCGAAGTGGTCGAGCTCTCCCCGGAGGCAGCGTTCCTCGCGCTCGAGCAGGTGGTCCCCGCGTTCGCGAAGCACCACGGGACGCGGTTCACGCAAGAGGCGCTCGCCGCGAGCGTGTCCTGGAGCGTGCGCTACCTTCCGGGCAAGGCGCTCCCGGACAAGGCGGTCGGGATCGTGGACCTCGCCGGCGCGCGCGCGCGCCGCCGCGGAAACACCGAGGTCACGCACGAGCAGATCGCCGAGGTGGTGAGCGAGCTGGCCGACGTGCCGCTCGAGCGGCTCCTCGAGACGGATCGCGACCGGATGCTCCGGTTCGAGTCGCTCCTCGCGGACAGGGTCGTGGGGCATGCGGCGGGGCTCGCAAAGATCGCCGCCGTGCTCCGGAGGAACGCCTCGGGCTTCCGTTCGAAGAGGCCGATCGGATCGTTCTTGCTCCTCGGACCGACCGGCGTCGGAAAGACCGAGACGGCGAAGGCGATCGCCCAGTGCCTGTTCCAATCGCCCGACGCAATGACGCGCCTCGACCTCTCGGAGTACGCCGAGGCGCACGCGATCGCGCGGCTCGTCGGGGCGCCCCCTGGGTACGTGGGGCACGAGGCCGGAGGCCAGCTCACCGAGGCGGTCAGGAGGCGGCCGTACCAGGTCATTCTGCTCGACGAGATCGAGAAGGCGCACCGCGACGTGCTCGAGGGGTTCCTCCAGGTGTTCGACGAAGGGCGGCTCACGGATGGGCGCGGCCGGACGATCGACTTCACGAACGTCGTGGTGCTGCTCACGTCGAACCTCGGCTCGGAGGTCTCGGTGAAAGGGGCATCGCGCGGGAAGATCGGGTTCGCGTCGCGCGGGGACGACGAAGCGAAGCGGACCGCGTACGAGGAAGCGGTCCTCGCGAGCGCGCGCTCGTCGCTGCCGCCGGAGCTCTACAACCGGCTCGACGAAGTGCTCGTCTTTGCGCCGCTCTCGCGAACCGACGTGGCCGAGGTCGCGCGGAGGATGCTCGCGGCGCTGGCGGAGGAGCTGATGCGCGCACGCGGCGTGCGGCTCGACGCGAGCGAGGCGGCGGTGGAAGCGTTGCTCGAAGCGGGGGGATACGATCCGGAGCTCGGGGCGCGGCCAATGCGCAGAGCGATCGGGAGACTCGTGGAGGCGCCGATCGCGGAGCTAATCCTGAGGGGAGAGCTCTCGCGCGGGGACGTGGCCACGGTGGATGCGGAAGGGGGCGCGATCGTGGTGGACGCCGTCACGCCGAGTGGGGCGCGGGCGGCCGGGTAGCGCTACCTCGGCACGGCATCGATCGCCCGTCGATATCTCTCCCGCCTCCCTTCATCCCTCAAGATCTCGTACGCCTCGTCGAGCACAGACGCGATCTTCCTCACGTCCTCCACCAGATCCGTCAGCCCCGGCGTCAACAACCTCGACGGCTCGAACGTCCTCCTCAAATCCAGGAAGGCCCGCTTCACTTCGTACCCGGTCGCGTCCTTCGCAACCCCGAGCACAGCGAAGTAATCCCCCTCGTCTACGAGCTGCATCCGCGCCCTCACGCGCGCGCGAATCGCCTCCTCGTCGAGGAGATCCACCGACGATGGAGCCGCCGAAACCGCCGCTTGCGACCTCGGCGGCGCGCCGATCGCGCGCACGACGTCGCACACTCCGAGCGACACCAGCGCGTACAGCACGGCCGCGTAGTCCGCGTCCCCCGCCGACGCCAGCGCCTCGCCGATCGTCGTTCCCTGGATCCTCCCGAGCCACGCCGACTCTGCCGCCCCGAGCGCGCACTCCGACGTGAGCCGAACGTTTCCCCCTTCGACGATTCGCGTCGTCTCTCCCCCCATCCGTTCGAGCGCCTCCGTCGGCGAGACGCCGCGCCGGACCACCTCGACGAACACCTCGGCCCCCGTCGAGCCTCCGAACACGCTCGGCTCCGCCCGCAGCCGCCCGCCGGCGTCAGCCTCGAACCCGGCGGTCCCCCCCTCGAGCGCCACGACCCGCCCCATGACCCACTCGGCGTGCGCGCGGAGCACCGTCCAGAGCTGGTCTTGGCGCATGTACCCGTGCGCCACGAGCGCCGCCCCGGCATGGCGCCCCGACGGGGGAACCTTCCCCGCGAGCTGCGCGACCCGATCGCGCGGGAGCTCACCCCGAGCCGCCAGAAACGGCAACAGCGCCTCGTCGTCGAGCGATGACGCCGCCGTCACGACGTCCCCCTCGCGGAGCACGACGCGACGGGTCCCTTCGGGCGCCTCGAACGCGAGCACGCCTGTCCCACGCCCGGCGATCGACGCGGCGAGCACCCGCGGAGCGTCCCCCGGACCGAGAACGATCGGCACGGTCGCCATGGGGACCGGCGCTGAGACGGGCGGGGGAGCCCTGTCGACGATCGGAACGGGCGGCGAGATGGGAAACCGCGCGACGGGTGGAGGAGCGGGCGACGCCTCGACCGGCGAGAGCTCGCGTCCGATCACTTCGCTCCCCGTGCGGAGTCCGGTCGTGGAAGCGCCGGTGGAGCCGGCGTTGGTCCCGCCGTGTGTCTTCGGAGCCGGAGGGAGCGACCCGCTCGACGCCCCCTTCGCGGCCGTGAGTGGCGGCTGCGGCGTACCGGCCCCCGTCCCGGAGCTTCCCCCCCCGGTGGTGACCTTCCCCGCTCCGGTCGTGTTCCCCTTGTAGTGCGCCCCGAGGGACGCGTCGGGCGCGACGACGTCCTCTTCGTCGTCGTCGTCGATCGGCTCGTCGAGCGACGCCAGAACGTCCGCGGGCAAGACCGCTTCGATCTCCTCCTCCGGCGACGGGAGCATCGACTCGTGCGCGATCTGCCCCCCGATCCGCTGCTCGGCCTCGACGAGCAGCGCTTCGAGCTCGCCGGAGAGGGGCGCCTGCACGCTCGTCGACTTGCGAATCGAGGGCGGCGACAGTTCCATCGCAGACCCCAGGAGCGGCACGCCCCCCCGCGCCGGTGGCGGCGTTGCGCGTGCGCTCGGGCGAAGATCCGGGGAGCGCATGCTCGGCGGGGGGAGCGACGGATGTCCGGAAGGGGGGGGACGTGACGACGGGAACGACGGAGGCGGCGTGGTCGGGCGCGGGACGGGACGGTTCGGCCCCCCCGTGAGCGCCTCCACTTTGCGCAGGAGCCCCGCGACGTCGACCGGGCGCGCGAAGAACCCGCTCCCCTCGTTCGCAAGCGCGTCGTCGATACCCGACATCGCCTCCCCCGCCTTCCCGAGGAAGACGACGTCGATCGCGTCCGTCTCCGAAAGCTCGCGCACCCGGGCTACCGCTTCCATCGCGCCGTCCGCGTCGGCATCGACGAGGATCAGCTTCGGCCGCTGCACCGCGACGCGCGCCACCAGCATCGAGAGCGGCACGTCGACGACGGCGTACCCCGCGGCACGCAGCCCCTGCGCGACCCGCTCCGCCTCGGCGGAGGGATCACTGACGAACACGGTCACCGGTAGCGCGCCGCGGCTCGTCTCGTCGTCGTTTTTCCCGGTCTCCGTCACGCCAAGAGCCCCCACTCCGTTAGTGTTGACCGCGCCGGTCGAGGCCCCGACGTGCCGTCAGCCGCGCCGAACGCGCGGGCAAGGATTCAACGCTTGCGCGAAAGCCACGCCCCCACTCGCTCGCCCAGCTTCGGCGCAAGCTGAGCGGCATAGACGAGCACGAAGACGAAGACCACGAGCCCCGCTTCGCCGTGAGTCATTCCCAGCCACATGGGGCCCCTTCTATCACCCTTTTCGCTGGCGACGGGAGCGGCGCACGGCCGGAGTGCTCCCGTCGTAGCCGATGATCGGCGCCGATGAGCTCAGGTGGAACCGGGTCGATGGGCGCGCGGAGGCATCGCCGACCTTCACCTTGTCGCGCGTCATTTCCATGAAGCGGACCTGGCAACGCACCGGCGCCTGCCCCGCCTTCGGCTGCACGCGCACGTAGCTCCCGTCGCTCTGAAGGCGCCAGGACTTCGCCGTGTCGAGGATCTGCGTATTCAAGATCTCCTGCAGGCGCCCGCGCAGGACGGGGTCCTCCATGGGGACCATCACTTCGACGCGACGGTGGAAGTTGCGCGGCATCCAGTCGGCGCTGGTGATGTACATGTCGTCCTTGCCGCCGTTCGAAAACCAGAAGATCCGCCCGTGCTCGAGGAAGCGATCGATGAGCGCGCGCACTTCGATCGTCTCGGACACCTTCGGGATCCCCGGTCGCAGGCAGCAGATGCCTCGAACGAGCAGCGTAATCTGCACTCCGACTTGCGACGCGCGGTAGAGCGCCTCGATGACGTCGGGGTCGACGAGCGCGTTCATCTTGGCGACGAGCTTCGCGGGGCGCCCCGCGCGGGCGTGCTCCGCCTCGCGGTTGATGAGCCCGAGGACCGCCTCGTGCAAACCGAGCGGCGCCACGATCAGCGAGTTCCACTTCGGCGGCGCGCTGTATCCGGTGAGCAGATTGAAGAGCGACGACGCGTCCTCGCAGATCGACGGGCGCGCGGTCATGTACGATATGTCCGTGTATTGCCGCGCCGTCGTCGTGTTGTAGTTCCCGGTCGACAGGTGGGCGTAGCGCCGCAGCTTCCCCTTCTCGCGCCTCACGATCAGCAGGCACTTCGCGTGCGTCTTCAGCCCGATGAGACCGTACACGACGTGAACTCCGCTCTGCTCGAGCGTGCGCGCCCACTGGATGTTCGATTCCTCGTCGAACCGCGCCTTCAGCTCGACGATCGCCGTGACCTGTTTGCCCGCCTCCGCCGCGCGCGCGAGCGCCTTCACGATCGGAGAGTCGCCGCCGGCGCGGTAGAGCGTCTGCTTGATCGCGAGCACGTCGGGATCGTCGGCCGCGCGCGTGATGAGATCGACGACGCTGTCGAAGGACTCGTAGGGGTGGTGCAAGAGGACGTCCGCCTCGCGGATGGTCGCGAACACGTCCTCGGCGTCGCGCAGCGGGGGAACAACCAGCGGCGTGTACGGCTCGTCGCGTAGATCGCGGCGCTCGTCGCGGCCGACGAGCTTCATCAGGTCGCTCACGTTGAGGAGCCCGTTCCCGCTCGTCCGATAGACGTCGCGGTCGGGATCGAGCTTGAGGGCCTTCACGAGCTTCGCGAGCGACGCCGCCGTCGGCTCCCCGGCGACCTCGAGCCTCACGGCGTTCCCGCGCTCTCGCCGGCGGAGCTCCTGCTGGATCGTCTGCAGAAGGTCCTCGGCCTCCTCCTCGTCGATCTCGAGGTCGAAGTTGCGGGTGACGCGGAAGCTGTACACGCCCTTGAGGCGCACCCCCGGGAAGATCGCCCCGACGTGCCTCGCGATGCACGCCTCGAGGAGCACGAACGCGTGCTTCGCGAGCTGCCCGCTCGGCGTCTTCACCCCGGACACCTCCATGAGCCGCGGGAGCATCATCGGCACCTGAACGACGCCGAAGCCGGTCTCGAGCTCCCCCTCGCGCATGAACATGACGCCGAGGTTCAGGCTCCGGTTGCGCAGGTGAGGGAACGGGTGCCCCGGGTCGATCGCGATCGGCGTCAGGATCGGGAACACTTCGCTGTGGAAGCGCTCGTCGAGCGCCGCGAGCGCGTCGGGGGGGAGCGCCTCGGGGGTGACGAGGACGACCCCCTCTTCCGCGAGCTTCGGCAGGAGCTGCGTCTCGAGGGCGGTCATCTGCTGCGTCTGGAGCTGGTGCACGCGCGCGCTGATCGCGTTGAGCTGCTCGTTGACCGTGAGCCCGTCGGGGGGAATCTCTCCGACCTCGCCCGTGAGCTGCTGTTTCAACCCCGCGACGCGCACCATGAAAAACTCGTCGAGGTTCGAGCTCACGATCGCATGGAACTTGAGCCGCTCGAGGAGCGGGACCTGCTCGTTCTCCGCCTCGGCCAGAACGCGCGCGTTGAACTCGAGCCAGCAGAGCTCCCGGTTGAGATAGAGCGATGCCGCCTGGAGGTCCGGCGCCTCCGTCACGAGGACGGGCTGTGCTGCCACCGACGGCGGACGGGGCGATACGGAGGACACCGGTGAGGACGGATCGTTCATGGCCTGCGTGACTACAGTAGTACCTTCGGGTGAAGTCATGGCGTCGACCCGGGGGAAGACGCCTCGGGAACCTCCGAGATGTCCAGCGGGCGAGGCATCGCCTCGGCGATCCCTTCGGCGCGATCCTTCCGTAACCACACACGATTCGGGTCAAACACCGCGGTTTGCCGGTAGTGCTCCTTCACCCACGCGGCCGCGGTCGGAACGTGGCTCTGGAAGTCCACCCAGGAGTCCTGCCAGGTGATCAGCGGCGACCGGTCGATGAAGACGAACGCGGCCGGAGGATCCTTCTCCAGCCTGGCGACGAAGTCCGCCTCGTGCGCATCCCGGATCGCGTGAATGCGCGCCTGCTCGGCGCCGTTGGGATGGAGCCCCGCGTGGAGCATTCCCCCGCCGAGCGCGGCGTCGGCGTTGAGATCGTACGCGTAGATGTAGGGCGTGGCGCTCATCCGCTCGGCGAGGAAGAGGACGTACGGATCCATCCCGTAGGTTTGAACGCGTTCGCCCGGCTTGGTGTGCGCGCGGAGATACGCGGCCGCTTCGCGGAGCTCCCACGGATAGAAGTCCACCGTCTGGAAGTAGACGAGGAAGTCGCGTCCTTCGCGGTCCTCCGGCGTCATTCCCTTCTCGGCGGTCCAGAGCCCCTGGATGTGGGGGGAGCCCGACATCGTCGTGGTGATCCGCGACGCGAGCACCGCCGCCGCGGCGAACGGGACGAGCCGCGCGAGCGTCTTGCGTGGGGCCGATCGGCAGCGGTCAGCGAGCCAGGCGACGAGGAGCATCCACTGGTAGTTCATCCCGGCCGTGATCGGGTGGAAGTGGTACGGAAACCCCTTCGCCTGCGCGATGAGCGTGACGATTCCGCACACCGGCGCGAGCCCGATCGCGAGCGCCCTGCGCGGCATGGAGCCATCGAGGATCAGCCCGACGACGATGGCGCTCGTCACGAGCGCATACCCCAGCGTGGGTGCGTTCCCCGGGAGCGCGAGGATCTCGGCGAAGGTCCGCGGCCAGATGAACCGGTACATCCCCGGCACGTCGGACAGCGTGATCCGCAGGAACGCGCCGATGTCGCCGAAGACCAGAAGATACGCGATCGGCACGAGCGCCCCCGCCGCCCCCCCCGCGACGAACGCGACGAGACGCTCGCGGATCGTCGCGCGCGCTTCGTTATCGACGAGAAGCGTGACGAGCTGGACGATCAGGAAGAGGGCGAACGTCGGCTTGCCGAAGCAAGCGATCACGCTGAGGGCCCCTGCGACGCCTAAGAGAACCCCACCCCCCCG
>JBKQKP010000367.1:0-10475 GCA_052147435.1 Polyangiaceae bacterium | reverse complement strand
GTGACCCTGGACGGCGTGAAGTACGCGCCGGCCAAGCTCGCGAAGATGTTTCAGGAGGGCATCGACATCGCCGATGCCACCGACACGGCCAGCAAAGCCTGGCACGTGGCGGTCGCGACGGAGAAGGTCTCGGGGGCTGCTCCGTCGTCAAGCCGATGATCCGCGGCCTCCTTTGCTAGCGGCGAATCAGCCCCGTGAGCATCGCGACCAACCGGTTCGCGATGCTCAAGACGCGCTCGAGATCGGATTCGTTCGCGTCGCCGCTCAGTAGTGCGATCTCGACCGCCGCCGCGGCCTCACCGGCTTCAGCTCGAGCGATCGCGAACACCCGCGCCTTGTCTGCCCGCGAAACTCGCCCCGCGCCTTCGGCGCAGTTCAAGCATGCGCTCTTCGCCGATCGCATCGCCTGGTCCCTGAGCCCCGCGTCCCTCACGTGAGTCTCTCGCACCGCGACGAGCAGCTCCTTCGCCACCTCGTAAGCCTGAAGTTTGTGATGGGGTAGTTGGTAAGTCGCCATGGGTTTTTCTCCTTTCGCCCTGGAATGGAGAAAAACTCATGGCGCCGCAACGCCCATCCCCACGACGAGCGGAAGTAACATTGGGTCGTGCAACCGGAGTGCCGGCGTTTCGCCGGCACGAGGTTGCGTCGTCATCGCGCCAACCTCGACCCCGACCCGCCGACCCCGACCCCAACCCCGACCCCGACCCCAACCCCGACCCCGACCCCGACCCCGACCCCGACCTTCGACCCCGACCTTCGACCTCGACCTCCACCCCGACGCCGACCTCGACCTCGACCCCGACCACTGCGCGGGCCCCGCGAAGGAGCCTTGACACCCCGGTACACCCGCCAAAAGCTCACCCCCGAGGCGAACCCATGACAGACGGAGCCGGAGATCGACGCCGCGATGGTCTCAAGCTGCCAAGTGGCACCTCGAACCGCGTGGTGTGGAGGAAGGCTGAGGACGGATCCCCTCTGTACTGGGCCGGTATTGACCATTCCGACCCCAAGGCGTCCGACAAGTGGACGGCCGAGATCACCAAGGCGAAGCACCTTCGCCTCGGCGACCTTCCTGCGTTGGTCGCGCGGTTCCCGCGATGGCCGCTCGAGACCAAGGAAGTCTGAGCGTTCATCGCGCCCCCCCTACGGCCCACCGCGCGTAGCGAACCGCAGACCCGCTACTCGGGTTGAATCGTCACGTGCGTCCGACTCCCGAGCCACAGAGGGAGACCGACGGCGAGCGCGACGATCCCGATCCCGACAAACGTCGCCCCGACCGGGACGAGCGCACCACTTCGGCTGTCGCCGAACGCCTCCTGTCCGCCGACCAGGCCGGCGCCCACCGGAACGTAGACCGCGCCGAGCACGGACAGCAGCGTCCCCGCCACGTTCCTCGCCCACGAGCCGCCGCGCACCCGCACGTCGACGTCGTGATTTGGTTGGAGCTGGAAGACCGAGGACGGCGTCATTCCGGGCGCGACGACCCGGTACGACGAGGCAGGCAGGACGTTCGCCGTGCATGGCGCCGTGCAGATCGCCTCGACGTCGTAGAAGCCGTGCCTCGCGCCGGAGCCCAAGAAGTCGAACTTCGCGAGACGGGTCCCCGGACGATCGCTCTCGAGCGTGAGCTTGAGGGGGCGAGCTAGGACGCTTTGTCCGTTCTCGTCGGTGGCCGCGGGGCGATCGTCCGCGCGCGCCACCCCGGGCGAGAATGCGAACGTGATCGATGCAGCGAGAATTACGCGAACAGGTTGATTGCCGCGACTCATGCGACCTCCTTGACCCAATGGGTCGACGAGCAGGAGAGCAATCCGCACGCCACGCCTGTTGAACGCCGCCCAGGGCGGGTTCGTGCTCGGCCGGAGATGACCGCCCACGTCGCGACGCCGGCTCGGTCGACGGTACACTCGGAGACGGGGGTGGACCGTAGGTGGACCCGTACCGCAAAGGAGCCGACCCGCCGCCGCTCGACGAGCAGTCGCGCGCCCGCGACGAGCTCGCAAAGGACGCCGACGCGCTTCGCCACCGGCGCGAGCGCGTGGAGCGCGATCGCGAGGAAGTCCTGGCGAAGAACGAGGCTCGGGTGCGTCGCGAGGCCACGAGGTTCTCTGCGCGGCGCTTCGCCGACGCGACGGTCTGGTGGTTCGACAGTACCCTGGCCGCCTTTCTCGGGGTCCTCGGCGTCGGGATGGGCGTCACGATCTGCTTCGCCTCGAAAGATGCCTCGGCCGGGAGGGGCATCATCGCGGTCAGCGTGGTCGTCGCCGGCCTATTCTTCGCGTGGTGGGCTCTCGCGGCGGCGCTCTTTCGACGCTGGCTCGCCGCGCTCCCCTTTGCGGTGGAGGGCATCGTGGAGGCCCTCGGCCGCGGCGAAGCCGCGAAGGAGGTGCGGGTCGCCGTGCATTTTCGCGGGGCGAGCCCGGGAGCCGACTCGCTGCGCGAGATAGTGGGCGCCGAGGGGGGTGGCACCGTGCGCAAGCTGGGAGACGCGGCCCTCGCGATCGACTCGCCGGAGCTCGAGAGGACGAGCACGAACAAGCCGCTGCGCGCATGGTTCAAGCGGCTCGTGAGGCGCACGCTTGCGAAAGTGCATCGCGGTTATCCGATCGAGCGCGTGGAGGTCACCGTGACGAAGTCGGACGAGTTCTTCCTCGGGGTCGGGGATTGAGACGGCGCGACGTTGGCGGGAGGCGCGACGCCGACGCGGACGCAGACGCGGGCGCAGACGCAGACGCGGTCGTTTCGGTCTCGGACTACACATCCCAAGGCCCGTAGCCGCCGCGTCTGGGGCGAGTCTCGCGGCCTGCGGGACCGACGCCTCCGTGACGCTTTCGCAGGCGGCAGCGAAGGAGACGGAGTTACCTTCGACCGCCGAGGTACCGCGACATGATCGAATGGTCCGAAATGCACATCGCGATTCGCGATTCCTTCCGCCGCTTCGTCGAGGCGGAGGTCGCGCCGAAGCTCGAGGCCATCGAGCACGGGGGCGAGCCCCCCTACGACGTCCTGCGCAAGATGGTGGCGACCTTCGGCCTCAAGGACATGGCCGAGGCACGCTTCGCCAAGGAGATCGCCCGCGAGAAGGCGGGCAAGGTCCGCGAGGAGCGCCCGCCGGGGCCGCGCCCGGAGGCGGGCAACGAGATGGCGATGCGGATGATCCCCATCATCGAGCTCGCTCGTTACAGCCCGGGGATGGTCACCGCGCTCGGCGTGAGCATGGGCCTCACCGCGAACGCCATCCTCGCGCGCGGTACGATCCGGCAGAAGGAGGAGTTCGCGCTGCCGCTCCTCACCCTCGCCAAGATCGGCGCGTGGGCGATCACCGAGCCGGGCTCGGGATCGGACGCGTTCGGTGGGATGAAGTCGACCGCCCGCCGGGACGGCGAAGGCTACGTGCTGAACGGCAGCAAGACGTTCATCACCAACGGACCTTACGCGGACACGATCGTCTTCATCTGCAAGCTCGACGACAAAGTCCTGAGCTTCATCCTCGACAAGGGGACGCCGGGGCTCGTGCAGAGCAAGCCTCTGCGCAAGATGGGGCTCCACTCGTCGCCCACGGGCGAGCTCTTCCTCGACGACGTGCGCGTCGGCAAGGACCGCCTGATCGGCGAGATCGAAGACCAGCCCGCGCGCTCGGCGGCGAAGGACACGTTCACCGCAGAGCGGACGGCAGTCGCGGCGATGGCGCTCGGGATCGTCGAGGAGTGTCTGAAGCTGTGCACCGAGTACGCGAGAACGCGGGTCCAGTTCGGCAAGACCATCGGCGAATTTCAGCTCATCCAGCTCAAGCTCGCGAAGATGGAGGTCGCGCGGATGAACATCCAGAACCTCGTCTTCCGGCAGATAGAGCTGGCGGCGGAGGGGAAATCGATGGGGCTCGCGGAGGCGAGCGCGTGCAAGCTCTACGCGGCGCAGGCGACGATGGACGCGTGCCTCGAGGCGGTGCAGCTCTTCGGCGGCAACGGGTACATGGCGGAGTTTCGGGTCGAGCAGCTGTGCCGCGATGCGAAGGTGCTCCAGATCTACGGCGGGACCGACGAGATCCAGGTCTCGCAGATCGCGCGGAGCCTGCTCGGCCCAAAGTAGTCCGTCCGTTCACGCGCTCGCCGGCGCCACGAACTGCGCGTGGTAAAGAGCGTGGTAGGCGCCGCGGCGCGCGAGCAGCTCGGTGTGGTTGCCCTGCTCGACGATCTGGCCGTGCTCCATGACCAGGATCAGGTCGGCGTCGCGGATCGTCGATAGCCGATGCGCGATCACGAAGCTCGTGCGGCGCTCGCGGAGCGTCGCCATCGCGTGCTGGACGAGCACCTCGGTGCGGGTGTCGACCGACGACGTCGCCTCGTCGAGCACCAGGATCGCCGGGTCGGCCAGGAACGCGCGAGCGATCGTGATGAGCTGCTTCTCGCCCGCGCTCAGGTTAGAGCTTTCCTCGTCGATCACGGTGTCGTAGCCGTCGGGCAACGCACGCACGAACCGATCGACGTACGTCGCGCGTGCGGCGGCGAGGAGCTCCTCGTCGCTCGCCGCCGGGTTGCCGTAGCGCAGGTTGTCGCGGATCGTGCCTCCGAAGAGCCACGTGTCCTGAAGCACCATTCCGATCCGGCCGCGCACCTCGCGGCGCGGCAGCGTCGCGAGGTCGACGCCGTCGAGCCGGATCCGACCGCCATCGAGGTCGTAGAACCGCATCAAGAGATTCACGAGCGTGGTCTTCCCCGCACCGGTGGGGCCGACGATGGCGATGGTGTGGCCGGGCGCGGCGACGAGCGACAGCGCATCGATCACCGGCACGTCGGGCTTGTAACGGAACGCGACGTCCTCGAACCGGACCTCTCCGCGCAGGGGCGCGGGGAGCGCGGCCCCGCCGACCGGATCGGCGGTCTGGTCGCGCGCGTCGAGCAGCTCGAACACCCGCTCGGCCGAAGCGACGCCGGACTGCAGCACGTTCGCGACCGACGCGAGCTGGGCCAGCGTCTGGGTGAACTGCCGCGCGTACTGGATGAACGCCTGCACGTTGCCGAGCGTCATCGCCCCCGCGGCGACGCGCAGCCCGCCGACCACCGCGATCGCGACGTACGTCAGGTTCCCGATGAACTGGATCGCCGGCATGATGATGCTCGACACGAACTGCGCGTGGAACCCGGCCTCGAACAGCTCGGTGTTCTTGGCGTGGAACGTCGCCTCGATCGCGGCGCGCCGGCCGAACACCTTGACCAGCGCGTGGCCGGTGAACGCCTCCTCGATCTGGCCGTTGAGCGCGCCGAGGTGCTTCCACTGGGCGGCGAAGCCCTTCTGCGCGCGCTTGCCGATCCGAGCGGTGACGAGGACCGACAGCGGCACGGTGATCACCGCGATCACCGCGAGGAGCGGCGAGATCCACACCAGCATGACCAGCACGCCGACCACCGTGAACAGCGAAGACAGGATCTGGCTGAGCGACTGCTGCAGCGCCAGCGCGACGTTGTCGATGTCGTTGGTCACCCGGGAGAGCACCTCGCCGTGGGGCTGGCCGTCGAAGAAAGCGAGCGGGACGCGCATCAGCTTGTCCTCGACGTCGCTGCGCAGTCGGCGCACCGTGCGCTGGACGACGTGATTCAGCGTGTAACCCTGCAACCACTGAAACAGGGACGCGCCGGCGTACAGCACCATGACCAGGACGAGCACCTCGGCGAGCGCGGCGAAGTCGATGCCGCGACCGGCCTGGATCCCGGTCGCCGCGACGATGTGCGCGTTGCGGATCATCCCCGATCCCACGAAGATCAAGTCGGTCGCGCGGCCGAGGATCTTCGGCCCGCTCACGCTCAGCGCCGTCGACACCACCGCGAACACGATCACCATCACGACGAGCCGGCGCTCGGGCGCGAGCCGGCCGAGCAGCCGCCGCGCGGACGCCTTGAACGTCTTGGGCTTCTGGACCGGCGCCATCTGCGGGCCCCAACCACCGCGCATGATCGGGCGATTCTGGGCCGACGTGGCGCCGCCTCCGGCCGGCGCGGGGCCGCGGGTCGCCGTCATCTAGGCCGCCTCCTCGGTCTGCGACGTCACGATCTCGGCGTAGGTCGGGCAGCCTGTCACCAGATCGGCGTGACGGCCGATCCCGACCAGCTTGCCGCCGTCGAGGACGAGGATCTGGTCGGCGTCGCGGATGCTGGCGACGCGCTGGGCGACGAGGATGACCGCGGCGTCGCGGATGCGCGGCCGGAGCGCGACGCGCAGACGCGCCTCGGTGGCGAGGTCGAGCGCCGAGAACGCGTCGTCGAACAGGTAGACCCCCGGCGCACGCAAGAGCGCGCGAGCGATCGCGAGCCGCTGGCGCTGGCCACCCGAGACGTTCGTGCCCCCTTGGGCGATCGGCGCGTCGAGCTTCTGCGGCATCGCCTCGACGAAGTCCTTGGCCTGGGCGACCTCGAGCGCGGCCCACAGCTCGGCGTCGGTCGCGTCGGCGTTTCCGAACCGCAGGTCGCTCGCGACCGTTCCGGTGAACAGGTACGCGCGCTGCGGCACCATGCCGAACCGCGACCACAGCTCCTCGGGGTCGCGCTGGCGGACGTCGACGCCGTCGACCAGCACCATGCCGGCCGTCGGATCGCCGAGCCGCGGGAGGAGCTCGAGCAGCGTGGTCTTGCCGGCGCCGGTCGAGCCGATGATCGCGGTGACCTCGCCGGGCCGCGCCACGAACGAGATGTCGGTCAGCACCGGCGCGGCCGCGCCCGGGTACCTGTACTCGACGCCGCGCAGCTCGACCTCGCCCGTGAGCGAGGCGGGCTTGACCGCGAGCGCGGGGGGCGCGACGTCGGGCGCCGTGTCGAGCACCTCGACGATGCGCTCGGCGCACACCGCGGCGCGCGGGATGATGACGCCGAGGAACGTCGTCATCATCACCGCCATCAGGATTTGCATCAGGTAGCTGAGGTACGCGAAAAGCGCGCCGGTCTCGAACGCGCCGGTCGCGACGCGATGGCCGCCGAACCACAGCACGGCGACCTGGGATGCGTTGAACACGAGCATCACGGTCGGGAACATCATCACCTGCAGCTTGCCGACGCGGAGCGCCAGATCGGTGAGCTCGCCGTTGGCGGCGTCGAAGCGGGCCGCCTCTGCGGGCTCGCGGACGAACGCGCGGACGACGCGCATCCCGTTGATCTGCTCTCGCAGCACGCGCGTCAGAGCGTCGATCTTGGGCTGCATGCGGCGAAACTGCGGCACCATCTGCGCGATGATGAGACCGAGGGCGCCGGCGACCGCGGGGATGCACACCGCGAGGAGCCTTGAAAGCTCCAGGTCTTCCCGGAGCGCCATGACGATGCCGCTGATGCACATGATGGGCGCCGTCACGAACATCGTCGCGCTCATCAGCACCAGCATCTGGATCTGCTGGACGTCGTTGGTGGTGCGGGTGATGAGCGACGGCGCGCCGAACTTGCCGACCTCGCGCGCCGACAGCCGGCCGACGTGGTGGAACACCGCGCCGCGCAGATCGCGGCCGTAGGCCATCGCGACCTTCGCGCCGAAGTAGACCGCGACGAGCGCGCAGGCGACCTGGGCGGCCGTCGCGCCCAACATGACCGCGCCGTTCCGCAGGATGGTGCCGGTGTCGCCGGTGGCCACGCCGCGGTCGATGATGTCGCCGTAGATGCGCGGGAGCAGCAGCGTGGCGACGGTCGACAGGAGCTGAAACGCGACGATGCCGGCGATCTGGGCGGGGAATGGCGCCAGGTACGTGCGCAGCAGCCGCCACAGCATTTCGGGGAGCACTGGTAGCACGCCGCGCGCGGCGTGACACCGGCCGGGATCGGAGCGATCCGAGTCCCCCGTCCGTCGTGCCATAAGCGCCCCCGGACGAGCATGCAGTTCCGAGCGCAACGACACTCAGTCCGAGCGCTCCACGGAGCGAAGACGTCCACCATCGCATCGCAACACCCTCCCTGAAGACCAGGCCGTATCGAAACTCGGGTCCAACTAGGCAAGGCGAATGCCACACCAAGTGGCCGCTTTTCACCGGGGATCGAGGCGTGTGCGCGCGGCTTTCCCGGCACAGACGCGCCAAAGCGGGTTGCACGCGCGAGCTCGTGCTAGGCGAGCTGGCCGACCTCACCCCCCATCGACCCGGGACGTCGCTACCATGCTCCGTGGAGGATGGTTTGATGGGGGACCGGAGCTCCTCCGGCAGCAGTCTCGAAACAGGGTCGCTCACCGACGATTCGTCGTCTGAGCTCGCGCCTGACGTCGACCGGGATTTTCCGATCGTCTCGCGGCACAACTACGAGATCGGCGAGGAGCTCGCGCGCGGCGGAAACGGCCGGCTCTTGCGCGCGCGCGACCGGCGGCTGGATCGCATGGTGGCCATCAAGGAGCCGCGCGAGCTGAGCTCGCGCGTGCGGCGTCGCTTCCGTCGTGAGGCGCTCCTCACGGCGCGCCTTCAGCACCCGTCGATCGTACCCGTTCACGAGATCGGTCGATGGCCGAGCGGCGAGCCGTTCTATGCGATGAAGCTCATCTCGGGACGATCGCTGCGCGATGTCGTGGCGGAGGCGACGACGCTCGAGAAACGCCTCGCGCTGTTGCCGAACGTGCTCGCGGTCGCGGACGCGATCGCCTATGCCCACGGCCAGGGGGTCATCCATCGCGACCTCAAGACGTCGAACGTCATGGTCGGCGCGTTCGGGGAGACGCAAGTCATCGACTGGGGCTTGGCCCAGGAGCTCGGCGCTCACGACGACGCCGCCGACGACGGCGTCCCCGCCGCGGCGTTCGAGACGCAAGGGATCGTCGGCACTCCGGCCACGATGGCCCCGGAGCAGGCGACGGGAAAGCGGCTCGACGAGCGGACGGACGTCTATGGCATCGGCGCGATCCTCTATCAGGTGATCGCGGGCGCCCTCCCTTACGACGGCGAGGACGCGCGCGAGGTTCTGGCGCGTGTCGTACGCGAGCCTCCGCCGCCGCTCGGTACGCGCGCTCCCGACGCGCCCCGAGAGCTCGTGACCATCGCCGAACATGCAATGGCCCGCGACCCGGCGGAGCGGTACCCGAGCGCGCGCGAGCTGGCCGACGACCTTCGGCGCTTCCTGAACGGGCAGATCGTCCGCGCTCACCGCTACTCTCCTTTGCAAAGGGCGCGTCGCCTCCTCCGGAGGAACGCGCGCGTGCTCGGAATCGCCGCGGCGACGGCGGTGGCGGCGGCGGCCATCGCCGGGGTGACGGTCTATCGCGTGCACCCTCCGCCACCCCCCCCCTGCCAGGGCGCGGAGGCGGCGATCGCCCAGGTCTGGAGTGCCGCCCGCGCGAGCGATCTCGAGCGCGCGCTGCGCGCGACGGGGAGCGCCCAGGCAGCCGACGCCTTCCAGCGGGTCCGCGGGCTGCTCGACCGCTACGCGTCGTCGTGGACGGCGATGCACCGGAGCGCGTGCGAGGCAACGCGCGTGCAGTCAGAGGAGGCGCTCGACCTCCGGATGGCTTGCTTGACCCAGCGAAAGCGAGAGCTCGGCGCGACCGTCGATCTCCTCCTCCGGGCCGACAGCGAGATGGTCGATCGCGGACCCGAGGGAGCCGCTCGCCTGGAGGCCGTGGACAGCTGCGCGGACGTCGCGTCGCTCCGGTCGCCGTTCGCTCCGCCGAAAGACCCCGCACAAAGTCAGGCCGTCGAAGACCTCCGCCGCCGCATCGCGGACGTAGACGCGCTGGAGAACGCCGGGAGGTACCCCGCCGCGCTCGCGGTGACGCCGACGCTGGTCGAAGACGCGCGTCGCGTCGGCTACGCCCCCCTGCTCGCAGAGGCGATCTTTCACCGCGCGATCGACGAGAGAAAGACCGCGCAGCAGGCAGCCGCACTGCGAAGCTATTTCGACGCGGCGGTGGCCGCCGAGGCCGCGAAGGACGACGTGCTCGCCGCGCGCATCTGGATGCTTCGCGCCATTGCGCAGAGCGATCTGAGCACCGAGCTAGCCGACCGCGACGCGGACCTGGCCAACGCATCGATCGTGCGCTCGGGTGACAGCGTGGCGCTTCGTGCCCAGCTCCTGCGCGCGCGCGCGTGGATCGCCTACCGGCGCGGGGACAGTCCACGCATGAAAGAGCTCGCGGAGCAGGCCCTCGCGATCGACGAGCGGCTCCTCGGCGCGAACGACCCCGAGACGCTCGCCGCGCGAAGCGTCGTCGCCGACGCCCTGTTCGACCTCGGCGATTTCGACCAAGCGGTCCCGGCTTACCGCGCCATCTACGACGGAAAGGTCAAACTCTTCGGGATCACGCACCCCGACGCGGTTCGAGCCGCAGAGGACCTCGGCGCGATCTTCGTCGAGCGCGGCGACTATTCCACGGCGTTGAAGACGTTCCAGGCTCTCGTGGCGCTCCCCGGGAACGACACGTTACGACTCGCGTACCTGCACACCTACGTGGGAGCCTCGCTCATCGGCGTCGGGCGCATCGGAGAAGGGCTGGCGGAGTCCGCGAAGGGAGAGGGGTCCGCGCGGGCC
>JBKQKP010000366.1:0-10059 GCA_052147435.1 Polyangiaceae bacterium | reverse complement strand
CCAGCGGCGACGCGGCGGCCATCCCGGCGGTCTCCGAAGCGGCCAGGAACGGCTCGCTGACGGTTCGCCAGACCGCCGTGAGCGCGCTCGGGGCGATCGGCGGCGACACGGCGGTCGCGGCGCTCTCGGCGCTCCTGCAGAGCGGCCGCCGCGACCTCCTGGCGCAGGCAACGACGGCCCTCGCCCAGGCCAACACGCCTGCGGCACGTCGCGCCCTCTTCGACGCGCTCGACGGTCCGCGACGCGACATCGCCTCCGCCGCGCTCGAGGCGCTCTCCAACCTCGACGGTCCGGAGGTGCGCGACGCGATGCTCCACGCGCTCGACGGCAGCGACCGCGCCAGCACGGCGCTCGCCGGACAGTGGTTCGGAGCGCACCACGACGAGACCGTGGTCCCGAAGCTCGCCGAGCTCGCACGGCACGGCGGCCCCGAGGTCGGCCAGAACGCCATGGCGGCTCTCGCCTCCATCGGAGGGGACGGCGCGCGTGACGCGATCCTCGACCTCGCGAGCAACCCAGGGCCGTCGCAGTCGGTCGCGATCGCCCAGCTCACCGCGGTCACGGGAGATCCCGGCGTCGCGCGTGCGCTCTGCATCAAGCTGTCGCGCGACGCCGGCGGGAACGCGGCCATGGCGGCGGTGAACGTCCTCGGAGAGGACACGAGCCCCGAAGCGGGCCAGGCGCTCGTCGACGCCGTCCGGTCGGGGAGCGCGGCGGCCCCGCAGGCGCTTGCGTGGCTCGCGAAGCGCGGCGACGAAGCGTCGCTCGGCGCGGTCGCCGACGTGGCGCGCACCGGAGCGGGCGATACGCGCTTGCAGGCGCTCGAAGCCTTGGGGGGCTCGGGTGACCCGCGCGCGACGACGACGCTCCTGGCCTCGCTCAAGGAGAGCGACCCGAACGTCCGCCGCGTCGCGCTAGGCGCGCTCGCCTCGGTCGGCGGCTCGGAGGCCGAGCGCGCGATCGCGACGGTCGCGACGACCGGATCGCCCGAGGATCGCCTCACTGCCACGCAATCGCTCGCGCAGCTCGGCGCCGACGCCGCGGGGCCGCTCGAGAAGCTCGCGCACGACGCCGACCCCGACGTCGCGAGGACGGCGCTGCTCGGACTGGCCGCCGACGCGCCGGACCGCGCCGCTCGCGTCATCGGAGACGTGGCCCACGCGACCGATCCGCAGACGCGCCTCGTGGCGATCCAGGCGACCCAGCAGCTCGAGCCGGACGACGCTTCGCGGATCCTCGTCGCGGCGCTCCGCGACGGCGACGTGAGCGTGACGCAGACCGCCGCGGCGGGGCTCGGTCGACTCGGGACCCCCGAAGGAGAGGCGGCGCTCGCCGACCTGATGACCCTCCCGACGGCCCCCTACGAAGCGCAGCGCGCGGCTGCAGACGCGCTCGCAGAAGCGGGGGGCGAGGTGGCGACGCGCTACGCGAGCGTGATCGCGAGGCTTCGCGCGATGCCGACGCCGGTGGTCACGGAGGGGTCCGAGGGGGAGATGTGAGACGCCGCGCGCCGTTCAGCTCGGAGCGGGGACCCGCGACACGCGCATCCTCACCCCGCCGCGCGGTCGCAGCGTGACGAGCGGCTCCATCCGGACCTCTCCCTGCCCCGGGGCCAGGTCGAGCCGTGCCGCGCCGACGATCGTGGCGAGCAGGAGGTGCCCCTCCATGAGCGCGAAGTGGTTCCCTATGCAGATCCGCGGCCCCGCGCCGAACGGCAGGTACGCGCAGCGCGGCAGCTCCTTCTCCTTGTCACCGAGGAAGCGCGTCGGATCGAACTTGTCCGGATCGGGGAACAGGTCGGGCCGCCGTTGGATGCCGAGCACGTTGATGAAGACGAGCTTGTTCTTCTCGATGCGGCACGTCGCCCCCGGGCGCTCCCCCGGCACGTAGACGTCCTTCAGCGCGCGCCGGCCGATGATGTAGGCCGGTGGGTACAGGCGCATCGACTCTTTCAGCACGGCGAGCGTGTACGGGAGCGACTTCAGGTCGTCCATCGTGAGCGGAGTGCCGCGCCGGGCGAACGGCGCCGCCTCTTGCTCGGCGCGCGCGCGGACCTCGGGGTGACGGGCTAGGAGGTAGAGGGTCCAGGTGAGCGCGTTCGCCGTCGTCTCGTGCCCGGCGAGGAAGAGCGTCATCGACTCGTCGCGCACCTGCTTGTCGCTCATCTTGCTGCCGTCTTCGTCGCGGGCGGCGAGAAGGAGGCTCAGCAGATCGGTCCCCTCCACCCCCGCCGGGCGATTCTTTCTCTCTTCGATCAGCCCGTAGATGATCGCGTCGAGCTTCTTCCGCCCGCGCCGGCTAGCAAGATTGTGGCGCGTCGGAATCATGGGAGGCATCGGGATCAGCGCGCCGAGGCTGGCCATCGTGTGGTGCATCACTTCCGTGATCGCGTCGCCGACGGCACCGGCGTCAGAGCCCACCTCGGCGTCGAAGAGCGTCTTTCCGACGATCTCGAGCGTGAGGCGCATCATCGCCTCGAGCGCGTCGAACGTCTCCCCCTCCTTCCACGTCGAGACGGCCCGCGAGGCGCGCTCCGCCATCGTGTCGGCGTAGGACGCGATCCGCTTGTGCGAAAGGGCCGGCGCGATGAGGCGCCGCTGGCGCGCGTGGAAGTCGCGCTCGCTCGTGAGGAGCCCATCTCCGAGCAGCGGGCGCAGGAAGAGCGACAGGCCGAGCGACTTGAAGAACGAATCGGCCTGCGTCTGGAGGACCTCTTGCGCGACGTTCGGCGCGTTCACGAGGAGCGAGTCGAAGAGGCCGACCCGCATCGCGGCGACGTGCGGGTGAGCGCGCGCGATCCGGATCTGCAGCGCGGTGCGATCGGAGCGGAACTCGCGAAGGTGGCTCAGCGGCGAGCCGGGGATCCGCAGCGGGTCACGCGCCTGAATCGGTCGAATCGCGTCGACACTCGAGACTGCCATGGCCGTCCCTCCTGCGGACCATCATGCGAGCGTTCGCTCACGTTTGCTACTCGCATTGGCTTCTAGCGAGCGGGAGCAAGCGTCGGCGCGCGCTGCCCGCAGGCACGGACGCGCGCGACGCCGAACCGCTCACATTCTCACGGGGGCAGAGAGTGGCCCTACTTCGCCGGGCAACCGTCGGTGCACGCCACGTACCGCTTGCACGGCGTGCTCGACGCGCAGGCTGACGTCACCGTCGCGCGGCAGGGTCCCGGGTCCGCGGCGGTGCCGAGCGTATCGAGGACACATTTCTCGCACGTCGCTTTCGGAGTGGTCGTCGTGCCGCAAGTGCCGCTGCACGCGCCGACGCCGAGGTCCCCGCCGTCGCCCCCGTCGTCGGACCCGCCGTCGGTCGGGCCGCAGAGGTTCGCCGCGCACGCGCACTCCTCCACCGCCACGTCGAACACCCCTAGCCCGCCGGCGAACGTCGTATCGCAACAGTCGACGCACGCGGCCCTCGTCGCGAGTGTGTCGCACGAACCGGCGTCCGCGGCGTCGGCGCCGCTCCCACCGTCGTCGGGCGGCGTCGTCGAGCCGCTGTCCTCGTCAGGCGAGGCTTCCGAGACGCTCCCGTCGGAGCTCCCCCCGCCGTCGCTCGGGCTCACGCTCGCGTCCGGGCCCGAGGTGACGCCCGTGCTGCTCCCCCCACAGCCTGCGAGGGGCAAGACGCCGAGAGCGACGAAGGCCAAAACAGGGAAGCCAAAGCGGGCAAAGGGACCGGAAGCGCTCATGAGAGACCTCTGGGAAGGCGTTGCTCGATGGTGGAAAGCATCTTGCGTACCTCCGAGATTCTCACTCTGCGCCTCGGAAAAGTGGAGATTCCGGCGTGACTCCCCCTCGCCGAGCGGAGCCCGGTCCGGACGGATCCGCGTCCAGGGTCGGTGTCCCACACCGAAGCCGCGGCCCCGCAACTTGGGTATTCTCCCCGCCATGGCGCACCCGACCGAACCCGCGTCGCTCGACTCCGCGCTTCACGCCGCGCTGGCTCGCCTCGCTCGCGAGCGCGACGTTCGCTACGCCGAGCTCCGGTTCGTCTCCGAGTCGAGCGAGAGGCTTTGCGTCCGCGACCTCCGCCCCGAGGACATCGCGACCGCGTCGTCGCGCGGCGTCGCCGTTCGGGTCCTCGCGACGAAGACGTGGGGCTTCGCGTGCACGCCCGGGCTCGACGAAGCCTCGATCGTCCGCGCCGCCGAGCGAGCCCTGGCGATCGCTCGCGCATCGGGGACGCTCGCTACCCGGCCCGTCGCCTTCCCGCCGCGCGCCGGCGCGAAGGGCTCGTACGAGAGCGCCGTAGCTATCGATCCGTTCACGGTTCCCATCGCGCAGAAGCTCGCGTTCCTCGATGCGCCCGTACGCGCGCTCATTGGGAAGGGACGACCGATCCGGAGCGCCGAGGCGTGGATGGAGTGGACGCGGCAGCACAAGCGCCTCTTGACGACCGAAGGGACCGACGTCCGCCAGACGCTGACCTTCGGCGCCAGCGGGATGCAGGTCATCGCCGTGGGAGACGACGGCGTCGCGCAGCGGCGGACCTACCCGACTTGCCAGGGGAGCGAAGGGTTCCAGGCCGGGTACGAGCGCGTCGCCCAGCTCGATCTCATGGCCAACGTGGACCGCATCGCCGACGAGGCCGTCGCGCTCCTGTCCGCAGATCCCTGCCCCCCCGGCACGCGCGACGTCATCCTCGACTCCGGTCAGATCGGCCTGCAGATCCACGAGTCGTGCGGCCACCCCACCGAGCTCGATCGCGCGATGGGGTCCGAGATCTCGCTCGCGGGGGGGTCGTTCCTCCAGCCAGACCTCCTCGAGAAGCTACGGTACGGCTCGCACCTCGTCGACCTCGTCGCCGACTCGACGAGCGCCGGCGGGATGGGGACGTTCGGCTGGGACGACGAAGGGATCGCCGCGGGAAAGCGGCACCTCGTGAAGGAGGGGATCTTCGTCGACTACCTCTCGAGCAGAGAGACCGCCGCGATGCTCGACCGCGCGTCGACCGGGACGATGCGCGCCGAAGGGTGGAACCGCCCGCCCCTCATACGGATGGTGAACGTGTCGCTCGAGCCGCGCGAAGGATCGCTCGACGCGCTCGTGAACGACACCGAGGACGGTCTCCTCTTCTCGACCGACCGGAGCTGGAGCATCGACGACCTGCGGCTCAACTTCCAGTTCACGTGCGAGATCGCGTGGGAGATCAAGCGCGGCAAGCGGACGCGCATCTTTCGCGATCCTCTCTATACCGGGATCACGCCGCAGTTCTGGCGCTCGTGCGACGCCGTGTGCGGCCCTGAAGAGTGGAAGCTCTGGGGCATGACGACCTGCGGCAAGGGTGACCCCATGCAGCTGATGCAGGTCGGTCACGGGGCATCCCCTGCCCGCTTTCGCGGCGTGACCGTGGGACCCGGGGGGGCGTCGTGAGCGTCGCGACGGACCTCCTGGCGCTCGCGAAGGACGCGCTGAAAGAGGCGGGCGAAGCGGAGGCGGAGATCTGCCTCACGTCGAAGAAGCGCGGCTTCGCGCGCTTCGCGGTGGGGGAGCTCGGGCAGCACATGGAGCTCGAGGAGCCGGGGGCGTTCGTTCGCGCCGCACACGGGATGCGCGTGGCGGGGGCGTCGACCACGCGGCTCGATCGACCAAGCCTCGTCGAAGCGATCCGCGAGGCGGCGGCGGCGGCCCGCTTCGTCCCCGAAACGGAAGGGTTCACGGGGTTCGCGGACGGCGCGGAGCCGCTCGAGACCGCACCTCGCTTCGAAGCGAGGACCGCAGCCGCCGGCGCCGAGGAGCGGGTCTCACGGCTCGCGCCGGCGATGGGCGCCGTGAGAGCCGCCGGGCTGGTGAGCGCCGGGGCGCTCGAGACGTCGACGCACGCGCTCGCCGTCGCGACGACACGGGGGTGCGCGCGCTCGCACGAAAGCACGATCGCGGCCTTCAAGATCTGGGCGCTCGAGACGCCGGGGGCCGGCGGGGCCGCGGGCTATGGAGGGCACATGCACCGCGACGTGAGCGCGCTCCGGATCGCAGAAGAGACGGAGCGTGCGATCCGCGTCGCAAAGCTCTCCCGAGACCCGAGCACCCTCGACGAAGGGACGTACGACGTCGTCCTCGAGCCCGCCGCGCTGAGCGAGCTCCTCGAGTGGCTCGCGACGATCGCCTTCGCTGCCCCCGAGGTCGAGAACGGCACGAGCCCGCTGGCCGACCGGCTCGGCGAGCGGATCACCGGCGCGGGGATCACGCTCACGGAAGATCCGAACGACCCGAGCGCGCTCGGCTTCGCGGCCCCGTTCGATCGCGAAGGGACGGCGCGCAGGCGCGTGCCGCTGATCGAGGATGGAATCGCGCGCGGTGTCCTCTACGACCGGATCCACGCCGCCCGGGCGCGCGACGGCACGTCCGCGCAACGCGCGGCGTGGTCCACACCAGTAACGTCCACGGGGAGCGCCCTCGTCCCCGACAGCTCGCTCGGCGTCGCGATCGGCCCGAGCGCCCTCCACATGGACGCGGGCGACGTCGCGAACGTGGACGCGCTCCTCGCCGGAGTCGACCGAGGCCTCTACGTCTGCCGGCTGCACTACGTGAACGGCCTCCTCGAGCCGCGCCGCGCCGTGATGACCGGGCTCACGCGGGACGGCTGCTTCCTCGTCGAGAAGGGGAAGATCTCCCGCCCCGTGGGGAACCTCCGCTTCACCGATAGCCTGCTCGAAGGGCTCTCTCGCTGCGACGGCCGAACAGTCGCGCGCAGCCCCGTCCCCACCTGGTGGAGCGACGCTGGAGCTTGCGTCGTCCCGGCCATCCGGATGCGGGGCTTCCGGTTCAACGGCCGGAGCCAGGAGAAGCCGAAGCTCGCGTGAACCCCCGGTCTGGGCACGGCGTCCTAGTTTCCAGCCCCCAAAGTTGCTAAGCCGTGGCGGCGCTTGGGGGCCCCCACGCCCCCGAATCGACCAATGAGCGAAACAAAGCTGCAGGAGCCTGCCAGGGGGCAGGACCCGTCGACCGTCGAGGCGTCAGGCACCGCGTCGACCTCCGCAAAGTCGGCGACGAACGGCGTTCACAAGGTCGGTGGGGACGGGGGCTCGGATGGCTCCGGGTCGGGCGTCGGCGGGAAGACGAGCCCCGTCGACGTGAAGGACGCTTTGCGAGAGATCCTGGCCGAAGACGAGAAACAACACCCTCCCCCTCTCCTCACCCCCGGAAACGCGATGCGCCTCGTCCGCGGGGGCGCCACCACGGTCGCGGCGAGCTTCCTCGCGCTCCTCCTGATGGGGCACGACGCGCAGCTCCGGTGGGGGGTCCCGCTCGGGGCGCTGTTCGTCGCGGTCGCCGCGTGGGGGATCATGGATCTCCTCGGCACGTTCGACGACGCCGACGACCGCGTCGCGCGGTCGATGACGTTCGCGGAGCTCGCCCCGGATCTGGGGCGGCTCGCGGCGGCGATCCTCCTCTTCGGCGGCTCGCTCTACGGCGGGCAGAGCGGCGTCGGGCCGCAATGGCTCTGGGGCGCGCTCGTCACCGCAACGTTCCTCCTCTGGACGGCCGCGGTCTTCCGCGTCGGCGTGCGGCTCGGCCCGTGGGCGAAGGACGAGCTCGGGCTCGAGCGCCCCCTCCTGCGTCGTCACGGCTTCTGGGTGCTCGCGGCAGGCGCGCTCCTCTACTTCCCCGCGATGGGCCTTTATTCACTATGGGATCCATGGGAGACGCACTACGGCGAGGTGGCTCGCGAGATCCTCGCGCGCGACGACTGGATCTCGCTGTGGTGGGCGCAGGACGGCTGGTTCTGGTCGAAGCCGGTTCTGAACTTCTGGATCCAGTCGATCGCGATGGCGTCGCTGGGGACACACTACAAGAGCGACCAGATGCTGCTCGACTCGAGCGGCCAGCCGACGCTGCACCCCGAGTGGGTCGTGCGCGCGCCGAACGTCCTCTTCACGCTCCTGGCCATGTACCTCCTCTACAAGGGGGTCGCGAAGGTCTTCGGACGGCGCGCGGGGCTCATCGGCGGGCTCGTTCTTGCGACGATGCCCGACTGGTATTTCCTCGCGCACCAGACGATGACCGACATGCCTTGCGTCGCGTCGCTGACCGCCGCGATGGGGCTGCTGCTTCTTGGCGTCCACACCGATGACAACAAGCTCGCGCGCGTCTACGAGGTGAAGACGGGAAAGATCGCGTGGCGCCTCTCGGGGTGGCACCTGGTCTTCGGCGCGATCCTCGTCACCGCGCTACCGCAGATCCTCTACCTGTTCTCGCGCAACCTCGAGATCGTCCTGCACGGGAACGGCCCCTACGGTTTCCGCCCGCACTTCGACGACTTCTACAGCGGAAGCAAGGGGAACTGCGGCCTCCCGGGGAACGAGAACTGCGTCCTCACGAACCCCGCGGCGATCCCCAAGGGGATCCAGCCTCACCCCGACGGCTTCGTCCTGTCGGTGACGAGATTCTTCGGTGCGTTCGAGCCGGTCCTGCAGGGGGCCCTCTGGGCGGGGCTGATCGGGTTCACGCTGTACCTGAACTGGGGCGAACGGCGCGTGCGCCGCCTCTTCTACATCGCCGCCTGGTACTTCGCGTCAGTAGCGACGATGGCCAAGGGGCCCGAAGGGATCGGGATCCCGGCCGTCGCGACGCTCGCATGGATCTGCACGAAGCGCCGGTGGAGTGAGCTCCTCCGCCTCGAGATCCTGACGGGGATCGTCCTCTGGGTGGCGCTCGTCTTCCCGTGGTTCGTGGCGATGTACGTGCGCCACGGATCGCCGTTCACCGACCGGCTGATCTTCCACGACATGTTCAACCGCGCCGTGCACCACGTTCACGACACGAACGAAGGGGACGACACGAGCATCCGCTTTTACCTGTGGCAGCTCGGCTACGCGCTCTTCCCGTGGACGGGGCTCGCGCCGCTCGGCCTCATGTACTGGCTGCGCCAGAGCGACTCGGCCGAGAAGGGCAAAGGCGACGCCGCCGTCTTTCTCTTCATGTGGTTCCTCTTCGCGTTCGCGCTCGTCACGTTCATGGGGACCAAATTCCACCACTACATTTTCCCCTCGGTCCCCGCGGTGGCGATGCTCGTCGGGATCACGCTCGACTACATGCTCGAAGGGGAAGAGCCGACCGCGCGCGACGGGAGCGCCCGCACGATGTACCTCGTGGGGACGTTCTCCGGGGTTCTGCTCGGCATCGCCGGGATCGCGCGGATGATGCCGGGGTCGATCTTCGGCACGAAGGAGCACGAGGACACGGGGAGCATTCCGCTCGGCGTCTTCATGGCGCTGGCGGGGGCCGCGATGGTCGTCGCGTTTGCCGTCATCTACCGTCGCGCCGCGCCGAAGCGGGCGGCGGCGACCGACGCGCGCAAGAGCCACGAGCGCGTGATGATCGGAGCCGCTTCGGTCGCAGGGGCGCTCTTGCTTCTCCTCGTCGGTCGCGATCTCGTCCTGAAGCCGGACGGGGCGGATCAACCCGGAGCGATCCGGCTGCTGCATCTCTTCACGTACAACTACCGCCGCGCCTGGCCCGACTCGCTCGACTTCTCCGGAGTCTTGCTCGCGTTCACCGTGGTCGGGGCCCTCGCGATCCTCGCGCTCGCGTTCTCGCGGTGGCGGCGTCAGGCGGTCTACACCGTGGGGGCGTTCGCGGTGGCATGGGCGATCTGGGGGATCGACGTCTACATGGTGAAGACGGCGCCGCACTGGGGGCAGCACGAAGCGATCATGGCGTACTACGCGAGTCGCTCGAGCCCCGAGGAGATGCTCGTCGCCTACCAGATGAACTGGAAGGGGGAGAACTTCTACACGGGGAACCACGTCCCCGCGTTCGTCTCGACCGGCTCGACGTTCACGGGGTGGCTCAAGGGGCAGCGCGATAAGGGGGCGAAGGTGATGTACTTCATCACCGAGCACTCGAGGATCGGCGGCCTCAAAGGCGAGGTTCAGGCGAAGTCGTACCGGGAGATCACGGACAAGACGCTGAACAACAAGTTCGTGGTGGTGAGGGCAGAGCTGTAGGCGGCGATTCCGATCGTCGCGTCGCAACCCCACACCCTCCGGCCGCTCCCCGCTTCGCAACCCCACCCCCCCGGCCTCCGCTCGACCCCACCCCCCCGGCCCCCCGC
>JBKQKP010000365.1:0-34698 GCA_052147435.1 Polyangiaceae bacterium | reverse complement strand
ATCGGCGAAAAGCACTGCCCTTCTACCTTCGCGGTCCGCTGCCGCCGGAACGCTCACCCCTCGGCGGACCATCCCGGCGGTCGCGATCGCGCCCTCCGCGCGGGGGCCCGCTTCCCACCGTTTCGCGCGCCTGCTGCATTCGTTCCTTGGCGCGCTCGCCTTCTTCCCCTTCCGGAAGGGGCAGGAGCTCGCGGCGCGTGAGGCGAATCTTGCCCTCTCGGTCCACGGAGAGCACCTTGACCTCGACCGGGTCGCCCTCCTTCATCACGTCGGTCACCCGATCGACGCGGTGGTGCGCCATCTCGGAAACGTGAAGAAGACCGTCTGTCCCGGGCAGAATCTCTACGAATGCGCCGAAATCGACGACGCGCGTGACCGTACCCTTGTACACGGCGCCGACCTCCGGTTCGGTGGTCAGGCCCTTGATGATGTCCAGCGCGCGCTTCACGGCGTCGCTGTCGCTCGACGCGACGTTCACGGTGCCGTCGTCCTCGACGTCGATCGCGACGCCCGTTTGATCGATGATCCCCTTGATCGTCTTGCCGCCCGGGCCGATGACGAGACGGATCTGGTCCGGCTTGACCTTGATCGTGGTGATGCGCGGCGCGTGCTTCGACAGCTCGGTCCGCGGTTGGTTCAACGTCTCGAGCATCTTGCCGAGGATGAAGATTCGCCCCTCGCGCGCCTGCTCGAGCGCCTGGCTCATGATCTCGCGCGTGAGACCGGCGATCTTGATGTCCATCTGGATCGCGGTGATGCCGCGAGCCGTGCCGCACACCTTGAAGTCCATGTCGCCGAGATGATCCTCGTCGCCGAGGATGTCGCTCAGGATGGCGAAGCGCTGGCCGTCCGAGATGAGGCCCATCGCGATTCCCGCGACCGGCGCCTTGATGGGCACGCCCGCGTCCATGAGCGAGAGCGTCCCGCCGCACACCGCCGCCATCGACGACGAGCCGTTCGACTCGAGCGTCTCCGACACCACGCGGATCGTGTACGGGAACTTGTCCTGGTCCGGCATCATGCGCAGGAGAGCGCGCTCGGCGAGCGCTCCATGGCCGATCTCACGCCGACCCGGGCCACGCAGCGGCTTGGTCTCACCGGTGGAGAACGGCGGGAAGTTGTAGTGGAGCATGAAGCGCTTCCACCGCTCGCCGGTCAGGGCGTCGATCTTCTGCTCGTCGCTCGAAGTGCCGAGCGTCGCCGCCACGATGGCCTGCGTCTCGCCGCGCTGGAAGAGCGCCGAGCCGTGCACGCGCGGGAGGAGCGCGACCTCGGTCATGATCGGTCGAATCGTCTTCGAGTCGCGCCCGTCGATGCGCCGCTTCTCGGTCAGGACGTACTCGCGGACGACGTTGTACTTTCGCTCCTCGAACTCGGCCTTGATGAGCTTCTCGCTCTTCGCGTACTTCTCGTCGCCGATCTCGGTCTTCACGGTGGCAAGCATCGAGTCGCGAAGGGTCTTGTAGCCTCCGTAGCGCTTCGCCTTGTCCTTGATGAGCGAGGACTCGATGATCCCCTTGTCGCATAGCGCGGAGACGCGCTTGGCGACCGCCTCGTCGAGCTTCTCCGGCGCGAACTCGCGCTTCGGCCGCCCGACCGCGGCGCGCATCCGCTCGATGAGCTCGAGGATCGGCTGCGCGGCCTTGTGGGCGAACATCAGGGCGTCGATGACGTCGGCCTCGGTCGCCTCCGCGGCGCCCCCCTCGACCATCGTGATCGCGTCCTTCGAGCACGCGACGACGAGATCGATGTCGGCCTTCGCCTGCTGCTCGAACGTGGGGAACGAGATCAGCTCGCCGTCCACGCGCGACACGCGCACACCGACGAGCGGCCCGCCCCAGGGAATGTCGGAGATATGAAGCGCAGCGCTCGCGCCGGTCACCGCGAGGACGTCGGTGGGGTTCACCTTGTCCGAGCTCATGACGGTCGCGATGATCTGCGTGTCCTTCTTGAACCCCTCGGGGAAGAGCGGTCGCATAGGGCGATCGATCAGGCGCGAGGTCAGGATCTCGTCGTCGCGCTGGCGCCCTTCGCGCTTGAAGAAGCCTCCGGGGATCTTGCCGGCGGCAAACGTCTTTTCGACGTAGTCGCAGGTGAGGGGGAAGAAATCGAGCCCGGGGCGCTCGTCGCCGCACACGGCGGTGACGAGGACGACGCTCTCTCCGTAGGAGATGAGGACGGCGCCGTGAGCTTGCTTGGCTAGACGGCCGGTCTCGAAGGTGAGCGGGCGGCCGTTGATGGTGACGGATTCACGAACGAAAGACATGGCGAATGAGCTCCTTCTGGTGTGGACCGATCCGCGCTCGCGCGCGGGCTCGCCGTCGGGCGCGAGCAGTGCCGCTGTCGCGCGGCTCGGCGCCGAATGCTTCGCTCAGGCCTATGGTCCTCGGTTCGTGAGCGCGAGCGATGGAAGCCCAGCGAGGGCTCGCGCGCAGGAATCGAAGAGCAAGGCGTGAGAAGGGACACTCGGAGTTGCGAGGTTGCGAGAACGCGAAGCGGCGCGGAGGGGAGTCCTGTTTCTTTTGACCCCTTCTCCTCGCCGCTCATCTGTTGTCCTGTCTCTTCCTCTTCCGGTTACTTCCGGAGGTTCAGTGACGAGACGACCTTGCGGTACCGGTCGAGGCTGGACTTCTTTAGGTAGTTGAGGAGCCGGCGGCGCTTCGAGACCATCTTCAAGAGACCGCGACGAGAGTGATGGTCCTTCGTGTGGGTCTTGAAGTGCTCGGTGAGGTAGCCGATCCGCTCGCTGAGGAGGGCGATCTGGACCTCGGGTGAGCCGGTGTCCCCGTCGTGGGTTCCGAACTTGCCGATAAGCTCGGCCTTCTTTTCTGTATGAAGCGGCATTTCTTCGAATCGTTCTCTTGAAGGGCCATCCGCAGCCGGAGCCGCAGGTAGCCGCGACGCTCCCGACCGCAGGACGCGGGGGGGGGCGACAAACGGACCCGCCCTGGACGTTTTTCCAGGTCGGGGCGCGCAGTATAGGCGGGGCGACGCCCCCGTCAACGCCTCGGTCGATTCCGCGGACCTAGGGGGGAAGTCACCCCGGCCTTGGCCTGGGCGAAACCGCTCTCAGTAGCGCGCCTGAAGCGAAACAGCCGCCCCGAGCTGGTTGGGGCTCTGGAAGACGAGCAACGACGCCGTTCCTTCCGTGGGATCCGTGACGACGAGGGTGCCGTTGTTGTCCCGGATGTACTGGATCCAAGCCACGGCCGAGAGGATCGAGGAGATATCCCAGCGGAGGCTCAGGCGCGCCTGGACGATCGGGGTGCGCTGCGCGTCGTACGGCAGGATCGACTCGTTCCCCTGCGAGCGGACGACGACGGTTCTGGACGCGGGGACACCGCCGTCCGTGAACTCGCTCCGGAAGTCGCTCGGGAGCTGGATGCCGCCGCCAATTCCCGGGGTGAGGCGGAACGATGGGAGGTAGTAGCTGGCCGACAAGGCTCCGAACATCTCGGGGTCGGTCTGCGCATCTTTGGGCATCGTCTCGAACGGAATGAACCCTGGGACGTTGCGGACGACGTAGTTCAGGTCGCGGACGATGCCCGTCGCGGATAGGCGCCAGTAGCCGCTCCGAACGACGGCCTGGAGCGCGCCCGCGTAGGCCCCCTGGTCGCTCATCTGCCCGGAGACGTCGAAATTCTTCAGGTGCTGGCCGAGCGCGTCCACTTCGGCGCTGACGCTCCACGCGAACTCGTCCGCCCGGTACTTCTCCGGCTTGAACATGATCATCGGCGCGTTCGGGTCGTTCTTGTAGAGCAAGAAGTCGACCGACTGCGGGACCGGCATGTCCTGGTGAACGACGATTCGCCCGGAGACGCCGTACGTGTAGACGGGGTCGCCTCGGACGTCGTCGATGTTCTGTCGCCCTTGCTGGAAATAGCCGGCGCCCATGTCGAAGCGGAAGTTCTTCGTCGCGTCGACGCCGAGGCCGCCGAGGAAGCCGTAGTTCGTCTCGGCCACGTTCGTGACTTGGACCTGGTTCGTCCCTCCGGGGTTCAGGATCTGCTCCGGCTGCACGATCGACGCGGTCTTGAACCCGATGAAGCTATAGAAGTCCTTCGCGTCGAACTGGACCTTGAGTCCAGGCGCGGAGCCCTGGATGCCTGGGAAGATCGACTGATTGATATTCGCGTTCGTGCCGCCCCAGCTGATGTCGTAGAGGTAGCCGAGACGGAAACGGTCGGTGTCGAGCGGGAAGAACGTGGCCGAGAGGCCTTCCCTCGCCGAGCTCCCCGTTTGATAGAAGATACGAATGTACGAACCGGCGTCGTAGAGCGCCTGGTTGATGTTGTTGTTGTTCGCCGCCAGCTGCGTGAGGTCGAAGCGCAAGACCACCGCGGCCTCGGTCGTCAGACGCGGGATGAACCCCGGCATCTTCTTGTACATCACGAGGTGCGTGAGGTTTTCACGACCGGCGTAGTACGAGTTCAGGCTGTCGAAGAAGAGACGGTACTGCGTGCGGTCGCCGATCGAGAACGTGGGCGACAGCGGGATCAGCTGGCCCGTCGGGTGGAGGAAGTCGTCGTCGCCGAAGGTCCACGACAAGCGCGTGTCCATGAAGTTGCTGTAGTTGGTTCCGGGCGGCGCGAGCCCCACGGCACGCGCTCCGGGGGTCCCGACCACGTCGTATCCTGGGCCCTGATCCACACCGAGGTCGCCGGCAGGCGTCCCCGGAACCATCGGGGCGATGCCACTCGGCGCCGGCGGCGTTGGGGGCGCAGGAGCCGCGCTGTCGGGGGCGGGGGTCGCCGGAACGGGGGCCGCAGGCGGGGTGGGGGCCGCGGCCGGAGGCAGAGCCTGGAGGGGTGCCGGGGCGGTCTGCGCCGCGGGCGCCTGGTCCGGTGCTGGTGCCGGGGTCGCCGAGGGGGGCGCGGTCTGCTGCTGCGCACGAGCGATCTGCGGCGTGAGCGTGAGCAGAGCAAGGACGGTGAGGGCGAGCGTCGAGCGCATCATGGTTCCTGTTTCGGAAAGACGGGAGGAACGCGTCAGTTCCCTTGGTCTGTGTCGAGGATCGTTCGCGCGTGCACGCACGCGGTGTCGGAAGGAATGGGGGGCGAGCCGAGCGGGATGATGTCGTCCTGGCAGCGCGCATCGATCGTGTACTGAGTGCCGCCAGAGAAGTAATTGAGCGTCCCCGTGAAGGAGCCGAGACTCTCCCCCTTGTTGAGGACCGGATTGAAGGTGGGATCGGTGCTTCCGTTCCCCTGGATGGCGAGGGTGCTCGTGACAGTCGGAGCCGTATCCCCCGCGTTCCACGTCACCGTCTGGACGACGAGGTTGAACTGGCTCTCGGACTCGTAGTTCGAGTACTCCGAGCACTCGAGGTTCGCCTCGCATGCGTTGGCGCACGCGAGCTCGTTCGCGTTCGTGCGGTCGACTTTGCCGGAATCGTCGAGGTCGCAATCAGTAGCGTCAGCTGTCGGGGTGTAGTCCGGTGGGCTCGGGTAGGCCGGGCCGAAGAGCGTGCCGATGTGAAAGAGGGTCCCTGCGCCCGCGGCGGCAGCGGGCGCGGTCGGCGGGCTCGGGTTCGGCTGCACGTTTCCGTTGACGTACTGCCAGGTCGCCGGGGCCGGAGCGCCGGGCGTCGACTGAATTCGTACGAGCGCCGCCGCCAAGGAGAGCATCTGGACGGAGTTGTCGCCAGTCGCGGGGAGCGGCGAGCAATTGGGGAGGGCCGGTCCGGTTCCCGAGGGGGTGCAGCTGGGAGCCAGGAGGTGTGGCTCGGGAATGAGGCAGGGGCGCTGCGTCGGATCCCACTCCTCGAGCTCCCACGTCGGGTAGTTGACTTCGGTGAACCCGTAGAAGTCGGCGGTGGTACCCCCGAACGCTCGGAGCCGATCGCACTGGCGCATATTGGGCGGCGCGTCGAAGTTGTACGCGTACACGCTTCCGAATCCCCCGCCGCCCGGAGCGTCCTCGGCGAGATCCGTCACGTAGAAGCCGCTCGACGAGACGTCGGTCACGATGACGCTGAACTCGTAGTTGTTCGCGCCGAGATAGCCGCAGTTGATGTTGACGGCTTGGTTGGGGAACGGTGTCCCCGCCGTTCCCCCTTCGGGGCCGCCGTTCACGTCGGCGATGCGGGGGATGTAGTAGTAGATCGCGGGGCTGACCCCCTCCGCGTACGTACCGCCGTCTTCCGTGTCGTCGTTCGCGAGGTAGCACCCCGGGTCGGCCGGGTAGTCGATGAGACCGTTGTGGTTGTCGTCGATTCCGTTCGCGCACTGCGGAGGGCACGGCTTGCCGACCTGGCATTGCGGCGGACAAGTCGCCGCGCTCGTGCAGACACGGTCCGGGTCTGCCGGCACATAGCCGACGTCGTCGGCGACGATGAAAGTGTTGCCGTAGGCAGCGAGCACGGAGACCTGCACCTGCGTGGCGACCCCGTTCTGGAGCTGTACGTTGCGCCCGTTCGTGTTTGGGCCCGACACCGCCTGCACGGAGCCCGGCTCCGACGACAGGCGCACGTAGCCGTTGAAGCCCGAATCCACGCTGCCGTCTGGCCGGAGCGCTGTGACGGTGACCGTGTAGTCATCCGTCGTCGTGAAGGAGAGGGGGAGGCGCGAAGAAGGGCTCGAGGCCGGGCCGCCCGTGATCGCGACCTCGAGCCGCTCGCCCGAGACGCTCCCCGGGAAAGGCCCTTGGCATGCCGAATCACCGCAGACGATGACACCGGCAACCGCGCAGCCGGTGAGCGTGAGCACTCGTTTCATCGACCGACCATCTCCACGCGGTTGTCGGTGACGCTGCCGATGCTTTGATTGACGCAAGAGAGGTACTTGCACTCCTCGCCGGCGATCGAGCATCCGTTCAAATCGGTGAGGCAGCCGGCGCGGTTGGGCGACTCGTCGCAGACCGCCTCGTGGAACGCGGCGACTTGATCGCGACAAGTAGATAGGACGCACTGTCCGGTCGCGCCGGCGCAGCCTCCTGGATCCGTCTGGCAGGAGGTGCCGTCCGCCGCCGTGTGCTCGTGACCCGCGCACGCACAGACGTACGCGCCTCCGGTGAGTTGCGCGGCCGTGCAGTCGGAGTCGACCGTGCAGCTCGGAAGCGGAATCTTCGTTCCATCCGAGGCGATCGCGGAGCCGCAGGGGCCCCCTTGCCGGATGTAGTCCGTGAGCGCGTCGCGCTGCTGGATATACGTATCCTGCTGGGTCGTGTTGCGCTTGAGGACGTAGTAGCCGGAGCCTCCCCCCGCGAGGTAGTCGCTCGTCGCGAGTTGGTAGAGGTTCTCCGACGCGATCGGATCCGAGCAGGTGCCGACCACCGAGGTCTGTCCCGGCAGCGCCGCGGGGATGTCGCAGATCCCCGGGATGGAGCAGATGAGGGTGCCCGCTGCGTTGGGGAGGCAGGTGCCGCCCGTCCCGAAGTTGGAGCATGCTTCACCCGCGGATGCTCCTACGCACGGAGGTCCGCCGCAGTCGGTGTCCGTGCTGCAGGTGCACGCCAAGGCGATGCCGTTCGAGGAGCAGCCGCCATTGAAGTTCTCACCGCACTCGGCAGCGGTGCTGCACGTGCGGTGGCCGATGAAGATCTGGTCGGCGCAGGCGATGACGTCGCACTGGCCGCGCTGGCACGACCCCGGCTCGCCGCCGATGCAATCGCTGTCCGTCACGCACGCGCTGCTCGCGCCGGGGCGAGTGCAGCCGGAGCAGTTGAGGCGAACGCGCGCGCCGGCGATCTGCGCTTGCGAAACGCAGCCTCGTCCTTGGCTGTACTGCGCCACGTAGTCGAAGAGCTCTTGGACCTCCAGCCCCGAGAGCTCCATCTTGGTGATCGCGTTGTTGAACGGGAAGATGTTGAACATCTCCTCGATCGTGACGGGGCCCGGATTCATGTCCGTTCGGATGCCGGTGGTGTTCGTCAGGGAGAAGTCGGTCTGAACGCCGAGCCGCAGCCACATCGACGTAGCGACCAGGTTCCCGAGCGGCGCGTCGCCCCCTTGCGGTGCGGTGCGAATCACCTCGTTGGGCGCGAAGCCGACGAGCAAGTCCAGCTCGGCCTCGAAATCGAGCACGCGCTGGTAGGGGAAGAGAAGATCGACCATCACGGGGTCTTGGGGGACCGTCGTGTCGATGGGGAAGACCTGGTACGCGTTCGACAGGATCTCGAAGCCGTTGTTCGGATCGTAGTCGGCGGGGTCGCCCGTGGGCGACACCTCGGCCGGGTCGTTCGAGAGGATGAGGTCGTCGCGACCGACGTACTTCGCGAACGCACCGGAGTGCTCGATGATGACCTTGCGCGGCTTGCAAGGCCGCTCGAACTCGTACGGGTGGTTGACCGGATCCGGCAGGAGGATCCATGTCGACGGGTCGGTGCAGTTTTGCGTGCAGTCCACGTTGTGGCACGTGGGGTCCTGGGAGCAGTCGTAGGCGGCCTGCGTCGAGTCGGCGTACCAGGTCGAAGGGGTCTTGCACGCGGCGCCGCCGGGGTCGGCGCAGTTGGAGCTCTTGCAGGTCGGATCGTTCGAGCAGTTGTACGCAGGGGGGGGCGCGTCCGGGTTGTACGGGATGTTGGGATCGACCGCCCAGATGTAGCCCGGGTTCGCGGGGTCGACCGTGCAGTCGTGGAGCTGCTGGGGGGGGTTGATGACGATGTGATTGTGTCCGCCGAGGACGATGTCGATCCCGGTCGTCCCTTCGACCATCTCCTGGTCAGCGTCGAGGCCCAGGTGCGACAGGATGATGACGAAGTCGACGTACGGGCGGAGGAGGTCGACGTAAGCCTGGGCGACGTTCGTCGTATTCAGCGACGTCATGCCCAGGCCGTTCGGCTGGTTGAAGAGGGAGCCGAGCGTCGACAGATTCCCCATCCCGATGACGGCGATCCGCAGCCCTTGCTGCGTGAAGACTTCGAACGGCTTCAGGAGCGCCGCCATACGAGTCGAGGCAGGGTTCGTGACGCTGTAAGGAATGTAGTTCGCGCCCAGGACGGGGAAGTTGGCCCACTTCATGAATTGCGTCGCGACGTTGAGCGCGCCGTCGTCGTACTCGTGGTTCCCGATCACCATCGCGTCGGGGAAGATCTGCGTCTCGGCCCGGACCTCTGGCTCGCCGTGGAAGTAATTGAAGACCGGCGCCCCTTGCCAGATGTCTCCGGAGTCGAGGTGAAGCACGCGATCCGAACGAGCACGCTCGCGGTTGATGACGTAGGAGACTCGGGCGATGCCGCCCACAGTCTTCACGTCGTTCTCCGTCCCGAGCCCCAGCTCCGCATCCGTCTGATCGATGAGGAGGTCGTAGTCGAAGAGCCGGGAGTGGATATCCGACGTGTGAAGCAGCGTGAGATTGACCTGGCAGGTCGCCTGCCCGGGCCCGCACACGGACTGCGGCGTCGTCCCCGCGTCTTCCGTGCAGCCGGATGCCGCGGTCGATGCGCCTACGACGACGCCGAGCATGATGAGCGCTGTGCTCGCCGCGCGAGCACCAGGGGAGAAGGCCATCGGTAACGTCACCTCGAAGTAGCGCCGAGCCTACGGCGACGATGGCCTCGAAGAAGAGGCGCGAACGACGTCTCTCATGACGCACGCTACGCGCGCCATGCCTCGGGCTCGAGCGCGCGCACCCTACACCAACTCCGCCTCGGGGGAAGAGCCTCCTTCGTCCCCCACGCTGCTTTTCGAGGCGTCGCGACCGTCACACGGCCGATACGCGATGTCCTGTGCTGAACGGCGTCGAACCGCCGGATCGGATCTTTTCCATGCACGTCGAGGACGGCGAAATGAGACGCGAGTGCCCTCTTGCCAACGGGCAAACGGCAATCGGCAATCGGCAACGTCGCGGAGTCATCCCCCGGCGACCGGAGGGATCAGCGCGAGGATGTCGCCGTCGGCGAGCGAGTCCTCGTCCTGTGCGAAGGTTTCGTTTCGTGCGATCCGGACGCTCGACATACGACCTTCAAGCTCGGCGTGGAACGACGCAATCCACTTCGCGAACTCTCCCACGGTTCGCACCGTATCGGGAACATCGACGCTCTCTTCGCTCGTCCCGACGAGGTCGCGGACCGCAGCGAAGTACAAGACGCGGACTCGCGTGCGGATCGCGCTCGTCGTCATCCGAGGGAGTGTAACCGCGACGCCCGCCCCAACGCATTGCGCAGAGTCGGGGCATCGTGCGTATCCCTGCCCAGGCGAACGGGTTTGGGCGGTTGGGCGGATGAGGTCAAGGCGTCCGATCCCGGGGTAGGCGCGGGGAGGGGGGGGGCGCGTGCGGCAAAAGAGCGCGAAACCGCGGGAGCGCGCGGTTCGTATCGACTATAGAGAAAGGTCGTGTACGCGCTTCCGATCTTGCAGCCGCACCCCGCATCGACGCCCCCGCGCTCGGTGCGCCTCTCGCTGACCGATCGGTGCGATCTCGCATGCGTGTACTGCCGGCCGCACCGTCACGACGGCTACATGGAGAAGCGACTCGACCTCGACGCCTGGTTGGCGATGGTGGAGGGGCTCGTTCGGGCGGGGGTCCGCCGTGTCCGGCTGACGGGCGGTGAGCCGCTCCTTCACAAAGACATCGTGGAGGTGGTCAAGGCCCTGGCGAGGTTGCCGATTGACGACCTTGCGCTCACGACGAACGCGACGCGCCTCGCCGATCTCGCGGCGCCCCTTCGCGAGGCGGGCCTGCAGCGGATCAACGTGTCGATGGACACGCTCGACGCTCAGCGATTTCACCGCATGACGCGCGGGGGGAATCTCCGAGGAGTGCTCGAGGGGATCGCGGCCGCGTCGCGAGCGGGCTTCACGTCGATGAAGCTGAACGCGGTCATCGTGCGTGGCGAGAACGACGGCGAGCTCGAGGCGCTCACACGCTGGTCGTGGGAGCGCGGGATCACCCCCCGTTTTCTTGAGATCATGGCGATCGGCGAGGGGGCGACGATGATGGATCGCGTCGTCCCGTGGACCGAGATGCGCTCGCATCTTGCGGCGCTCGTCGAGGACGCGGAGCCCGAGCGGGAGGCGGAGCGAGGGCCCGCGCGCTACCTGCGGGCGAGGCACGATCCCACGAAGCGCGTCGGATTCATCTCCGGCACCAGCGACACCTATTGCAAGGGGTGCGATCGGCTGCGCGTCGCCAGCGATGGGACGTTGAGACCGTGCCTCGCGACCGAGGACGGCGTGCCCGCCGGCGCCGCGGCGCGGGCTGGGGACGCGACGGCAGTGGCCGAGGCCGTGGGGCGCGCGTGGGAGATGAAGCCGGACGGCGAGGTCTTCAAGGGGTGTACGGAAGACAGCGCCGCGAAGGTGTCGATGCGCGCGATCGGGGGGTAACCGGCGAACCGTCTCTGTGGGAAGCGCTAAAGCTCCTCGACCGTGAACGCCATGACTTTGCGAATCTCGGTCCCTCCGCAGACAAGGGCGACGAGGCGGTCCACGCCGAGCGCATTGCCTCCGCTCGGCGGAACGTTCTTCAGCGCGTCGAGGAACTTCTCGTCAATCGGGTAGAGGGGGAGCCCGCGTGCCGTTCGTTCCGCGCGATCGCGGTCGAGGCGCGCCCGCTGCTCGACGGGGTCGATGAGCTCACCGAAGCCGTTGCAGAGCTCGATCCCCCCGACGTAGAGCTCGAAGCGCTCGGCGACGCGCGGATCGTCGGGGCGTTTTCGAGCGAGCGACGCCTGCGAGGCAGGGTAGTCGACGAGGAACACAGCGTGATCGAGCGCCGCGAGCCCCGGCTCGACCGACTCCACCATGAGCTGGAAGTAGCGCTCCTCGTCGTTCGCGGCGAGGTCGAGGGTCTCGTCCTCTCCGATGTCGGCGAAGCGCTCGAACGCTTCGCACACCGTCCAGCGTTCGACCGGCGTGCGCGTGTCGATCGTGCGCTCGCCGAGCTGAACGCGCCCCGAGGAGAGCATGGCGACGAGCTCTTCGGTGTCCTTCATGACGTCCTCGACGCCGGCGTTCGCCCGGTACCATTCGAGCATCGTGAACTCGGGGTTGTGATGCTGCCCCTGCTCCCCTTTGCGGAAGCACTTCGCGATCTGGAAGATGCGCGAGTGGCCATCTCCGAGGAGGCGCTTCATCTGGTACTCGGGCGAGGTGATGAGGTAGCGCGCGGCGGAACGCGTCCCCACCTCGAACGCCTCCAGGTGCAGATCGAGACCCGGGGAAGGGACGAGAAGCGGCGTCTCCACTTCGAGGAAGTCGCGCTGCGCGAAGAACGCTCGGATGAGCGCGAGGACGTTCGCTCGCTCGCGGAGGAGCTTCATCCCCGCATGCTACTTCGGGGCGAGACCTCGCAGGAGGACGTCCGCGAGCTGCCCCGAAGACCGCCGGAGGGCCCCCTGCTCTGCCTTCCCGAGCGCCCAGGTGAGGGCGACGCCATCGAGCGCTCCGAACGTGGCCCGCGCGACCAGGTGGGGCGAGACATCGTCGCGGAAGTCCCCGGCCTTTTGCCCTTCGGCGACCACGCGCGCGATGGCATCGAGGTACGCCATGAACTTCGGCGCCGCGTACTCCTTCATGAGCTTCGTCGATTGCCGCAAGATGACGGTGACGACCTCGGCCAGATCGCGTTCTCCTTCGAGGAGGCCGAGCTGTAGCTCGATGACGCGCCGAAACCGGGCAGGGGCGCTGTCGAGCTTGGGGAGCTCTTCGCGCATGTACGTGAGGAGCTTCTCGACGCGGTCCTCGAAGAGGGAGGTCAGGAGCTCGTCCTTCGATTTGAAGTAAAGGTAGATCGTCCCGTCGGCTACGCCTGCGGCCTTCGCGACCTCGCTGACACGCGCCGCGAAGAAGCCGCTCTTTGCGAAGACCTTGACCGCGGCGCGCAGGATGCGTTCGCGCTTGTCGCTGACGCGACGTCCGGTCGTACCGGCATTCTCAGAGGAGCTGCGCTCTGCGGGACGCTTCTTGGAACCGCGACGGCCACTGAGTGAGGATTCACTCATCGTTCGGACCGAGTACCAAACGGTGGGGGAGCGGTCAACGCGCGAGCCGAGGGGCGAGCGAGCTATCGAGCCGAGAGTCGAAAGCTACTGCGACCCCGCCATCACGAACATCCGCTCGGCGAACGCGCCCATCTCGCGTCCGATCCAGGGGGTGAGGACGACGAGCGCGGCGATCACCGCAAGGAGGCGGGGGAGGTGCGCGACCGTCGGATCTTGGATCTGTGTCGCGGCTTGGAAGGCGGCGACGACGAACCCGACCAGCGCGGCAACAGCGACGATCGGGAGCGACAGCGAGAGCGCCAGGAGGAGCGCGCCGCGCGCCGCGTCGACGAGCACCGCGGGCGTCACCCCGTCACCCTGGCGCGTCGGACGAGGCGTCGGGCGTCGCCGCGGAGTCGGACTCGCTCGAGGCATCTGGTGCAGAGGAGTCCCCGCTGACCGCGCTGTCTCCGGTCGATCCGCCCGAGTCCGCCGGGGGGGCGGCGTCGCTGCCGGGGGGCGAGGGCTGGAGCGCGCAGATCGACGTCGTGGCGTTCTTGCGGTCGTCCGGGCAGCAGATGCCGAAGTTCGGGTCGTCTTGCGCTTGCGCGTATTGCGCGGCGACGCCACCGAGCGAGCCGGCCGCGTAGCACTCGAGGCCGCCGGCGCAGTCGCTCCCTCCCGGACCGTTGTTGTCCCCGCCGGGGTCGTCCGTCAGCTCACACCGTTGCCCCTCGGACTCGCCGGAGCAGGCGAGCGGGGCGGCGCAAACGGCGGCGACGATCGCCGCAAAGGCTAGGGAGAAGAAGCGACGTTGCAAAGGCGGTCTCCGAACGAGGGCACCATGCCCAATCTCGTCCGATTGAGCAAGCAGAAGGGGGGACCAAGCAGAAGGGGGATCAGGCGCGCTGCGCCTCGCGGGCGGCGTCCCTCTCCTTGCGCTTGTTCTCCTTCGCTTCCACGGCGAGCGCGAAAAGGCGAACGTACTCGACCGCGCTCAGCAAGCTGAAGATGAGCGAGCCGTAGACGAGCATTTGGCCGACCACGACCGTATCGACGATCCCGCAGTCGAAGCCGACGAAGCTCAGGTGGTACGGGTATCCGAGCAGCAGTGCGATCACGCCCGCCATCTGGAGCGCGGTCTTCGTCTTCCCCTCGGAGCCGGCGGCGATGACGACCCCTTCGCTCGCCGCGACGCTGCGGAGGCCGGTCACGCTGATCTCGCGCGCGAGGAGGAGGATGACCGCCCACCCGGGGATGCGCCCCATGGGGACCATCCAGATGAGCGACGCCATCACGATGAGCTTGTCGGCGAGCGGGTCGAGGAACTTCCCGAGGACGCTGACGACCCCCATCCGACGCGCGAGCCAGCCATCGACCACGTCGGTGAGCGCAGCGATGGTGAAGACAATCGCTGCCCAGAAGCATCCCTTCTGGGTCCCCTGGTCGAGGTACCAAAGACAGACGGGCACCATGAGGACCCGTGCCATCGTGAGCAGGTTCGGAAGGTTGACGGCGTCCTCGGCGAGCGTCCGGCGCGGTACGCGGGTGCGACGCGGGCGTGACGGTGCATCCGCGGAGCGCGCGGTGCGTTCTGCCCCGGGGGGGCGGGACCTGGGCGGAGGGGGGTCGGACGGGCTCACGCGGGCGAAGGAGATGCCACGTTGCTCGCTCCGTGAACAGCAAGAACCACGTCGTCGGCGCTAGGTAGCCGTCAGGAACACGGTACCGTCGCCGCTCATGCTCAACAGATCCCGCTGACCCGAAGGGGCCTCGGAGGGGGGGAGCGCGCGCGGCGAGACCTTCGCGCCGGTCCATCCGATCAGGCCGTCGCGACGGAGGAGAATCGGGCGCCCCTCGGTCACTTCGATGGATTGCAGAGGCTCGAGGAGCTCGAGAAGGACGGTGCCGGTCCCTCGCAGCTGCACGACATGGGTCGACTCGCCGTCGCCGAGAGCGAGCTTGCCGTTTTCGTAGACGAGGCCGCCGAGCGAAAAACCGAGGAGGACCTCCTCTCGTAGGGTGACAATCTCCTCGGCCAGCGCGAAGGCGATGATCGCGTGCGACGGCCGTGGAGCGAGGACAACATTGCCGGTACCCGCGACGCTCGCGATCACGCTCGTGACGCCGCCGAACGACTCACCGGTGTTCTTTCCCCACGCGCGGCGTGGGAGCGGCTCGATGGCGAGCGCGCCGGCGTGAACGCGGATCGACTCGATCCGGGCGGCGAACGGCTGCCCACCCCCCTGCGTGCTGCCGGTCGTTCGTACGAGCGCCACGCCGCTCGGCTGGAGCCTGACTCCGGCGCTCTCCGCGAAGACGAGCTGCGTCGCACGCGCCAAGTGCGTCACCGGCATCGGGATCGGCTGCCCGCCCGGCATTCCCGGGAGCGCCGGGGGGAACGGGGGGGAGGGGAAGGGGGTCGCGGTGCCGTCCGACGGCGTCGCGGCGATCTCCTCGGCCCGCATCGAAGCCACCGCCTCGGCGCTCGGCGGCACCGTCCAGCCGTCGCCCGCGCGCCTCTGCGCCCCGGAGCTCGAGGAAGGGGCCCCCGGTTCGACCGCGCGCCATGTCCCCGACTGGTGCGAGCCCGTGACCGACTCGGCGAGGGAGAAGCTGATCTCACCGGCGTCGAGCTCCTCGAAAGCTGCGGCCGCAGCGCCGCGAACCTCCGCAGCCTCCCCCGGCGCTTGCGCTTGCGGGGGAGACGCGGTGTGCCGCGGGTACGCATTCCCCGTCAGCGCGGCGAGCTTCTCCCCCACACGTCGCGCCATCTGCGCGTGACCGGCCCTCTCGAACGCGGTGAGCGCGTTGGGGAGATCGCCGAGGCGTTCGTGCGCGAGGCCCAGGTATCCCCAGGCTCGCTTGTGCGTCGGGTGGAGGCGCACGACGTCGTCGAGCTCGGCGCGCGCCGCCTGCGCTTGCCCCGTCTTCAGGTAGCAGAGCGCGAGGTTCAGCTTGAGCGACGGATCGCGGGGGTTGTCGCGCTTGAGTTGCTCGTAGATCTGGATCGCGCGCGGGTAGTGGCCGATGCGGAAGTAGACGACGGCGAGGAGATCTTGCCCCTTCGGATCGCGCGGTTGAAGCGTGAGCGCCTGCTCGAGCTCCTCCTTCGCTTCGAGGATCCGGTTGTCCTGCAGGAGCTCGCTCCCCCGATAAAGGTGGAAGAGGAAGACATCGCTGGCGACGACGCGCGTCGAGTCCACGGCCTGCATGACCGCCGATGCAGCCAGCACTTTGCGCTCGGTCGTCCGCTCCTCGGACGCGGTCGTTTTGGCGTCCTTCTCGCCGGAACCGGCCATGAATCCGATGCTATCCGACGGGGGACGGGCCAGCCGAAGTTTCCGGTCGGTTTAGATGTCGGCGGCCTGCGCCAGAAGCCCAGGGAGGCCGCCTGTGTGGAGAAAGAGCACCCTCGACCCCTTGGCGACGTCGCCTCGCGCGACCGCCTGGACGAGCGCGTGCATCGCCTTCCCCGTGTAGACGGGATCGAGGATCGTCCCGCTCGCTCGGGCGACCCGGGCGAGCAGGTCTTTCTGCTCGGCGTTCATGACACCGTACCCGGGCCCCCGCGACGACTCGTCGACGACGAGCGGCGCGCGCGCCGTGAGCGATGGATCGTGACCACGGGCCTCGACGATGACGCGATCGATCGTCCGTTCGAAGTAGGCGGCGTCATCGCATACGGCCACCGCGCGCACCCGCTTAGCGACGTCGAACCTTCCGGCACCGAGGACCACCCCCGCGGCCGTTCCTCCGGAGCCGCAGGCGTGGACGATCTCGTCGAAAGGGACCCGAGCGCTCGCGATGCCGAGATCCATCTGCTCGCGCGTCTCGCGCATCGCCTCGACGTATCCGAGCGACCCGAGCCCGTTCGAGCCCCCCTCGGGGATCACGTACGGCTTTCCCCCCTCGCGCTCTATCCGCTGCGCCTCGCTCTCGAGGATGGCCACCCGCTGCGCGTACTCCGCCGGCGTCACCAGGTGGATCTCGGCCCCGGCGAGGCGATCGAGGATTACGTTCCCGCCGACGGGGAGGTCCTCGGCGCGGGCGACGCGCGCCGGGTCGCCGGCTCCTTTGGCGTCGCGCAGGTAAAGCACGCACTTCAGCCCGAGCTGCGCGCAGCAGATCGCCGTCGCGCGCGCGTGGTTCGACTGGATGCCGCCGCACGTGAGGACCGTGTCTCGCCCCTTCGCCACCGCGTCGGCCAGGAGAAACTCGAGCTTGCGCACCTTGTTCCCCGACTCGGCGCCGGCGGTCGCGTCGTCGCGCTTGATCCAGATCTTCGCGCCGACGAGCTCATCGAGCGACGCGCGCCGAACCAGCGGCGTCGGGCTGTGCACCAACTGCAGTCGCGGCAGGCGCTTCGTCATGGGTCGTTCGGGTCGCGCGGGCCGTTCACTCGGATCAGCTCAGCGTGACGAGCTTTGCGTTCCGCTCGACGGTGTCGCCAGCCGCGACGTGAAGCTCGAGGACCTTGCCTGGGCCCTTGGCTTTGATCTCGTTCTCCATCTTCATGGCTTCCATCACGAAGAGCGGCGTCCCCGCTTCGACCGAGTCGCCCGCTTTCACGAGGAGCTTCACGATGCGTCCGGGCATCGGCGACTTGATGACCTTTTCGCCCCCGCCGTGCGCGCCTTTCTTCGCCGCCTCCGCGGCGCGAAGCCGCTCGCTCTCGACGCGCACGTAGGACCGGTGCCCGCTCGCGATCGCACCGAGCTCGGGCGGCGTCCCCTCGGTCGTGAGGTCGACCACCTTCCCGTTGATTCGCACCGAGAGCTGCTCGCCGAGCGGGACCACGTCTACATCGACCGGCGTGTCTCCGACCCGCACCTCGAGCGCGCCACTCGGGAGCTCTTTCACGTCGACGACGATCGGCTCTGCACCCGGCGTCGGATCCAGCGTGACGTAGTAGCGCATGCCGGGAGTCGAACTATCACCATTCGCGGCGGGGCTCCAGGGCGGAGACCGCCGGGCCTCAATCGAAAGGGCACGTCTGCGTCGCCATGCAGCCGTTCGTCTGCGGGTGCGACACGGCGTAGATGTCGGTCCCTCCGGTGGCGAGGAAGCGCACGAGCATCGTGTCGTAGTAGGTGACGTCGTCGAACGCGCGGCACGGGTCGTTGACGAAGAAGACGTGTTGTCCGAGCGGGTTCACGTACGCGTTCACAAGCCCGATCATCGGCACGTTCCCGGCGGGTCCGTCGGGTGAGCTCGCGGGGAGCGTGCTGATTCGCGGCGCCCATGCCTGCGCGAGCGACGTCGGGTCGGTCGCGAGCGTCGTGAGGCGCCCCAGGCGAAGTGGAGTGGCCGGGTGGGAGGCGGCGTAGAGGTTCGTCCCTTGGCTGTTCCAGTCCGCGTCGAAGAGCGTCTGTGCGCAGGTCGTCGGGTCGACCGCCGGCGGAGTCCCGCACTGGAGCGACGCCGGCGGGTTGGTGAGGTAGTTCACTCCGCAGTTGGGGCCGGCGCGGGTGTAACCGAGGCGCGCGATTCCGCGAATGACGTGCTCCTGAAGGAGCAGATCGTTCGGAGTGACGCCTCCGAAAGCGTCGTACATCGGCTGCGGCGTCGCGTAGTTTGCGTATTCGGGGATCGTCGTCGCGGCATCGGGAGGGAGAAACGGGAGGGCCCCCGCGGCGCGTGCGAAGGCGCTCCCCGTCGCGATCGGAACGTACGGATCGCCGACGGTGTTCGACACGAGGATCCCGCGGTGGGGGAGCGTCTCCCCGTTGAGGCCCGGGATCGGCTTCATCATGTAGTACGGCGCAAAGTTGATCGGATCGGCGACGTCGATCGCGGCCTGCGTCAGCGAGAAGAGCCGCCGCGCGTCGGGCGTCTGCCGCGCGTAGCCGAGCCCTTCTTGCGGCGCGACGAGCGGCGATCCAACGGGGTAGAACGTGGACCAGTACAGCTGGCACCCGCTGCTCGACGGGCACGTCGCGCCGTTCGCGACCGGGGTGAAGACAGACGCCCCTTGCTCCCAGCTGTTGACGAGCCGCCCGGGCGTCGCGCCCGACACCAGCGTGCAGCTCTTGTACGAGTCGACGGCGTTGGCTTGGTTGAAGACCTGAATCGAGATCGGGTCCCCTTGATCCGCTGCGATCGGGACCCGCAGGAGGCCTTGTCCGGTCGTCCCCGCGCACTGGGTCACGTTGTTTCGGGTGTTCGTGACGAGGACGGTCATGTTCGGCCCGAGCTCCGTCGGGTCGAGGCAGGCGATCTCGAGCTCGGCCGAATCGAGGAGGCTGTTGACCTCGAAGCGAAGGGACATCTGGTTCCCGGTGCAGTTCGTCGGGAGCGCGGAGCCGGGGCCCCGGGTGGAGGCTGGGACTGCGATCACGAGAGGAGAGAAGATCTGCTCCAGCACGGGCGTCGGGATGAGCGACGAGTGCTGCGCGATGTCGATGAGCCCCCCGCCGCCGCTGATCGGGGCGGACGCCGTCACGTACGGGTCGACCGCCCCGTGGATCATCGCGACGATCCCGCCGTAGGAGTCCCCGGAGGTGTAGATCGGCTGGGTCTCGCCGATGTCCGGCGTGCCGTCGCCGTCGAAGTCGCCGGCGAGATCGGGCGTGCCGTCGAAGTTGTAGTCTTGGGCGCTCAGCGTCTTGCCGTCGAATGACCGGATCATCCGGACGGTCTGCATCTGGTCGACGACCGACTGCCGGATGTTGTCGCGGCTGTGGAAGATGTGGGCGCTCCAGAGGTAGCCGCCGGAGTCGGGCGTCCCGTCGCCGTTGAGGTCGTATGCGCGTCCGGCACAATGAGTAGCCGTCGGCTGCGCGCAGGCCGTGAGCGCGCTCAGCCACTCCACGTCGCAGCTCGTCCCGAGCGCGATCTCCGCGATGTTCTGCTGGGCGTTGGTCAGATAGAGGCCATGGCCAGGCATGTCGATCGCGAGCGTCGCGACCCCTTGGCGGGCGAAGTAGCCCATGCGGACGATCGCTTCTTCCATGAACAGGGACGTACCGTGTGACCAGACCGTCGTCGGGAACGGTTGCTGAGACCCTGGCTTCTCCTTGGGGACGGCGAGGAAGAACGGGACCGTGTCCGAGGCGATTCGACCCTGACCGGTCTGGAAGTCCAGGTCGAAGGACTCCTCGGGGTTCTCCTGGGTCGGGTCGGAGCCGACGAGATAGGGGGAAGTGAACTCACCGATCACGAAGTGATCGACCGAGTCGAGGCTGTTCAGGATCGCTTGCTCCTGCGAAGCCGTGAGGGAGAACGTCTCCGCGAGCGCCACCTGCACGATGAGCTGCAGCGCGGTGCCCGCGGAAGCGACGTTCACGACGTACGGTGTCTTCAGCCCCGCCTGGCACTGCGGCACGGTGCTGAGCGGCGCCGACTCCTCGCTCGGCGAGGTGGCCATCCCGAGCGCGCGAAGGGCCGTCACGTTCGTCGGAAACTGCGTGGAGAGCGAGGCGAACGGCCCCTTGCCGTAAAGACCATCGCGTAGCAGGCGCAGGTCTTCGTAGACCGGCTGCGTCGTGAACGTCCACGCGAACGCGACGTGCTGCGCGCCGGTGCCGGCGATGTCGCCGAAGTAGTTCGACCTCGACGGGTCGGAGAGGATCGAGACCAGCGGCTCGAGATCGGCCGTCTGCTCCGGATGGTTCACGTAGGCGAACGGCGATCGGATCGGCTGCCCGTCGGGGCCATGGAGCCGATCCGTGAGGATGACCGCGTACTCCGTCTTCTCGTCCATCGGGAGAAGCGGATGCATGATCAGCGTGTCGGTCTCGCGCTCGTACCAGGTCAACAGATCGTCCACGCCGTGGATCTGCCCGGGGCCGAGAGGGCCGAGCGTATTCGGATGGTCGAGGACCCCATCGAAGTCGATGTCGATGCTAGGGGTGTACTGCGCCTGCGAGAGCCCGACCCCTTCTTCGACCGACTCGAAGACGATGTTTTCCTGATTGATCTTCGGATCGTTGGGCCAGTAAAGAGTGAGGTCCTGGGGCGTCATCGGGAAGTTCCCGTCCCCCATGTCGAGCATCACCGGCACTCCGGTCGTGAGGTTGACGACGTAGACGGGGTCGTTGGTGAAGTCGTGCCCGTCGTTTTGCATCCGCGTCCGGATGTCGTCGAGATCGAGCGCAGCCTGGGTTTGATCGGAGCCCGGCTCGCGGGTGAAGGCGACCGTGATCGGCGCGTAGGTGCCCCACCCCTCCATGCTGGCGAAACCTTCGCGCGCGTCAGACTCCATCGCCGTGGGCGCCGACAGGCTCACGTTGATCCGTCTGCCGGTGCGGCTCGTCGGGTCGGCGAAGGTGGCGACGTCGTTCGGCTGCGGGATCTCGGGGAGGGGCTGTCGCTCCACGTCGAAGATGATCTCGGGGCCGGTGCCCGCCGGAGTCGCGCGGATCCCGGCGGGGGCCTGATCGACGGAGCAGTGCGCGGCGAAGAGGGCGACGGCGACCAGCGGTGAGAAGCGCGAGAAGCGGGACAGCGGGGACAAGCGGAAGTGTTTCATCAGAACGTCACTCCGAGCCGCCCCACCACGATCCACGGCGCGTGCATCTTATTGCCGTTCGCGTCCTCGAGCGCCCCCCCCGGGAAGAGCACGCCGGCCTGAGCTCCGAGCGCGAGCTTGACCCCGTAGTCGAGCGGGACGCGCACTTCGAACCCACCGTCGAGCTCGACGCCGAGGTCGTGCCGCGCCGGGCTACCGCCGAGGTAGTTCTGCGACGATCCATAGACCGCCGTGCGGTACGGGTCGACGACGTCCGCGGTCGCCTGCGCGATGACGACCCCCGCCTTCAGATCCAACCACGGACGAGGGCGCACGATCGCGGTGGGGTAGATGTACTGCGCGCCGAAGACCCCCCCGTTGCTCGGGATGAGGTTCACCCCCGGCGTCGGGCGATTGACGTTCGACAGGTTGGGGTCCTGCGCGGCCGTGGCTGCGCGCGCGGTTTGCCAGCGCATGACCTCGTCGAAGAGGAGGAGGCCGACCTTGTGGTTCGGGTCGAACGTGAAGCGCTTCTGGGTCTCGCCGTATGGGTCGGCGTCGCCCGATGCGTAGCCGTATTCGAGCTGCGCGACGACGTCTCCCCAGTCGACCGGGGATTCGGCGCTCCCTTCCCCCACGGTTCCCGCCGACTCGGGCGGCGGAGGCCGGTTGTGTGCTTCGCGTGCGACGTGGACGACCCCGATCTGCGCCGCGCCGCCGTACGAGACGATCGCCGTCTTCTGGCCGCTGGCTGCCTGATCCGGCGTGCGGATCTCGTTCGTGTTGCCGAAGATCGTGGCGACCTCCGCGCTCCCGACGAGCCACGCTTCCTGCCCCGCGATCTTCGACGCGAACTTCCCCGCCACGTCGACCACCCCCACGTCGATCTGGTCCGCGTACGTGTAGAGCGGCGAGTCCGAGGTCTGGTTGTTCCACTGGTGGCGGTAGGCGCCGTAGATCCCGATCTGGTTCAGCCCCTTCTCGAGGTACGAGGCCAAGACGACCTGCGTCGCGCGATCGCCGCGCGAGAGGTCGACGAGCGGGTCCTTGAAGACGAACTGGCCGCCGAGGGCGATCGTGAACGGACTGTCCTTGCCGAGGGGCTTGGTGCCGAAGAGGATCCCGTCACCGATCGAGCCGTACCGGTAGTCACCGAAGAGGGAAGGGTGGTCGCCGTCGTTGGCGACGAGGCCCATCCCCCATTGGTTCCCCATCTGCCCGGCGCGGATGAGGCCGATCGGAGTGAGCCACTCGAGATACAACCAGCGGGGCTGGACGTTGCTGAAGCCGTCGTCGGAGTCGCGCGGCGTCTGGTCAGCCGAGACGTCGTGGGTGAGGTCTCCCATGACGACGCCCGTGACGATGTCCATCTGCCCGACGATGGCCACGTTCTTCCCGAGCTGAAGGCGCGGCGTGATCCGGAGCCAGTGGTTCAGCCACGTGTTTTGGCCGAGCGAATCGCTGACCACGGTCGTCCCGGGGTGGGCCAGGGAGACCGTGTCGCTCACGTCGAGCGGGAAGCTCTGCATCCGGTTGAAGCGGAGCTGGTACTCGCCGTGGAAGAGGAAGCGGATGAGCCCCGACTCCGAGGGGGGGATCGGAACGCGGCCGTCGTCGAGGAGGAGGCGCGCGAGATCGGGCGCCGCGTCGGGCGCGGGGGCGTCTGCGGGGGGCGTCTGCGCTCCTTGACCAGGCGTGCCGTCCTCGGCGCGGGCGGCGCCCGGAACGAGGATCGCGAGCGAGGCGAACGAGGCAAGCAGCAGAGCGGCGCGGGGTCGCAAGGGAAGGCAGCCTAGCCTGAAGTTTGCGACGCGTGCTACGCCGCGAGGCCCATGATCACGCCGGAGCAACCCGTTCGCATCGGTCGGCCGTTGACGCTCAAGGACCTGGAGGATGTCGCGGTCCGGAGGCGACCCGTCTCCTTCGATCCGGAGGCGCGGGCTCGCGTCGAGCGTTCGCGCGCCGCCATCGACGCGATCGCGCTCGAGGGGGACGCGGCGGCGCGGGTTTACGGGGTGAATACGGGCTTCGGCGCGCTCAGCGAGACGCGGATCTCCGCGAGCGACATCCGCGCGCTCCAGCGAAACCTCGTCCGGTCGCACTCGACGGGCGTAGGCCCTAGCCTGTCCGCCCCCGAGGTGCGCGGGATGGTCCTCCTGCGGGCGCAGGTTCTCGCGCTCGGGCACTCGGGGGTGCGGGGGCTCCTCGTGGACACGCTCGTGGCGATGCTGAACAAGGGGCTGCACCCGAGGATCCCCGCGCAGGGATCGGTCGGCGCGTCAGGGGATCTCGCGCCGCTCGCGCACCTCGCGCTCGCGATGATCGGGGAAGGGGAGGCGGAGTTCGGAGGGCGCCTCTTGCCGGGGGCCCAGGCGCTCGAGGCCGCGGGGATCGCGCCGGTGGTGCTCGAGGCAAAAGAAGGCCTCGCGCTGATCAATGGGACGCAATACATGGCGTCGCTCGGGACCCTGGCGCTCCTCGAGGCCGAGCGTCTTTGCCGCGCCGCCGACATTGCGGGGGCGATGAGCCTCGAGGCCTTGAAGGGGTCGTCGCGCCCGTTCGACGAGCGACTGCAGGCGGCGAGGCCCCACCCGGGGCAAGCGGTCGTCGCCCGGAACATGCGCGCCCTCCTGGCGGACAGCGAGATCGCCGAGAGCCACCGCGACTGCGGCAAGGTGCAGGACGCTTATTCGCTCCGCTGCATGCCGCAGGTCCATGGCGCGACGCGCGACGCCCTCGCCTGGGTGCGCGGGGTTCACGAGACGGAGGTCAACAGCGTCACCGACAATCCGAGCGTCTTCCTCGACCCCAACGATGAGACGAAGGCCGATCTGATCAGCGGCGGGAACTTCCACGGCCAGCCGCTCGCCATCGCGCTCGACCTCGCGGCGATCGCCGTCGCCGAGCTCGCGAACATCAGCGAGCGGCGCGTCGAGCAGCTCGTGAACCCGGCGCTCTCCACCGGGCTGACGCCGTTTCTTGCCGCCGGGAGCGGGCTTCACTCGGGGTTCATGATCGCCCAGGTCGCGAGCGCGTCGCTCGTCAGCGAGAACAAGGTGCTCTGTCACCCCGCGAGCGTCGATTCGATCCCGTCGTCCGCCGGGAAGGAAGACCACGTGAGTATGGGGAGCGTCAGCGCGCGGAAGCTCGTGCAGGTCGTCACGAACGTGAAGCACGCGCTGGCGATCGAGATCATGACGGCGGCGGCGGGGATCGATCAGCGAAGACCGCTGCGCCCCAGCCGCGGGGTGGAGGCGGCGCAGGCGATGGTGCGGGGGAAGGTGGCCCCGATGACCGAGGACCGGCCCCTTTACCGGGACATCGAGGCGGTGGCCGAGATGGTGACGAGCGGGGAGCTCGTGACGGCGGCGGAGAGGGCGATCGGCGCGCTCGGCTGACGGGAGCTGACGGACCTTGCGTTGCCCGGGGGCGAGGCGCCTCGACGCGGGGAGGGCCCCTGAGTCGCCCGCTATCCAGGAGGATCGCCGTTAACCCAGGTGACCATCAGTATTTGTCGAGAAATCGCGCACTTTCGCACGATGTGCTCCGTCGTGTGCCTGGCAGGGTCATTGCAATTTTACGTTTTCGTCGAAACCGACAGGAGCCAAAACCCGATGCGCGCAATCCCCGTTTTCAGTGTCGTTCTCCTCGCTCTCTCCGCGATGACCGGCTGCGCTGCGAGCGCCCCCCAGCCCGCCAAGGTGGCGGAGCCGATCGTCTACAACGCGGCCGACTACAACCCGCCGAGCGAGTTCGACATGACCTTTGCGCAGAGTGATGCAAAAGGGCCCGCGATCAAGCGTTCGGAGCCTGCAGAGACATCCTACAGGGCCCGTCTCGTCTCGATGGAGAAGCCGGAATAATTCGCCCACCTGCGGCGTGAAGAGGAGCAGGCTGCGGCGCTGGCGCGCGACCGCGATCGGGGGACACTCTCTTCATGCGACGGGGTCCGAGCTCGCTTCTCGTCGCGACCGTCGTGCACGCGGCCGTTCTCCTGGCGATCACGGTCGTTCCATCGAGGCGCCGGCACGTCGAGCGGAGCGCCGAGCCGAAGACCGTCGAGATCGACCTCGACCTTCGCGAAAACCCCCAGGCCCCCTCGTCCGCTGCAAATCCCGCGGAACCGGAAGAACCGCAAGAGAAGGCGCCGCGCCGTTACGTTGCGCCGATGTCCGCGAAGGTCATGGCGCGAGGCGCGGCGCAGCCGAAAGAGTCGGAGGAGCCCACGGCGCTCCCGCAGGAACCACCCCCCCTCGCGGTGGAGGATCAGCCTTCGGAGCTCCCGTCGGGCTTCCGCGCCTCCCCCAATCCGATCACGCTCGTCGGGCTCGGCGGCGGGATGAATCCATTTCTGAGCGCTGTCCCGCCGGAGCGCGAGCACGAAGAGAAGGGGGCCGAGCGGGCCGTCAGGAGCGTCCTTCGCGAGCGCGATCGCAAGATTGGCCTCGGAGTGAGCGGACCGGTCGTCGCCGCGGTCGAGGCGGTGGCGCGGACGAGCACGGCTTCGGTCGAGTCGCACGCCGTCCTCGAGGTCGTGGCCGACGGGGAGGGGAGGGTCGTGTCGGTGAGCGTCTCCGATGCGAGCGAGGACCGTCCGGGGTGGGACGGGGTCGCGAAGGGGCTCCTGGCGGCAATGCGGTCGAAGCGGCTTCACGTCCCGAAGGGGTCGCGCGGCGTGGTGATGACCATCGCGATCGACTCGCGCGAGGCTCTCCCGAGCGGCGCCGCTCCCGGGGTCAACGTCAGTGTCTTCGATCAGAAGGTTCACAGCGGAAAGAACGAACGATCGGCGGCCGTGCACATTCTCCCTCTCGCCAAGCTCCCGATCGCGCTCCCGGCCCCCGGCAAGCCGGGGGGAGTCGAGGTCAAGACGCTCGTTCTGCCCATCCCAGTTCCGCAGATCGACGCCGTCTTCGACGCGGCGGACTTCGGCGCGGCGGCCGCCCGGGTGATTCACGCGCACGCGACGAGCGAGCGAGAGCTCTGACGCTCACTTCGGGCTATCCGAGAGGCCCGGCGTGAGCATCGCGACCAACCGGTCCGGCGCCTTCACCGTCTCCTTGCGTAGCCAGGCCTCGGCGCTGCTGGCGAGAGCGCCCCCTTCGTCCCCTCCGAGCGCACGACCGAGCTGGAGCCGAGTCGCCGCAAGATAGAGCTTCATCTCCGAGCCGGCGAAGCCGCGCTCCGCTTCTCGAAGGAGCGCGATGACCCGATCGTCGCTGCGTGACGTACGGAGCGCTGCGACCCCGGCGCGGAGGAGCCTCGCGACCGGAAGCGCCCAGCCCGAGCCTTCCGCTTCGAGGCGCCGCGCGTCGGCCTCCGCTGCGCGCAGTCGCTCCGAGGCGTCGGTGGTCCGTGCCTCGGCGCAGGCGAGCGCGCTCCGGGCCCGATAACCCCACGCCGCGATCCGCACGAGCTGGATCCGAAGGAGCATCGAACGCCGGAGCGCAGGCCATCGCGCTCGGACCCGCTCGTACGCGGCAGCAGCGTTCCCCGCGTAGAGATCCGTGTTCGTCACCGCCGACAGCTCGTAGAAGTGCTCGAGATGGAAGCCGCGCTTGGACCAGGCGCTCATGGCTTCGCGGATCTCGTCACGGCTCCCCTTGGGATCGTCCCGGACGAGCCAGGCGATGTTCGCGAGGCCGATCCGAAGGTTGACGGCCCCGTAGACGTCGCCGCGCTCGGTCGCCTTCTGAAGATACGCGGGGGCTCGCTTGCATAGCTCCGCGAGCTCGCCGAGGTAGGCGAGGCAGTTCAGGGCGAAGAACTGCATCGTGTCGACCTCCCACGTGACCCCCGTGCACGATGTCGTGAGGATCTCCCCCCCCTGATCGAGCAGCTGGAGCCCCGCGCGGAAGTCGCCCAGGAGGTACCGCGCGACACCCGAGGTCAAGGCGACCTGGCCGAGCGCGCGCGGGCTCTCGGTCGAGCGGGCCAGCTCCGTCCCGCGAAGGATGAGCGCTTCGGTCCGCGCCCGGCTTGGGTGTCCCCCCGTGGCGACGTAGGGGATCTCCATCGAGAGCGTGAGGACCACGCGCGACCGCTCCCCCGCGCTGAGCGCCAGGAGCAGCGCGCGGACGCTGAATGCGCGCCCGCGGATCGTGTCGGTGCAGGAGAGGCCGGTGGCGACCGAGAAACAGACGTCGATCGCCGTGAGCCGATGCGGGTCGATGAGCGATGAGTCGCGCTCGCGGAACTCGAGCCCGCGCACCCAGAGGACCAGGCGCCACAGCACGAACGAGAGGAGCGCGCCGACCGGAGTCTTCGGGACGCTCATTCCGATCGATGCGAGGACGGCGCCGATCGCGTCGAGCCCGGCGTCGAACTTCCCGGTGCGAAGGAGCTGGTCCGCGGCGCGCCGCTTCAGATCGAGCGCACGCGCCGCGTTGGCCCCCTCGCTCGCGCGTTCATAGGCGACGGCCGCACGCTCGCCTCGCCCCGCGTTCGCGAGCGCGTCTCCGAGCTTCTCGTGGAGGGTGCGCCGCGCTTCTCCTGCCGGCGTGCCGAGATCGATCGCCGCTTCATAGAGGGTCGCGGCGTGATCGAAGGCGAGCGTCAGGACGGCCCGGTCGGCGGCTTCCTCCGCGTATTTCGCGGCGCGCGCGACGTCCTTCGCCCCTCGCCAGTGGGTGAAGAGCGCCTCGAGGTCGCGCGTCTCGGCGGTCTCGAGCGCCACGGCGAGCTTCCGATGACGGCGCTCTTTCCCCTCGTCGTCGAGGTGCGCCGTCACGGCCGCCCGCACCTTGTCGTGGTACGTGTCGATCGTGTCGCGCCCCCTCGCCCCGGTGATCGTCACGAGGTGCGCCACGCGAAGGAACGCCACGTTCTCGGCGAACGCCCCGCGATCGGCCTCCGCCGCCTTCGCGAGCACGTCCTGAGACAGGGGGAGCCCGGCGACGGCGAGGAGCTCGATGAGCTCGCGCGCCGCGGGCTCGAGGCTCTGGACGCGTGACCACAGCGCATCCTCGAGCCGGACCATCCCGGGCGCTCGGTCCCCTTCGGCCATCGCATGGCGGACGAGCGCGTCGATGAAGAGAGGGTGCCCCTCGGACTCCTTGGCGATCGCCGACGCGAACCCCTTGCTCTCGGGGGCCGCGCGCTCGAGGAGCACCGACGCGAGCTCGCGTGCCTGCTCCGACGAGAGGCGTGAGACGTCGACCTCGCGCAGCTCCGTCCCCATCCGCCCGAGCGCTTCGCGGAAGCGCGCGCTGGCGTCGGTGGTCGACCCGGTGCGGACCGTCGCGAGGAGCAGAAGGGGGGGCGCCTCGGGCATCCGAAACACGTCGGTGAGGAGGGCGATGCTGTCGTTGTCGGCCCACTGGAGGTCGTCGATCGTGATGAGGAGCGGCCTTCGAATCGCGATCCGCGAGAGCATCTCGCGGAGCGCGCCGAAAGCGCGGCTTCGCAGCTCGACCTGATCCATCTGTGCGGAGTCCGATCGGACCTCTCGCACGAGCTCGGCGACCTCGCCGATGCGCCGGAGTACGGGGAAGACCTGCAGTAGCGGCTCGATCCTCGTGGGGAGGAAAGTGCCGGCCTCCCCGGAGGACATTCGCGCGAGCACGCGCGCGAGCGCATCGACCACGCCGTCGAGCGCCTTGTAGGCGACCGCCTCGCGCTCGTAGCAGCGCCCCGCGAGCACGAGCAGCTTGTGCTCCTCCAGCCCGAGGCGCTCGACGAAGCGCCGCACGAGCGCCGTCTTGCCGACCCCGGACTCGCCGGTGACGAGGAGGATGACCGCGCCTCGCTTGCTGTCCTGGAACGCCCGATCGAGCGCGTCGAGCTCGCCCGCCCGCCCGATGAACGGTACGTGCTGCGTCTGCGGCGCGGTCCCCGCGCTCGGTGTGGCCCCGAGGAGGTCGAGCACCCCCTTCGCGCTCGGTCGCTTCGTGGGGTCGAAGCGGAGAAGCTCGACCGCGAGCTTGTCCAGGTCGGGGGGGACCCCCTCGACGAGCGCGCTCGGTGCCGGAGGGAGCTCCTTCTGTTTTCGGAGAAGGACGTCGAGCGTCGAACCCTCGAACGGGACGCGACCCGTCAGCGCCTCGTAGAGCATCACTCCCACGGAGTACCAGTCGGCCTCGGGCCCGACGGAGCCCGACGCGGCCTGCTCCGGCGCCATGTACTCGGGCGTGCCGACGACCTCGTCGGCGGTCGACTCGTCTTCGCCCGCGTCGACGACGAGACCGAAATCGAGGAGGACGACGCGCCCCCCCTTGGCCACGAGCACGTTGGCCGGCTTGATGTCGCGATGAACCATCCCTTTCGCGTGGAGAACGCGTAGCCCCTCGGCGAGCTGCACGAGCGCGTGTCGTAGCCTCGTGCTGTCGTGGTACCGAGGCGCAAGGGGCGAGCTCTGCTCGATGAGCTTCACGCGCCGGAGGCGCCTCGTCGAGGCCTCGACGGGCTCGTCCTCGTGCGCGATTGTCGCGCCGCTCTCCTTGTCGGCGCTCACGTAGTCGATGAAGTCGACCCCGTCGACGAACTCCATCGTGAAGAAGCACTCTTCCCCTTCGGTGACGAGCTCGCCGAGCGAGACAAGATTGGGGTGGTGCACGTCCTGGAGCGCACGAAACTCGCGCTTCAGACGCGCCAGCGACTCGGGGGTGCCCATACGGATCGTCTTGAGGGCGACCGTGGTCCCCAGCTCTTCGTCCTTCGCTTCGTAGACGACCCCCATGCCCCCCGCGCCCAGCTTCCGCCCGCGGCGGAATCGGGAGGAAGCAGAGGCGGCCACCCGATCATGGTCTTGGTGAGAGCGAGAGGTGTCAACGGTTGCGGAGATCGCGTGGCGAGGAGAGAGCGATCGGGAGCCCACGCGTCTTGTGCTAGAGCGGCTACGGACGTTCCGTAATGACGAGGAGAGCGACGACAGTTTCGTTGGCAACGCTGGGCGCGGCCGTGATCTGGAGCTGTAGCTCGACGACGCCGCCGTCCCCCGCGCCCGACTCGGGCAAGGACCTCGGCGCGGATTCGGGCGACTGCACCCCCCCGGGTGACGCCGCGTGCCAGATTGACCCCCAGTGCGGGTGCCCCTCCGGCCAGAAGTGCGACTTCGGGACGAACGCCGACGCCGGCGCCGGGTGCATGAACGCTGGGGCGGGGGCGAGCGGCTCGCTGTGCACGACGACGGCCGACTGCGCCGCGGGGCTCACCTGTGCGTCAGGCGTCTGTCATCCGTACTGCAGCCCGAGCGACGTAGAGACCACGTGCCCGACGTCTGCCACGGGGGGGCCGACGCTCGGCCTGTGCAACCAGGTCAACGTGAACGCCGCGGCCGTCCCGCAAGACTCGTACTGCTTTTTCGCCTGCACCCCCTCGCCGAACGACTGCCCGTCAGGGCAGGGGTGCGTCATCGACACCGTCGAGGGGACCAACTACTCCGACTGCCAGGTGGCCGGCTCCGTTGCCCCGGGCGGAAGTTGCACCACGACCTCGAGCTGCGCCGCGGGGTCGACTTGTTACACGGGCGGCGAGGGCGGAAGCCTCTGCCTGCAGTTCTGCCTCGCGACGAGCGACTGCGCGAATCTCGGCGCGTCATTCCAGTGCAACACGACCATCGGGCTCGCCCTGGACGGCGTGCTCTATGGGCTCTGCGACGACTAGGCGACCCTCGTGAGACTGCCTGGCGGCTGGCGCGCCCCACGCCGCGAGACTAGCTTTCGTCCCGATGAAATCGCGAAGCGGAGCGTTTCTCGGCGGTCTCGCGATCCTGCCGATCCTGGCGAGCGGGTGCTCTAAGAGCGCAGAACCCGCGACGGGGAGCGCGTCGCCCGCGAGCGGCGGGACCGTCGTCGTGATGAACTCGAGCGCCGATCTCGAGTCGCCGGCGCACTTCTTCGATTTCCCCTGGCCCTCCGATCTGCGCCTGACGGCGAGCGGCACGCCGGATCTCACCGGGATGCCGAATCCGACCGGCAGCTCGATGGTCGCGGGGATGCTCGCGATCGCCGGGGAGAACACGGGCTTTCCCGTCGTCCCCGTGGCGTGGTTCCAGTTCACGGCTCCGCTCACTCCACGCGATCCTTCGGTCGTGCTCGCGGCGGACAAGAGCTCGCCGTTCCTGCTCATCGACGTCGATCCGACGTCGCCCACGCGCGGCGCCCTCGTGCCTACGGTCGTGCAGACGCTCGACAACGACGACAACTACGTGCCGCCGAACGTCGTCGCGATCGGACCGAGGCCCGGGTTCGTGCTGTCCCCCGACCGCCAGTACGCTTTCGTCGTGCAGAAGACCGCGAACGACGCGACCGGCGCGATGCTCGGCGTCGCCAGCGCGCTCGCGACGATCGTCGCGTCGCCGTCCGCGACGGATCCGCTCACGCAGTCGTTCGCGCCGCTCTGGCCGGCGCTCAAGATCGCGGGGGTGAGCGCCGACGCCGTCGCGGCGGCGACAGTCTTCACGACGGGAGACGTCGTGGCGGATCTCGCGTCCCTCTCCGACAAGGTTCACACCGCGTACTCGGCTTCGATCGTCAACGTGGGGGTCGATCTCAACACGCTGAACCAGAACGATCGCGTCTGCGAGCTCCAGGCGCAGATCACGTTCCCGCAGTTCCAGACCGGCGCCCCCCCGTACGACACCGGGGGTCTCTTCACGATCGGCAGCGACGGGCTCCCTGTCCTTCAGGGGCAATTGACCGTTCCGCTCACGATCACCCTCCCCAAGGCGCCGATGCCGGAGGGGGGCTACCCCTTGATTCAGTACTTCCACGGCACCGGCGGGCTGAGCACGGCGATCATGGACCGCGGCCCCTGGCACTACGAGACCGATCCCACCCAGTGCCCCGGCGGCGTGCTCGACGACGACATGTGGAACGGCATGACGGGGTGCAACACAGCGGGCGAGGGGCCTGGCTGGGTCCTCGCGCCGCGCGGCTTCGCGGAGGCGGCGGCCGCGCTCCCGGTGAACCCGCAGCGCTGGCCGGCCGGGCAAGATCAAACCTTCCCCGAGTACATCAACCCGAACAACCTCGCGGCGACCCGCGACATCTTTCGCCAGGGGGTCCTCGAGCAGCGGATCTTCATCGACGCGCTCGAGCAGCTTCAGATCGCGCCGGTGGACGTTCTCCCCTGCACGGGGCTCTCGCTCCCCGCGGGCGAGACCGCGTACCACTTCAACACGAGCCGCCTCATGGTCCACGGCCAGTCGATGGGGGCGATGTACGCGAACCTCATCTCCGCGGTGGAGCCGCGCATCCAGGCCGTCGTCGCGACCGGGTCCGGAGGGTACTGGAGCTACTTCATTCTCCTCACGCAGAGCGTCCCCGGCATCAAGAGCCTCATCCGGATCCTCCTCGACACGCCGCCGGACTACACGCAGCTGCATCCGGTGATGCACGTGGCGCAGATGGGGCTAGGGCCGATCGATCCGATCCTCTACATGCCGCGCATCGGACAGAATCCGCTCCCCGGTAGCCCGGCGCGTCCGGTGTACGAGCCGCACGGCCTGGGCGACTCGTATTTCCCGATGGCGGTGCAGAACGCCGTGGCTCTTTCCTACCGTAACCAGGAGGCGGGGGAGATTCAGTGGGCAACGATGCAAGACACGCTCGGCCTCGTGGGCATCGAGGGGATCTTGCCCTACCCGGTGAGCAACAACCGCGTCTCGTCGTCGGGGGCGCCGTACACCGGCGTCGTCGTGCAGTACCTCGGCGACGGGATCTTCGATCCGCACCAGATCTTCTCGCAGCTCGACGCCGTGAAGTACCAGTACGGCTGCTTCCTCGAGACGATGTTCAAGACGGGGACGGCGACCGTGCCGGCCCCCGCGCCGTACGGGACCCCCTGCGCCGGCGAGTGAGCGTCGCGCAGCTCTCGTCTCGCCTCGTCGTGAGGCTCCGCTACTGAAGCGTGATCGTGAATGAGTTGGCCCCGAACGACTCCACCGGCTCGTACGACGTCGGGGTCGTATCGAAGACGCCGGGGAGGTAGCCGGGCTCGGACTCGTCTTGCCAGCGGAAGTTCTCGTACGTGTTCACCGTCATGACGATCTTCGTGGTCGTCGGCAGAGTCGGATCGAGGGTCACGTTCACAGGGAACACGTAGGTCGCGGCGCTCCCCGACGCGACGAGCGTGAGCCCACCGCTCGTGAGGTCGACGGGGGTGATGAGATCCTGGCCGGTGACTGTCCCGTACGCGGTGCCGCCGATCTCCCACGTGAACGAGTAGTAGCCCTTGCTGTAACTCTGGCCGTGGTAGTTGACGCCGTCCGCGAGCACCTCGACGTCGTGGTAGTCGCCCTGAGTGGCCACACTGTTGTCGTGAAGCGTCGCCGCGACGGTGAAGTCGTAATAGCCGACCACGACCTGCGCGATCGTGAACGTCGCCGCGGGCAAGGAGCCGGCGGAGGCGTAGCCGACGATCGTGTCGCTCCCTGCGTTCACCGGCGTATCGACGACGTTGGCGCCGTTGTCGAAGACCAGGAGGGGCGACGGATCATTTGCGTTGCGCAGGAGGGTGAGCGAGCGAACGCCGAAGCGCTGGTCGATCGGGGTCTCACCCGAGTAGCCGTCGGTGAACGTGACGGGGGTCTGCGTGGCTCGGACGTGGATCTGGTATCCCGCGCCGGATCCCGCGTCTCTAGTGGTCGTCGAGGCGCCCCCTTCGTCGGAAGCGCCCGAGCCGCCGTCGGGCCCCGCAGAGCCCCCTCCGTCGCTGGCGCCGAAGAGACTCGACGAGGCGCCGCCGCAAGCGGCGAAGGAAGTGAGGAGAAGCGGAAGACAAAGGAAGGCCGTTGAAGCTGAGCGCATAGGAACCCCTCCAAAGAACGCGCGAAACGAGCCGCGAATGGCGGGCGCTCGGTGCATCGTGCGTGCCGTGCGTGCACGTCGCGAAATTCCGCGGGTGTCGGGGGAAGGTGTGAACGGGCGGCAACGTCAACCGCCTCCTATGCGGGCCGAGCGACCTCGGAGGTTGGTGGGTCCGTCTTCAAAGTCGCTAGGTCCGTCCTCAAAGTCGGTGGATCCGTCCTCGAAGGTCGCTCGAGCGACCTCAGAGGTCGGTGGGTCCGTCTTCAAAGTCGCTAGGTCCGTCTTCAAACTCGGTGGATCCGTCATCGAAGGTCGCACGAGCGACCTCGGAGGTCGGTGGGTCCGTCTTCAGAGTCGGTAGGTCCGTCTTCAGAGTCGGTGGGTCCTGCATCGGAGGTCGGACGAGCGACCTCGGAGGTCGGTGGGTCCGTCTTCAAAGTCGGTAGGTCCGTCTTCAGAGTCGGTCGGTCCGTCATCGGAGTTCGCTCGCGCGACCTCGGAGGTCGGTGGGTCCGTCTTCAGAGTCGGTGCATCCGACCCCGAGGGTCGCTCGAGCGACCTCGGAGGTCGCTGGGACCGTCTCTGAGGTCGCTGGACCGGCCTCGAAGGTGGCTCGAGCGACCGCGGAGGTCGGTT
>JBKQKP010000364.1:0-4278 GCA_052147435.1 Polyangiaceae bacterium | reverse complement strand
GGGGGGGGGGGCGGGGGGGGGGGCTTCTCCCTTCGCGCGGCTCGCTGGAAAACGTGGGCTGAGACGAGACGCCGTCCGAGGTTGCAACGTCCCGACCTCAACCGATGCAGAGAATCCGGACGATTGCGTTCATGTTGAAACCTGCGTGAATAGCGCCATTTGCCGGCGGACTACGCGTTGCGCTCTCGATGCCCGGCGAGTAGAGCCGGGCATGCGCCGCTTCCTGCTCGCGTCGATTCCCGTCTTCGTCCTCAGCGCCGCGTGCGCCGCCTCTCAAAGCGCGAAGCCGCCGGCTCCGCCTCCGAGCGCGCCCCCCGTCGTGACCGTCACGAGCGGCGAGTCGCCCCGCGCGCCTGCCCCGCCGATTCCCGCGGGCATCGATCCTTCGGCGATCGATCCGAGCGCGTCGCCGTGCGACGACTTCTTCCAGTACGCGTGCGGCGGTTGGGTGAAGGCGAATCCCATCCCGGCAGACAAGGCGCGCTGGGGTCGCTTCGACGCGCTCGCCGAAAACAACCTCGGGGCCCTGAAGACGATCCTCGAGCGCGACGCCGCCGAGCCGCCGGCCGACGAGCCCTATTCCAAGGCCGTCGGCGACTACTACGCCGCGTGCATGGACGAAGCGGCGGTCGAGAAAGCGGACGTTCGGCCGATCGCCGCGGAGCTCAAACGCATCGACGCGGTGACGGACGCGACGAGCTTCGCGCGCGAGCTGGCGCGTCTGCACCTGATGGGGGTGCGCGCCTTCTTCAAGCCCGAGGCGCAGCAGGACCTGGACGACGCGACGCGGGTGATCTTCGGGATCGAGCAGGACGGCCTCGGTCTCCCCGATCGAGACTACTACTTGAAGCCCGACGCCAAGCTCGCGCGCTTGCGGGACAAGTACGCGGCGCACGTGGAGCGCACGTTCGCGCTCCTGGGAGACGCTCCGGCTGTGGCCAAGCGGAACGCGGAGGCCGTCGTCACCCTGGAGAAAGCGCTCGCGGAGAGCCATATCGGCCGGGTCGATCACCGCGATCCCCGGAACCTCCACCACACGATGGATCGCGAGGGGTTCGAGAAGAGCGCGCCTGCCTTCAAGTGGGACGTCTATCTCAAGGAGCTCGGGCTCCCCGGCACCGGCCGCGTGAACGTCAACGTTCCCACGACGCTTGCCTTCCTCGACAAGGAGGTCGGGACAGTGACCGAGGGGACGTGGTCGTCGTCGATACGGCCGTATCTCCGGTTCACGCTGGCGCGGGTCTTCTCCGATCACCTCTCGAAGCGCTTCGTCGACGAGAGCTTCGCGATGGCGAAGGACCTCTCGGGCCAGGCGGAGATCGAGCCGCGCTGGAAGCGCTGCGCGCGCGTCGTGGACCGCGGGATCGGTGAGGCGCTCGCGATCCCGTTCGTGAAGGAGAAGCTCGGGCCCGAGGGGAAGGACCGCACGGACGGCATGATCAAGGAGGTGGAGGCCTCGATGCTCGCCGACCTCGCGGAGCTCGCCTGGATGGACAATGCAACGCGCGAGCGGGCAGAAGAGAAGGTCCACAAGCTCGTGAACATGGTCGGCTACCCCGACAAGTGGCGGAGCTACGACGCGCTCGCCATTGATCGCAAGAGCTTCGCGGCCGACCGGATGCGCGCCACGGAGTTCGAGAGCAAGCGGCAGCTCGCCAAGATCGGAAAGCCGCTCGACCGAACGGAGTGGCACATGACGCCGCCGACGGTGAATGCCTATTACGAGCCGCAGCTGAACGAGATGGTCTTCCCGGCGGGGATCCTGCAGCCGCCGTTCTTCTCGCTGAGCGCCCCTCCTGCGGTGAACCTCGGGGCCATCGGCGTGGTGATGGGGCACGAGCTCACGCACGGGTTCGACGACGAGGGGCGCAGGATGGACGCCGACGGAAACATGAAGGACTGGTGGTCGCCGGCGGTCGGCGCCGAGTTCGAAAAGCGCGCGTCGTGCGTGGCCGATCAATTCGACGGGTACGTGGCGGTCGACGACCTTCACGTGAACGGGAAGCTCACGCTCGGCGAAAACCTCGCCGACCTTGGCGGGCTGCGGCTCGCGCTCCGCTCGTTGCGCGCCGAGGGGAAGGACTCCCCCGAGGCAGAGCGAGAGGTCTTCTTCGGTTATTCGCAGGTGTGGTGCGCGGCGACGCGCCCGGAGAAGGCGCAGACGCTCGCGCGCACCGATCCGCATTCGCCGCCGCGCTGGCGCGTGAACGGGCCGCTGTCGAACCTGCCGGAGTTCGCGTCGGCGTTCTCGTGCAGGGCGGGGGACGCGATGGTACGGCCGGCCGAGAAGCAGTGCGCGGTCTGGTAGGAGAGATCCGCGCCTAAGAGCGGTTTCCTCTGCGATCGATCGGTGTCGCACGGCCAACGATCACCCCACCCGGGGGGTGGGGTGATCGAGAGGAGTCTCGAACGGCGGTCGCGGCACGGTCATTTTCGACCGTGGCCCACGCAGAATCGCTTGCCGCGATCTACGCCCGCGCTTACACCGCCGCGCATGTCGCGCCCCGATCCCTCCTTCTCGCCCGCGCCTCTTACGACGGATCGCCACACAGTCCTGATCGTGGAGGACGATCCCCAGAACGCGCAGACGCTCCGCGACATCGTCGGGGCGATGGACATGGACTGCCGCGTCGTCGCGACGCTCGAGGAGGTCCGCGCGCTCCTCGCGAGCGGGTTCGCGCCGTGCGCGATCTTGCAGGACATGCAGATCCCGTTCGCGGCGGGGGCGCGGCCGCACGAGGAGGGGGGGGAGTCGTCGATCGGGCAGGTGCGGGGGCGATGGAAGGGGAAGCGGAGCGTGGCCATCGTGGTCGTGACGGGGTTCCGGGCGGATCCGGACTTCGTGTGGGCGATGTCGGAGCTGGATGCGGACGGGTTTTGTGCGAAGGCGAATATCGAGACGCTGCCGGAGAAGCTGAGGGCGGCGCTGAAGAAGCGGGGGCGGGAGAGGCACGCGGATTGCGCGGAGTGCAATGCGGAGTCGCGGGTCGTGGAGAGCATGCCGCGGGGGGCGGCGCGGGTGTTTTCGAATGAGTATCCGCGGGGGAGGGCGATTGGGGCGGAGGAGGTGGAGGCGATCGTCAAGCGGCGGGCGGAGCACGATCTCTTCCTCGACTACGCGAGCATCGCGGGGACGCGCGGGTACCTCGCCGGGTTCCGGGATCACCGCCGGATCTTCCGCGAGGCGTTCCTCGCCGAGACGAGCGCGGCGATCTTGGCCGAGCTCGTCGAGGCGGGGAAACCGATCCGCGCGGACGCGCTACGGCGACTGCGGCACGGGGGGCACGTGAGCGCCGTGCGGCTCGTGCAGAAGGCGCGCAAGGAGGTCGACGTGCACGTCATGATGCGCGGGAGGGAGAGCGCGCGGGAGTGGCGGGCGTTTCATACCGTGGGGGGGACGGGGGCGACGGCGTTTGTGTTCGAGCCGCCGGCAGGGATGAATTATGCGGTGTTGGTGAGGGAGGGGGCGGCGCGGCAATAGCTCCGGCTGGGGGCGGACCGATTCGCGCACGCACTCGGCGCGGGCTATCATCGAGCGATGGCGGCGGTATCCAAGGAGCTCGGTTCGGAACCCATCGAGGCCGAGCACCGGTTCCTTCTCCACGACGTTCCGTGGTGGACCTACGTCGCCATGCGCGATGCCCTCGACGAGACGGGCATTCGGATGACGTACCTGCAAGGAGCGCTGGAGCTCATGAGCCCTTCGGACCTGCACGAGGAAGCGAAGTCGCTCATCGCCCGGTTCGTCGAGGTCTGGGCGGAGCAAAAGGACGTGGATCTGCGCGCGTTCGGGAGCACGACGTTCCGGCGCGAGGCCAAGCAACAGGGGCTCGAGCCGGATGAGTGCTACACGCTCGGCGCCAAGGAGCCGGACGGCGTCCCGCACCTGGCGATCGAGGTGGTGATCGGGAGTCCGCTTCTGGACAAGCTCTCCGTGTACGCCGGCCTCGGGGTGGCCGAGGTGTGGATCTGGCGGGTTCCTGCCGGCAAGATCGAGGTGAACCGTCTGGTGGAGGGGCGGTACGAACGCCGCGAGCGGAGCGAGCTGCTTCCGGGGATCGATCTCGCGGTCCTCGCGCGCTTCGTGCGGCCAGGGGAGAGCCATACGGCGCTGGTGAAGGGGTATCGGGGGGCGATCGGGTAGGGGGGAGGGGCGCGGAGGGGGGGCGAGCGACCTCGGAGGTCGCTGGGACCGTCTTCAAAGTCGGTAGGTCCGTCTTCAGAGTCGGTCGGTCCGTCATCGGAGGTCGGTCGAGCGACCTCGGAGGTCGGTGGGTC
>JBKQKP010000363.1:0-22160 GCA_052147435.1 Polyangiaceae bacterium | reverse complement strand
GTCGAAGCGGGCGAGATGAGCGCGGGGGACGCGCGCGACTATGCGCAAGATGCGGACGACGCCTGGCGCGCGGTCGGGGCGCGCGGGCTCGTGCGCGAGGACGACGACGCTGCCCGGCAGAAGGCGTACGTCGATCCCGCGCCGGCCGTGCGTCGCGCGGCCATGCACGCGGCGCGGATCGCGAAGGACCCACGAGACGTGGAGACGCTCGCGGAGGCGGCTCGTGTAGACCCCGAGCCGATCGTGCGGACCGACGCCGTTCGAGCGCTGGCGGCGATCGGCGGTGCGTCGGTGGTCCCGAAGCTCCGCGATCTCTGGGCGAGCGCGGACGAGCCTCTACGCGAGGACATCGCGTCCGCGTGGGGGGCGGCCGCCGTCTGGGGGGCGGGGGGGCGCGACGAGCTTCGCGTTCTGCTCGCGCAGGGGCGCGGGCCGGGGGCGATCGAGGCGGCCGGCGCCGTCCTGCGTGGGGCGAACCGCGACGGTGAGATCGACGCGTCAGCGACCGCGCTCCTCGCGCGCGTCATCGCGAAAGGGTCTCGCCGCGATCGCCTCCACGCGATCGCCGTCACTCCGCGCCCGTCCGGCGTCCTCCTCGACGCGCTTCACGACGCCTCCAAGGACGAGGAGGTGACGATTCGCGTCGCCGTTCTCGCGCGCCTCGTGGAGAGCCAGGCCGATCGTGACGCGTCGATCAAAGCGCTCGAGGCCATCGCGGCAGAAGGCGGTTCGTCCAGCGACTCGCCTCGGCGGGGATTGCACCTGGACGATCGAGGCGCCGCCGCGTCGCGCGCGAAGCTCGCGCTCGCGACGGCGGGGGACCTGCGCATCCAGGCGTGGATCGAAGCCGATCTCTCCGCCCCCGAGCCGGCGACACGTCTCTCGGCCGCCACGGCCCTGTCTGCCCTTCATCGCTCGGCGCGCGCCGCGCCGCTCCTCGCCGACGCCGATCCGAGCGTCCGGATGCGGGCGGCCTGCACCCTCCTCGCGGGCGCGCGCCGCTGAGTCTGCCGCCTGTTGACACTCGTGCGGCCGCGCCCGTATCAAAGCTCGAGAGAATCCATGCCCAAGCTCCCCTTCGCTCTCCCTCTCGTCGTCCTTCTCGCGGTACCCAGCATGGGCTGTCTCGCAGCCATGGCGACCGACATGCAAATCTCCGCGACGCGCGAAGCCTCCGGTGTCTTCGACACCATCGGAGACTACGAAGTCGCGCGCGGCGCCGCCGAGGCGGGGCTCGTCCAGTTCGAAGGAATGCATCGCCTGCGCCCGGACAACACGGACGCCCTCTTCGCGCTGACGCAAGCGTGGGTCGGGTACGGCTTCGCCTTCGCCGAGGACGACGCGGAAGCGGCGCAGGACAAGGGGAACGACGACCTCGCCGAGTACCACAAGCGGCGGGCGCACATGGCCTACGACCGCGCGGTCTTCTACGGCCTCGAGCTCATGACCCACGCCGACAGGTACAGCTCGTACTCGGGGGGGTTCAAGGAGGCGAAGAAGAACGCGAACACGATGAAGGCCTGGCTGAAGCAGGTCTTCACCAAGAAGGAAGAATGCGGGATGGTCTTCTGGACCGCGTACGCCTGGATGGCGCGGACCAACCTCGACAAGGACGACCCGGCTGTCGTCGCCGATCTGTACGTCGGGGAAGCGATGATGGAGCGGGCCGTGGAGCTCGACCCTTCGTACAACTTCTACAACGGAGAGGTCGCGCTCGCGGCCTACCACGTGGCGGTGTCGAACGTGGTCGAGGGGAAGAAGATCTTCGAGCTGGCCCTCGAGAAGACCAAGCGGAAAAACCTCATGGTCCAGTTCACCTACGCGCAAACGTACGCATGCGAGACCAGCGACAGGCCGCTGTACGAGGCGCTGATGAAGGAGATCATCGACGCGGGGGACATAGACCCCGAAGAGCGCCTCGAGAACGCCATCGCCAAGCGAAAGGCGCGCCGTTACCTGGGGAAGGCCCGGATGCAGGCGTGTGGGTTCGAGATGTCGCCGAGTCCGGCCGCGGCCCCTGCCACAGCCGTTCCCGCAAAAAAGTAGTCGCTAGCGCGTCCGATTGCATCGCGTATCCTCGGGCACCGTCAAACGGAAGCGGGGGTCTGCGGGCTAGGTAGGTTGCGCGTAGGTGCTGGGTAGAGCTGGGTAGGAGTCCCCCGAGGAGGTTCGTCGATGCTTCGAAGGTTCGTCTTGTTGCTCGCCACCGTCGCCCTGCTCGTGGGGACGCCGAAGATCGCGAGCGCCGACCCGATCGTCCTTCGCCTGGCCACGCTGGCTCCCGCCGCGTCCCCGTGGGGGAAGGTGTTCAAGGCCTGGCAGAAGGGGGTCAAGGACCAGAGCAACGATGCGATCGAGCTCGAGTTCTTCTACGGAAACCAGCAGGGCGACGAGGTCGCCATGGTCGGCAAGATGCGCACGCGCCAGCTCGACGGCGCGGCCATCACGGCCACCGGGCTCGCGCAGATCTACAAGAGCGTCCTCGTCCTGCAGATGCCGGGGCTCTTCCGCGACTGGGGGTCGCTCGACAACGCGCGCAACACGATGCGCCCGGAGCTCGACGCGGCGTTCGCCAAGGAAGGCTTCATCATCGGCGGATGGGGCGACGTCGGCATCGCGCACCTGATGACGAAGGGGTTCGAGGTCCACTCGCCCGCCGACTTGAAGCACAAGAACTGCTTCTTCCTCTCGGGCGACCCGATCGAATCGACGTTCTACCAGGTCGTCGGCGACGTGAACCCGAAGCAGCTCACGGTCCCCGAGATTCTCCCGGCGCTCACCGCGGGGACGATCAACGTCGTCAACGCGCCGGCGCTCGCGGCGGAGCAGCTCCAGTGGTCGTCGCTCCTCGACCACATCAACACGTCGCCGAGCGGGATCGGGATCGGCGCGCTGGTGTTCACGGCGTCGAAGATCAACTCGCTCCCGGCCGACCTGAAGACGCTCATCATGACGAGCGGCGACAGCGCCGGCAAAGCGCTCACGACGAGCATCCGCAACCAGGACGACCTGTCGTTCGGGCGGCTCAAGGGGCGGATGGCGGCCTACCAGCCCAACCCGGGCGAGGACAGCCAGTGGGCGGCGCTCTTCAAGCAGACGCGCGACCGCCTGCGCGGGGCGACGTTCGACCCGAAGGTGTTCGACGAAGCGGTGAAGCTGTCGGGGAACTGACCCGGCGGCTCGCTCAAGCCCCTCGGGCCGTCAAGGTTCGAGGGGCTTCGTCGTTTGTGATCCTTTCCCCTCCCTTCCGGTACTCTCCCTCCCACCATGACGGACGACTCGCCGAGCGCCGCCGCTCCCGCCCCCGCGCCGCCGCCGCCCCCTGTAGTCCCCAAGCAGAAGTGGGGCGAGCCGCTGGTGAAGCTCGACAAGAAGTGGACGTCCTTCGAGTCGAAGCTCTGCGTCTGGGTGCTCCTCGCGGAGATCGCCGCGCTCTGCTTCTGGATCGCGCTGAAGGGGCTCTCGAGCGAATACTCGCCGGGAGGGGGGGACGTGTCGGGGCTCGTGTTCCGATCGCTCATCACGAGCATCGTCCTCGGGTTCGCCGTGCACAAAGCGACGAAGCCGAAGGATGCGACGACCGAGAAGGCCGACCGCCACGCGATCTTCGTCACCGTCGCGGTCTTCGTGGGCCTCCTCCTCGGGCGGGTCTGGGTGAAGGTCGGCGTCGAGTACTTCTCGAACCTCCTCAACTGGCTGCAGAACGCTTCGCTGTTGATGCTCGTCGGCGGCCTGCGCGGCCTCGGCACCCGCTTCACGCTGTGGCTCGCGCTCCTCGGCGCGTCGATCGCGACGGCGAAGGGGAAGCACATCAACGTCGACGTCGTCATGCGCTTCCTTCATCCGAAGATGCGCGTGCCGGTCGCCGTCCTCGGGTGGGTCGCGGCTTCGGCGATGTGCTTCGCGGGGGTCGTCGGGTTCGCCGATCACATCGCGATCGAGAGCTTCAAGGCGCCCGCCACGCAGCCGTGCCCCGAGGACAAGAACAAGGACTGCGATGTCTACTTCGGGCAGAAGCTCGACGTCGTCACGCGCGAGGTCGGCAACGACTTCTTTCTCATGGGGAGGCAGGTCTCGCTCGACCTGAAGAGCCTTCCGCGAATCTTGATCGGGACGAAGTACGACGGCTGGATGAAGGCGTCCGAGTGGAACGCCTGGCTGAAAGACGCGGACTGGGCGGCCCACTTCAAGCAAGACGACGTGAACAACCTGCTGCTGCCGGCCGATCAGCCCGACGCCTTCCGGAGCCCCGCGGTCAACGTCCCCGGCGGGATGGAGCAGGCGCGCGGGCTCGTCATTCGCGATCTCAACTTCGTCTTCCCGTTCGGCCTCCTGATGATCGCCCTCCGCTTCCTCCTGCGCGCCCTCCTCGCGGTGAGCGGTCACGTGCGGGTCGATCCGGACGCGGCGCATGAAGAGGAAGAGGTCGAAGAGAAGCATCCCGAGCTTCGCCCCGCCGGCAAGGAGGCCTCGTGAGCGCGCTCGATGCTCCGGTGAAGCCGCCGGCGACGAGCCTCGCGTCGCGGATCGGGCTCGGGACGGTCGCGGGGGTCGTGCTCATCGTGGGGCTCACGGGGGGCTTCATGGCCGCCGGAGTCGTGGCGCTCGCCCTCCTGGGGACGCCGCTCTTCGCGATCATGGGGGGGGCGAGCGAGCTCGCGTGGCTCTTCCACCGCGACGCGACGTTCCACCACCTGCGCTACATCGCCCCCACCGTCCTCGACGAGCGCTTCAGCGACTCGCCGATCTTGGTGACGATCCCGCTCTTCACGTTCGTCGGCTACGTCATGGCCGAGTCGAAGACGCCGGACCGGATCGTCCGCGCGTCGAGCGCGTTCTTCGGGTGGATGCCGGGCGGCCTGGCGATCGTGTGCATCGTCGCGAGCGCGTTCTTCACGACGCTCACGGGGGGGAGCGGCGTCACGATCGTCGCGATCGGCGGCCTCCTGTATCCCGCGCTCCGCAAGCAAGGGTACTCGGACGCGTTCTCGCTCGGCCTCGTCACGACCGGCGGTTCGCTCGGTCTGCTCCTCCCGCCGTCGCTTCCGATCCTCGTCTATTCGCTCGTCGCCGGGATCGACTTCAACAAGACGTTCAAGGCGGGGCTCATCCCGGGGCTCCTCGTGATGGTGCTCCTCGGGATCTACGCCGCGTACGTCGGCGCGAAGGAGGGGGTGAAGCGGGAGAGCCCGCGCCTCGGCGAGATGCGGCGCGCGATCTGGATGCTCAAGTGGGAGCTCCTGATTCCCGTGATCATCCTCGGCGGGCTCGGCTCGGGGCTCACGTCGCTCGACGAGAGCGCGGGGCTCGCGGCGCTGTATACGCTGGCGATCGAAGTGTGGGTCTACAAGGACCTGTCGCTGAAGAAGGACTTGCCGCGGATCGCGAAGGCGTCGATGGGGCTCGCGGGGGCCGTCATCTTGATCCTCGCGATGGCGAACGCGCTCATCAACTACGTCATCCAGGAGACCATCCCGGCCAAGGTGCTCGGCTTCATGCTGCGGCTCGGGCTCGATCAGACGTGGCAGTTCCTGATCGTGATGAACATCTTCCTCCTCGTCCTCGGGATGCTGATGGACGGGTTCAGCGCGATCCTCGTGGCCGTGCCGTTGATCCTCCCGTTCGCGGCGCGGTTCAACCTCGGGCCGTTCCACCTGGCGATGATCTTCCTCCTCAACCTGGAGATCGCCTACTGCTGCCCCCCCCTCGGCCTGAACCTCTTCATCTCGAGCTTCCGGTTCAACCGGCCGGTGGTGAGCCTCTACAAGGTCGTCTTGCCTTTCGCGGGGATACTCGCGCTGGCGCTCTTGATGGTGAGCTACATCCCGCGCATCTCGGACGTCCTCATCTTGAAGGACATCGCCGCCGCGCGCGCCGACGCCGCGAAGGTGCACCTGCCGCCGCGCGAGGCGTGGATCATGGAGTGCGTGCAGGAGGACCGGACGAACCCGCTGCCGTGCACCGACGAGGACAAGAAAGCGTGGCCGAACGGGCAGGCGCCGGAGGCGGCGAACCCCGAGCCGGAGACGCAGAAAGCCGTCGTCGCGGCGGTGGCGGCCGACGCGGGGGAAGGGGAGGAGAGCGACCAGGATCTCGAGGCGATGATCATGGGCGGCGGGAAAAAGGACGCGGGTGCCGCGAAGCCCGCGCCTACCGCGACGGGGAACGACGAGCCGAGCGACGAGGACCTCGAGAAGCTGATCATGGGGGGCGGCAAGAAGAAGGACGGGGGGTAGCGGGCTCGGACCTCGCGACGGCCGAAGGAGCTGCTCCTCTGCCGGCGCGCGCGTGTCTCACGCGAAAGACTCCCCGTTCGGCCGCCACGAGGACCCCCCGGCCGGATGACGCGCGCGCCGGCAGAACAGCGCGCGTGCCGGCTGAAGAACGGACCCTCTCGGCCGACAGCCTCGTTCTTCTGCCGACACGAAGGCGCGCCGGCAGAACAATCGGTTCCCCGGCAGAACGACGCGCTCGCCGGCCGAAGGAGAGACTGGACGGCAGATTGAGTTGGGATTCGGCCGTCCGCCGCGCCATTCTGCCGCCCCACCATGCGCACGTTCACCATGCACGAGCTCTCCAAGGCGAGCGGCTTCCCCGAGCGAAGCATCCGCCAGTACGTCCTCGAAGGAATGCTCCCGCGCGCCCCGTACCGTGGAAAGGACACCCTCTACGGCGCCAACCACCTCACCGCCCTCCGCGCCATCGCGAAGCTGCGCGAAGAGAAGAAGGTTCACCGGCTCGCCGCCCTGCGCGCCTGGTTCAAGGGAAAGTCCCCCGCCGAGATCGAGTCTTTCGTCACGGGCGTCCCGCTCGCTCCCCCCGCGCCTCCCGACTCCCCGCCTCCGCCGCCGCCCGAGCCCAACCCACCCGCGGCGGAGCCGAGCCCCTTCGCGGGAGGGGGCGCGGGAGGGGGAGAGCGATGGATTCACCTCCCGCTCGTCCCCGGCCTCGTCCTCCTCGTCAAGGACGGGGCCGCGGAGGTCGTCACCCGTCTCGCGTCGGAGATCCGCTCGAGATACGGGTGCACCTAGCGGCGGTCGGGCCTCCTACAGGCGTATCGCCTTCCACCCTCCCGCCTTGAACTTCGTGCTCATCGTGGCGGCCGCGAGCACCCCGTACACGCACGCCGCCGTCCAGATCCCGATCAGGTTCATCTTCTCGACGATCCCGAGCACGTACGCCACGGGGAGCAGACACCCGAAAATCAGCACGAGCTGCGCCACCGCCACGAACCGCGGATTGCCCGCGCCGAAGAGCGCCTCGCTCAGGATCAGCGCCACCGCCAGCACCGGCGTGATCGCCCCCATCATCCGCATCGGGATCATCGCCGCGTCGCGCACCGCCTCCGACTGGCTGATGAAGTGGACGATCTGCGGCGTGAAGAACAGCCCCTCGCACACCCCCACCACCCCGAAGATCACGAGCCCCAGACGCACGCTCGCCCAGCCGAACTTCTCCGCGTCGTCCGGCCGCTTCGCCCCGAGTGATTGCCCCACGAGCGTGGCGGTCGCCGTCCCGAACGCGATGCACGCCGTGAACGTCAGCTTCAGGATCTCGACGATGTCGGTCGTCGCCGCCCCGAACACCGCCTCGCTCGCCCCGCACTGCCCGGGGACCACGCTCGTATCGGCCGCGTCGAGCTTCCCGACGATCCGCGTGAACAGCCCGAACCCGAACATCATCACGGCCGTCGCCACCGCCGCCGGAATCGACAGCTTCAGGATGTCCCAGGTGAGCCCTCGCGAGATGTTCGACCACCGCCCGGGGTGGAACTGCGACCGGAGCTGCGCCGCGTAGGCCACCATGATGAAGAGCCCGATCCACGTCGCCAGAAACCCGCTCACCCCCGCGCCGGTCACCCCCAACCGCGGCGCCCCCAGGTGCCCGAAGATGAAGCAGTAGCAAAAGAGCACGTTGAACACGTTCATCACGATCGCCGCGACCAGGTGCACCTGCGTCCGCCCGATGCCGTCGAAAAACCCCTTGATGGCCATCGTCATCGCCATCGAGATGACCCCCATCATCCGCCACCGCGAATAGCTCAGCGCCACGGCGCGCACGTCGGGCGACTCGATCATCAGCCCGAGGATTCGCGGGAGGAGAAACCACCCGAGGATCGACACGATCCCCCCCGCGACCAGGCAGAACCACGCCGCGTTCGCCAGCACCGCCCCTGCGTCCTCGTGCTTCCGCTCCGCCACCCGGCGCGCCGTCAACGCCAGCGCCCCCACGTTCACGGCGCTCAGGCTCCCCCCGAACAGCCACACGATGATGAGCGACGGCAAGAGCGCCGCCTGCCCATTCGACGACTCGGGGCAGGGGAGGCGCGAGAAGAAGACCACGTCGATCTCGTTCACGACGCTCTGCGAGAGCATCGCGAACACCGTCGGCAGCGCGAGTGTCAAAATCGCCCGGTACGGCGAGCGCACGAGGACCCCCGTGTCGAGCTCTAGCCGGGGCGCGTCCATTGGGCGCCCTTGCCCTTACGCGAGCCCGGCCGAAGTGACAAGCGGACGGCTGGGCTGGGGAAGAGCCCTGAACTTGCCGCTAGGAAAGATCGAAGGAATGAGTTTTAACCCCCGGGGCGACATGCGAACCGAGCCGGGCAAGGGAGAGGTACGGATCAGGCGGCGAGCTTTCGCCGTCGTCGCGAGCCTCTTCGCCCTCACAGGGCTCGCCGGCGCGGGGTGCGGCGGCCCGAAGTACCCGCTCTGCGACAATGACGAAGGGTGCACCCAGGACGGCCACACGGGGGTCTGCGTCGCCGGGAAGTGCGTCGAGTGCCGGGACGACAAGGGGTGCGGCGCGGGGAAGAGCTGCCAGAGCGGCGGCTGCACCGACATCCCCGGCTTCTGCGATCCCACGCACGCCTGTCCCGACGGCTCGAGCTGCGGGAAGGACAACCACTGCGCCGAGGTCAAGAAGGCCCCGCCGCCGTTCGTCGAGTGCGACGACTCGAAGGTGTGCGGCCCCGGCTCGCATTGCCAGAACGGCCACTGCGTGAAGCCGCCGAACGGGGGGCCGGGCTGCACGGATTTCCCCTCCCCGCACTTCGACTACGAATCGCCGGAGGTGCGCGGCGAATCGCGCGAGACCCTCGTTCGCCTCGCGAGCTGCATCACGAAGGGGACGCTCAAAGGGCAGAACGTCCTCGTCACCGGGCACTGCGACGCGCGCGGCGAGCAAGAGTTCAACATGAGCCTCGGCGAGAACCGCGCCGAGGCGGTGAAGAACTTCCTCATCACGCTCGGCGTCCCGGCGACCCAGATAACCACCTCGTCGCGCGGGAAGCTCGACGCCGTGGGGCAGGACGAAGCGGGCTGGGCGCAGGACCGCCGTGTGGATCTCGAGGTGAGGTAGCCCGTGCGAGCCTGCCTGCCCGCGTTCTTGGTCTGCGGGGTCTTCGTGAGCGGCTGCGGCGTCTTCGCCATGCAGAAGGACTTCGACGCGCTGAAGGCGCAGAACGACGTCCTCGCGAAGCAGGTCCAGACGGACGAGAGCGATATCGCGGCCGTGAAGACCGATCTCCAGGGGACGCGCGATCGCCTCGAGAACGCCCTGCGCGCGAACGCCGACACGGGGTCGGATCTTCTCAGCTCGAAGGCGCGCATCAACGACCTCGCCGGCCGCGCCGACGAGCTCGCCCACTCGATCGAAGAGCTGCGGAAGATCCAGCAGGACACGCGCAACGAGATCGACACGAAGCTCGACGCGATCACCCGGCAGCAGGCCGTCCAGCAAGCGCCGGTCGTCCCCCCGGTCCAGATCCCGCCGGACAAGGAAGCCCACTACCAGGCCGTCGAAGGGGCGTACGCGAAGAAGGACTGGCCGCTCGTCCGAACGCTCGGCCACGAGTACGACGTCCGCTACCCAACGGACGACAAGGCGGACGACGTCCAGTTCTTGCTCGGCGACGCCGACCTACAGGACAACCGGCCTACGTCGGCGCTAGGGGAGTTCAACCGCCTGCTGAAGGTGTATCCGCGCTCCGACAAGCTCGACAAGACGCTCTTCGCGATGGGCGAGGCGTACTTGCAGCTCCACGACTGCGCGAACGCGAAGCTCGCGTTCGGCGCGGTGGAGCAGCGGTTCGCGCGCGAGAAGATCGGCGTGCAGGCAAAGGGGAAGATCGCGGCGATCGACCACCCGGTGCCGGGGATGTGCGCGCCGTAGCTTCAGACGAATCGCGCGAAAACCCCACCCCCCTGGCCCCCCGCCCCGTCCCCCTCCGGGGATCACGAAGCGCGTCAGGCAGGGCGGGGGGAACGTGAACCGGTCGGCGTTTTTCACGCTCCCTCTTCCCTGCCTGCGGGGAAGGGGGCCGGGGGGAAGGGGTTGCGCGTGCCCCGAGACGGCAAACTCCCGCGGAAGACCTCCTCAGCGCTCGATCGTCTTGTGAACGACCCGCTCGGCGCGGGGTGAGCTCTGGCTGAGGCGCGCCTGGAGCCGCTTCGCCTCGGACGACTCCGGGTGCAGATCGACCCACTGCTCGAGGATCGCGCGGGCGTCGCCGCGGTGGCCGGTGGCGTCGAGGACCCCCGCGAGGAAGAGGCGGGGCTCGGCGGAGTCGTCTTTCATGGCCCACGCTTCGCCCGCGCGGCGAGCTTCGCGCATGGCGCCGGCGCGGGAGGCGGCGGTGGCCCAGGCCTTGAGGGCCCGCTTGTCGCTCGGGCGGTCGCGGGCAGCGTCGCGCGCGTCGGCGAGCTCGACGAGGTCGGCGCGGTCGGCGGGGGAGTGGGGGGAGGCTTTGGGCGAGGTGGGCGAGGCGGCGAGGGCGGGGGTCGGGGACGCGAGAGCGGCGGCGACGGCGACGGTGGCCGGGGTCGCGGTCGGGGTCGGCGTCGCGGTCGGGGTCGGGGTCGGGGTCGCGGTCGCGGTCGGGGTCGCGGCGGCGACGGGGGCTGGGGTTGCGGGCTCTTCGACGGGGGTCGGGTTGAGATCGTCGATGCTCCCCGTTCCTGTCGCCGGGGGAGCGGGGACGGACGCCTGCGCCACCTCGGTGATCCCCACGGCCGGCTCGGGTGACTCCACCCTCGCCTCGACGTCGCGCGACGTCGCGTGCATCGCGCGGTAAGAGACCAGCCCCGCTGCGATGCTGAGCGCCATCGCCCCCGCGATGAACGCGCTCGCCACGCCACGGACGCGCGCCCGGTGCTTCCCGGGCGTGAGCAGCGTCTCTTCGAGCGCAAGCCGCACCGCCGTCGCCGACGGGAAGCGGTCCTCGGGCTTCTTGGCGAGGAGACGCATCACCACGTCATCCAGATCGACCGGGATCCCGCGGCGTGGAGAGCGCGCGCGCGGAGACTCTGGGGTCTCTCGAAGCTGCTTCCCCATCACGACCACGCTCGACGACCCCTCGAACGGGACCGTCCCCGTGAGAAGCTCGTAGAGGAGGCAGCCGAGGGCGTAGAGGTCGCACCGCGCGTCGACCGGCTCGCCGGCGACCTGCTCGGGCGACATGTACTCGGGGGTGCCGAAGATCGCGAAGCCTTGCTGCCGCTTCTCGTCGTCCGCGCCGGCCACGTCGGCGAGCGCCATCGCCACGCCGAAATCGAGGAGCTTCACCGTCCCTGCGTCGGTCAAGAACAGGTTCGCCGGCTTCAGGTCTCGGTGGACGAGCCCCGCCCCGTGCGCCGCTTCGAGGGCGCGGCAGGAGTCGATCGCGAGGTTCGTCGCTTCGCGCCAGTCCATCCCGCGCGAGTCCTTGAGGTGCTTGTCCACGGTCTCTCCGTGGAGGAGCTCCATCGCCAGGAACACCCGCCCGTCGAGCGAGCGCCCGAAGTCGTAGAGCTGCACCAGGTTCGGGTGCGAGAGCTTCGCGACCGCGCGCGCCTCGCGGCGGAAGCGGTCGATCGCGTCGCTCGCCGAGCCGTGACCCGGGAGGAGCACCTTGATCGCGAGCTTCCGCCCGAGCTCGACGTGCTCGCCGGCCCACACGACGCCGCTCGCCCCTTCACCGATCTTCGTCAGCAATCGGTACGGCGTCCCGGAGAGGATCGACGGGTCGTCGTTCATGTGCTGCGCGGCGATCTCCATCACGCGGCTCGACACCGGCGTGTGGTTCTCGGTGCTCAGCCCGCGCGCCACTTTGAGCAGCCGTGCGAACTCACTTCTCGAGCGCGCCGGCTCGTGCGGCCATAGAGTCCGCATGAGCGCCTGGATTCGCCCGCGGACGCTCCGCTCGCCGTTTGCCCCGGGGGGACCGAGCGCGAGGACGCGGCTCAAGTCGATCGCGGCCAGCGCGGCGCTCGCGTAGCGGTCGTCCGGGTCGTTCGCGACGAGCTTCTGGATGACCTCGTCGAGCTCCTTCGGCGCATCGACCAGATCGGCGAGCTGGGGAACCTTCACGTGCCCCGCGGCCGCCTCCTCGAGGTGCTTCTGCGGGTCCCCGCTCAGGAAGCGCCGCCCCGCGCAGAGCTCCCAGAGCATGATTCCGAGCGCGTACAGGTCGATCCGCGCGTCCCCGACCTGCTGGCGCGCTACTTCGGGCGCCACGTACCCGGGCTTCGCGAAGACCACGCCGGCGACGGTGTGGCACTTGCGGTTTTGGCCGCGAGCCGTGCCGAAGTCGATGAGCTTCACCTCGCCGACGTAGCCAACCATCACGTTCTGTGGGGAAAGGTCGCGGTGAACGATCCCGAGCGGCGTCCCGTCGCTCCCGGCCCGCTCGTGCACGTGCGCGAGGGCGTTGCCCATCTCGATCGCGATCGCCACGGCCTCGGCCCAGCCGAGCCGCGCCCCGAGCTGGATGGCGCGCGCCCGCACGTCGGAGAGGCTCCGCCCCTCGACGCACTCGACGACCGTGTAGGGCTCGCCGTTCTCGTCCGTGCTCGCCTCGAGCACCTGCGCGACCCCGGGGTGATTCAGCTGCGACTGCACCCGCGCCTCGTCGAGGAAGCGGGCGAGGAACGACCCGTCGTGGATGTGGTCGCGGCGGACCGTCTTGACCACGCACGGCCGCTCGGCCCCCTCGATGCCGGTCGTGGCAGCGAGGTAAACGTCCCCCATCCCGCCTCGTGCGATGAGCTTGAGGAGGAGGAGGCGTCCGAAGATGCGGGGCAACGCCATCGCGTCCCCGGAGGCAAATCCGCTCGATTCGGGACCAGCCGTGCCGGGGGCAACGGGGCGGGGGGAGGCGCTCATGCGCCCACGCTAAGGACGGTGGTCGATCCGGCCAAGTTTTGGGCACCCCGGCAGGTTTTGGGCACCCCGTAGATGGGGTAGAGTTCTAACTCCGGTCAGCGAGCTGCTGCTCGACCGCCGCTAGCGCCATGAACGACACCGCTCTACGGGCGATCACAGAGGACGGCGCGTTCCGTGTGATCGCGATCCGGACGACCGAGACCGTGCGCGGCGCCTGCGACGCCCAGGACGCGCAGGGAGACGTGCGCCGCCTCTTCAGCGAGCTTCTCACCGGTAGCATACTGATTCGTCACACGATGGCCCCCGACCTCCGCGTGCAGGCCATCCTCCAGGGGGACGATCGCTCGAGCCGCATGGTCGCCGACGCGAACCCCGACGGCTCGTCCCGCGGTCTCGTCCAGATGGCCCTGAGCTCGAGGATGATGCCCGTGAGCAAACAGGGGGTTCTCCAAGTCGCCCGTACGCTGCACGACGGGTCGATTCACCAGGGGGTCGTCGCGGTCCCGGAGGACGGATCGATCTCGGGCGCGCTCATGCGCTACATGCAGGCCTCCGAGCAGATCGTGTCGATCATCGCTGCCGGATGCGACCTCGACGACGCGGGGCGCATTCGCGCGGCCGGGGGCTTCGTGCTTCAGCTCTTGCCCGAGCTCGATGAGGGGCCGCTGGCGGTCATGACCGAGCGGATGCGCGACTTCGAGAAAATGGGCCCCCTCTTCGCCCGCGGCATCGCGGATCCTGAGTCGCTCGTGCGCGAGATCCTCTACGGGATGCCCTACGCGGTCGTCGGGAACGAACCGCTCCGGTTCGGGTGCAACTGTAGCCAAGCGCGGGTCGCCGCGAGCTTGGCGTCGCTCCCGAAGCGCGAGATCCAGGCGATGATCGACGACCGGCGTGTCCTCGAGATCGGGTGCGACTACTGTGGGAGCCAGTACCAGATGGCCCCCGAGCAGCTGAGGGGGCTCCTCGAGGCGCATTGACGAACCTTCGCTCGAGCACGCGCACGCTGGAGCCCGCGCCCGGCTCGGTCGTCGATCCCGCGAGCGGCCTCGCCCGCTTCGGGTCGTACGTCGGCGCGGTCCCCAGGGTCGATCTCTCCCCTCTGAACGTGGGGACCTCGCGCTTCGGCGTGCGCCGGACATTGCGGCGAGCCGCGCGAGAGAAGCGGTGGATCTACGTAGCGGTCGCGTCCGAGGACGCCTTCGTGGCCGTCGCCGTCGCGCGCTTCGGGTACGTCTCCACGTGCTTCGGCTACGTCTTCGATGCCCGGACGATGCGGATGGCGACCACGGCTTCCGTCCTCGGGCCGCCGACGGCCTGCCATGTCGGGGACGGAATGACGGTCGGCTCCCTCGCCACGTTCCACTTCGGCAAAGTCCACGCGGAGATCACGCGAGACGCGGGCTCCCCCACGTACTCCGTTCAGGTCGATCTGAAGGACATCGCCCTCCGCGCTCGGTTCGATACGACCCGAGCTCCCCCCCCGATCACGGCAATCGCCCCCGTAGGCTCTCCGCACGACGGGCTCGTCAACGTGACCGAGAAGCGCGCCCTCCTCGCGGTGGAGGGGGAGCTCGCCGTCGCCGGAAAGAGCCGCCCGCTCCGCTACGCCCTCGGCGGCTACGACTACACGCACGGCCTCCTCGCACGGCGCACGATGTGGCGCTGGGCGTTCGCGCTCGGCCGCGCGAAGACGGGCGAGCGGGTGGCGTTCAACCTCGTCCAGGGCTTCGTCGGGGAGCCAGAGTGCGCCGCGTGGGTCGATGGGGAGGTCTTTCCGCTTCGCGAGGGGCGCTTCGAGCTCGACCGGGACGAGCCGCTCGCCGAGTGGCGTGTGTCGACGGCCGACGGGGGGGTGGACCTCCGGTTCAAGCCGGGGGGGATGCACTCGGAAGAGAAGAACCTCGGGCTGGTCGCGTCGCGGTTCGTGCAGCCCGTGGGGACGTACGCCGGGGCGCTTCGCGTAGGGGGACGGGAGCTCGTCCTCGACGGCGTTCTAGGGGTGACGGAGGACCAGGACGTTCTCTGGTGAGGCTCTCGCTCACGCGCCCTTCTAAGGGCCGAATTCTTCGCATAGGCTCCCCGGCCCAGGCAACGAAACGAGAGATCGGCTCCGTCGCGCCAACGCAGTCCCATGGCCCAGCCCACTTCATCCCCGAACCCCCCCGGCGCGCGCCAAGGGGGCGAGACGCTCCGGCGTGACGCCGAGGCGCCGTCGCTCGCGCCGCGTCACGCGCTCGAGCTGGCGATTCAGCTCGAGCTGACCGGCGGAGACGCCGTCCTCGCCGGGCTCGCGGCGGCCCGCGTCGCGACGCTCTTCGCGTCGCTCGACGGACCTGCCGACCCGCCGGCCGACGATCGTTCCTGGCAGTCGCTCCTCGCCCGCGAGACCCCTCCGTCCGACACAGAGCTGCAAGGCGTGTGGTCCGAGCTCCGCCCACACCAACCTGGCGCCCCCTCCACGGTGTCCCCCTCGGCGCTCGGTCGTCTTCGCGAGATCTGGCCCTTGCTCGGCCCGACCGAGTACCTGCTCGGAAAGGGGGGAGACACGCGCCTGATGCTCGACCCGCTAACCGGGCTGAACGCCTATGGCTGTAGCTCCCGCCCGCGACCGTGGGCCGTCACGTTCGCCTCCTCGACGGCGTCGTCGATCTCCGCGCGCGGCTACACGGGGGCCGAAGAGGGGCGCTGCCTCTTGCTCCGCGAGGCGCTCGCCCATGGCGCTCTGCTCGCAGGGCGCAGGGCGAACGAGCGGGTCCGGGCCGCGATCCTGGCGCACTACGGGCTCCCGCCCGGCACTCGCGTCGTGCTCACCCCGTCCGGAACCGACGCCGAGCTCGCGGCGCTCGCGGTCACGTGGCTCGCCGATCCCGCCACGCCGATCGCCAACGTCCTCATGGCGTCCGAAGAGACCGGAGCGGGGGTCCCGCTCGCTGCCACCGGGCACCACTTCGCCACGCTCACGGCGCGCGGAGTCCCTGTCACGAAGGGGGACAAGATCGACGGCTTCGTTCCTCACGGGAGCGCGAGCCAGGTCGAGCTCATCGAGATCCCGATTCGCAGCGACAACGGCGCGCTCCGCGGGGCGAACGAGGTCGACGCGCAGTGTACCGAGAGCGCGCGCAAGGCCCTCGCGCGAGGGGCGCGCGTTCTCCTTCACGTGATGGATCAATCCAAGACGGGGCTCGTCGCGCCGAGCTTCGCCGCGCTCGACGCCTTCCGCGACGACACGCGGGTGGACGTCGTCGTGGACGCATGCCAGGCGCGCCTCTCCGCCGCCTCCGTCCGGCGCTACTTCGATCGCGGCGACATGGTCCTCGTCACCGGATCGAAGTTCTTCACCGGCCCCCCCTTCGCCGGCGCGCTCCTCCTTCCGCCGCGCATCGCCGCACGGCTCGACGGAACCAGGCCGCTCCCCGCGGGGCTCGCCAGCTACTTCGGTCGCTTCGACTGGCCCGAGTCCGTCGCTGCGTGCGCGGCGTTCCCGGAGGGGAGCAACGTCGGGCTCGCGCTCCGGTGGGAGGCCGCGCTCGCCGAGATGAAAGCGTTCGAGTCGGTCCCGCGCGAGACCGTGAACGAGATCCTCGAGCGGTTCGCGAGCACGGTGGGGGGGGCGATCGCGGCGAACCCCGATCTCGTGCTCCACGACGTGCTCCCGCTCGATCGCCCACGAGAGCCCGGCGGGTGGGACTCCATCCGGACGATCTTTGCGTTCTCCGTCCGGGCGCCAGAAAGGCGCGATGGGGTTCCGCGTCGTCTCCTCGACCCCGAGGAGGCCGCTCGGCTCTACGCGTGGCTGAACAGCGACGTCTCCCCCTGCATCCCCGGCGTGTCCGAGGCCGAGCGCGCGCTCGCCGCGCGCCTCTTCCACATCGGCCAGCCCGTCGGCGTTCGCGGCAACGGGGGGCACAAGTCAGGCGCGCTCCGCCTGAGCGCCGGTGCGCGCCTCGTTTCCGGCGAGCCTTCGCACGCCGGGCTCCCCCCCTCGACGCGCATCGAGAGCGAGCTCGCCGACGCGCTGTCGGTCCTCGCGAAGGTCTCCCTGATCCTCGAGCACTTCGACGCCATCCGCGCCATCAATCCCCGCCCGCGCTTCCGCGGAGGAGTACCCTAGCGGCGCGTGGATTCCCTCATGGCGGATTCAACGGTGACCACCGAGCGGCTCTCGCTCTTCGGCCAACCCCTGTTCGACAAGGCGGCGCTCCTCCCGCGCTTCCGCGCCGCGCGCCGCCCGGAGGATCTCGTCCCGCTCCTCGAGCTCGAGGACAACTACGTCGCCGTCTACGAGTCGGGCAAAGACGTCTTCATCGTCAGCTCCCTGTATTCCCTCTCCCCTTACTTCTATTCGTTCGATCGCGGCGTCTTCCTCCACGGCGATACGATCCACGAGCTCGTCCGAAAAGGGACGATCGACCTCACTTGGAACTGCGAGGCGATCGCGGACCACCTCGCCCTCGAGCACGTCGTCGGCGACGACACGCTCGTGCGCGGCGCCCGGCCAGTTCCCCAGGGGGCGATCCTCCACTTCGACGGCGCGCGGCTTACCGAGAAGCGCTTCCGCTTCGACGCATTCTCGCGCCCCTTGCCGGCGCAGGAGATCCCGCAGCGTTTGATCGATCTGTTCCTCGAAGGGCTCAGCATCGGTGCCGGGAAGCGGGCGATCATGACAGCGTCGGCGGGACTCGACAGCCGGGTCAACCTCGCGGGGCTGCTCCATCTCGGCCATCGCCCGGAGCTTTGCGTCATGGGGGACCCCGCGTCGAGGGACGTGCAGGTCGTCAAGGCGATGGCCGAGGCGTTCGATCTCCCCGTGAACCACGTCGAGCTCGCGCCGCGCGACTACGTCGACTGCGCCGTCGCCACGTGCCTCGCGACCAACGGCGTGAAGCCGCTCGTGCACTGGCACAGCTACATCCTCGGCAAGAAGGCCGGCTACAGGCGCGACGACCACGTCATCACGGGGAACAACGGCGAGCACGTCCGCGCGGCCGGCTTCGACGCCGGGATCCTTGCGCTGGCGCTCGACGCGATCAGTCGCCACGACGGCGGGCGCGTCAGGGACCCCATACAGCGCCGCGTATTCAAGAAGCGAACGTTCCGTCTGCTGCGCGAGGACGAGCTCGCGCTCTGCGCCCCCGAGCTTCGCCGTTACTACGGCGCGCAGCCCCAGAACGACAAGCTCATGGCGGTGCTCCCAGACATGAGCTTCGTCTCGCAGGCCGACGCGTTCGTCCTCGAGCAGCGGCGAAGAGGCTTCCAGGCCTGCGGCCTCAAGCTCTTCAGCTACGGGTTCACTCCGTTCTCCGCGTACATGCGAAAGAGCTGGATCGATGCCGGCTGGCAGCTGGGGCTCTCGTGGCGCGTGGGGAGCCGATGGCATCGCTACGCCGTCGAGCGGCTCTTTCCCCGGCTCCTCGATTTTCCAGAGGACATGGAGCTCCACCGCATGCGTCGCCGCGAGAGGCCGCTCCGCTGGATGCCCCCGTTTCGAAGCGCGCACAAACATCGCAACGTCCCCTACGTCAACGCGGAGTTGCTCACGCGCAATCGCGAGATCCTGGCGCTCCTTCGCGACAACGCCGCCGAGCTCGAGGGCTTCATGCCGCGGTCGCTCGTCCTCGCGATCGCGGATGAGCACGAGACGAAGGGGGGGCGGGCGCGTCTCTGCGGCACGCTGACTGGGATGGCGGTTTGGCGCGCGGCGCTGCGGGGCGCGTCGTGACGGAAGAGGACGGAAAGCGCGACGAGATCGATCTCGATCCCAGGGACTGGATCGCCGTGCGCGCCCAGGCCCACTCGATGCTCGACGACATTCTCGACTACGTCGAAGCGATCCGCACCCGCCCCGTCTGGCAGCCAATTCCGTCGGCGACGCGCGAGGCCTTCCGCGAGCGGCTCCCCGCTGCGCCACAGCCCCTGAGGCAGGTGCACGCCGAGTTCATGACGCGCATCCTCCCGTACGCGACGGGGAACTCGCACCCGCGCTTCATGGGCTGGGTGCACGGTGGCGGGAACGTCTTCGGGATGCTCGGCGAGATGCTTGCCGCGGGCCTCAACGCGAACCTCGGCGGGCGCGACCACATCCCGATCGAGGTCGAGCGGCAGGTGATCCGCTGGTCGGCCGAGTTTCTTGGCTTACCCGAGACGGCGGGCGGCCTCCTCGTGACGGGGACGTCCATCGCGAACTTCATCGGAGTGCTCATCGCCAAAGTTGCCGTGCTCGGGACCGGGGTCCGGAGCGGCGGGGTGACCGGCGAGCGCTTGACCGCCTACAGCTCGGTGGCCGCGCACGGGTGCATCCCGCGGGCGATGGACATGGCGGGGCTCGGGACCGACGCGCTCCGGAGCATCCCGGTGGACGAAGACCACCGCATCGACGTGGCCGCGTTGGCGCAACGGATCCAGGAAGACCGTGCGGCGGGTCATCGCCCCTTCCTCGTGGTCGGGACGACGGGCACGGTCGGCGTCGGCGCGATCGACGACCTTACGGCCCTCGCCGCACTCTGCAAGAACGAGGGGCTCTGGTTTCACGTCGACGGCGCGTTCGGCGCGCTCGGGATGCTCGCCCCTTCGCTCAAGCCGCTGCTCGCGGGGATCGAAGCCGCAGACTCCGTCGCGTTCGACTTCCACAAGTGGGGGCAAGCTCCGTACGACGCCGGGTGCATCGTCGTTCGTGACGGTGCGCACCAGCTCCGCGCGTTCGGTGCCGAGGCGGCCTACCTGCGAAAGGAGACTCGCGGTTTGGCCGCGGGTGCACCGTGGCCCTGCGATCTCGGCCCCGATCTCTCACGCGGGTTTCGCGCGCTGAAGGTCTGGTTCACGCTGAAGACCCTCGGCGCCACTAGGATTGGCGCGTCGATCGAGCACACGTGCGCCCTCGCCCGCCGCCTCGCCGAACGTATCGACAGCGAGCCGCTGCTCGAGCGCCTCGCCCCGGTCGCGCTGAACATCGTGTGCTTCCGGTATCGCTTCGCAAGCGACGCGGACAGACAGAACGCCGAGCTCGCGGCCGACCTGCAAGAAGCGGGGGTCGTCGTCCTGTCGACGACCAAGCTCGGCGACAAGATCTCGCTCCGCGCGGCGATCGTGAATCACAGGACGCGCGCGGAGGACATCGACGCGACGGTCGACGCGGTCCTCGAGGTCGGCAAGAAGCGCAGCGCGGCGCTCCCCAGCGTCTAGCGTCGCGCCTCGAACACCAGGAGCTCGCCGAGAACCTCGTGCTCCCGCGTCCCCACCTGCGTCATGCCCATCTTCTGAATCACCCGCAGCGAGGCGAGGTGCCACTGGAACGTCGTCGCTCGCACGGCGACGACCCCCTCCTGCGAGAGGGCCCACTTCACGCACGCGCTCGTCGCCTCGGTGGCGATCCCCTGGCTGCGCGAGCTCTCCTCGACGCCGTATGCCACTTCTGCGATGCCGTCGGGACCCGGCCGCCCGTGGAAGACGACGCTCCCGACGACTCGGCGATCGCCCCCCGGATCGGTCACGATCATGAGGCGATCGCCCCAAAGGCGCGTCGCCGGGTCGGCGCGGATCTCGTCGAGCGACGCCGTGAACGCCCGCTCAATCAGCCCGCGGTTCGGCCAGGCATCGGGGAGGCGCGCCTCGGCGGCCCGCTCGGCGTCCTCCCGTCGCCCGAGCATGACCGCCTCCACCATGGCCAGGCGAACCGGCTCGAGCGAGAGGCGAGGCGTACGAAGCAGCATGATCGGCTCCCCTCCGACACCCACGATCTAACGGAGGCAGGCCCCGTGCGCCATCCTCCGCGGCGGCGCGCTGATGACTCCCCGCCCAGGTCCTGCTAATCGGCTCCGCTAGCCCGCATGCCGAGACGCGACGACCTGAACAAGATACTGCTCATCGGCGCGGGGCCCATCGTCATCGGCCAGGCGTGCGAGTTCGACTACTCGGGGACCCAGGGGGCCAAGGCGCTTCGAGAAGAGGGGTACGAGGTCATCCTCGTCAACTCGACCCCCGCCACGATCATGACCGATCCCGAGCTCGCGGCGCGGACGTACGTCGAGCCTCTCGAGTGGCGGACGCTCGCGGCGATCGTCGAGCGCGAACGGCCGGACGCCATCCTGCCGACGCTCGGCGGGCAGACGGCGCTCAACCTTGCTCTCAAGCTCCACGAGGAGAAGGTGCTCGAGCGCTTCGGCGTCGAGATGCTGGGGGCGAAGCCGGCGTCGATCGCAAAGGCCGAAGACCGGTCGCTCTTCAAGGCGGCGATGGAGAAGATCGGCCTCGAGTGCCCGCGCGCCGGGGCTGCGCACTCGGTGGAAGAGGCGTGGGCGATCGTGAAGGACATCGGGTTCCCTGCCATCCTCCGGCCGTCGTTCACGCTCGGCGGAACCGGCGGGGGAATCGCGCGCGACGCGTCGGAGCTCGAGGCAAAGGTGGCCTGGGCGCTCGCGCAGTCGCCGACCCGAGAGGTGCTCATCGAGGAGAGCGTGCTCGGGTGGAAGGAGTACGAGCTCGAGGTCATCCGTGACCGGAACGACAACTTCATCGTCGTCTGCTCGATCGAGAACATCGACCCGATGGGGGTTCACACGGGCGACTCGATCACGGTCGCCCCCGCGATGACGCTCACCGACCGCGAGTACCAGCGCCTCCGCGACGCCTCGCGCGCCGTGATGACGGAGATCGGCGTCGAGACGGGCGGCTCGAACGTCCAGTTTGCCGTGAGCCCGAAGGACGGGCGGATCTACGTCATCGAGATGAACCCGCGCGTCTCGCGGTCGAGCGCGCTCGCCTCGAAAGCCACGGGATATCCAATCGCGAAGATCGCCGCGAAGCTCGCCGTCGGTTACACGCTCGACGAGCTACGGAACGACATCACGCGTACGAGCGCCGCGTTCGAGCCGGTCATCGACTACGTGGTCACGAAGTGGCCGAGGTTCGCCTTCGAGAAGTGCCCCGGCGCCGAGACGACGCTCGGAACGCAGATGAAGAGCGTCGGCGAGGTGATGAGCTTCGGGCGAACGTTCTGCGAATCGATCCAGAAAGCGGCG
>JBKQKP010000362.1:0-76528 GCA_052147435.1 Polyangiaceae bacterium | reverse complement strand
GGTGGCGCGCGAGATGGGGCGTATCGCGCGCGACGAGACACGGCACGCGGCGCTGGCGTGGGAGATCGCACGGTGGCTCGCGCCGCGCCTTTCGCCGGGCGACCGCGCGCGCGTGAAAGCGGCGATGGAGAGCGCCGTCGTGGCCTTGCGCCACGAATCATCCCGTACGCCCGCCGACGTCGCCGCTTCGCTCGGCTTGCCGACTGGCGCCGAGGCCCGCCGCCTCGTGGACGCGTTCGGGGCCGCGATGAGGCTGTCCTGATCATGACGAAGCCTCCCCCTAGCCCCGAGGTCCTCCTCACGATCCGGCTCGTGTTCGGCGTCGTCTGGGCCTGTTCGTCTGCGTCTCGGTGGGCATCGCCTGGTTCGTCGTGAAGATCACGACGCCGTGATTTCGAATGGGGGCACACCTCACCACCCCATCCGAAACACCCCCTCCGCCGGATGCCGTCGAAGAATCTCGACCGCATCCCCCCCCTTCGCCGCGATCTCCAACCCCCGGCTGCACACTTCAATCGCCTTCTGCACCGCCTCGGCCGGACGATAACGCCGCCCCTCGACCGTCGCGCCGGCGACGAGCACGTTTGCGAGGTACGCGATCTCCTCCGTGCGCGCAGCGAACGCGCCCGCGTCGGTCTCTGCCAGGGTGCGCATCGCGCGAATGAGGAGCGGCTCGTGTGGCGCGCGTGGGCCCGCGCCGAGCAGCGGCGTCGCTCGGGCCGGACCCGTGACGACCCCCGCCTCGAGCAAGACGCGGGCGAGAGCGGAAGGATCCTCGGCGCTTGCGACGTGGACGCCGGCCGCCGCGTGGATATCCGGTGACGGCTCGGCGTTCTGCCGCGATTCGACCTTCCGGGAAGGCGCCCCTTCGGCACTCCTCGCGAGACCGCGGAAGTACGCGCGCGTCACGGGGTCGTGCTCCGTCGGCAGCTCGGTAAGCGGCTGTTTCGCGAGCTTGAGAAAGGCGCGCGCGTCGGAGGGTGCGACGTAGCCCGCCTCTGCACGACGATCCTCGCGGTCGGCAGCGACGTCCACTTCGAGCATCTCCTCCGACGTCAGAACGCTGTAGAGCCCCCCCTCACGATCGACGTCCTCGGCGGTCATGGCGCAGAGGTGCTCGAGAATCCTCGCCAGGAGCGCGTGGTGATCGCGGTCGAGCGCCAGCACGGCCGCGAGCACGGTGTCCCACCCCTCGTGCCGGCGCGCGACGATTTGGTACTGGTCGACGTCCTCCGACAGGCGGTTGGAGAGCGCCTTCTCGATGGCCTTCCCCTCGTCGTCGTCCACGCCGCGCATCTCGGCGAGCGTCTCGTCCACGTCCAGCACGAGCAGCTGCCCGTGCAGCGCAAGCGTGACCAGATCCTCGGGGAGGCTCGCGAGCCGCTCGGCGACGAACGCATCGCCGGCCTCCATCATCACCTCGAGCCACAGCCGGAAGCGATCGCCGTCGAAGCGCTCATCACCCCCCGGGCGATCGCTCCGCCACAGGTCCTCGTCGAACACCTCCGCGAGCTGAGAGGGGCTCGCGAACGCCACGATCTCGCCGGCGTCCTCCAAGCCGATGGCATCGATGAGCTTCGCGAGCGCCGGCGCGGGGAGCGCCTGCACCCCCGCGGCGAGCCCGGGCGTCTCCAGAATGCGGGCGAGGAGCTGGCTGGAAGAAGGGCGGATCTTCAGGTGCGTCAGGTCTCTCGTCATCGGCGATGCCTCCTCCGCGTCGTCTCGAAGAGATCCCTTCGAGCTCCACGCTCCGGGCAGAACATCGAAATCCCGTGACCGACGGAAGCTCCCCATTTCGGGGCGAGAGCGTGATAATTAATGGGCAGTGATCGCGCGCTGCCTGCGTGCGGCCTTGCGCCGAGCACCTGCGAGTGGGGGCATCGCCCTCCTCCTCGCCTGCTCCCCACTCCCCTCGGCTTCCCCCGCTCCGCGGCGCCCCGAGATCTACGCATCTCCTCCCCCCCGCCCCATCGTCGTCCTCGAGACCGACTTCGGCTCGCGCGAAGACGCCCCCGCTCTCCTTCGCGGTGTCGTCCTCTCGATCGCGCGCGACGCCACGGTCGTCGATCTCACGAACGACGTCCCCCCGTTCGACATCGAGACCGGGGCGCAGGACCTGGAGGATGCGCCGGGCGTCTTCCCCGAGGGGAGTGTCTTCGTCGTCGTGATCGATCCCGGCGTCGGCACGCAGCGCCGAGGCATCGCCGTCGCGCTCGCGAACGGACGCTACCTCGTGGGCCCCGACAACGGCGTCCTCTCGCTGGCCATGGCGCGCTGGGGCGTCAGGTCCGTCCGCGAGATCGCGAACCCGACCTTCCAGCGCGAGCACCACAGCGAGACCTTCCACGGCCGCGACGTCTTCTCCCCCGCGGGCGCGTACCTCGCACTCGGATCTCCCCCGTTCGCCGAGATCGGCCCCGAGCAGAAGGACTGGGTCAAGCTCCCGGCGAACAAGGTCGAGCGCACGGGCGACCTCCTCCGCGCGGTCGTCGCCAAGATCGACGCCCCTTTCGGCAACCTCTGGACGAACATCCGCATCGAGGACCTCGCCCCCACGGGCTCGATCCCGTCCGGCACCCGCCTCCGCTTCGTGCTCGGCGACAAGCAGATCGTCGTGCCGCTGGTGCGAACGTTCGGCGAGGTCAAGGTCGGCGAGCCGCTCGCCTACTGGAACTCGCGCGGCCGCCTCTCGCTCGCCCTCAACATGGGCGACGCCGCCAAGACCTACGCGGCGAAGCGCGGCGACAGCGTCACGGTCTCGATCGAGCGCTAGTTGCGAGTGGGGGCATCATTCGATCGTCCCCCTCTCAATCGCCCCCAGCGCGCTGCTCGTCACCGCCCGGACCCCCTCGAGCATCGGCGCATACCGCTCTTCCTTCGTCAGCCCGTCCTTGTACCGCTTGTAAAGCTGTTGGGCGACGACGGCGAGCTTGAACAGCGCATACGCGAAATAGAAAAGAACGTCCCCCGGATCCTTCCCCGTCTTCTCCGCATACCGCCTCACCAGCTCCGTGCGCCGCAGATTCCCCGGAAGGCGCGTCGGCCCGAACGCCATCACCTGAAACACCGGCGGGTCGTCGTCCTGGACCCAGTACCCGAGCGTCGTCCCCAGATCCATGCGCGGGTCCCCGAGTGTCGCCATCTCCCAGTCGAGCACGCTCACGACCTTCGTGGCCGTCTCGGCGTCTAGCACGACGTTGTCGTACTTGAAGTCGTTGTGAATCAGCGCCGCTCCCGACTCGGATGGCATGTGCTCGTTGAGCCATTTCTCGAGCGCCTCGACCTGCGGCACCGCGTCCGTCTGCGCCTTGCGGTAACGCTCGCCCCAGCCCGTCACCTGCCGCGCGACGTACCCCTCGGGCTTCCCGAGGTCCGCGAGCCCCGCCTTCGCGAAGTCGATCGTGTGGATCTCCGCGAGCGTGTCGATGAGCGACTCCGACGCCGCCCGCATCCGCGCCTCGTCGAGGACGAGACCCGGCGGCGTCTTCTGGCGGAGAATGACCCCCGCCACGCGATCCATCACGTAGAACTGCGTCCCGAGCACCGACTCGTCGTCGCAGTACGTGAGCGCGCGTGGCGCCTTCGGCCACACGTCTGGCAGGCGCGAGAGGATCTTGTACTCGCGCGCCATATCGTGCGCGCTCTTGATCTTCACCCCCGGCGGCGCCCGCCGCACGACGAGCTCTCGCTTCGCCGTCGTCACGAGGTACGTCAGGTTCGAGTACCCGCGGCCGAACTGGGCCACGGACACCACCTTCTCGCCGAGGTACTCGGCGAGCTTACCGGCGTCGATCCCCTGCCCCTCCCGAACGGGCGACGCCGCGTCGAGGTAGTCCCCGGAGCCCGCCATTTCAGCCGACCTCGATCCCGTAACCGCGGAGGATCCGCTTCGCGACCACGCTCTTGTGCACCTCGTCCGGCCCGTCGTAGATCCGCGCCGCTCGCTCGTGGCGGTACCACGCCGCGAGCGGCGTCTCGTCCGTGAGGCCCGCCGCGCCGTACACCTGGATCGCCCGGTCGAGCACGCGCTGGAGCACCCCCGCGACGTGGAACTTGATGAGCGAGATCTCCTCGCGCGCCTCGTACGTTCCCTTCGCGTCGATCTTGTGCGCCGTGTAGAGGACCATGAGCCGCGACGAGAGCACCTCGGCCCTGCTCTCGGCGATCCACTCCTGCACCGTCTGCTTCGTCCCGAGCGGCTTCCCCGGTGAGAGCTCGCGCTTCGCCGCACGGGTGCACATGAGATCCATCGCGCGATTGCAGATACCGATCCATCGCATGCAGTGGTGGATGCGCCCGGGGCCGAGCCGATCTTGCGCGAGGAGAAAGCCCGCCCCCTCGGCGCCGATCCGGTTCGACTGCGGGACGCGCACCCCTTCGTAGCGGACCTCCGCGTGGCTCGCGTAGTCCTCGCCCGCCTCGCCCATGACCGGGATGTTTCGCACGATGCGAAAGCCCTTGGCATCGAGCGGAACGATGATCTGCGACGCTCGCGAGTGGCTCTGCGCCGCCCCGTCGGTGACGGCCATGACGATGGCGAACGCGGCGCCGTCGGCCGACGACGTGAACCATTTGTGGCCGTCGATGACGTAGTCGCCGCCGTCCTTCTTCGCCGTCGTGCTGAGCCAGGTAGGGTTCGAGCCGGCGTGCTCCGGCTCGGTCATCGAGAAGCAGCTCCGGATGTCCCCCCGCGCGAGCGGCTCGAGCCACGTCTTCTTCTGCTCATCGCTGCCGTGGCCAAGCAGGAGCTCCATGTTGCCGATGTCCGGCGCCTGGCAGTTGAAGCTGTAGTGGCCGAGCGGCGAGCGCCCGAGCTCTTCGCTCACGTGCGCGAAGTCGGCGAGCGGCAGGCCCAGGCCGCCGTATTTCTCGGGCAGCGCAGGGGCCCAGAGGCCGCGCTCCTTCGCCTTCGCGCGCACGGCATGGAGCGCGGGGAGGAGGGCTCGGAAGCCCTTGCCGAGCTCGCGCTCGAGCGGGATGAGATCATCTTCCACGATGCGCCGGATCTTCTCGACGATCGGCCTGACACGCGCGCTCCCTTCGACGTCCATATGGAGCTCTCCTTCGGAACCAAACGGGGTGACGAGCTTAGAGTCACGGAGGTGCGGCGTCGCGTTGAAACGGAGCGAAGCCCCCTCGGAGCGCACCCTCGTTGAGTTGCGTAGCCGCCTCACGCGTAGCCCCGAGCGGGGGCACCCCTTGACTTGGCCCCCCCATCGACTATCGCCTCACCCGTGAGACACGTTCCCCTCCTCCTCGCCGTGATCGTCTGTCCGGCGTGCGAAGCCGCTCCCCTCCCGGAGCGCACCGGTTCCCACTCCTCGGCGGTAGCCCAAGGAGATTCCGCGGACACCTCTTGTCAGGTCGTCCTGCGCCACACGTACATCAACTTCGAGAGCGCGCTCGGACCGCAGACCGATTGCTCGAGCGGCACGTGCTGGGTCGTCATCACCGTGACGTTCGACGTCGCGATGTCGCAGTCGCTCGCGCAGTCGGAGGCTTTCGTCCTTTACCAGGGCGAGGGGAGCTCCACCTGGCAGCAATCAGCCCAGGCCGAGCCGATCTTCGGATGCGATGAGCTCCCCGACGGCCCGTGCGCCCCGATCGGCTTTCGCCGCTACCAGGTGGTCCTCAACACGGACACCTTCACGAACGGCCCTGGCGACACGATGGTGAGCTTCATCCCCTTCATCGCGACCGTCGGCGGCGCGCGCCTCTTCGATCACAACCGCGTTGCAGAGCCCCTGGGGAGCTACGCGCTCACCCAGCAGAACAACTGGACGATCTCCGACGACGCCTCCGCCTGCCCCGGCCCCACGCCGACCGCGAGGCTGACCGCCACCTTCGGGACAGGCTGGCAGAATTCGAGCACGGGCACCCTCGCCGGCTCCGGGAAGCTCGACGTCGCCTACGACATCTACCGCATGCCCGAGACGCTCAGCTGCACGACAGACGGCGTTTACGCCTTCGCGACGCTCGGATACGTCCAGTTCCAGCCGAGCGGCGACGTCCTGAGCGAGATCGTGAACGGCCCCCTCGATTCGACGACGAACCAGCTCGAGAGCATCCCCCTCGAGTTCGACGTCCCCGCGGGGACGAACTCGGCGGCGCTCTGGTTCATGACCTCCAGCGACTGCACGGGCGCGCCCGACTGGGACAGCAACTACGGGCAGAACTACGTCTTCACGGCGCAATAGCGGCCAGGAGCTGCGTGCTCCCGCTAGCGACGATCGTCGCGATGGTCGTCGTGACGGTCGTCGTGATGATCGTCATGACGGGTGTCGACGTGCGTACGGTCGACGTAGACGGCATCACGCCGGCGCCAGCACCCCGACAGGATCGAGACGCACGCGATTGCCACGCAGCCGGCGATGATCTTGGAACGGAGGAGATGGCCCATGGCTCCTCCGAATGCAATCGCGGCGCCACGTCTCCATTCGCGCTTTGCCCGGACTGAACGCCCCTTGCACCGCACGCATTCTCGACTCATCGAGGCACTCTTGCACGCCAACCTTCAGAGACTCGCGCAGTGGCAGCGTCGACTACGTCCGTCTCGTTGCGCGCTACGCTAGCGCTTCGTGCTCACGTCGCTCATGTCACTCACGTCACGCGGCACCCGCTGCGAGGCGGCGCTCCTCCGCCTCGTCACGCTCGCCTCGCTCGTCTTGCTCGCGTCGTGCCATTTGCGCGGTCGCACGGCGCACGCGCCCGCGTTTCGCGAAGGGGGCCTCGACGCCGCCCTCGCGGCGGCGCGCGCGTCGCGCGTGCCCGTCTTTCTCGACCTCTGGGCGACCTGGTGCCCCCCGTGCATGGCGATGCGCGCCGGCACGTACCGCGACTCCGCGCTCTACCCCCTCGCTGACAAGTTCGTATGGGTCTCCGTCGACCGCGACAGCGACGAAGGAGAAGCGCTCGCGAGCCGCCTCGGCGTCGTCGGCATCCCCGTCCTCTTCGTCCTCGACGCCGGCACCGGCGCCCCGCGCGCCCGGTGGAGCTACCCCGTCTCGGGCCCCGAGCTCGCCGTGCTTCTCGACGCCGTCACCGCGACCCCACCCGTCGAGGGGCTCGCGGACATCGTCGCCTCGCCGCTCGCGTCCGGTCACCCCGAGACGGTCACCGAGTCCGATCGCGCCCGCGTCCGGAGCCTCCTCGACCGCTCGCCTCCCACCTGGCCGCTCGCGCCGTTCGCCGCAAACGAGCTCCTGTCGGACGCGGAGAGCCGCGAGGACTTCGACGACTGCGTAGCGCTCGCGACCCGCTACGCCGATCGCCTTCCCGCGGGGAGCCTCCGCGCGGCCCTCGTGGTCGACGCCGAAGGGTGCGCGCTGAAGACGACACCGCCGCGCCCCGACGTCCACCGCGCGCTCCTCGAGCAGAGCGAGAAGCTCGTCGAAGATCCGGCCACGCCGATCTTGCCGTTCGATCGCGCGTGGCGATACGCGCAGATCCACCGCGCGCGAGAGCACCTCGGCGACGTGGCGGGGATGGCGCGCGTCGGGGAGCGCTGGCTCTCGTTCCTCCGCAGCGAGCAGGCGCGCTCGGACGGCGCGGAGCGGGCGACGCTCACCGCCTCCCTCCAGTTCGCGCTCGAGACGCTGGGCGATCGCCCCGCGGCGCTCGACGTCCTCGTCGACGCCGTCCGCGCCGCGCCGGACAACGCCGAAGCGCTACTCCGATACGCGACCGCGCTCGACGACGCCGACAAGGTGGACGACGCAATCGGCGTGCTCGCGCGCGGGGCCACGACGATCCCTCCCCCCCGGCGGCTCCCCGTCCTCTGGCAGGAGGCCACGCTCCTCCGGAAAAAGAACGACGTCGCCGGCGAGCTCGCCGTGCTCGACGCGTCCGCCGCCCTCTTCGCCGTGACCCCCGCCGCGCCGCACTACGACTCCGTACGCAAGAAGGTCGAGGCCCGGCGCGCGGAGCTCGCGCGACGGTGATCTGAGCCGGAAAAACCGGCCCCTCGCGCGCGCTCGAGCGTGCCATCTGGCGCGCACGCAAGTTCGTGTACATCCTTTCGCGACGGGCCCTCGCCCCCCACCAGCCCCACGGAGCCCGCATGCCCGATACCCGCGCCACACACATCACGGTCATCCTGGACCGATCTGGCTCCATGTCGTCCGTCGCCGCAGACGCCATCGGGGGATTCAACACGTTCCTGGCGCAGCAGCAGAAGCTCCCCGGTGCGGCGACGATGACGCTGGTTCAGTTCGATCACGAGTACCAAATCGTTCATGCGGCCACGAACATCCACGACGTGCCGGTGCTGACGCCGGAGACCTTCGTGCCGCGCGGACAGACTGCGCTGTACGACGCCGTCGGCCGAGCAGTGGCAGACACGACGGTGCGAATCAACGCCCTGCCGGCCGCCGATCGGCCGACCGTCGTGGTCGCGATCCTGACCGACGGCGAGGAGAACGGGTCGCGCGAGCTCGATCACACGACCGTGCAGAACCTGATCAAGGAGAAGACCGCGGCTGGGTGGGAGTTTCTCTTCCTCGGCGCGAACATGGACGTCAAGAAAGCCGCCGGCCGCATCGGCATTCCCGCCGCGAGCGCGATCGCCTTCCACCCGAGCGGGCACGGGACGCGCGAAGCCTTCGCTGTCATGAGCGAGGTCGTCTCGGCTTCGCGCAGGCCCCCCCCACCCGATTCCTCGGGGCCGAACAAGATTCACTGAGCGGCGACGAGCCGACTCACGCCCGCTTCTTCGCGCGCGCCAGCAAGAAGTGCTGGTGCATCGCGTTGTCGCGGAAGATTTCCTCGATCAGCACCAGGAGCTCCGCGCGAAGTCGCTCGAGGCGCGGCGGGTCGCTCTGAAGTGCCACGACGAGCTTGGCAAGGGGGCCGAGCGTCGTCTCGAGCATGTGCAGGCTGTGTCGGGGGCTCAACGACGGCGCGATCATCGTGTCGCGCTCGAACTCGAGATCCGTCACGGCGCTGCCGAGTCTCTCCCGCACGACGTTCGGATCGCCCCACGCCGGAGAAGGGGCCGGCATCTCGACCCCGGCCGCCGGCGGCGGCATGTACCGCGCGATGAGCGCGAACATCCGCCCCGTGTAGAGCTCCGGCGGCCACGATGCGAACGCGAACCGCCCTCCCGGCTTGAGCACACGAAGGATCTCGGCCACCACTACCGGCGGGCGCGGCGCGAAGATGTGGCAGAACTGGCTCACGACGACGTCGAACGAAGCGTCTTCGTAGGGGAGCGCCTCGGCGTCCCCCTCGACGAAGTCGACCTCCACCCCCGCGATCTGCGCGTTCTGGCGCGCCCGCTCGACGAGCACCGGAGAGAGATCGAGGCCGCGCACCCTGGCCCCGGCGCGCGCCGCGCTGATGGCGACGACCCCGGTGCCACACGCCACGTCGAGGACCACCTGCTTCGGCGCGATCTGCGCGAAGCGCGCCAGCTTCGCGGCAGGGATGGTCGTGTACATCTCGAGCGGCGCGAACAGCGCCCACCCTTCGCGCTGCGCTGACTTGAACTGGGCAAAGGGATCGTTCTTCGCGGTCGTTGTCATCGGAGCCTCCGACGCGCGAGGGTACGCCCGGTCCCGAAGCGGTGGCTATCCGCCTCTACGGCGCCCCACCGTCTCGAGCGACCCACTCCTCGATCTCCTTTAGCAGCCGCGGCGCTCCCCACGACTCCCCGATCTCTTTCAGCATCTCCTCGGCCTCGCTCAGGAGCGTTCGCGCGCGCGCGCGCTTCGAAGGAACGCCGTAGAACGCTCGGGCGAGAGCGAACTTCGCCCGCGCCGCGTCGAACCCAGGCCCCTCGCTCGGGAGCGCGAGCGCGCTCTCGAGGTAGGGAATCCCTAAGGCAGGCTTCCCCATCTCGACGTAGACGTTCCCGATCGCCGCGAGCGACTCGAGGAGCGCCGGATCTTTGGCCGAGTGGGTCGCGCTGACGGCCGCCATCCCGCGCTCGTACGACGCGAGCGCCTCGTCGAGCCGCCTCTCGCCGAGCAAGACCTCGCCGAGCCCGTTGAAGTACTTGCTCATGTCCTCGTCGCCGAGCGTCCCTTCGCGGAGCGCGATCGCGCGGCGGATGTGCGGCTCGGCGAGCGCGGGCTGGTTCTCCCCCAGATACGCGTACGCCATGTCCGCCTCGGCGGCCGCGACGTACGGGTGAAAGGGGCCGAGGTCCTTCTCGTAGATCGCCAGCGCGCGCTTCTCGAGGTCGATCGCCTTCTCGGTCTCGCCGACGTCGAGGAAGTCGTTCCCCAGATTCGACAGCGCCAGCCCCTCGCGCCAGCTCCCCTCTCCGTGGCCCCGCCGCGCCACGGCGACCGCCTTCTCGTCTGCCTCGCGCGCCAGATCCCGATCGCCCGCGGTTCCGCGCGCCATGCTCACGGCGATGAGGTAAGTGAACTCGACGTCGTCGTCCGGCCCCAGACGCGCGAGCGCCGCCTTCGCCTTCTCGTCCACGTCGGGGATGAGGTCGAACTTGTGCCCGACGCCGGCGGCAAAAAAGAGTAGCTGTCCGAGAGCCGTCACTCGGAGCGCGTCGTCCCCCGCGGCGTCAGCGATCGACTCCGCGCGGCGCAGCGTCCGCTCCGCTCCGTCGGTGTCGCCTGTCTGGCCGAGGAGCTTCCCCTCCCAGTAGAGCGCCTTCGCATGCACGGGGGGATAGCCGGCCTGCGCCGCGTCCGGGGTGAGCGCTCGCGCCAGGTCGAGCGCCTCGTGGTACTTCGCGAGCTCGCTGAGCGAGGCGATCCGCGCGATGCGCCCCTGGAGCACCGCCACGCGAGCCGCCGTTGCGGGATCATCCGGAGGCCTGACACGCGAGAGCAGCCGCGTCCGGTCGCCGCACGGCGCGATGCTCGGGAGCCGCTGCGTGGCCTGGAAGGCGCGGCTCACCGAGTCGCCATCGACGGCGGCGAGGGACTCGGTCAGCGCGCCCAGCGCCTGGAGCCGCTCGTCGAGACAGCTCATTCGCAGGTCGAGGAGCTGCTCGGACTGGTCCTTGCGCACGCGCGTCGCCTCGCATGCATCCGTGCGCGCAAGGGCCCAGTCGTGGGCGTACGCGTCGAGCGCCCCCTGAACTCCGTGCCACGCGTCGGCGGCGAACGGCTTCCCCGTCGCCAGGAACGCGCGCTCGAGCGGCCCCTTGCGCGCGTCGTCCCACACGCCCGCGACTTTGGCTTCCGCGCCGCGGCACACCTGGCCCGCGCGCGCGCTGCTCCGGACGCTCCCCCATACGACCCCCGCGGAGAGGAGCGCGGCCGCGAAGACTCCCATGAGCGCCGCTCGCCTGCGCCGCAGTCGGCGCTTCGGTTGCGAGACGAGCACATCGAGGAGCGCGTCCATGTCGGGGTACCGATCCGTGGGGACACGCGCGAGCCCACGACGAATCGCCTGCTCGAGCCACGCCGGCGGCTCGAAGCGCTTGGCGGTGGCGGGCGAGGTGCCGGCACCCGGCTTCGAGGAGGGGAGCGCATCGAAGAGCGCCTCGTGGAGCGCGACGCAGAAGCTGTACTGGTCGGAGCGAGCGTCGGCCGTCCCGTCTCGCCGCTGCTCGGGGGCCATGTATGCAGGGGTTCCTGTCCTCCCACCAGAGGTCCAGCGCGCCCAGCCAGCTGGGGACGCGTTCGGTCCGGTGGGCTCGTCAGACCGCTGCGCGTCGGCGTCCTCGCCGGCGCTCGCGCCGGCGTCGTGGGCGCGCGCCGCCTGCGCGGCGAGGAGCGCGATTCCGAAGTCGGCCACGCGAACGCGCCCGTCGTCGCCGACGAGGACGTTGTCCGGCTTGAAGTCGCGATGCACGATCCCGACGGCGTGCGCCGCGGCGAGCCCGCGCCCCGCCTGGACGAAGACGTCGACGACCTCTTGCCACGTTCGCTCGCCCGCGTGGAGCCAACGCGTGAGCGTGGAGCCGTTGACGAGCTCCATCTCGATGTAGACCCGCCCTTCGAAGTCGCCGATGTCGTGGACCGTCACGACGTTCGGATGCGCGAGCCGCGCGAGCGTCTTGGCCTCGCGCACGAGCTGTCGGTGGGCCTCGCCGTCGCCGCTCGCGTCCGGTCGCAGGAGCTTCAGGGCCACGCGTCGATCGAGCCGCTCGTCGTGGGCCGAGTACACGATCCCCATGCCCCCGGCGCCGAGCCGCTCTCCCAGGATGTACCGACCCGCGGCGCGCGTGCCTGGAGGAATGCCGTAGTCGCCCGGGGTTCCGGACAGCCCCGTTCCGGGGGCGGTCTCTTCGGGGTCGTGCGGGCGGGGCATCCTGTGGATGGGTTAGCACCGGCCGGCGGGTGTTACCGCCCCAGAAACCAGTAGTCGGCGGAATACGGGACCTTCGCGACCGCACCCGTGTGCGATGCGTCACAGCCGCTCGCTGGCGCGGAGCCCCCCGCCGTTGCGGTCCGCTGGACGTAGTCGACGCCGCTGAACGTCCCGGCGGCGTCGCTCCGCTTCGTCACCTTGAGAAGAAGCCACGGCACGGCGCCGACATCCTTGGAAGGCTCCGCCGCGATCTTCGTCGCGACCACGAACGATCCGTCCCGGGCCTCCCACTTCGGCCCCGTCGCGCCCGCCTCGCTCGCGAAGTGGCGGCCAGCGGGGGCTGCGTTGCAATCGGTGAGCGTGGCCTCGGGTCCCACGAAGGTCCACGCGAACGCGCTCCCGCCGTCGACGCCGTGAGACTGTGACCCGCACTCGTAGTCCTGCGTGCCGCTCGCGGAGACGCGCGCGACGACGCGCAGGGACCGATCTGGAGGGAGGAGCGACGATGGGAGCGCGGGCGGAGTCGTCCACGTCGCCGGGCACGTAGGCGTGGCGTTCGGCCGCGGTTGTTCGCGAGCGCATGCCGGAGACAGAAGAGCGAATGCTCCGATCAGGTAGCCGAGACGGGCAGCCCTCATGGCCCCGACGTAGCACACCGAGGGACCCGCGCGCGCTCGTGCGATGGGAGGCGCTCCTCAAACGTGGTTCTACCTGAAGCTGCGGGCGCCTATGACGGAGAGCGTCGCGCCTTGCTGCACGGACCCCGCCAGCCGCACGCGGTGCGCGCCGAGCACGTCGCTCCGGGTGAGAATACCGACGAGCGCCCTCCCCGCCTCCCCGCCCATCACCGGCAGCCGCCCGACTCCCGCGTTCACCATCTGGTCGGCCGCTTCGCGTAGCGACGAGACCTCACTTGCCACGACGGGCGGCCGCTTCACGAGCTCTCGTATCGTCGCGTCCGATGGAACGCTCGGGTCCATGAGGTCCCGTCGCGTGACGACCCCGACGAGCGCCTCCCCATCGAGGACGGGGAACCCCTGGTGCGTCGCGGCGGTCTCGTGCGATTCGAGCCACGATCGAACGCGCTCGACGTTGTCGTCGGCCGCGAGCGTCACGAGCGTGCGCGCCATGGCGTCGCGCACGAGCACCGTCTCGAGAAAGTCGGCCGCGTATTCGCTGGGTACGCGCTGTCCGCGCCGTACGATCTTCTCCGTCATGATCGTGTTCTGCATGAGGAGGCACGAGACGAGATACGCCACCGTGCACCCGCCGAGGAGCGGCAGTAGCCCCATCGGCTGACGAGTCGTCTCGAACGCGAAGATCACGGACGCGAGGAGCGCCCGGGACGCACCCGCGAAGATCGACGCCATCCCCACGAGCGCGGCAACACGGATGTCGATCGCAGCTCCCGGGACCATCCTCGACAGCGCGAGGCCGACGGCCGATCCGAGGCCACCGCCGATCGTGAAGAGCGGCGCGAGCGTCCCCCCGGAGGTTCCGCTCCCGAGCGAGATCGACCACGAAACGAGCTTCACCGCGCAGAGGAAGATCATCGCCTTTCCGGCGAGCTCCCCCGAGACGATGCGCTCGATATTGTCGTAGCCGACCCCGAGAGTATGCGGTGACGCGATGCCGCAGACGCCAACCGCCACCGCGCCGATCGCCGGCCACCACATCCAGTGGACGGGGAGCTTCTCGAAGGCGTCCTCGATCCAGTACACGAGCTTCGTCACGTATACCGACGCGAAGCCGACGACGGCTCCGATGAGCGCGTACAACGCGAGCGCCGCGCCACTGGGGGGAGCCAGGTCGGGCATGGGGAAGACGGGAGCGGCGCCAACGAAGGCGAGCCGCACTCCGGTCGCGGTCACCGTCGCGAGCGCGACGGGGATGATCGACCTGGGCCGGTACTCGAAGAGCAGGAGCTCCACGGCGAGCAAGACCGCGGAGACCGGGCTACCGAAGGTCGCCGCCATTCCGGCCGCGGCTCCCGCGGCGAGGAGCGTCTTCCGCTCGTCGGGAGTCGTCTTCACGATCTGCCCGACGAGCGACCCAAGCGCGCCGCCCGTGGCGATGATCGGCCCTTCCGCGCCGAACGGTCCCCCCGTTCCGATCGCGATCGCTGCCGATAGGGGCTTCAGGAACGTCAGTCGCGCGGGGATGCGGCTCTGATTGAAGAGCACCTGCTCCATCGCTTCGGGGATCCCGTGGCCGCGGATCGCCTTCGATCCGTAGCGGGCCATGAAGCCCACGATGACCGCGCCGACGACAGGAACGGCGACGACGAACGGGCCCAAGTGGTTCGCGGCGGGCGAGGCGAACGACGTGTCGAAGCGGCCGTAGAACGAGATGTTCGTGATGAGGCCAATGAGCCCCGTGAGGATTCGCGCGACGAGGCCGGCCGCGAACGCGACGACGACCGAGAGCACGCAGATCAAGAGGACGCGACGGTCCATCGCGGTCACACGCAGGGGTGCGTGCGCAGCCTCGAGCGTCGGCGCGAGGGACGGGGCGATCGGGAGCCCTTCCGTCGTCGATGCTTCCCGGGGTCCCGACGGCCTGTCCTGTTCGAGCATTTCGCAGACGTAGGGCCGATGCGAGCGACAACGCAAGCTCGACCGGAGATCTCGCGATCAAGGGACCTCGACTTCGAACGCGCGCGTCACGGGAAACAGACAAGACGTCTTCGTGCACGCCTGGTAGCGCAGCGTGCCTCGGACAGCGCGCCTTCGCGGCGTCTCGCTCGCCGTCACCTCGAAAGGGAGCCTCACCTCGACGTCCCCTTCGAACGTGTTGATCACCTTGTCGGCGAGGGCAAGAGCGGTCGGCGGCGGGTATCTTGGCTCACTCCATGTGAGCCCCTCCACGCGGTCCACGACGATGCGCGTCGCGACGTATTCCGGGGCGCTCGGTCGGTCCGACATGAGGTGATAGCCGTGCGCGACTCGCAGGCGGACGACGATCTCTCGTTGCCCGCCAGCCCCAGTGCCGGAGACGGTTCCAAGCTCGACCGAGACCACCTTCTCTGGAGGCATGGTGACCGGTCCGAGAAGGCGGTCGAGCTCGTCGCGTACAGCGGCGAACGTCGGGTCGAAGTGCTTGGTGTCCGGGAACAGGAAGAGACGGATTTCGCCGGCTGGGTCGAGGATGAGCGTGGAGTCGAGCATCACCTGAGCCCGATCCTGAAACGACGGCTGCGCGCGCGGTGGAGCGAAGCGCCTCGCGACCTCCCCCGTCCCGTCCCGGAGCGCGACCACGGACGGCGCGACGTGCGTTTTCGCGTAGGCCGTCCACCGTTCGGCGTCCTCTTCGATGTCTACGAGAGCCACCTTCACCCCGCGCGACTCGTACTCCGACGAGAGCGCCCCCAAGTGCTCCACCTCCGCGTCGCAGTACGGGCACCACGACGCCGTGAAGTGGATGACCACCCAGGAGCCGCGCAAGGAGTCGCTCCGGAAGGTGCCGCCCCCCTCGCGCGGGAGCTCGAAGTCGGGGGCGGCGTCACCGGGCTGCGGCCGTCCCATCTCGGGACGCTCGGCCCCGTACAGGCCCGGCCGCTCCCAGAGGGGGAGCTCCCTCGCCCCCGCGCCGCAGCCGGCGACGAGCGCGAAGAGGAGCGCCGCCCCCACACGGAGATGCGTCACCGCGACGCCCGTTGCGCGAGGAGCCCGTCGATGACCCTCCGCGCATGGACCAGCCGCGAGTCGAAGTGGACGGTGTCGACCATGGTGAAGAAGCGGATCTGCCCCTCCGGATCGACGACCGCGTTCGACGTCACGAGCACCGTCGCCCGATCCTTGATCGTCGGCTGCGCGTGCGGCGGCGTGAACAGAGCCGTCACCGCGCCCGACTCGTCGCGGAGGACCGGGAAGGGCGTCTTCACCCTCCCCACGTACTTGCCGTACCCCGCTTCGTTCTCCTTGATGTCGATGGCGAGGACCCTCACCCGATCGTCGCCCGCGTAGTCCGCCGCGAGCTTCGCGAGGTTTGGCTGCTCTGCCTCCGAGAACGGGCACCATGACGTCACGAACGCGAGGAGCACGACCTTCCCTCGCAAGGACGAGAGCTTCACCTTCGCCCCCGTCTGGTCGGCGAGCTCGAAGTCGGGCGCCACGTCTCCCACGTGAGGGCTCCCCATGTCCTCCGTGATCGCGATGCTCGGCTCGGCGGGCGTCGAGTCGAAGGGGGAGCTCTCCGCGACGCCGCCGGTCTGCGCGGGAGACGCCACCGTCGCTCCTCCACACGCGCTGAGCGCCGCCGCCAAAACGAGCGAAGCGATCTTCGGCTCGATCAGGAGAGGCCGCCTCACGGCTTCGCCTCGAGCACGAGGTTGAAGGGGGTCTGCGTCGCGCGTCCGAAGCGGGAGAAGCCGCCACCGGTCACGACCACGTTGCGCAGACGCGCCTCGCCGGCCTGCGCCCCCAGCGCGGGGCCGTGCTGCGAGAGGGAGTGCGGAACACACAGCATCGTCGACGCCGAGTAGAAGACGCGGCCGACGGGGTTGTGGTTCTCCTCCGGACGATCGGACGCGAACGGTTCGACGATCATCCAGGTCCCGTCCTTGGCGAGGGTCTCGCGCACGTGGCGCGCGGCCCCCTTCGGATCCTCCATGTCGTGGAGGCAGTCGAAGTGCGCGACCAGGTCGTAGTCGCGCCCCGGGTAGTCGGTCGACTTCGCGACGTCGAACGTCACGCGATCGGACACGCCCGCCTCCTCCGCGCGCTTCCGCGCGCTCGCGATCGACGCCGGATGCGAGTCGAACCCGTGGAAGCGCGACTTCGGGTACGCCTTCGCCATCAGGATCGTCGAGGCGCCGAGGCCGCAGCCCACGTCCGCCACCTTCGCCCCGCGCTCGAGCTTCGCCACGACGCCGTCGAGCGACGGCAGCCAGCTCGAGATCAGGTTTCCGATGTACCCCGCCCGAAAGAAGCGCTCGGTCCCTTCGAAGAGGCAGGGGTGCTGCTCGCCCCAGGCGATCCCCTCCCCGGTCCGGAAGTTCTTCGAGATGCGCTCCTCGGCCGCGTACATCGCGAGCGCGATCTGGAACATGCCGGTGCAGAACGCGGGGCTGTCGGGGTCGGACAGCGCGAACGCCTGCTCGGCGGGGAGGGTGTACCGTTCGGTGGTCGCGTCGTAGGTGACGTAACCACCGGCAGCCATCGCGTTGAGCCACTCGCGCAGGTACCGCTCCGAGCACTCGGTCCGCTTCGCGAGCTCCGTCGTCGTGGCGGGACCGCTCGCAGCCAGCGCGCGGAACAGTCCGAGCCGCTCGCCGATGACGACCAGCACGCCGCTCATCGCAGCCCCCACGTCCGTGACCACCTTGCCCATGAACTGCTCGAGCTTTCCTTGATCGATTCCCATGACGTTCTCCTTGGTGGCGTCTGTCGGCCTAGCGGCCCGCCACGCCAAACACGATGCCCCCCCCCCGTTTGAACCGGCGTTGGCGCGCGCGTTGAAATGGGGGAAGCTCTGGATCGTGAGTCGGGCGGGCGGGGGGAAGGGGGTGGAAATACGCCTGCTGGGCGAGCTCCAGGTGGCGCGCGACGGGCGTGGCATCCCGCTGCCGGCTTCCAAGAAGACGCGCGCCCTCCTCGCGTATCTCGCCGCCACGGCGCAGCCTCACTCGCGCGAAAAGCTGTGCGAGCTGCTCTGGCCCGGGCCGGACGATCCCCGCGCGGCGCTGAGGTGGAGCCTGACCAAGATACGCGCGCTCCTGGACGACCGCACGGCGACGCGCATCGTGGCTGACCGCGATCGTGTCGAGCTCCAGCCTCACGGCGCACGCATCGACCTCGCGGAGGTCCGCGCCAGGCTGACCTCGGCGCCACTCGAGCTCGCGACCGACGACCTTCGCGACGTGGCCGCGCTCTTCCGAGGAGAGCTGCTCGAGGGGCTCGATCTCGCCGACTCCTACCGCTTCCACGAGTGGCTCGCCGCGGAGCGCGAGTCCACGCGCGCGCTCCGCTTGAAGGCCCTCGGAGCGCTGATCGACAGGCTCGCCGGAGACCCGGAGCTCGCGCTCCGCTTCGCCCGGGAGAGGGTCGCGATCGATCCGCTCTCCGAGCCTGCGCACGTCGCCGTCGTTCGCCTCCTCGCACAGCTCGGAAACCGGCGCGGAGCGCTGGAGCAGTTCGACGCATGCTCGCGCATCCTCGCCACCGAGCTGCACGCCAAGCCGAGCCCCGCGCTCCTCGCGGCGCGGATGATGATTCAACCGGCGACGTCGCCCCCCGCGCCGATCTCGGTCGCCCCGCCCGCGCCCCCACCTGCGCTTCCGAGCGTCACCCCGCTGCTGGGTCGGGCCCGCGAGTGCGCCGCGATCGCGTCCGCCCTCGCGACCTCATCGTCGCCCGTCCTTTTTTTCTCGGGCGATCCCGGCATCGGCAAGTCGAGGCTCCTCGACGAGCTCACGGCTCGCGCGCTGTCCGCCGGAGCGAGGGTCGTCCGCGGGCGCGCGTACGAGGCAGAGCGGGTCCGCCCCTACGGGGCGTGGATCGACGCGCTGCGACCGATCGCGACCGGGGTGTCCGACGACGTACTGCGCGCGGACCTCGCCCCGCTGCTCCCCGAGCTCGGGGTGCCATCGGCGTCCGGCGATCGGACGCGCTTGTTCGACGCCGTCGGGAGGTTGCTCGCGTCGCTCGCGCCTCTCGTCGTGATCCTCGACGACGTGCAATGGCTCGACGAGGCGTCGGCCGCGCAGTTCCACGCGCTGGCGCGCGCGAACCTCCCGGGGGTCGTCCTGGCGTGCGGGGCGCGGGACGGGGAGCTGCCGGACAATCCTCAGGTGCTGCGACTGCTGCGCGCCCTCGGCCGAGATGGCCGCCTGGATCGATTCGACCTCGCCCCCCTGGACGAGGACGCGACGACCGCTCTCGCGCGAAGCGTCGATCCACGTGTGGACGTCGATCGCGTCCGGCGCGAGAGCGCTGGCAATCCGCTCTTCGCGATCGAGGTCGCGCGGGCGCTGTCGTCCGGCGCCGGCGCCGGGGAGATCCCCGCGTCGCTCGAGGGGATCATCGCGGACCGGCTCGCGCGGCTCGACGACGCCGCGCGGGAGATCGTCCCCTGGGCGGCGGCGTTCGGGCACACCTTCGACCTCGACGTCCTCGCGCGCGTGACCGGGCTCGCCGCGGCGACGCTCGCGTCCGGCATGGAGGAGCTCGAGCGACGCGGCATCGTGCGCGCGCTCCCAGGGGGGGCGCAGTATGACTTCGTTCACGATCTCATTCGCGACGGCGCGTACCTCCGCCTCTCGTCACCGCGACGGCGGCTCGTGCATGGGCAAATCGCGCGCTCCCTCGCGGCGAGCGGCTATGGCGACGGATCCATCGCCGGCGACATCGCGCACCACGCCTCGCTCGGCGGCGAACGTGAGCTCGCGTCGCGCGCGTACCTCGCAGCTGGCGACCGCGCGCTCCGTGTATTCGCGCACCCCGACGCGACGCGATTCGCCGACATGGGGATCGATTGCGCCGCGCACCTCCCCCCCGACGCCCGGATTCCGCTTCACATTGGCCTCCTACGCGTGAAAGCGCTGTCCCTGCCGTTGAGCGCCGAACGCGGTCCCCTTGCGACCGACCTCGCGCGCGCCGTGAGCGAGGCACAAGGCGCGGGGCTGCACGCCGAGGCCGCCGCCGGCCTCCACACGCTCTCGATCCTCCAGAACGACGCGGGCGACTCCGACGGGGCGCGCGCGAGCACCCTGCGTGCCGTCCAGATCGTCCAGCACGCGGACGCGCAGACGAAGGCGCGCCAGCTCTGCGATACGGCGCGCTGCCTCGCGCTCCTCGAGCAAGAGATGCCGCGCGCAAGAGAGATGCTGCGCGAGGCGTGCGCCATCCTCGGCGACGACCCTCGGGCGACGCTCCACTTCGCCTGGGGGCAGGGGCTGATGAACCGCTTCTGCGGTGACGTCGACGAGGCCCGTACGCTGATCGAGCGCGCTCATCGCCTCGCGCGCGACGCGGAGGATCACTGGGCCGCATGCGAGTCGCTGATGGAGCTCGCGCAGCTGGAGCTCGAGGTCGGGGACGCGCCCCGCGCCCTCGCGCTGTGCGCCGAGCTCGCGCCCGTTGCCGAGAGGATGGGCGAAGGGAGCGAAGTCCCTGTCGCCGAGGCGCTCGATGCGCTCGCTCGCCTCGCGATCAGTGACGACGGAGGGGCGCGGCTCGAGCGCGCGCTCGCGCGCCTTCGCGAGGTCGATGCGAAGGGGATGCTGGCCTATGCGCTCAACTTCGCGGCGGCGCTCGACCTCGCGCGGGGGGATCGCGCCGCCGCGCGTGTCCGAGCCACGGAGGCCCTCCAGGTGGCGGAGGTCGTCGGGCGGTCCACGCAGACGGTGATCGCGCGCGCGGTCCTCGGGCGCGCCGCGCTGGCGGACGGGGACCGCCCTTCCGCGATGCGCCACCTCGCCGCGCTCCGCGATGACGTCGCCGCCCCCCTTCGCGTGAGCGCGCGCGCGCGCGCCGCCGCGCTCGACCTCGCCGCAGCGCTCGGCACGCCCATCGAGAAAGGAGACCACCCATGGCACACATGATCGTCGAGACCGTCTACGACCCGCCCGCAAGCGAAGAGGAGATCGACCTGAACGCGACGAAGCTCGATCCTTGCTTGCAGGGACACGGCGTCCGCTGGCTTCGAAGCTACATGTCGCTCGATCGCCGGCGACGGATCTGCATCTTCGAGGCGGCCGACGCGGACTCGGTGCGCGTGTCGTATCGGTCGGCGGGGGTGAAGTTCGAGCGCGTCTGGCCCGCGGAGGAGATCAATGATGATGAGGACGGGGAGGATTAGACTCGCCCCGCCTGCGTCCAACCTCCCAGGTCGCTCGAGCGACCTTCGAGGTCGGCCCAGCGTCCCTCGAAGACGGACCAGCGGCCTCCGAGGCCGCTCGAGCGACCTTCGAGGTCGGTCCAGCGACTTCAAAGACGGACCCACCGACCTCCGGGGTCGCTCGACCGACCTCCGAGGTCGGACCCACCGACTTTGAAGACGGACCCACCGACCTTGAAGACGGACCCACCGACCTCCGAGGTCGCTCGACCGACCTCCAAGGTCGGACCCACCGACTTTGAAGACGGACCCACCGACTTTGAAGACGGACCCACCGACCTCCGAGGTCGCTCGACCGACCTCCGAGGTCGGACCAGCGACTCTGAAGACGGACCCACCGACCTCCGGGGTCGCTCGACCGACCTCCGAGGACGGACCCAGCGACTTTGAAGACGGACCCACCGACCTCCAGGGTCGCTCGGGCGACCTTCGAGGTCGGTCGAACGACACGCGTGGTCCGTGCTGCCGTCCCGCGATACGCTCGCGCGTCATGTCCAGACTGAGCGTTCGCTCCTTTAGCGTTTCCCTCGATGGCTTCGGCGCCGGCCCCGCGCAAGATCTCGAGCACCCGCTCGGCGTCGGTGGAATGGCGCTGCACGATTGGTTCTTCCCCACGCGCACGTTCCGGACAATGCACGGCATGGACGGCGGAATCACCGGCATCGACGACGACTTCGCCGCGCGCGGCTTCGCCGGCGTCGGCGCGTGGATCCTCGGCCGGAACATGTTCGGACCCGTGCGCGGCCCCTGGCCGGACGATACGTGGAAGGGGTGGTGGGGCGAGACGCCGCCGTATCACGTGCCCGTCTTCGTGCTGACTCACCACGCGCGCGCCTCTGTGTCGATGAGCGGAGGGACGACCTTCCACTTCGTCACGGGGGGAATCGAGGAGGCGCTGGAGCGCGCGAAGAAAGCCGCGGGGGAGCTCGACGTTCGCGTCGGCGGCGGCCCGGCCACCATCCGGCAATACCTCGGGGCGAAGCTCGTCGACGAGATGCACCTTGCCATCACGCCGGCGCTGCTCGGCAGGGGAGAGTCGCTCCTCGCGGGGATCGATCTGCCGGGGCTGGGATATCGGTGCGTGGAGAGCGTGATGACGCCGAAGGCGATGCACGTGGTGGTCACGAAGGGGTGAGGGCGATAGTTTCCCCCCTCGCCTTACAAAGCCACGCGGGCGGGGCGCGCGCGTCCTCTCCGTTGTCCGTGATGCGCGCGAGTAGTACTCGTATTCTAGCGGGACCCAGGGCCGGTCTGTCTTGGCGCGCGCGCGACCTCGCTGGGGGACCGAGAGCTCCGTGAAGCGTTCGAACCTACTCCTTACCTGGGGAACGCTCTTCGTCGTTGCCGTGGCGGGATGCCAGGCGATCGCGGGGATCCAGGCTTGGCCCACCGATCCCGAGCCGCCGGTGGGAGTCTGCTCCCTTCCCCAGAGCGGCGCCGGGCTCGTCCGCCTCGTCAACGCAGCGAACGCCACCAGCGCGAGCGGCTCCACCAGCACGGACTTCTGCATCCGACCGAGCGGCACGAGCGATTGGGGCCGCCCCATCTTCCGCGATGGCGGCCAGGATCCTCTCTGCAGCGGAGGGCTCCCCTATCTGCAGGCGACCGTCCCGTTCCACGTCTCCGTGGGCTCGATCGACGTGAAAGCCATTCCCGCCGGACAGACCTGTTCGGCGCCCGCCACGAGCGAAAAGGACGACATCCCGATCGCCAGCGCGGGGCCAGACCCGACGGCGCCGCTCCAGATGACGACCCTCCTCCGTTACGCGGGGGGAACCACTCCGGAGGCGATCGCCGCCCTACCCGAGGAGCCGGGACAGATCAGCGGCGACTCTTCGAAGGTGCGCGTGGTCAACGCGCTCAGCGGTGGCGTATCGATCAATTTCGGCGTGCCCCCGAGCGGAGCCACTTCTCTCCCCACGATCCTCGAACAGCAGGTGTTTGCGGCGGCCGTCCCCCCGGGAGCCGTGCCTCCCGTGCAGACGGTCAACATCGGCCTCGTCGATGCACAGGGGTACCTGACGACGCTCAACAGCGCGTTTACGTACGTGGCGTCGCTCGCCAACGACCCAACCAACACGGCAGTCATGCTGCTGCAGCTCCCCCAGACGGCCGCGGTGACCGCGTCTCTCTTCGTGGTCGGCGATCCTTCGAGCAAGAACTCTTTCCCCGTCCGCGGCCTCTATTGCCAGGATCGCTTCACCCTGGGAGGAGCCGCGGGTGCAGGGCCGTCCGGCTTCACCAAGGCGGACGACTCCGCGCTCGAAGACTGCACGCTCACTGCCCTCCCGACGCTCTCGTTCGATACGTGGGACATCGATCTATCGGGGGCGAATTCGCCTTTTCCCGCAGACCGCGAGCCCTACATCGACCAAGCGATCGCCGCGCGGACGTCGACCGACGTGTTCTGCGTCACGGAGGCGGATGGCATTGCCGATCGGACTCTGATCATCCAAGCGGCAAAGCAGTTCCCGTACGTCTACGAGATCGATACGACCACGGCGACGCAGCCCGACGATCCCCCGCAAGAGGACGGCGGGATCCCGGCGCCGCCCACGGGGCCGCCGTGCGGGCCACCCGTGTCGGGGACTCAGGTGACGAGCGCCTATTCGTGCGCGGCGCAGAAGTGCGCGGGACAATCCGAGGACGGCGGGATCGGCCCCCTCGACCAGAACACGAGCTGCATCGTCACGTCGTGTCTCCTGGACTTCGCGCCGCTCTACTTCCCCGTGCAAACGAGCCCCGTTGAGACGGCCGACGACATCTGCTTCGATTGCGTGCTCCTCAACATGCTGGATCCCACGGAGACGCTCCCCGAGGGACAATCGATCTGCACGGGAAGTCTCGAACCTGCCTTCATGTACCAGGGGCAGACGCCTCTTCTGGTGTTGTCCAAGTACCCATTCAACTCGATGAAGTCTTATACGTATCCGAGCACGGGTATTCAGCGTGGCATTCTGAAAGTGCAAGTGCAATTCGAGGACAACCTATCGATAGACGTGTTCTGCACCCAGCTGGCCTCTCCGCAGCTCGATTCGTCTTTGCCTTACGTCGGGAACTACGGCCAAGACGTGCCGTCTTTGGACGGGGGCCCAGGCGAGAACGGATGGGCGGACGAGCAAGCGCTTCAAGCGAAGCGCGCGGTCACCTGGATACAGTCCGAAGTTCAGCGCGACGGGGTGCCGGGCGTGGTCATGGGCACCTTCTATTCGACGATCGGCGTGCCCGCGCCAGCCGATGAGGACGCCGGCGCGCTCGCGACGGGGACCTTGAGCCCGGTCGTGATGCAGACGCTCGACAACGGCGAAGATGGCGGAGCGTTCCAGAGAGCAGAGCCGTACCAATACGCGCGCGACTGCGACACGTGCCCAGCAAACGCGTACACGCCCGGACATGCGCCCCTCGAGTTCCAGCCGATGTTCCTCGTTGCCTTTCCCGCTGGTCAGGTCTGGACTGCGTCAGAGACCTTGTGGGCGACCGACAACGGCGCGGTGCCGCTCACATCGACGCCGTTCGAACAGGCCCCTTCGGGGAACGCGGGGCCACTATCCACGTATTACGCGCACAACTGGCAGATCTTCCGGCCGCCGCCTGGGCCCGGAGCCGACGCGGGCGTCGACGCGGGGAGTGCATCGAACTGAGGTCGCTTCACCAAGTCAGGCGAACGCCGGCCCCAGCCTGTCCCACCCACATGAGATCGATCTTCGCCGTCGCGGGGGCGGGAGGGCTCGCGTCGGGGGGGAGGAGCGGCTTCGGCTTGTCGGTCACGATCAGGTAGGCCGCTGCGGCCACGGCGACGACACCGACGCCGATCGTGATGTCCGAGACCCACGCTTCCTGGAGGGCCGCCTGGCTCTGGGAGGATCCCGACGCTGTGCAGCGCACCTGGCCGTCGAAGGTCGGGCAGCTCTCGAGCGCCTCCTGCTTCTTCTGAATCGCCAGGACCCCGAAGGCCGCCCCGACACCAGCGACGACCACGCCGGCGGCGCCGACGGCGGCCCCGATCCTTCGCCGCGGTGTCCACCAAGGGGCCTTCGCGAGAGCCGTCTCATCGATCTCGAGCAACGGGACGGACACCGCCCGCGACTCTCCTGGCTGGATGACGAGAGTCATCGACCACGGCTTGCGCGCGGGCGCTCGCACCTCGATCGATACCTCCCCAGGATCGACCGGGAGGGGAGTACCCCATCCCCCCTGCTCGATCGTGGTCTGGTTGCGGACGACCTCGAGCCCGTTCACGCGCGCGTTGGGCGGCACCGACACCGTGAGCCTGGGGAGGCGGGGCTCGAGCGCGGCGGCCGCTTCGGTCGCGACCTCCTCCCTTTCGACGCGCCCCGCTCGACGCGCCAAGGTGACCGACTGCTTGTACTCCGCCCACGCGGAAGCGATCTTTCCTTCCTTCTCGTGGCAAAGCGCGAGGTTTAGCAGGGCGCCCGCGGCGTGATCGAGACGGTAGCTCTCGCTGAATTTGCGGCAGGCCTCCGCCACCTTCCCATCGTGCATGAGGGCGCGCGCGTCGGCGAAGAGCGTCTCCGCTGCGGCTTCGTCCTCCGGATCGGCGCGGGCGATTTCGGAGCCGAGGAACACGCTCGCCGCCACGACGATGGCTGCGCCCAGCGCCGTCCCTCGGAGGCACTTCATTGCCGGTCCTCGAACGGGTCGGGCCTCGGAATGGCTGGCGGCGGGGTGCTCGAGGGGGCGACGACCGCCGACGGGGAGGCGGAGGGGGGCGAGCTCGGTGCCGGGCGCCGTGGAGCTGCGGCGTTGATCGACGGACGCGACACCACCGGAGCACGCCTCTCGAGCGAGACAACGGGTGCGGGCGTCCGCAGTGGCCGCGGCGCGTCGGGGGAGAGCACGGCGTGGGGGGAGAGTACGGCGTCGGGGGAGAGCACTGCGACGATGTCGAGGTCGCTCGTGGCATCGATGTCGCGAGCATAGAGCGCGTAGCCGGCGCGCCGCAGCTCGAGGTGCGTCTTGGCCGATCCGCCTGGAAGTGACGTCGTCAGCGGCGTGCGTCCGAGCAGCGTGCCGTCGACGTAGACCTCTACGTCGGTGGGCGTGGAGGTGACGGAGACGTGGCTGGTGGCCGTTTGCGCGACCGGCGCCGGCGCTTGGGCAGGCGGAGGCTTCGGCGTCCGGCCCCACGCCAGGAATGCTGCAGCACCCATCACCGCGAGGCCGGCGCCCATCAGCAACGGCACCCGCGAACGCGTCCCGCGCATCGGAGGGATGGTGCTGTCCGTTCGCGTGCCTCCAGGGACCGGCGGGAGATCGGCGCGGACCGCTGGCTCGGTCGAGGTGAATCGACCCGACGCCTTCGAACCCGCAACCATTCTGCCGCTCGCGCCCCCTTCGGTCGGGCTGAGCGCGTCGAGCAGCTCCTGCGCCGACTGGAAGCGATCGGCCGGATCCTTCTCGCAGCACTGTTGGATGATCTCGTCGAGCCACTCCGATACGCCGAGATCGGGGCGTGACACCACGAGCGACGGGAGCGGCGTGTTCAGGTGCGCCATCATCGTCAACATGGACGTCTCGCCCATGAACGGAGGCCGCCCGGTAAGCATCGTGAACGCGATGATCCCGAGAGAGTAGATGTCGGTCCTGGCGTCGACGACCCCACCGACCTGTTCGGGGGACATGAAGCGCGGCGAGCCGATCACGGCCCCCTCGTCTGTCAGCTCCTGATTCTTCTCGCCGAGCACCTTCGTGACCCCGAAGTCGAGCAGCTTGAGGGCGCTATCCCCCTCCTTTGCATTGGCGATCATCAGGTTCGAAGGCTTGAGATCGCGATGCACGATTCCCCGGTCGTGAGCTGCGCGAAGTCCGCGCGCTGTCTGGCGAAGAAACTCGAGCGCCTCTGGCTCCCGGAGCGGACCGCGATTGAGGCGATCCTGAAGAGTCTCCCCCTCGAGGAGCTCCATCGCGATGAAGAAGCGTTCTCGGTCGCTGGTGGGGGTCTCGATCCGCCCATAGTCGAAGACCGTCACGATGTTTGGGTGTTGGAGCTTTGCGAGCACGCTCGCTTCGCGCAGAAAGCGGCGACGAAACAGCGTCCCCGTGGCGTTCGGGTCCCCCGCCGCCAGGACGGGAAAGAGCACCTTCACCGCGACCATGCGGCCGAGCGAGAGCTGTTCTGCCGAATAGACCCGCCCCATACCTCCCGTCGCGAGGAGGGCGACGATGCGGTACTTCTCGTTGACGATCGCGCCGAGGATCGGGTCGGGGGTCCCCGGGCTCGCCGAAGTCGCCGAGTCGCGATCGGGTATCGAGGGGTGCGCGGGCGGCCAGGACGAGTCCCCCGGCGTGTCGTTTCGCGCCTCCGTCATTCGTGGTCGCCCCTCTCTCGAGGGTATCTCTCGAGAGTACGCGCGTCCACGGACGCCCCCGCGGGTCCACGGTGACCTTTAGGTAACCGCTCCTTGCGGCGCTACGGACAGGGCGGCGCGTACATGTGGACCGCGCCGGGGTTTTGGCAGTTGTAAGCCTGGTCCCCCGTCAAAGTTGCGGCGAAGTTGGCGCCGGTGCCGTAGGACGTGCTCTTGGTGTGCTGCTTGATCTCCTCGAGCTCGTAGGCCGAGTCGTCGTTGCAGACGTGGTCGGGATTGCCGGCGCCGAACCAGGTGATGTCGGCGACGACGATTCCATATTTCGAAGTGCACGCGCCGCTCACCGTCCCGGTCGTGCCGCTCGGCTCGTCGACCCAGTAGTCGAGGAGCGCGGGCGCCGCCTCGGCCCCCGACTGGGAATTGCACCCCAGGGTCACCGTGGACGACTGCGCGCACGGGCCGTGGTTGCACGCGTTGACCTGCTGGTCCCACGTGTCCGTGCAGTGGTTGTAGTTCCAGCCGCCGACGGTGCTGTGTTGCGCGCCGCTGATCGCGCTGACCAGCCCCTCAGCGGCGGTCAGCGCCGCCGTGTAGATCTTCCCCTCCTGCGTGTTCGAGCTGCAACCGTTCGAGTTGAAGGCGACGTCTCCAACGCGCTGCGCCCGCAGGACTGCCGCTTCCGCCTGAAGGCCGGGATCCTCACGGGGAACGATATGGGTGAGGTTCGTCAGATGAAAGACGTGGTCGGCAAGCTCGGGGCCCGCCTGCGCCGCGAAAGCCTGGGCTGCGTCACGGGCGATCGCGAAGTCGTTATCCCGCTGAACGCCTTCGGCGACCGACGTGAGGTGATTGTTCGCCATGGCGTCGGGCGCCCACGTCGGGTCGACGAAGGCATCGCCGCCTCGAGTGAGCTCGAAGGCGCGCCCCTCCTGGTCGACCACGCGCGCGTCCATCTCGAACAGCGGTTCGTTGGGAAACGACTTCTGATAGATGGCCTGTTTCGGCGCCCCAACGCGCGTCTCGAGGAACACGACGCGCCCGTTTTCCGAGAACGAGACCGACACGCCGACGGCGGGGTCGGAATGAAGGACCGTGAGGCCCCCCTGCTGCGTCGATGTGGGCGATGGCGCACCACTGGAGCATCCGGCGGCGACGACACCCAACGCGATGACGCAGATCCCCAGGGTCCCCAGTGTCGTACGGATGCGCATGTAGCCTCGTCCTTGGTTTGCTCGCCGCGACGCGCGTTGAGTGGGGACTGGCCAGTGCAACCGATATGCCTCGAGAATTTGCCAGGAATTCGCGTATTGACCCGACCCTCGAGTGTTCAACCTCGAGCAACTTGTTGAATCCCGCGCTTGATGTCGAAATTCGGACAATCGACTGAATCGCGCTCCGCGCTGTGAGGCAAGGTCGCTCGCGCTCGCTGGCGCCGTCGTGCACCATGCGAACAGTGCAAAGAGAGGAACAGAAGAAAGGAAAGGGCGGGTTGCTCCCTTGGCGAAGCTCCTAGGGATCGTCGTCGCGATGGGCTGCGCGAGCGCGGCTTGCCTCGCGGGAGCGACGCACGCGCCGGAGCCCACGGCGCGGTCGAGTGAGGCCATCACCAACGGCATCGCGGATTCCGGCGATCCGGCGGTCGTGAGCATCGTGGGCGCCTCCGGCACCACGGACTGCAGCGGGACGCTGGTGGCGGCTCACATCGTACTCACCGCGGGCCACTGCACGGTCCCGGACGTCGTCCAGGGGGGGAGCGTCGTGATCGGCTCCTCGCTCGACAGCGCCGTCGTCACCATCCCGATCGCGAAGGGGGTCGCTCACCCGCAGTTCGACCTGAGCACCCTCACGAACGACATCGGGCTCCTTGTCCTCGCGTCGGCTGCGACGGCGACCCCCGTCGCTCTGGCCTCGAGCGCACCCGACATCGGGGCGACGGTGCAGATCGTCGGGTGGGGGCTCACGGGAGAGGACGCCGGTGACACCGGGCAGAAGCGAGAGGGCACGACCACGGTCACGGCCGTGGACCCGACGACGTTCACGGTAGCCTCCTCGCCGTCGCAGCCATGCAACGGCGACTCCGGGGGCCCGGCGCTGGTCACGGCGAGCGGCGTGGAGTCCGTCGCCGGCGTGACCAGCAACGGCGACGCCACCTGCGACGAGGGGGCGACCTACACGCGCGTCGACGCGTATCTGGCGTCGTTTCTCGAGCCGACGGTGGCGGCGTACGCGCCTGGGAGCGCGACCACGGGGCAGACATGCCTCTTCCCCGAGCAGTGCGCCAGTGGCCCGTCGGATTGCATCGTGGCGCCCGACGACGCGAATCTCAGCTACTGCACCACGGCCTGCCAGGGCGACGCCGCCTGCCCGTCGGGGATGGCTTGCTCCGCCGAGCCGGGCGGCTCCCAATGCCGCTATCCCCTGCCCACGCCGGGCACCTACGGGGCGTCGTGTACGAGCGACTCGGACTGCGTCGAGGGGACGTGCACCACCACCGGCATCTGCGCGCTGCGATGTGTCCCCGGCGAGTCTACCTGCCCGGCGGGCTTCGAATGCGTCAACACCGCAGACATCGACTTCTTCTGCGTCGCCACGGCGCCCCCCCCCGCACAGAGCGGCAACCACTGCGCGCTCACGCCGGCGGGTCGCCCTACGCCGCCCCCGTGGATCGTCTTCGCAGCCATCACGCTGGGGACGGTGCGGAGGCGGGCGCGGCGGAAGCGATGACGGGCTGACGGGCCCCGATTCGGGGCGCCGCCGTCCCACCATGGACGACCCCTTTTCGACGCTCCAAGCCTCTAGAGGTCAAATGGCCGCATAATGCCCTTCGTGCCCGACGAGTTGGCCCAGGAGACCACGCAAGTCACGCAAGCGTCTGGCGGGAACGAGCGGCTCCAAGTGGTCGTCGATGTGGAGGGGGTCTTCACCACGCTCCGGGTGCCGCCGGCGGGTGAGCTGCCGATCGGCCGCGCCAGCAACAGCGCCGTGAGGATCGACCACCTGTCCGTCTCCCGAAATCACGCGGTGATCACGCTCGGACCCAACCTGCGGATCCGCGACCTCGGGAGCCCGAACGGCACGCGAGTGCGCGGACATCGGATCGAGCCGAACGTCGATGTCGAGATCGTGGCAGGAGAAGCGATCATGCTCGGCGCTGCGATGGTGATGCTCCAGCGCGTTGCCCCGGCGACCCCGTCCCGGCGCGTCCAGAGCCACGACTACTTCGAGGCTCGCGTCGAGGAGGAGTGCTCACGTCGCAGTCGGCACGGCGGCACCTTCGCGCTCGTCAGGGTGAACGTCCCTCAGGGGACGCCGGCCGCGCGCGTCGAGGACGCGCTCCACCGCGCCCTGCGCACCCACGACGTGGCGGCGCTGTACGCGCCCAGTCAGTACGAGATCCTCGTCGACGGTGCCTCCTCGGTGACGATAGTGGACGTGGTCAAGCGCCTGCGCGGGCACCTCGCCGAGACGGGGGTCGAGCCGCAGACGGGGGTGGCGTGCTACCCGGGTGACGGCGCGACCGCGGGAGCGCTCTTCGCTTTCGCGAACCACGCGGTCTTGCCAGAGAGCCGTCTGATCCCCTCCGCCCCTCCGGCCGGCGAGGATTCGGAGGCGAGCCTCATGGCCGGGGTGAACGAGCTCGTCCTGCGCGTGGCCGCGAGCACAATCAGCGTCCTTGTCCTCGGGGAGACCGGGGTCGGCAAGGAGGTGCTCGCCGAATCCGTGCACCGTCAGTCCCCGCGCTCCGACAAGCCGTTCCTCCGTCTGAACTGCGCAGCCCTGTCGGAGTCCCTCCTCGAGAGCGAGCTGTTCGGGCACGAGCGAGGAGCGTTCACAGGGGCCGTCGCCCAGAAGCGCGGGCTCCTCGAGTCGGCCGACGGCGGAACGGTCTTCCTCGACGAGATCGGCGAGCTGCCGCTCTCCACGCAGGTGAAGCTCCTGCGCGTGATCGAAGAACGGACGGTCACGCGGGTGGGCGGGCTGAGCTCGCGATCACTCGATATACGCTTCGTCGCCGCGACCAACCGGGACCTCGAGGTGGAGGTAGCGCGCGGAACGTTCCGGCAGGATCTGTTCTTTCGCGTGAACGGCGTCACGATCGTCATTCCTCCGCTCCGCGAGCGCCGTGGTGAGATTGAGCGACTCGCGCTCACGTTCCTCGCGGCCGCCTCCCGGCACCGTGCACACCCCCCGCGCCTCTCGGCCGAGGCGCTGCAGATGCTCGAGGCCTACAGCTGGCCGGGCAACATCAGAGAGCTGCGCAACGTCATCGAACGCGCGGTGCTCCTCTCCGACGGCGACGAGATCGCACCGCGGCATCTCCCCACGGAGAAGATCAACGCACCCGTGATGGCTCGACCGGCGCCTCGTGTCTCTCTTCCGCAACAACAGATCGCGGCCCCGGCGGTCGTCCCGCCATCCTTCGAGGTGACCGGCGCGTGGCCGGTCGTCCCTGACGCCGCCCCCTCGTCGACAGGGCTTCGGGGAGAGCTAGCGGCGCTCGAGCGCCAGCGGATCCTCGATGCGCTGGAGCGATCGGCCTGGAACCAGACGAAGGCGGCCCGCCTGCTCGGGATGCCCCGCGGCCAGCTGATGGCCCGCCTCGATCAGTACGGCATCGCGCGGCCGCGAAAGAAGACTGAGCCGTAGCGCCGCCGCTCCTCACGTCCCGCAAAACGTCGCCACCACCCGCTCCTCCACCCGTGGCGCCTCCGCAAGCTCCGCGGAGTCCGGCTGCTCCTCGTACGGCCGCGCGAGCACCCGGACCAGTGTCTCGAATGGCCCGAAGTCCTCTCGCCGCACGGCCGCCTCGATCGCCTCCGCTACGCGATGATTTCGCGGGATGAACGCCGGGTTGGCCAGTCGCATGACCGCCGCGCGCGCCTCCGGAGCGACGTGCTCCTTCTCGAGGCGTCGCCGCCACGCTTCGGCCCAGTCGTGAAATGCTCCGGGCTCGGCGAAGAGCGACGCAATCTGCGCATCCGCCGAGGGGTCGCTCGCCGCGTCGCACAGCTTGCGAAAGAGAATCGTGTGATCGACGCCGTTCGACGCCATCCGACCGAGGAGATCCGTCGCGAGCGCGGGGTCGTCCTCCTCTTCGCGTACGAGCCCTAGCTTCGCACGCAAGACGCGCGCGTACGCCGCCGCGAAGATCCCCGGGAAGCGCTCGAGCCGTTCGGTCGCCACCCGAACGGCCTCCTCTTCCTCGTCCGCCAGAAGCGGCAACAGCGCCTCGGCGAACCGCGCGACATTCCACTGCGCGATCCGTGGCTGATTCGCGAAGGCGTAACGCCCGCCGTGGTCGATCGAGCTGAATCGCTTGTTCGGATCGTACTCGTCGAGGAACGCGCACGGCCCGTAGTCGATCGTCTCCCCCGAGATGGAGGTGTTGTCGGTGTTCATCACGCCATGCACGAAGCCGACCCCAAGCCATCGCGCCACAAGGCTCGCTTGCGCCTGCACCACTCTCTCGAGGAGGGCGAGCGCGTCGTTGCCGGTCGCCGCGGCGTCCGGGTAGTGCCGTTTCAGCGCGTACGACGCCAGTGCGGTCAACGCCTCTCGATCGTCGCGCGCGGCGAAGAACTCGAACGTGCCCACGCGGATGTGGCTCGCCGCCACCCGCGTGAGGACCGCCCCGGGGAGCGCTTCGTCCCGGAAGACCGGCTCCCCCGTCACCACCGCAGCGAGCGCGCGCGTCGTCGGAACGCCCAGCGCGGCCATCGCCTCGCTCACGATGTACTCGCGCAGCACGGGCCCGAGGGCCGCGCGCCCGTCCCCCCCGCGAGAGAACGGCGTGCGCCCGGACCCTTTGAGCTGAATGTCGACGCGCCTTCCGTCCTTGGCCACGACCTCCCCGAGCAAGATCGCGCGGCCGTCGCCCAGCTGGCGGACGAACGAGCCGAACTGATGACCCGCGTACGCCAGCGCGATCGGCTCCGCCCCAGGGGCCACGACGTTGCCCGACAGCACCTGCGCCCCGGCGGGCGATGCGAGCTCGTCCGGTTCGAGCCCGAGCTCCTCGGCGAGCGCGCGGTTGATCTTCACCACGCGCGGCGCGCGCACTTTCGTAGGGGAGATCGACGCGAAGAAGCGAGCCGGGAGTCGTGCGTACGTGTTGTCGAAGGTGAAGGTCATCGGTCCGCCGGGGGGGTGCGGCGTCGCGCGCCGGTGCATGAGCTTACTCGAGCCGGCGGCGCGTGCTGCGCGGCAGTCTCCAATGAGGTAGAGAGCCGGTCATGCGATTTTTCGTCCTCCTGGCCCTCACGTCCATGACCTCGTGCGCTTCGTCCCCGAGCGCAGCTCCCGCGCCCCCGCCCGCCGCTGCGCCTGCTTCGGATCACGTCGACGGCCCCGCGGCTCACCGGTTGGTGCACGAAGGCGCCACGCTGGTCGACGTGCGGACCCCCGAGGAGTTCGCCGTGAAGCACATCGACGGCGCCGTCAACGTCCCCGTGGACGACGTCGGCACGCACGACTTCGGCGGCAAGGACAAGCCACTCGTCGTCTATTGCATGCACGGGCAGCGCAGCGCGCACGCGGCCGAGGTGCTCCGCAGCAGCGGGTATGTCCACGTCTACCTCCTCGGCGCGATGTCGGCGTGGGGGGAGTAGCCAGCCGATCGCGTCACCGATCTCGCCGCGCAGATCGTGCACCTGCCGATTCGACAGCTCGAGCGTTCCACGGGGGCTAGCGATATTCCGCCGCTTGCGATACGCCGCTCGCGAACGCGAAACACGCACGCGAAAGGAGAGCGCATGAACAAGCTGAGCAAGCTGGGCAAGCAACTCAAGAAGGAATCGCGGCACAAGCTGGAGAGTGAGCGCGTGGCAGTGTCGGCAACACCGAATGACCTCGGTGAGCGCGCCGCGAAGGATATCGGCGGCGCGATGAACGCGATCCTCGCCGACGTCTTCGGGCTCTATCTGAAAACGAAGAACTTCCACTGGCACGTGACCGGACCGCATTTCCGCGACTACCACCTTCTGCTCGACGAGCAGGCCGACCAGCTCTTCGCCATGACGGATCCGATCGCCGAGCGCGTCCGGAAGCTCGGCGCGCGAACGGTCACGTCGATCGGTCAAATCGCGGGAATGACGCGCGTGGCCGACAACGATGCCGACTACGTCGAGGCGTCGGACATGCTGGCCGAGCTGCGCGAGGACAACACCGGGCTCGCCGCGAGCCTGCGCGCGGCGCACGAGGTATGCGACGAGTACCGCGACGTCGCGACCGCGAGCCTCATCGAGAGCTGGATCGACGAAACCGAGCGTCGCGCCTGGTTCCTCTTCGAGTCCGGCGTTCGTTCGGACGGCACGGGTCACTGAAGGAGGCCCGGCGGCCGGACTCCCGTCGTGCCCGCCCGGTCACGAGGGGCGCGCCAAGTTGAGCCAAGTGGGACCGGCGGATCGTGTAACGCCGCCCGCGGAACCGTGCACGTCGTTGATTCCGCGCAGTCGCCGACGATCCTCACATCTGGCACACGCTCTGCTTGGCGCGCCCACATGCTCACAGCGACCGCGCGAACCCTGTGCTCGCTGCTGCTCCTCTCGATCGCAACGGCGTGCGGCGGCGCCTCGACCGGCGATCTAGGGAGCCCCGACGGCGGCAACCCACCGGAATGTCCGACGACCGGCCCGTCCAACGGCGATTCGTGCAGCTTCGCCGCGGGGACGCGCTGCGACTACGGCTGTTCCAACGGGGGCCCGTCGATCGCGACGTGCACGGGGTCCACATGGTCGGTCGCCGTGCTCGAGATTCCGTGCACCGCCCCCGACGACGCTGGGAGCGACGCCAACCCTCCGCCGGCGAACGGCCCCTTCGCCTGCGGGAGCGAGATCTGCAGCGCGACGCAATACTGCGAGCAGCCGTGCTGCGGCGGGATCGCCCCCCCGTGCGAGGCGATGCCCGACGCGGGCGGGTGCCCGCAGGGGTGGCACTCGGCGTACTGCACCCCCCCCGGCATCTACGAGTCCGGCAACAACTGCCAGGCGGACCCGTGCACCCCCCCGCCGCCGACGTGCGTCGACTCGCTGGAGTCCGAGGATGGGTGCAACCCCTCCCCCGCCGGGTCGCGCTACCTCGAGTGCGTTTGCGCGTAGGGCGCGCGTGCGAGCGGGCCGGTCCCTCTCACTGACACGCGCCGCTGACGCAGCTCAAGCTCCCGCAGCAGTCGTTGTCGCTCCCGCACGCCACCCCCGAAGGGGCGCAGCACCACGGCTGCGACAGCCCGCCGACCTGGTCGCACTCCACGCCCGGGTCGCAGCAGTCCGACGCCGTCGTGCAGGGCGATTGAAGGGGCAGGCAGCTGACGGCCGCACAGAGCCCGCTACTGCAGCTGTACTGTCCGCAACAATCGGAGTCCTGCGTGCACGCCGCGCCGTCCCCCGCGCAGCAAAGAGGCTCGACGAGCCCTCCGACTTGAGTGCACTCCGCGCCCGGATCGCAGCAATCGCCTGCCGTCGTGCAGGGCGCCTCGAGAGGGAGGCAGCTCAACGCCTGGCACGTCCCCCCCGTGCCGCAACTGTATCCCCCGCAGCAGTCGTTGTCGGTGCTGCAGGTGGAGCCGTCGCCCGAGCAACACCAGGTCTGCGTGAGCCCTCCGACCGTCGTGCACTCTGCGCCGGCGTTGCAACAGTCCGCGGCGGTCGTGCAGGGGTCCTGGAGGGATGCGCACGTCGGCGCGCTCGCCTGGCACGTCCCGTTCGTGCAGACGTCCTGCCCGCAACAGTCGTTGTCCGCAGTGCACGCCTGCCCGTCGCCGTAGCAGCACCACAGCTGCGTGAGGCCTCCGACCGACGCGCACTGCGCGCCCGGATCGCAGCAGTCGGCCGCGGTCGTGCACGGAGACTCGACCGCCACGCAGTTCGAATCCGTGCAGGTGCCATCCGTGCCGCAGCTGAGCTCCCCGCAGCAGTCGTCGTCGCTCGCGCACGTCCCCCCCGAGCCCATACAGCACCAGGTCTGATTCAGCCCGCCGACGTACGCGCAGAGCGCCCCCGTGTCGCAGCACTGGTCGGCGCCGGTGCACGGCGCCTCGAGCGGCTGACAGGTGGTGCCCGAGCCCGCGTCTTCGACGAACGCGACGTCCTTCTCGACGACGTCGACCTCCTGCACGTCCTCCACGACGACGACGTCCTTCAGATAGACCGGCGCGTTGCCGTCGAACACCACGACGTCCTTGACCGTCACGTCCTTCACTTCGACGTCGATCGCCCCGACGTCCTTCACCGTCACGTCCTTCGCGACGACGTCGACCGTGACGACATCCTTGGCCGTGACGTCCTTCCCCCCGGTCGCGCCGTCAGGGACGACCACCGGCACGCCGGAATCTCCCCCTTCTTGGTAAGTCGCCGGGGTCCCGCCACCGCTGCACGCGACGAAGGCGCCGCAAGCGAGGAGCAGCCCAAGCATGACGCCGTGAACGATGACTTTTCTGCGCGGAGCGATTCGCATGGGAGCCCCCTCTTAGCCATCATACGGTAGTGGTCACCATGTCACGGGAAGAACTGGGGGGACGAGGCGAACGAGACGACCGGGCGGAGCCCGCGGAACCTCCCGCGTCGAACGCCGCGACGCTGCTGTGGCTCCCCACCCCCGAGCCCTCCGTCCAGCACTTCTTCCTCGATCGCATCGAGGGCGAGACGACGAAGACGTCGTTCGAGAACAGCGCAGACCGCTGCTCCATCGGTTCGCTCGCGCGGAACGACGTCGTCATCGACGACCCGACGGTCTCCCGCTTTCACTGCGAGATCTCGATCGACGGCGGGGGGGCGCGCGTGCGCGATCTGGAGAGCCGCAACGGCACGCTGCTCGACGGAGTCCTCGTGCGCGACGCCTACCTTCGCGCCGGGAGCGTCCTGCAGCTCGGTCGGGTCTCGCTCCGCTTTCGCCCAGTCGACCGCAGCACTCCTCTCCCTATTTCGGCGCGCACCGAGCTGTCGGGGCTCGTCGGGACGTCGATGGTCATGCGCGCTTGCTTCGCGATCCTCGAGCGGGCAGCGGCGAGCGACGTGGTGCTGCTCCTCGAAGGGGAGACCGGCACGGGGAAGAGCCGCGCCGCACGCGCCGTTCACCAGCTCGGGGCGCGGTCGAGCGGGCCGTTCTTGACGGTCGACTGCGGGGCGATCCCGGCGAGCCTGCTCGAGAGCGAGCTGTTCGGGCATCGCAAGGGGGCCTTCACCGGGGCGGTGGAGGACAGGGTCGGCGTGTTCGAAGCGGCCAAAGGGGGGACGGTCTTCCTCGACGAGATCAGCGAGCTCCCGCTCGAGGTGCAGCCCAAGCTCTTGAAGGCGCTCGAGGACCGCGAGGTGCGCCGCGTCGGGACCAACGCGTACCGTCCGATCGACGTGCGGATCGTCGCGGCGTCGAACCGGGACCTGCGCGCCGAGGTCAACGCCGGGCGATTCCGCGCGGACCTCTTCTATCGGCTCGCCGTCGTGCGGGTGATCATCCCGCCGCTGCGCCAGCGACCGGAGGACATCGAGCCAATCGCCGCGCGCCTGCTCGACGCCCTCGGCGCCCCCACAGAGGTGAGCGCGGCGCTCCGCACGCCCGAGTTCTTCGCGCACCTGCGAACGTCGAGCTGGCCCGGTAACGTCCGCGAGCTCCGCAATCATCTCGAGCGGTGCATCGTCTTCAACGAGGCGCTGCAGCCTGGAGGAGGAGGAGAGGACACGGAGCCGCCGCCCCCCCCCGCGATCGACGTGCGGGTGCCGTATCCGGAGGCGCGGCGACGCGCGCTCGATGCGTTCGAGCGCGCGTACTTCAAGGGGCTGCTCGAGCTCCACGGCGGGAACGTGACGGAAGCGGCGGAGGCCGCGGAGCTCGATCGGGCGTACGTGTACAAGATCCTGAGACGACAGCGGGCGCGGTGACTCAGAATGTGTTCAGCAGCAGCCGCTTCTGAGCGGTGGCCGAGGCCAGAGGATGGGACTCGATGCGGGCTCCGGCACTGAGAATCGTCTCGCTCGGGCTCGGCGCGCCGCTCGTTCTCTCGTCGTGCGGGTCACGCAGCGGGCTCCTCGAAGGGGCGAGCACCGGCGCGACCGTCGCCGAGGCCGGTGTCCCCGACGCCCCGCTGCCGGAGGCGGACGCCGGCAGCACCGTCGTCCTGTTCGGCGGGCAGACGAGTGCCACCTCGCTCAATGACACCTGGTCGTTCGACGGGACCCGCTGGTCCTTGCTCACCCCTACCCCGTCGCCGCCGGCGCGGATCGAGGCGAGCATGGCGACGATCGGCGACGCGGTCGTGCTCTTCGGAGGCTACGGCGGCGGCAGCGCCCCGCGGAGCGACACCTGGACGTTCGACGGAACGAGCTGGACCCCGGTGAGCGCCCCTCTCTCCCCGCCCGGACGCGCGGACGCGAGCATGGCCACGCTAGGCAGCGGGGTCGTGCTCTTCGGGGGCTGGGACGCAAGCGGCAGCGCGCTGGGCGACACGTGGACATTCGACGGGTCGAGCTGGTCCGAAGTGACTGTCCCCGGCCCCTCCGCCCGCGCCTATGCGAGCATGGCTGCCGTCGGCGACCGGGTCGTGCTTTTCGGAGGAGCGGGCGACAACGGCGCGGCGCTGGGCGACACATGGACGTTCGACGGAGCGGCATGGTCCGAGGTGCTGGCCTCGCCCGCTCCCCCCGCGCGCTACGAGGCGCTCGCGGCCCCCCTCGGCGTGCGGGTCGTCCTCTTCGCGGGGTTCTCGGGCTCGGTCAGCTCGGGGGTAGGTTTGAACGATACGTGGATGTTCGACGGCGCGAGCTGGAGCGAGGCTGGCGTGCCGAGCCTCCCCTCCACCCTGTCGTCGACGGTCGCCACGCTTGGCGACGAGCTCGTGCTCTTCGGGGGGTGGGGCTCGAACGCGGCAGAGGGGGAGACGTGGACGTTTGACGGGACGAGCTGGTCGAGGGTGACCACTGGCGCTAGTCCTGCTACGCGCGCCAACGCGACGATGGCGTTTCTGCGCTGAGCGCGACGCCGACAGCGAGAACGAAAACGGGCGCGATGACTCCGAGGGACGGAGCGCTCACCCGCCGCCGGAGCGCTTCCCGAGATACTCCGAGAAGAGCTCGCCGAACGTCTTGCCGCCCCCCCCCATGATTTCGGCGTTCGTCCAGGAGGGCCGGACGGACGTGTCGATCCGGATCTCGTCGAGCGGCTGGTTGTCCGGGCCGACGATCGCAATCGTCCCCGCCATGAAGCCTTTGCCCAGTCCACCGCGCCCAACCTTCTCCATGTGCACCCGCACGCCGAGCGCTCCTGCGGGGACTGCAGGACCGTTCTGGAATGTCCAGTGTCCCGCCGAATGCTGATTGAGGGTTTCGCCGAACGAGTGATCGAACTCGGCCAGATCGGTTGCGAACGCCGAGCGCTTCACCGGATCGAGCCCCGCCGAGTACTCGTCCATCGTCTTGTTGAACATTCTCGCCCCCTCGTAGCTCGTCGGGAGGACCACGAAAGCGTGCGAAGCGGCGATCGGCGTGGAGGGGGTCGCGCGGACCACCTCGTAGCCGGCTCCGCACCCTCCGAGAGCGAGTGCGGGAAGCAGGACGAGGAGAGAGAAAAGGGGGCGGAGCTTCATGGAGGCGTGCCTTTCGTGGATTAGGTTTCGTTGGTTGAGTGGCCGGCTGCGTGGGGCGCTGGCGCTCCCCTAGGAGGGAGTGACCGATGCGCCGACGTGTGAAGACATCTGCGGAACATCCTGCTCAGAAGACGACCGCGAGCCCCGCGGCGCCGCCGTGCGCGTTCGATTCGGGGGCGGCCCACGGGATCACGCGCGGAGTCCACTTGGCGACGTTGGTGGGGCCGCTGGGGTTTACCTCCACGCGCTCCCTCCCGAGCTGACGAATCCCGAGGACGGTGAGCACCGTCCCGGCGACTCCCCAGAGGACCCCCGTCGCCTCGAGCGACAGCGGGATGCTGAGACACATGCCTCCTGTCGAGGCATCCGGGTTGCCGCCGACGCAACCGTTCGTGTTGAGCCCCGCCGCGAAGAGCGCGGAGCCCGCAGCGAGCAACGTGACTCCGACGACGAGTAGCGCCGGCGATCCCCCCTTCATCCTGACGTCCATCGTCGGCTCAGGGGCGACCACCAACGTCCGGGTGAGGCCCCGACCGTAGGTGAGCTGGTAGGTGTCGGGGACGACGTCCATCGAGCACGGCAACGTGCAAGTGCGCCCGGCGAGAGAGACCTCCGTCCCGGACCCCTCGAAGGTGACGCGGGTCGTCGACGCCTGTGGAGGCGGCGGGATCTGTTGGGCGCGCGCCTGGGTGGAGACGAGGATGCCTGCGAGCGCGGCGAGCGCGACGCGCGTGGCGCGTTTGGCGGTGCCGGCGACGAGACTGTTCGCGTGACGCTTCATGGGAGCTCTTCTCCTCGGAGTGGTTGGTTGGCGGTGACATGCCACCCCATTGCGAAGAGAGTGCCCGGCGCGCCCGACCCACACTCCCCTGCTTTTTCCGGGGTTCAGGCGCTCGCGACGCGGTCGCAGTGGCCTCCGCGGACACTCCCCCGGGAGCAGTGTGGCCACGCAGGCCACTGTCGATCACGCGTTCTCCTCCCCCCGATTCGGGGGGAGGCCGGGTGGGGGGCTTCTCTTTCGCGTCTTCGCGCGACCGATCGACCGCCGATGCCCCTGGCTCGCTCTTCGCACTGCGTGTCCCCGTACGCGGGAACGCTCTCGCGGCTTCGCAAAACACAAACGTGAATGAGGAGGAGAACCCGATGAAGAGTGCGATGAGCCGTTTCGGCGCCAGGGGTGTTGTGCTCGCGACAGCGGCGTTGGCAGTGCACGCGGTGGCGTGCTCTTCGCGCACCACCGGAGGGGGCGCGAACGGCGGTCCCGCCGCCACTGACTTCGAGGGGACGTACTCGGGGACCCTCACGAGCACGCTCTCGGCAGACGGGACGTCCGCGACGCCCGAATCCGTCACCGTCACGTGGAACCTCACGCAGGATGGAAACGTGGTGACTTTCGGCATCCCGTCGTGCCCCGCCGCGAACGGCACGGCGAGCGGGGACGTCATCACGGCGAACAGCGTCACGTGCCCGACGGCGGACAACATCACGGTGACCTACACCGGCGGAACGATGACGCTCGACGGCGACTGCCTCGTCGTGAACCTCACGGACAGCGTCGTCGGAGACGGCATTACGGCGACCGGCGCGTGGACGGGGACCCTCGGCAACACGGCTGGCAGCTGCGGGACAGTCAGCGGCTCGGGCGGCTCAGGCAGCGGGTCGAGCAGCGGTTCGTCCAGCGGTTCAAGCAGCGGGTCGTCGAGCGGTTCGAGTAGCGGGTCGAGCAGCGGTTCGAGCAGCGGAAGCAGCTCCGGGGGCGCGACCGCGGCCTTCCTCGGCACGTGGGACCTGACCGGGCCGGACACGCTCTCCGACTGCACGAACGACGGCACGGGCACGACCTCAACGACCTCTCGAACGTTCGTGATCACCGCCTCGACGACGAGCAGCACAGGTCTCGTCGCGACGGGCGAATATTGCACGTACAAGCTGGACGTGTCGGGCACCGAGGCGGCCCTCGACGGCGAGCAGTCCTGCAGCTTCGTGGAGTCGGGGGTCAGCTTTCAGCAGACGATCGAGACTTTCACGTGGGTCCTCGGCTCGAGCGGCACGACGGCCCAAGTGAGCACAACGGGGGTCCAAACCAACGGCACGGGGAGCTCGGCGGTCACGTGCGACATGACGCGGAGCGAGACGGCGACCGAGCAGTGACCGTTTGCGAGCTCACCCCGCGACGACGACTCCGATCGCCCTACCGATCCCGAACGTCGCCGCCGCCGCGGCGAGACCGAGGACGAGCTGCCTCCCCCCGGTGAGCCACACCGATCTCCCCGTGAACAGAGTGATCGCCGCGCCGATCGCGAAAAGCCCGATCCCTCCGGCGCCGATGCTCGCGAGCGTCCCGCGGCTCCCCGACAGGAAGAAGAGCGGCACGATCGGGATGATCGCGCCGAGCGCGAAGAGGAAGAACGACGTCGCCGCCGCGACCCACGGCGATCCCCCCATCTCGTCCGGGTCGATCCCGAGCTCTTCGCGCGAGAGCGCGTCCAGAGCGGTCTTCGGGTCTTTCATCAGCTTCGTCGACAGGTGCTTTGCCTCGCCGACGCTGAGCCCCTTCGACTCGTAGATGAGCTGAAGCTCCTCGCGCTCTTCCTCCGGGTTCTCCTCGACCTCGCTCTTCTCGATCCGCATCTCCCGCTCCGCGAGCTCGCGCGCGCTCGTCACGCTCACCCACTCCCCCAGCGCCATCGAGAACGACCCCGCGAGAAGGCCCGCCAGGCCCGTCATCACGATCACGCGGTGATCGATCGTCGCCCCCGCGATCCCCATCACGAGGCTGAGGTTCGAGCAGAGCCCGTCGTTCGCGCCGAGCACGGCCGCCCTTAACGCGTTGCCGCCGCCGGCCTTGTGGCGCCCCTCGAGCCGACCAAGCGTCGCCCCCTCGACGCCCGTCTTGGTCTTCGTGAGGAGGTTCTCGAGGAGTCGCGCGTGCATCCGCTCCTCTTCCGTCATCTCCGTCCCGTGCGTCTCGGGTTGCGCGACGTACGCGTTGCGGTTCGCGTACTCCCCCGTCGCGACCGTCTGCAGGACGGTCTCCGCGCCGAAGCGTCGCGCCACCCACGCGAGCGTCCGCGCCCGCCAGCTCGGCCGGCGCGGCCCCGGCTCGCGGCCAGCCTCGCGGAGACGCTTCTCCCAGAAAGCAGCGTGCTTCTCCTCGACCGCGGCGAGCCGGCTGTAGAGGTCCGCGACGTTCGCCCGCTTCTCGCTTGCGGCCATCGCGCGGTACTGGAAGGCGCCGTCGATCTCGCCTTGCCAGTTCTCGACGTAGCGCTTGATGTCTTCGGGGCTGGGCATCGTGGACGCCAACGATACAGGACGGAGGCCGGACGGAGCGAAGAGCGGTTTGCCGAGCGGTGCCCACCCGTGTCACGGTCGCGCCCCGATGTCCGACGCGATCGTGCGCGCCTGGAGATGGCTCACCGGCGACGCCTGGACGTTCGACCCGATCGGCGCCGGGGCTCGCGTCCCGGCGATTGCTCTCTCGCTCGCCGTCGGCGCGGCGATCGGGCGCCCGCTCGTGGGGGTCCTCGCGGCCGGAGGTGCGTACACGGTCGGTTTTGGCGCGCCGCTCGATCTGCGCGGTTCGAAGTCGCTGCTGCTCGCCGCCGCGAGCGCCGGAATCGGCGTGTCGGCCACCATCGGCTCGCTCGCCGCGACGCATGGACCGAGCGCCGTCCTGGTCTCCGCCGCCTTCGGCTTCCTTTGCGGCCGCGCTGCGTCGCGCGGCGCCGGCCCCGCGTGGATCGCCCTTCAGTGCGGGCTCGCGGCGATCATCGCGACGGGCTTCCCGGCTTCTTTGGAACGAGCGTCGCTCCGCGCGCTCATCATCCTCGCGGGCGGCCTGACCCAGACGGGATGCCTCGCGATCGCCCGCTTCGCGCGACGGCGCCTTCCTCCGCCACCGCCGCCCGATCCGTTCGTCCCTCACTACGCGGTCCACCTCGCGATCGCGCTCGCGGCCGCGATGCTCGTCGAGCGACTTCTCGCGCTCCGGAACGGGTACTGGGCGGCGATGACCGCGCTTCTCGTGCTCCGCCCCGATCGAAACCACACGGTGACCCGCGCCCTCACCCGCGTCGGAGGGACCGTCGGCGGCGCGGCGCTCGCGTCGGGGGCCATCCTCCTGTCGCACCCCGGCCCCGTGGCCCTCGCGGTGGGAGTCTCGATCGCCGCATTCGGGTCGTACCTTTTTCAGAAGGCGAGCTACGGGCTCCTGTCGGCGTGCGTGACCATCTACGTCGTGTTCATTTTCTCGCTCGCGGGGGTGCCGGAGGAACAGGTCGCCATGGCGCGGATCGTCGCGACGGCGCTCGGCGGGTCGATTGCCCTCGTGGTGCAGGTCGCTGACTGGGCCATGTGGCGTCGTCACCGAGGATGAGCTCGGTTTTGTCTCCCGCGTCCCGGGAGACGCCCAGTACACTCGCGCGCGAAAAGGGTGCCAGGGAGTCCGCCATGTCCAAGCCGACCGCGCCGCAGATCACCGTCACCAAGAACGGCCCCTACCTCGTGTCGGGCGACATCCCGCTCGCCCCGCAGCACATCGTCACGAACGCCGACGGGGAGTCGCTCGAGTGGCGCGAAGGGGCGCGGCTCCCGCACGCGGCGCAGTTCGCGCTGTGCCGCTGCGGAGGCTCGTCGAACAAGCCGTTCTGCGACGGCACCCACAAGAAGAACGGCTTCGACGGCACGGAGACGGCGAGCCGCGAGCCGTTCGATGCGGAGGCGAAGATCCTCGAAGGCCCCACGATGGCGCTGAAGGACAACGAGTCGCTCTGCGCGTTCGCGCGCTTCTGCGATCCGCACGGGCAGGTCTGGAACCTGGTCTCGGAGACGAACGTCCCTCAGAAGCGGAAGCTGTTTCTCCACGAAGCGGGCCACTGTCCGGCAGGGCGCCTCGTCGCCGTCGACCTCGAGACCGGCGAGGACATCGAGCCGGCGTTCGAGCCCTCGATCGGGCTCGTGGAAGACACCGCGCGCGCCGTGAGCGGGCCGCTCTGGGTTCGCGGCGGGATTCCGATCGTCGCCGCCGACGGCGAGACCTACGAGGTGCGAAACCGCGTCACTTTGTGTCGCTGCGGCCGCTCGAGCAACAAGCCGTACTGCGACGGATCGCACGCCGCAGGGACCTGATTCACGCGCAAACGCAAACGCTTGGCAACCACGAGGAGACCACCATGATCCGCAAGAGCACGGCACGTTGGCAGGGCGATGGGCTTCATGGCAAAGGCGCACTCACCACGCAGAGCGGCGTCTTTCACGATCAGCCCTATTCGTTTCAGACGCGCTTTCAGAGCGAAGACGGCAAGGCCGGCACCAACCCGGAGGAGCTGCGCGGGGCGGCGCACGCGGGGTGCTACGCGATGGCGCTCTCGTTCGCGCTGAGCGGAGCGGGGCACGCGCCGCAAGAGCTTCGCGTCACCGCCTCCGTGGATCTCCAGAAAGAAGGGGAAGGGTTCGCGATCAAGACGATCGCGCTCGACCTCGAAGCGCGCGTATCGGGCATCGAGCAGACAGCGTTCCTCGCGATCGCGGAAGGGGCGAAGAAGGCCTGCCCGCTGTCGAAGGCGCTCGCGGCGACGCCGATTACGCTCTCGGCGAAGCTCCTGTAGCCTCGAGCGGTGCACGTTCGATTCATCGCGCCCTGGCGGCAGTGAGGGCTCTTGCACGTCGTCGCCATCGTGGGAGCGGCGGTCTCTGGCTCGGTGGCCGCAAAGGTCCTCGCGGACCGAGGCTGTGAGGTCGTCGTCTTCGAGCAGAACGATCGCCCGTACGGGAAGATCGAAGACGGGCTGCCGCGCTGGCACACCAAACTCCGCAAGCAGGAGTACCGCAAGATCGACGAGCGATTCTCGCGCCCGCGGATTCACTTCGTGCCGCGCACCCGACTCGGACGAGACATCGACTTCGAGATTCTGGCGACGCGGTGGGGATTCTCCGCGCTCCTCCTCGCGATCGGCGCCTGGCGCGATCGCCCGCTCGACGTCCCCGGCGTCGACGCGTACGTGGACCGGGGCCTCGTCTACCAGAACCCGTTCGTCCACTGGTTCAATCACAAGAACGAGCGCGCCTACGCGGGCCCGCGCTACGAAGTGCCCGACGGAACGCTCTGCATCGGCGGCGGGCTCGCCTCGATCGACGTGATCAAGATCATCCAGCTCGAGATCTACGAGCGCGCGCTGAGAAAGCGCGGCATCGAGGCGACGATGCTCGACCTCGAGCACGAAGGGATCGCGACGTTCTGCGAGAGGAAGAACGTGGACCCGAAGTCCCTCGGCGTGACGGACGGTCTGCTCCTCTACCGCCGCCGCGCCGAGGACATGCCGCTCGCGGAGACCCCCGCCCATCCGACGCCCGAGCAGATCAAGAAGGCCCAGTTGGTCCGCAGGAAGACCCTCGAGATCGCAGAGCGAAAATTCCTGTTCCGCTTCCAGGAGCGCCGGCTCGCCAAGAGCGTCCTCGTCGAGGGGGGAAGCATGGTCGGCCTCACGGTCGTCGAGACGAAGGTCGATGGACGAAAGGTGGAGGCCGTCACAGGCTCGGAGCACAACCTGCGCACGCCGCTCGTTGTTTCGTCGATCGGCTCGGTCCCGGAGAAGATCTCCGGCATCGCGATGACCGGCGAGATGTACGCGTTCAAGAGCTGGGATACAGGCGAATACGACGGACTACCGGGGGTCTTCGGCCTGGGGAACGTGGTCACGGGGAAGGGGAACATCCACGAATCGCTCGAGCACGGTGAGCGCGTCGCCGAGCACGTCGCGCGGAGCTTGACCGGTAAGGGCGAGCTCGCGCCTGCGGAGGTGATGGCGTTGATCGACCGCGTCCGGCAGCGGCAGCGCGAGGTGGGTTATGAGGGGGACTACGCGGCGTGGATGGCGCGCAACACTCCGGCCGACTTGGAGTGAGCAAGCCCGCCCGTTGCGAAAAGCGCGCCCCGTGATCGCGATCGCGATCACTATTTGGCGACGGTGAAGAGCTGGTCCCCGTCGATCCAGTAGAGGCACGTATCGTCCTGCTCCACGACGACGATCTGCCCCGCGCTCACCTCCGTGATCGTCCCCGTCGAACGCGCGAGGGCGTAGATCCCCTGGTCGGCGGTGCCGTTGCCGTTCGCCGGCCAGCCGGTGAAGTACACGGTCGTCGGCGTGATCAGCGCGTCGTCCTCGAAGAAGCCTCGATTCCCTTCGTACGCGCCGAGCGTCGCCACGGGCGTGCCCGCATTGACCGGAAGCGAGATGATCTCCGGCGTCGTGAAGACGTCGATCCACGCGTACTCGGTCGTTCCGTCGGTGACGAACTCGTCGGCCTCGCCCCCTCCCGCGGGGTCGACGGTCGCGATGAGGTGACTGTTCGAGCCGTCCTTCGCGCTCATGTAGAGCCCCCCGTCAGGCTGGCTCCAGTAGAGGTTGTCCCCCACGAGCCGCAGGTTGAGCATCAGCTGGTCTTGCGTCGTGACGCCCGGCCCGCCGAGGACGAGCACGCGCGCGCCCCCCTGCTTCGGTACCCTCCACACGTCGGTGACGTCCGAGTAGTAGACGGAGTCGTCGTCGAGCCCCATCCCCGCCGTGCCGATCGGCGCGCCGGGGGTGAGCTGCGTCGCCGGTCCCCCTAGCTTGGGGACGCTGTAGAGCCCTTCGGAATAGTCGAGCGCGTACAGGGTCGTCCCGTCGACGGCCAGCTGGTCCACGTTCGGCGGCGGAGCGGCCGCGAGCGATCGCACGGTCCCGCCCCCCTTCGGGATGGAAGAAAACACGCCGGCGTCCTCGCCGTTCGCGATGAAGTAGACGCTCTGATCGTCGACCGCGAGCACCGACGCGAACGGGTTGATCGTCGCGATCGCGCTCGGCCCCGCGCCGGGGATGCACGGAGGGGGCGCAGGAGGTCCGGCGTCCTCGTCGACCGTCACCGACCCCGCGTCGGCAGGGCCCGCGTCGATCTCCAAAGAGCCAGGCATGAAGCCCGTCCGCGAGCCGCAGCCCGTCAGGACGACGAGCGCACATGCGATCGCGAAGGCATGGCGAATGGGCACGGCGACAGCGTATGCGCCCCGACGCGCCCCGCCACCTCTAGATGTGCGTGCAGGTTGCGAGGACGCAGGTCGCGTCTTGGCCCGACTCGGAGTAGCAGCGGTCGAGCGCGTCGTCCTCGACGTCGGTCATGTTTGCGAGACCGAAGCCCGGGGCCGCCGGCTCGCTCACCGGATACTGATCCCCATAGGAGTCCTCCGCGATGCACGTGACGTTGTGCACGTGGTCCCAGTCCCAGTAGTAGCTAGGACGGGCGAAATCGGGGTGACTCCAGTGTGCCCATCCCGTGTGTCCGTGATCGACCATTCGGGGTTGCAGCACGCGGACCGGGTGTGGACGCACGGTGGGACCACGCGGATGCGCTCCCCCAGGATGCGCCTGGAACGGGGGGGGCGGCGCCCGTCGGCCGTGTTCTTCGGCGAAGCCGACGATGCAGAGGGACATCGAACCGACGAAGAGGCCGAGGGCGCCCAGTCGCATTGGGGTCTTGAGTGTCATTGGGTTCTCTCCCGATCCCTGATGACAGGGACGAAATGATTCGAATAGCGCGTGGTCATCTTCGGCAATCAGAAACGCCTGCGCAAGGATGACAACTCACTCGCCGCCAGCTTGGTTCGGTGAATGTGTCGAAAAGAAACACGGCCGTATCTGGCGGGCGCGGCAATGATTCACCACTTCCCGATATGAATGAGGGTCGACCTCGACCGTCTGTCTCCTGGTATTCGTTGCTTCGGTTCAGCTAGCCGTCGATACCCACCGAGGAGAACGTCCGATGGTTCGATCCAAACACGTGCTCGCGCTCGCCTTCACCGTTGTCGTCGCAACTGGTCTCGCTGCAACCGCGCGCGCGGTCCGAGCCGCGGATACCGTTCCGCCCGAGGACCATGGCGTCCAGCTCATGGGCCCCGAGCACGCGGCGAGAATTCGAGAAGAGATTCGACTCAACGAGGCGCGGGCTCACGAGCTCGAGCCGATCATCGGACGCGATCGCCAGGCGCGTCACGACGTGGAGGTGGACTGGGTCGTCCTCGAGCGCCACGCGCGAGACCTCCATGCGCGCGCCAACGAATTTCGTGCCTACGCAAACGAGGTCAACGGGCGCGCGCAGAACGACATGAACACGTTTGCCAACGAGCTCGACGCAAGCGCCACCCACGACGAAGAGAACGCGCGCCTACAGCACGAGATAGCCGAGCGCCTCGACCGCGCCATCCAGGGGGGAGACGCGACGCGCGACTGGCACTTCAAGCTCGCGCAGCGCCTCCGCGACTGGCTCGCCGCGAACGGCTACTGACGGACCGCCTACTTCGGCGGAGGGGGGGGCGGCGGCGGCGGGATCGGAACTCCCGGCGGCGCCTTGTCCGGCGTGACGCAAGCGGAGAGGTCGAAGAGCATGAACTCGAGGACCTTCTCCTGCGGTGAGAGATCGCCGGGGCCTGGGTTGCACGTGGACGAAGATGGCATCGTCTGTCCCCCCGTCGTGTCGCTCGCCGCTGCCCCGACGTGGAGGCCGCTGAAGACGACGCGACCGCAGTACGGCGGCGCGCCGCCATCGGGGGGCGCTACGGCGCCGACCGGCGTGTCGAACGAGAAGTAAGCGGTCGGAAATCCGTCGTCGGTGGTCGTCGTCGTGTCGTACGTCGCCCAGGCCTGGGAGACCGTGTTCGCGGAGGTCACGTTCGGATCGAACGACGGCGAGTTGATCGCCACCTCGGTCGCCGGAACGCCACCCGTCCCGAGCGCGCCCACGTTGGAGAGCCAGGCTTCGAGGTCCTCCCCCTTGGCGAAGGTTCCGCCGCCGACGTTCAGCGTCGTCGAGATCTTCGCGCCGATGATCGCCCCGAAGTCAGCGCCTTGGTCGTTGCTGTTCCAGGACGCGAGGTTCGAGCCCCAGTCCGCGTTCGCGGTGTACCCGGCGCTCGCCCCCGTCTCGAGCGGGCCTGCCAGCCACGCGTAGTGGTAGTGCGACAGGAACGCGCGCCCCCCCGCGTTTACGTACTGCTCGAGGAGCTGCGGATTCGCGGCGGTCGTCTCCCCCCCTTCGCAGGAGAAGAGCGACACGTCGTACTTCTCGAGATCGGTCAGCGAGTTCCACATGTTCGCGGAGCTCGACGGCGGAGACGAGCCCCCTCCCCCGCCCCCCCCCGTGAAGATGTGGATGTGCCCCGTGGAGCTGGCGCCGCTCGTGAACTCCGACACATCCATTCCCATTCGGTAGGGCAAGCACTCGAGCGAGTCGGCTCCGCCCATCGAGATCGCGATCTGGGGAATGCTGTCGATCGGATCGCTCCCGGTCGCGGACGAGGGGAACTTGATCTCGCCGGCATCCGCCTCCGCGCAGGCGGCCACCGTGGCCACCGTAGTGTGTGCGCGCCACTTGCCGACCTGGATGACCACGGGGATGTTCGTCCCGTTCGGCGCGTTGGTGATCGTGAACGTCCCGTCCGTCCCGGAGGTCCCGATCGCGATCGGGTTCCCGGTATAGAGGTAGCTGCAAGAGTCACAGCTCACCCCCGAGGGGAAGGTCACCCCTCCGGTGATCGGCTCGATGCCGTAGCCCGGCGGGATCTTGCTCGGCTGCGTCGGGTCGAACATCGGGACGTACGCGAGCACGTTGTAAAGAGGGTTCGCCCCGGCGGGATCCATGACCTTGCCGACGATCGTCGTGCCGCCGTCGTTCGTGCAGGTGGCGGAGATCTGGCACTGAAGACCCGCGCACCCGCCGTCGGTGTAGATCGGGCCAGGCGCCGCGCTGTCGTCGCTGACGGGGTTGAAGATCGGGGCGCCGCCGTCGCCGAGCGGACCGCCGGGACCGGTGGAGCCGTCGGAGCCGTTCCCGTTCGGCCCGTTGCCGTTGCCCTGCGTGAACGGAGAGGTGTTCGGCGTTCCGCCGCAGGCGAAGAGCATCGCGCCGACGCCGATCGCCGAGCCGAAGAACACGACCGCGCACGCGGCGACTGTCCGTGTCCGATCTCGATCTCCCGTCGCTCTCGTGGGTCTCATGGATCTCTCATTTCCCTTTGGGCCAAGGCCGGCATCCTGGAGCATGCGTGCATCTTCGCAAGATCAGTGTGCGTCTCAGCTCGGGTGCGCGTGCAGTCCGTATGCCGCCACGGCGATCGACGAACTCCCCTGTTTCTGAGCCCGCAATCGCCAAGGCCGTGTGTCAGGCTGTGTCGCCCTATGATCCGCATTCGGCAGGCGCTCGAGGAGAAACAGCCCGAACGGCAGATTGAACCTCCTTCCGCTTGACGATGCGACGCCGCATCGCACCATGGGGCTCGTAGATGCCCACCGGTTCGAGCCCCGACCTTCCCGGCACCCGCGCGGGAGCGAACACGGGGCTGGAGTTCGAGTCGACGGTCGCGCACCGGGCCCTCGACGCCACGCCGCGCACGGGCTCCTCCACGAGCAGCGCCGAGGCTGCGCTGGCGCAGGACGACGTCGATCGCACGCGCCTCTTCCTGGCGATCTCGATCGCCATGCCGCTCGTGATGATCGCGCCGCTTCCGTTCCTCGGGGGGGACGCGATCGCGAAGTGGATCTTCGCCGCGAGCGCCGCGGGGGTCGCGCTCGGCGGAGCGTGGCTCCTCTGGCTGCTCCGCAGGCGCCAGACGCAGGACGCCGAGTGGCCGCTCGTCCTGGTCGGCACGATCTGCGGCGCATGCGGCTGCGCGTGGGTCTACTACGACGGCGTCTTCTCTCCCGCGGGGCTCGTCCTCCTGTTCGGCGTCGCGTTCATGAGCGGACAGCGGAGCTTCCTCGCGGGGCTCTGGGTGTACCTCCAGTGCGCGATCTTCCACCTCGCGGCCTCGCTCGCGATCTTCACCGGCGTCCTCGCCGACCGCGGCGTCTTCCGCCCGGCCCCCGTCGCGACGCGCGACTTCGTCGTCACCGAGCTGGCGGTGCAGTTGATCTTGGTGACCGGCTTCGCCTTCGCGCGCGCCACGCGCTCGACCGCGCTCCGCGCGATCATGCGCCTCGAGGGGACGGTTCGCGAAGCCGCGATGCGTGAGGCCCTGCTCCTCGAAGCTCGCGCCGATCTCGCGCGCGCGCTCCAGGTCGGCGGCCCCGGGCGGTACACCGATCAGACGCTGGGCTCGTTCACGCTCGGACCGCTCATCGGCCGCGGCGGAATGAGCGAGGTCTACGAAGCGCGCCGCGACCGCACCGGGGAGGTCGCCGCCGTGAAGATGCTGCACCGGCACCTCCTCGTCGACGGCGACAACGTCGCACGGTTCGTGCGCGAGGCACGGATCGTCGCGTCGCTCGAGAGCGACCACGTCGTGAAGGTGATGGAGGTCAGCGACGAGAAGTCTCCCGTCCCGTTCCTCGCGATGGAGCGCCTGTACGGACGCGACCTCGCCGACGTCCTGCACGCCTCACCGAAGCTCGGGGCACAGAGCGCCGTGGACCTGATTACGCAGGTCGCGCGCGGCGTGGCGCAGGCTCACTCCGCAGGGATCGTGCACCGCGACCTGAAGCCGCAGAATGTCTTTCGGGTAGAGCGCGAAGGGCGCCCGCATCTCTGGAAGGTGCTCGACTTCGGGCTCTCGAAGCTCGTCGATCAGAGCGCGAACCTCACGCGCGGCCAGGTGCTGGGGACCCCCACGTACATGGCGCCCGAGCAAGCGCGCGGCGCCGAGGTCGACGCGCGCGCCGACGTCTACGCGCTCGGAGCCATCGCGTATCGCGTCATCACCGGGCATCCGCCGTACCAAGGGACCGACATGATGGCCGTCCTGCTCGAGGTCGTGTCCCGCATGCCCCCCCGTCCTCGCGCCGTCGCGCAAGACGTCCCGGAGCAGGTCGAGCGCGCGCTCATGGTTGCGCTCGCGAAGGATCCCGGCGACCGGTTCCCCACGGTGGGGGAGCTCGCGACGGCGATCGAAGCGGCGTTCGCGGGGAAGCTCGATCCCCGGATCGTCGCGCGCGCGACGACGCTCGCCACGAAGCATCCGTGGCGCGCGGGGCTCGTGCCCGGCGGGCTCGCTTGAGGGCCTGTCTTCGATCGACTCGCGGCCGAACGAGCGAGTAAATTGGAGGGTGTGCACCCGAGCGATCGGCTCGTTCTAGGCCTTGTCCCGTCGGCTCGCCTGCGCGAGCGCGACCCGCGGACCCGCGCCTTCGTGCACGCCCTCGCCGAGCGAACGTCGCTGTATCTCGTCGAGCGGTCCGTCTCGACGTACGAAGAGCTCGAGCACGAGATGACGCTGGGGCACATCGACGTCGCGTGGCTCCCTCCGCTTCTGTTCGCGCGCCTCGAGCGCGACGCCGTGGCGGTTGCACTGGTCACGCGCGTCGAGGAGCGCGACACGTACGCATCGGTGCTCGTCACGAGGGCGCAGTCGAAGGTCGCGGGCCTGGAGCACCTCGCCGGCCGCGGAATCGCCTGGGTCGATCCGCTCAGCGCGTCCGGATACGTCGTGCCGCGGCTCGGGCTCATCGCGCGCGGCGTCGATCCGCAGGAGACGTTTCGTCACGAGTTCTTCGCCGGCTCCCACGCCGAAGGGCTGCGCGCCGTGCTCGAGCACCGCGCCGACGTCGCGGCCACGTTCGCGCATCTCGACGCGGAGGGGCGCCCGCTGCACGGCCCCTGGTCGGAGATCGGAGTGAAGGCCGACGCCGTTCGCGTCGTCGCCGTGCTCGGCGAGATTCCCCTCGACCTCATCGCGGTGCGCGTGACCATCGCGGCCGAGGTCCGCGAGACCCTCGCGTCTGCGCTCGTCGAGATGTCGACCCAGCCCGACATGGGCGCGACGCTAGAAGCGGTCTTCGGGTGCAGGAAGTTCGCGCGCGGAACGTCCGCCAGCTACGAGGCGCTGCGCGACCTCCTCGCGCGAGCGTCCGACCCAAAGCTCGGATGGGCCAGCGAATCCTTCGATTCCACCGATCCGCCGCCCTAAGTTTACCGGTGACCGCCGCCGCCGTGTCCACCACCGCCGCCACGTCCGCCCCCTCCACCACCGCGTACGCCTCCACGCGCGCCAGGCTCGTAGTTCCGCCGTACGACACCACCACCTCCACCACCAATGCGGCGCTGATAGAGCCCCCGCGGCTCTCGGTCATAGTGACCCCAGCGACCACCCTCGCCGCGGAAGTACCAATAGCCGCCGCAATAGTAGCTGGGGTAGCCGTTGTAGTAGACGGCGTCCGTGGTGGCGATGCACCCATCGGGGTACCCGCCGCCGTACGCGACGGGGTAGTCGGCCCCTTCCACGCCGACCTCGCACGCGGGGACGACGGCAGCGACACCGCCGAGAACGGCGACGCAGGTGAAGGCACGAAGCGCTCGATACATACCGGCGCCGCTCATGTTCCGCCTCCGTTCGCGCTCGGATTGTGTCCCATATGCTCGCGCAGCCTCTGCGCGAGCTTCGTGCGCTGGTCCGGCGTCAGCACGGGGCTCACCGACTCGAGGAAGCGCGCCATGTGCGCCCCTCCCCAGCCGACCATGTGGGCCGTCGCGGGGCCGCCGGTGGTGAGCGTCTTCGCGTCGAACGTCTCCGCCTTGAACGCATCGCCGAACGCACGGATGTGAGCCGCGACCTCCTGCGGATCGAAGTGTGGGATGGTCTTCATTGCGTCGGCAAGGCTCGCGCGAACCTTGTCGATCTGATCCGGTGCGAGGGTGAGATCCCCGGCGAGCTGCGCAAGGTGGTCGCTCTCATCGGTGTTCGCCTTCTGCCAGACGGACCAATGCGCCTCGAGCTTGTCGATGAGCGCGGCGCGCTGCGGTGGTGTGAGGACGGCGTGCAGCCGATTCAGCGCGTCCGTCGAGGCGTCGTGGACGGCGGCGGCGGTGCTCGACAGCTGCGCGACCGCGGCATCGACCTTCGCGGTGTCGATCGCCCCCGCCGCGATCCCGTCGGCCAGAAGCCCCACGAGGGCTTGCTCCGCGGCGCGCGACGGTTCCATCCGCGCGTGCAGATCTTGGCGAATCTTCTCGAGCTGGGGCTTCTCTTCCGGCGGGACCCCCAGCGTGTCGAGGCTCATCGCGAGGAGCAGCGTCACCCCTCCGTGGTGGTGATGGCGGTGGTGCTCGAGGAGACCCGCCGTCGCGTCCTCTTCTTCGGCGCTCACCTCCGCGACGGGGGGTGGGGGCGTCTTCGCGTTGTTCGCGGAGCTCCCTCCACATCCGAGCATGGCGCCGCTGACGCCTGCGCCAAAGAGAAAGGTCGCAAGGCACGCCGTCACTCCCACTCGCTTCATCGCCCGCATTGGATTGCCCTCAAGACGTTCATCGTCGGAGCGACCTTACATCATGCGTGCCACGCAATCGGTCACGACGGGCCGCGATTGGTCGCCCGACGTGTGAGGCGTATCGCCACAGCGCGGCGGTTCTGCGCGTCGGATGACGAGCGAGCGACGACGCGCGCCCGCGAAACCGTCCAGGGTACGAAAGATGAATGGACGGGGCCGACGATGTTGGATCTCGACGGCATGGCAGGAGGCTGACGGGCGCCGGATGTCATTCGTCGCCGTCAGCCTCGTGGCCTTCGTCTTCGCGTTCGCCGGGTCGCTCCCCCTCGCGGGGCCGATCGCGCTTCTCGTCGTCTCGAACGGAGCGAGCGGACATTACAAGGAAGCGCTCCGCATCGCCCTCGGCGCCGCGGTCGCGGAGGGGATCTACGCGTTTCTCGCGTTCTGGGGGTTCGCGACGTTCCTCGCCCGTTACGCGCTCGTCCTTCCGATCTCGCACGGGGTAACGGCCGTCATTCTGTGCGGGCTGGGGGTCTATTTTCTCGTCTCCTTCAAGTTGAAAAAGGGAGAGTCGAAGCCGGGGGAGCCGGCGAAACCCGGGCGCTTCTGGGTCGGCTTCTCGATCGCCGCCCTCAACCCCACGTTGCTCGCCACGTGGGGAGCGGTGACGACGTTCCTCTACGCGAGGCAGCTCGTTCACTTCACGGGGCTCCTCGCGATCCCGTTCGGGGTATTTGCCGCTGCGGGTATCGGTGTGTGGGGGCTGATGACGGTCGTGCTGCTCAAACGCTTCAAGCATGCCCTCGCGCCCGCCACGCTCCGCTGGGTCGTGCGCGCGATGGGGATCGTTCTGATCGGCATCGGCTTGTGGTCGGGGGTCGAGCTGGGGAGGTATCTCCTCCACCCCCGAACGCCGATGGTGGCCTCCGCGTGCGGCTGGGCTGGAGATTGCAACGCTTCGAACGGGAGGTCACTCCTTGTCCGCTCTGACTCGCAATCCTGAGCCCGCTCGCGACAGCGAGCTCCCCGTTCCGCTGAGCTCCGCGGCGGTGACTCCCGAGACGCGCAAGGGGCGAAGAATCGCCCTCGACGTGCTCTTGGTCCTGTCTTTCCTGGCGGCCGCCTGGATCGCGTCGCCGCTCTGGGTCGGTCTCATGCTCGGGATGGTCATGGCCTTCACCGCGCAGCCGCTCTACCGCCGGCTCGTTGCGTCGCGGGCCAGCGCGACGGCGCGGCACGAGGGGAGGCACAAGTACGTCGCGGCGGCGCTCGTCACGCTTCTCAGCGCGTTCGTCGCCATGGCCGTCGGCACCGTTTCGCTCTACATCCTGGCGCGCGAGCTCCTCGTCATCGGGACGCTCCTTCAGCAGCGCCTGGCGATCGGGACGCCGCTCGACGCCCTCGGGCCGCGTGCGCTCCACTTCCTCGACCAGGTCCACGTCAACCACGAGCACGCCGCCGTGTGGCTGAACGACCTCCTCACGCAAGCCCAGGGAAAGGCGATGGCGGCTGCGGCGGCAGTGCTCCAGGCGACCACCGGCGGAATGCTCGGCCTCTTGATCGCGCTCATCACCGAGCTCTACGTCCTCGTCGAGTGGCCCCAGCTGGCCCTGCGACTCGAGTCGATTCTCCCGCTCGATCCGCGGCACACGCGCGCGCTCATGATCGAGTTTCGCGACGTCAGCCGGAGCGCGCTCGTCGGGACGGTGGCCACGGCGATCATCCAGGGGATGCTCGCCGCCGTCGGATACGCCATCGCCGGCGTGGCGACCCCCGTCACCTGGGGGCTCGTGACGGCGATATCGTCGCTTCTCCCCGTGGTGGGGACCTTCCTCGTCTGGGTTCCGATCGCGGGCTACCTGGCCTGGAAGGGGGAGATCGGATCGGGGATCTTCGTCCTGCTCTGGGGGCTGTTCGTCGTGAGCATCGCGACCGACTACGTGATTCGCCCGCGCCTGGTCGGCAAGAAAGGGCACGGGCACCCGCTTCTGATGCTGGTGTCGCTGATCGGGGGGATCGAGGTGATGGGGCTCGCGGGGCTGATCGTGGCGCCGATCTTGATGTCGCTGTTCATCGCGGTGCTGAAGATCTACGAGCGCGAGGAGGGGATCAGCCGATCAGCCCTTCGCGCTTCGCCATCTCGCGCAGCCGGTCCTTGAGGAGCTGGAACCGCTTTCTCAGCCGCGCGGCCTCGCGCGTCACGTCCGCGTCGGCGAGCTGCGCCGCCGCTTCGTCACCCTCTGCAGCCTCCGCGAGAACGCGCGCGAGCTCGTTCCACTCGAGCTTCCGGTCCACGCGCAGGACGAGCAGCATCCGGTCTTCTTCCGGGAGCGTGTCGCGAAGCGCTTGCAAGCGCGTCTTCGTCTGCGTGCGGAGGTGCGCGAGCGTCTCGGTCCGAACCGCTTGCGCGACGTCCTCGAGCGCGGACTCGCCGACGGCTGCTTCGCGCCGCCTTCGCCGGCCCGCGTTGCGACGGAGAACGCGCGAGACGTTGCGTGCGATGCCGTAGGCCCACGTCCGGAGGGTGCTCTCCCAGTTGAAGTCGGGGAGCTTGCGCCAGAGGATCTCGGAGAGCTCGGCGAAGGCGTCGGTGGCGTCGGTCTCGGAGGGGTGGACCGCGTGAAGGAAGCCGAGGATCTCGGGGCCGTAGCCGCGAATGGCCATCGTCGCCGCCGCGGCGTAGTCGCGCGCGTCGCAGAGAGCGCGAACGTCGCGCTCGAGTCGCTCGCGTCGGTTGTCGTCCACGCGGCGAGGCTAGCACGCGACGAATCCGGGGCGACGTGCGCACCACAGCCTCCCGGCCGGCTCGGGAGCCTCGTGTCTTGCTCTCTCCCCTCGCTGGCTCGACAATCCCTCGATGACCGGTCGCGCACCTCGCGGGAAGCCCCGTGCATCGAAGCGCGGCGCGCCGCCCGCGGAGACCGCGAAGCGGCTCGAGATCTCGCCGGAGCACCTCGAATCGCTCCACGACGACGACGCGGAGCGCCCTACTACCCCTCGCCTCCCCACGCAGTCATCGTTCTTCCCACCGGAAGACCCGAAGGCGCCGAACAAGGCCCCCGACGACGCGACGGTGCGCAAGCGCGTCCTCGTCGGCCCCGACGGCGTGCCGCGCATGCTCGACGCCCACGACCTCGACGAGCCGACGCACCCGTACGTCCCCTCGAAGATGTTCATGGTCGCGGAGATGCTCGTCGCGATCGTCGGCATGTTCGACGAAATCGGGGACTCTTCCCGTACGCGCGAGCTCCGGACGACGGCAAGGAGGTACGAGCGGATCGTCAAGGGGTGGAACGCCGCGTCCCCCTCGGACGCGCAGTGTGACGCGACGTTCGATCTCGTGACGGAGCTCCACGGGAAGGTCATCGAGGCGAGGCGGCTTCACCGGCTGTCGTTGAAGCTGCCGAAGGCGGAGTAGCCGGGAGATTGATTCACAGGAAGGTCGGGAGGTCGGAAGCGGAGAGGTGAGTGGGGCGCTCTACGGGCTCAGGGCTGGAAACACCTGTGGCTCACGCACCGCGCCGACGACTCCTTGCAGATCGATTCGCACGTCGCGTTGGAAGTGCAGGACGCGGTGAAGCATGTGAGGGCGGCCGGGGGCTCGTCCGCCCGTTGAAATGTGGCCGCGGTGGCGACGTCGCTAACGGTCGTCGCGGGCGCGACCTCGCCCGTCGTGTCGACGCAGTCTTTTTGCGTTGTGCCGGACGGATCCCCCACTGGCGCGGTGCAGGCAACGAGCCACGCCGTCGTCACGAGATACAGGACACAAGAAGCAATCTTCGCGGGATGCATCTCGCGGTCTCCCCAGTTGGAACCTGTCACTTGCTCAACGGAGCCCTCGCGGGCCCGGATGGCGTCGCTGTGGGTCTCGCTGGGGAGTGACCGGGGAGCGTCGATGTGAAGGACGAAGGAGCCTGAAGCTACTGCTCCGGGCAATGGAGCGCGCGGGAGCGGGCGCGGGCTTCGTCCGCGGTGACGGAGCGGGGCTTGGCGTGGCTCCAGCGGGAGAGGATCCTGGCGTAATGGGCGCAGGCGGAGGGCTTGTTGCCGTCTTCCTCGTCGAGGCGACCGCGAAGCAGGTGCTGGATCATCACCCAGCTGGTGGCGGTCGCGAGCCCGCAGACGCCGCTCACCTTCGCGAAGATCGCGCGCGCCTCCGCGGAGTGCCCTGCCAGCGCGTACGTGGTCGCGAGCGCGGGGCTCGTGGTGTCAACGTCGGAGACGGGGCGCTCGCGCTCGTAGACGGAGAGCGCGACTTGGGCGTCCTCCGGAGATCGAACGTGGGACGCATAGATCGAGCGCCACGCGCCTGCTCCGGCATCGCAGGCATCATTCCATGACGGCACGAAGAAGCGAAGCCCCGACCCCGCCGCAAGACAGGGCCGGGGTCGCGGAACTTCACCTTCCGATCACCTGCAGATCGCGGGACCAGCCTTGATGGCCGTACGAATCTTCATTTGGATTCTCCGTCGGAAACGCCCCGTCACCAGGGCACCGGAGCCGGAGACCCGCCCATCGGGTCTCCTGCAAGCTCCGGCTTCGAACCGATGGTGACCGCACGCCGGCCATGTGAACGCGATTCGCCCGCGCCGACGCCGTGGGCGAGCAGCGCGCCTCGCCCGTCACCCGTCAGATGCTACGCCCCGCGGAGGAACGCCTGCGCCGCGCGCGCGTCGATCCCCGCGTCCTTGACCGTGCCGAGCATCGCGGCGAAAGCATCTCGGATCCTCTCGGGCTTCACGCCGAGCCGGCCCGCCCAGTGATGGACCGTCGCCTCCAGCGCGTTCCGCGTCTTTTCTGCGCGATCGGGCGCGATCCGGGCGAGCGCCGGCCCATCGACGCCCGCGGGATAGGCGACCGTCGGGTCGGCCAGCATGCTGCGGGCGAGCGCGTGCACGTGGTGCTTGGGCGCCGTCGCCACCACGTCGAGCAGCTGCTGCTGCGCTGCGCGCGACGGGCGAAAGCGTCCGACGCACCAACGCGACATCGTGTTCTCCGAGACGCCGGCGCGCCGGGCCAGCTCGAGCTGCGTGATGCCGAGGCTGCGAACGACGTCAGCCAGCGCGAGGGCGAAGGCGAGGTTCGGGTGGACGCGCTTCTTCCGGCTGCCCATGAGGAGAGATGAGTGTACACGAGTGGTGAGACGGGCTCCGGAAGTTGGCCGGAGCTCGCTCAAACCCGTCACGTCGGACCCCGTTTTCGCGTGACTTCGACACGACCACGTGCGCGCAGCCGCAATGCACGGGGCAATTCGTCTCGTCGTTGGCTCAAATTCCGGCGTCGTTGGCAGAAGATCACTCGACGACGAGAGCGCGGTACTCACGAATGGTGACTCACCACCCGTCACAGGCTCAAACCCGCTCGTCGACAAGTGCCGAGCGCTCTCGGAGGACGGCGGCGCGTACGGCGCCTGCCTCGACGGCTAGGGCTGCGTGCAGCCCAGCGCCTTCGATCGCGAGCGGGCTTCCTCGGCGGTGACGGAGCGGGGCTTGGCGTGGCCCCAGCGCTCGAGGATCTTGGCGTAGTGACTGCACGCCGACGTCTTGTCGCCCGCGTCCTCGTCGACGCGACCGCGGAGGAGGTGCTCGAACATCATCTGCCGAGTGTCGGGGAAGACGGGCCCTTGTCCGATCCCCTGTCCCGCTGCTCCGACATCGCCGGGCATCATTCCATGACGCGGGCGCGGTGCGCGAGTCGACCCCCGCGGGCGCCCGGACGGCCCTCGAAAAGGAACGCGACCCTGGTCACTCGGGGTGTCCAGGGTCGCGTGGGTTGTTTCACTTCTGGTTCACGGCGTCTGGTCGGGGAACCCAGCCTTGATTGCAGTTCGGACCTTCATCTCGATTCTCCTTCAAACATTGGTGACCGCGCCCGCGCGATGTGACGACGAGTCCGCGCGGGAACGCGCTCACGGGGTGAATTTCTTGCCAGCCTGGATTGCCGTACGAACCTTCATGTCGCTTCCTCGTTCAGCGCCCCGTCTCCGGGGCACCGGTGCTGACGACCCGCCCATCGGGCCCTGCCCCAGCACCGGCTTCGAACGTTGGTGACCGCGGCTCCACGGTGTGAAGGCGATTCGCCCACGCAGGGAGTCGGCGTCGAAAAGGCGTGCCCGGGGATCGACTTCACGCCGCTCACCATGAGCTTCACATCGCCGTGGCGGAGCCACTCCCGAGTGCTAGCGCTCGCCGCCGGCAGGAAGGAGGCTCCCAATGAAGACCAAGACGAACATCAAGGCCGGCATTCTCGTCGGCCCGCAGGAGTAGCGACCGTCGTGGTCGAAAGCCGCGGTCGTCGCGGCTTTCGTCTTTTTGTGGGGACACCGTGACCTTGCGACCGGGCTGTCGTTACGCGATCCTCCCCGCGCTTTGACCACCGGTGACGGGGACCCCAGCTCGAAGTCCGACGCGGACACGTTCCTCCGCGCGGTCGCGGCCGCCCCCGATCGCGCGGTCGAGTCCACGCCGGCGCGCATCGCGCAGTTCCGCATCGTCGGCAAGCTCGGCCACGGGGGAATGGGAGTCGTCTACCGCGCCGAGGACGAGACGCTGCGACGCACGGTGGCGCTGAAGCTGCTCCCGGAGGCATCGGGCGACGAGGAGAAGAAGCAGCGCTTCCTCCGCGAGGCACGCTCCGCAGCGGCCATTGCTCACCCGAACGTCGCGGTGGTGCACCAGGTCGGCGACGCGGAGGGGCGCGTGTACATCGCGATGGAGCTCGTCGAGGGGGAGAGCCTCCGAGCGCGCCTCGACCGAGCGCGGCTCGACGTCGCCACGGCGCGCGACCTCGCGCTCCAGATCGCGCGGGGTCTTTCGGCGGCGCACGAGAAGGGGATCGTGCATCGCGATCTGAAGCCCGAGAACGTGATGATCACGCCCGGGGGCCTCGTGAAGATCCTCGACTTCGGGCTCGCCAAGCCCGGCGTGGACCGGCCGTCGTCCGGACCGACGGAGGCGGCGCTGGCGAAGACGGAGACGCTCGTCACGTCCGACGAAGGGCGCGTCATGGGGACGCCCGAGTACATGTCGCCGGAGCAGGCGCTGGGCGAGGCGGTGGACGTGCGGTCGGACGTCTTCTCGTTCGGGATCGTGCTCTACGAGATGCTCGCCGGGACGCGGCCGTTCGGGGGGGCGAGCACGGGCGCCGTGCTGGTGGCGATCGCGCGCGATCCCGCGCCGCCGCTGCGCGGGCGGGCACCGGAGGTCGACGCGGCGACGGCGGCGGTGGTCGCGAGATGCCTCGCGAAGTCGCCCGGGGAAAGGTTCGGGAACGCCGGGGAGATCGTGACCGCACTCTCGGGTGGGGTTGCGCAGGCGACGACGGAGTCGCGCACCGACGTGGAGCCGCTCGTCGCGACGCGGCCTGTCGGGCGGAGGAGATGGAGCGTGCCGTGGCCGGGGCTGATCGCCGGAGGGCTCGCGTGTGCCACGGCTGCGGCGGCAGTGGCCGGATATCGCGCAGCGCACGTGCCGCGCGTCAGGTACTGCGTATTGAGCGAGGACACGAACGAGGGGCCCCGCTGCGTGCTCGAGATCACGCCGGCTCTCGCATCCAAGCGCTTCGACCTGACGGCCCGCTTCACGGAGCGCGGCGGGAAGGTCGTCCGCATGGAGAAGGTGAACTTCGCCGGGCTGGTGCTCGACAACGACGCCTACGTCCAGGGGCTGCCTCAATCAGCCGAGCGCGACGACATCGTTCGCAATGACGACGGCTCCGTTCGAGAGATCATGGCGCGCGATCGACACGACCAGCTGCTCCGTTGGGAGAAATGGTCGGACGGCGGTCGGCGAGTCGACTTCGTCGACGAGGACGGCACCACGCCACGTTTCCCTTTTGGTGATCAGCGGGTCACGACGATTCGTCGCGATTTCGACGCTCGTGGACGCATTGTAACCGAGCGCTTCTTCGCTCCTACGGGGCGAGCGGCAAGCGATGCGCAGGGGGCATTCGGATATGCGTTCGTCTTCGGGAGCACCGACGGCGCGGTGGTACGCAAGACGATACTCGGCGCCGACGGCAAGCCCGCTGCCAATGCCCGCGGCGTCGCGGTCGTCGAATCGGTGGCGGACGCACTCCCCACGATTCCCATTCCAGGCGGCGCGGACGTCGCGTTGACGGACTTCGGCGAAGAGACCGTGGCGGGCGCCGATGTCCATTGCGTCGCCCTCGATGGGAAGCCGTTCGCCGTCAAAGGGGTGTATCGAGTGCACCGCGAGTGGAGCGAGGCATACGATCGGACGAGCACCGCGTACTTCGGCCTCCACGGAGAATCGGCAGACCGGATCGATGACGGAACGCACGAGGTTCGCAGGCGATGGGATCCCACGAGCCGTACGGTCACGATGACGGCCTTCGACATCGCGGGGCGTCAACAATCTGCGAAGAGGCCTTGGGGATCGGTATTCGAATATCGCTTCAGTTACGACGAGCGTGGGCGGAGCACCCTCGACGAGCGCCTCGACGCACAGGGGAACCCCGTGTACGAGCACGGGATCATGAACATTCGGCGGGGTTGGAATGATCGCGATGATCTCGTCCTCGCAGAGCATCTCGACGCGGATGGCGCGCTCATGGTCCCCGGCAGCCCGTGGGCGTACGCCAGGGTCGCCGCTGTCAATGACGACCGTGGGAGGTGGATCGAGATTCGTTTCTACGATGAAGATGGCAAGCTCGCCGCGTCCCCTACGGGGGGCGCGGTCAGGAAGCTGACCTACGACACCCGTGGTCTCGTCGTGGCTCGCGCTGACTTCGATGCGAACGGGCATGCCTACGGAGGGGGTGGAGCGGCGAGCGTTCGGCGCAGTTTCGATCGCATGCGGGATCAAGTCGAGGAAGTCTCCTTCGGCCCCGACGGAACGCGGTGCATGAGGGCGGAAGGGTGGTCGAGCTGGCGCAAGAAGTATGACGACGATGGCGACGAAGTCTCGGTCAGCTACTTCGACACGACCGGTGCGCCAGCCATGTATCAGGGCGACTTTGCTACGAAGCGAACCTCGCGCGACGCGCTCGGCTTCGTCACCGCCGAGGAGTACTTCGACACGCACGGGGAACGGTTGCTGCGCAAGAGCGGTTACGCAACCGTGCGGTACGTTCGCGATCGCAACGGCGATGTCATCGAGGAGGCTTACTTCGGAGCTCGCGGCGAACCCGTCTTGCGGGACCGCGACTATGCAAAGAAAGTGACCGTCTACGACGTCAGCCGCCGTCCAATCGAGTTCGCGCTCTTCGGCATGTCTGGGCCATCGGCGGGCGCCGATGGATGGGCCATCGAGCACGACACGTACGACGATCGCGGCCTCCTCGTGCGACAAGACTACTTTGGCGCTGACCGAGTACCGGTACTCACCAAGGAGCACAGGGCATCTCTCAGAAAGACTTACGACGCGGCGGGCAGCGTCGTGGAGGAGTCCAGCCTAGGGGTCGATGGAGGTCCGATCGTCACGATCGACGGTTTCGCGACCAGGAAAAGCGCGTACGACGGTGCCGGTCGCCTCATCGAAGAGTCTCTGCTGGGCACGGATGGGAAGCCCACACTTGGGAAGGAAGGATGGTCCATCCGACGCTTCCGCTACGACGCCTTCGGGAACCTCGTCGAGAGGGCATGGTTCGACACCGCGCATCGCGCGACGTCCCTAAAGGACGCATCGTACGCGTCCGTTGCGAGTCGCTTTGACCCGCGTCAGAGGCTCGTCGAAGACGCATACTTCGATGGGTCCGGCGCTCCGGCCAACGGGCCCGACGGGGTAGCCGCGGTGCGCTATGCGCGCGACGCAAACGGAAGGACGACCCAGACCTCGTACGTCGACGCCTTCGGCGCCCCCGCCCCCTCGAAGGACGGCAAGATCGTCGTGCGCACGAAATACGACGACGCCGGTCGCATCCTCGAGGAGCTCTTCGTCGACGGCTCGGACGCACCGCACTTGGCCAACAACGGCTGCGCAGGCCACCGTACCAAGTACGATGCGCTCGGCCGCAAGGTCGAGGAGTCCTGCGTCGGCGTCCACGGCTCCCCCTCGCTCTCGAATGACGGTTGGGCATGGCGCAGGACGATCCACGACGCCCGCGGCAACGACGTCGAAATCGCGACGTTCGCCCCCGACGGCACCCTCCACGCCGACAAGGACGGCATCGCCCGCCGCAAGAGCCGCTTCGACGAGCGCAACCTCCTCCTCGAGACGACCTACTTCGACGCGAGCGACAAGCCGGCCCACGACAAGAAAGGCGTTCACGCCATCCATTACGCCTACGACGACAGCGGCAAGAAGACTGGCGAGAGCGCGTTCGACGAGCGCGGGCGCCCCGTCCCCACAAAGCCCTCCTCGGGCTCGACACACTGAGAGACCCCTTCACACGCCGCCGTCGCGGTCACTTGCCGCGCTCGTCGGCTTTCTCTCTTGGGATCGCGTGTGACCGCCGACACCGGCGTCACATCTCCACGGCTTCTTTCCACCGCGAGCACCGCGACAACGCGCGCGCGTAGCGCCCCCCGTGTCGCCCCCGCGACGATTCGCTCACGCGACTCGAAATCCCCTTGCGCGCGCGACGCGCCTCGACGCACATACGCGCCCACGCTTCAGCAGAAGAGCACGCTAGCCCGTGCGCCCCGCTGACCGTCGCAGTCCCCCGAGAGGAGAGGCCCTTAAGATGAGAAGACGAAACTCGATCGGTTTGGCGTTCGTTGTCCTGGCTGGAGCGGCGTGCTCATCGCCGTCGTCGTCGCCCGCGCCCGGCGCCCTTCCGGAGAAGCCGGTGGACGTCGCGACGAGGCACACCGAGCTCGCGGCCGGATCGCCGACGCTCGATCTCGGCTCCACCGATCCCACGCAGGTCGTGTCCGTGTCGATCATCTTCAAGGCGAGCCCGCTCGGCGAGCTCGAAGCCTTCGTGCAGTCGACGCAGGAGCCCTGGTCGCCGAACTACCATCGCTTCCTCTCCGTGAGCCAATTCGCCCGTCTCTTCGCGCCGTCGTCTCACGACATCGCCCGCGTGAGCAGCTACCTCGCCACGTTCGGCATCCAGGTCGGCGCGACGCTCGCCGACAACCTCGTGCTCAAGGCCACCGGCACCGTCGCCGCCTTCACGCAGGCGTTCACGTTCGAGATGCACGACTTCAAGAGCGGACCGGCCGTCTACCACCGGCCCGTGAGCGCCCCCTTCATCCCGTCGGCGCTCTCGGACGTGATGCTCGTCGTGGCGGGCTTCTCCACCCAGCCGGCCTTCGTCCCCAAGATCACGAGCGCTGCCTCGGCGGCTCACCTTGCCGCGCAGCCGATCGTGCTCCCCTCGAACGGAACGGCCACCGGCCAGCCTGGCAACTACACGGTCGGCGACTTCGCCAACCAGTACGACGTGAACCCGCTCTACAACGCCGGCATCAACGGCACGGGCTCGACGATCGGCATCGCCACCATGGCCAACTTCTACCCCGCCGACGCCTACACCTACTGGAGCTCGATCGGTCTCACCGTCAACCAGAGCCGCATCACGCAGGTTCACGTCGACGAGGGGGCGGGCACACCGTCGGCGGAGGCGGGCTCGATCGAGACCGCGCTCGACGTCGAGCAGTCGGGCGGCATCGCGCCGAATGCCAACATGATCGTGTACGACGCCCCCAACACGGACGGCGGCTTCCTCGACCTCTTCTACAGCGCCGCTTCGGACAACCTCGTCGATAGCTTGTCCGTGAGCTGGGGCGAATCCGAGGTCTTCTATTTCAACTCGCTTCTCAGCGTCACCGGCGGCGACGCCACCTCCGAGCTCCTCGCCTTCCACCAGGCCTTCCTCGAGGGGGCGGCGCAGGGGATCTCGATCTTCGCCGCCGCAGGCGACTCGGGTGCGTACGACACCACGGGCAACATCCCCGGCCTCTCGAACGCCCTCACGGTGGACAGCCCCGGATCGGATCCGGCGATCACTGCCGCGGGCGGGACCACCACCCCCTGCACGATCAACGGCTCCATCTTTGGCGGACCAACCACCGCGAACAGCTACGTCGTGTCGCACGAGCAGGTCTGGGGCTGGGACGCGCTCCAGAGCTTCTTGAACGCGAACGACGTCGCCCCTCTCGGCGACACCTGGAGCTTCTTCTCGACCGGCGGCGGCGGCGGCGTCAGCAGCTTCTGGCCGGCCCCCTGGTATCAAGAGGGCAATCCCGGACAGCGCCTCACCGAGCCGGGACAGGCCCTCTCCATCACGACCACCACCGGCACGCAGACGACGACCCAGACGTACCTCACGCTCCCCGCGCACTTCGCGGGCCGCAACGTCCCTGACCTCGCGGCCGACGCGGATCCCTTCTCGGGATACCTCATCTTCTCGACGCCCGACGGCGGGTGGAACAACTACTACGGCGGCACGAGCTTCGTCGCTCCGCAGATGAACGGCGTGTCGGCGCTCGTGCGCCAGCGCGTCCGCGGCCGCGTCGGCCTCTGGAACGGGATGCTCTATCGCTTCGCGCAGGGGCGCGGCAACGGCGCGCTCGTGGACGTGACCGGCGGAGACAACTGGTACTACGACGGAATCCGCGGCTACGAGCCCGCGGCCGGTCTCGGCTCGATCGACGCCACCAAGCTCGCCGCCGCGATGGCCAACGACTGGGCGTGGAACGACTGAGCTCGGTTTCCTCGAAGCGTCTCCTGGCGCACGCATCGACGATGCGTGCGCCGCAGACGCGCTCAGAACACCGCTCCAAACACCCCGACCGCCCCCGACGGCGTCGGCCGCACGTCGAAGCTGTACGTCGGACGCGCGCGCGACGCGCCACCGCTCGCCGGCGCCGCCTCGTGCGGGTGCAACGTCAGGAGCAACACCACGGCGAGCCCTACGACAGCCCCCCCGGCGGCAAACGAGGCGTCCGACGCGATCGTCAGCTGGTGAACGGTCTCGACGCTCGACGGCTTGCAGTTGGGCGAGCATCGCGCGAGCGCCGCGTTGTCCTCCTTGCTCAGCGAAAGCAGAGCCCCCCCCGCTCCGAGGCCGAGCACCCCGAGCCCGCCGATGACCCACGGCACCGCGGAGCCTCGTCGCCGAGGCGCCACCGACGACGACGACTCGATCGCCGCGAGCGTCGCGTCTTGCGCCGGGTCCGGCTCCTTCGCGCTCGTCTCGCCCGTCTTCGCCTCGCTCGTCTCGCTCGTCTCTTTCCCGCTCGCGTCCTCGTCGCTCGAGACCGTATCCGCGCCGGCCTTGTCGGTGGGCTGCCCGCGGTCCCCCTTCTGCGCGCGGTCGGCGTCGAGCTGTCGCGCGGCGAGCGTCGCCGCATCGCTCAGCGCCGTATCGGTCTCCGCCTCGTGAGGCGGCGGCATCGTCACCGTGATCGGCTCGCGCTGCCCCTCGGCGACCATGATCTTTCGCGTCGTCCACACATAGCGAACGGGCTCCCCCACGCGCGCGCCGAACGTGAACTCGTGCACCCCTGGGTCAATCGCCAGCGCGCGTCCGTCGAGGTGCGTGGCCAGCGTCTCCCCATCCATCTTCACGAGAACGTCGACGAGCGGCGCATCCATCGCGTCGGTCACGACGATCGCGACCCGCGCGAGGTCGGCGCTCGTCTGGTCCGCAGCCGCCGCGCACCTCCTCTGGAAGCCGCCGCACGCCGTCTTCGCGCACCTGAGAAACAGGTCTTTCGCCTCGCGAAGATGCCCCGCGCGGACGCGCCCCTGCCCGTCGTCGTAGGCCGTCGCGCATGCGCGGAGGGGGGGGCCCTTTGCCGCGGCCGGCGCGGCGACGCTCATCGCGGCGATTGCAGCGGAGCTGCCCAGCAGCAGTGCGAAGAGGCGAGTGGATCGAGGGAGCATCGTCGAACGGTCACCAGCGCGAAGCTCCTAAGCAATCCGGGTGCCCGTTCATCGCGGGGGGAAAATTCAACGCAGTCATCGGCGAGTCGGCGCGCGACAAGCGTGCGCGGCGAGCGCGAGAGGCCCGAGCGCGCGCCTGATCCACGGCCCGGTGGCCTCAATGGGCCTCCGGCGATCCGGCGTCCCCTCACTTCGCCTTCTTCGCCTTCTTCCCCTTCTTCGCCCCCTCCCCCTTCTTCGTCTTCGCCCCCGCGACCCCGAACCCCGCCAGGTTCGCCTCCACGACCGGCCCGAGGAGCTCCATCAGCGGCTTCGAGTGCGGCGCCGTCGCGAAGTGAAGCACCGCGCCGAGATACGACGTGATCAGCGTCCCCGCGATCGTCTCCGCGTCCCCGCTCGCGTCGAGCTCCCCCGCCCGCTGCGCCGCCCGCACGTCGTCCATCATCTCCGCCGTGATCCCGCCGAAGACCGACTCTGCGAACCCCCCGAGCGCCGGCGACAGGATATTCGCGATGATCACCGCGCGACTCAGCTGCCGGTCGGCCGCCGCCTGCTCCCCGAGCGTCATCACCGCCGCCCGGAGCGCCTCGACCGGCGACCTCCCCGCAGCGAGCACCCGGTCGCGCGCGCGACGCGCGATCCGCACCTGATTGCGGACCAGCTCCGTGATCACCGCGTCCTTCGTCGCGAAGTGCACGAAGAACGTCCCCTTGGCCACCCCCGCCTCGCGCACGATCCGGTCGACCGACGTATCGGCGTAGCCGTGCTCCAAGAAGAGGCGAATGGCCACCGCGAAGATGCGCGAGCGCGTGTCGTCACCGCGAGTCCCAGGTTGTCTTGCCGCCACGCTGCACTTGTCGCGCATCACGGCTACGAGGGCAACTCATGACTGGCGGTCACAAATCCAAGGTTTTCGAGGGATCCTGGGAAGGAGCTCATCTCCTGGGCGTCTCACTGGATGTTCCCGGTTTCGTTCGCGGCGATGGAGGGCCATTGGGATGACCGCTGGTCATGTCGGCGCGTTTGGACGTTTCCCCGGCACGCCGACGAGCACGGAAAGGACCTATCCGATGAACTTCCAATCCGCGCGTCGTGGTCGCCGTCTCTCGACGGTCGGTCTCGCGTTCGTATCCATCGTCATCGTCGCCTGCAGCGGCGCCACGGCCCCCACCCCGGCCAACAACATCGCCGGCACCCCCGACAGCGGCGCGACCGGCAACTCCTCGAACGGCGACGACGCGAGCCCCGGTTCGACCGGTTCGACCGGCTCGACCGGCAGCAGCGGCAGCTCGTCGGGCGGAGGGGAGAACGGCGTCGACTCCGGCGGGGTCGTCGTCACGGTCGACGGATCCGCGTGCCCCGCGAAGGGGAGCGAGGTCGTCATGATCGGCGACTCGTACCTCGCCCTGAGCGAATCGACCTCGCCCCCCGCCGGCGAGATCACCGAGCACCTGCAGAGCCTCGCCACCGCCGCGGGTGCGCTCGCCTCGGGAGATACCTACCGCTACTACTACGAGTCCGGCGCCAACATGGCGACGACCTACACGAACTCGACGATCACGCCGATCCCGACGCAGTTCGCGAACGCCGTCACCGCGAACGCCGACATCAAGTACGTCATCATGGACGGCGGAGGGAACGACATCCTCCTCGAGAACACCGATTGCCTCCTCGGCTCGCCGGACGCCGGCATCAGCTCGACCTGCGAGGCTGCGGTACAGAGCGCGATCTCCGCGGCGACGACCCTCTTCGGTGCGATGAAGACCGCGGGGGTGCAGAAGGTCATCTACTTCTTCTATCCCCACCTCCCGACGAATCTCCGTCCGTCCGTCAACGTGCTTCTCGACTATGCCTATCCGCTCGTCCAGGCGGCGTGCGAGAACGCCCCCATCCCCTGCTACTTCGTCGATACGCGCCCCGCCTTCAACGGGAACGACGCGACGCTGATCGGTCCCGACGGCATCCACCCTACGACCGCGGGGTCCGACATGATCGCGGGGCTCATCTGGAACGAAATGCTGCAGGAGTGCATCGCGCTCTCGCCGTAGGCAGGCGCGACTGCGATGGCTCCCATGGCTCACCTCCAAGGAACTCTCCCCACCGCGCTGTCCCTGCTGTTGCCTCTCGCCAGTACGGCCTGCAGCTCCGGCGATAGCTCCCCCCCTCTCGTCACGCAGACGGGCACGACCGTCGAGTACAACCCCTGCGGCAACAACACACCTGTCGCCGGCGCCACGGTCACGATCGGCTCGCGCACCGCCGTGACCGCGTCCGACGGCACGTACTCGATCCAGGTCCCCTCGGGGACCCCCTTCACGATGACGGTCAGCGCTCCGACGTACATCCCGCTCATCGAGGCGAACGACACGGTCACGGCGAGCTATGATCGTGGCAACACTCTCCTGATCTCGAGCGAGACGGCGGAGTTCCTCGAGGCCTCGCTCCCCAACTACGAGTCGTCGGCCGCCCTCCTCACGATCGAGCTGGTGAAGACCGGCAGCTGCACCGACGTCGGAGGGACCACGGTCGGTGTGGTGCCGTCGAACGCAAGCGCCGTCGTCCAGTACCCCGCGCAGTGCGCCTCCCCCGTGGGAGCCACGTCCGCGACCGACGGCGACTTCCCCAGCGCGTCAGGTGCGGTCATCTACAACCTGACTCCGGGTACGTACACCGTGACTGCGAGCAGCCCGAAGTGCACGCAGGTCCCCTACCCGTACACAGATCCGAGCAATGGCGTGACCTACGACGGAAACGTGACGACCCAAGGGGGTGGCGCGAACAGCTTCACGCGCGTGTTCCTGAAGTAAGCGGCGATCCGTGTAGACTGGCTCCGTGCGCGAAGTCTCGTGCAGAGCGGTCCAGATCGTCCTCGATGTCCTCGAGGCCGCGCGCATCCCCGTCGGTCCGATCGTCGAAGGGCTCCCCGTCACGCTCGCCGAGCTGCGCGACCCGCACGCGCGGATCGACTGGGACGTGTACGCCGAGGTGCTCGCACGGGTCGAGCTCGCGTGCGGCGACGACCTGCCTCTCGAGGAGGTCGGCGCGCGCGTCCTGAGCGGAACGCCGTTCGAGATGCTCCGGCGCGCCGGGCAGCTCTTCATGGGCCCGAGGCACCTCTACGAGATCGCCGAACGCTTCCTCCCCGCCAGCCTCTTTTCTAACGTCGTCGTTCGGCTCGCATGGCTCCCTTCCGGACGCCTCGTCGTGACCGGCGAGATCCCCCCCGGCTACCGCGAGTCGATCCCCTTTTTTCGCATCTGCCACGGGAACATCGCCGCGCTACCCCGCCTCCTCGATCTCCCTCCTTCCAAGATCGAGGAGCAAGCGCTCTCAGGACGCAGCGCGAGGCTTGTCCTTCTCCCTCCGCCGTCGCACACGCTCCTCTCTCGCGTCCGGCGGAGCGCTCGCGCCGTGAGCGCGCTGGGCGAGATGTGGCGCGGCATCGAATGGCATCAGCGTGAGCTCGAGCAAAGTCTCGCGGCGCTCCGGTCATCGCGGCACGAGCTGCAGCAGCTCCTCGAGCGGCTCCCCGACGGCGTGCTCATTCAACAAGCGGGACAGCTGCGCTGGGCAAACGCAGCGCTCCTCGAAATTCTCGGATTTGCGCGGCTCGAGGACGTGGTCGGCCGTTCCGTCCTCAGCTTCATGCCGGCCGAAGATCGGGAGCAGCACGCGCTCGCCCTACGCCGCGCGGCCGTGAACGAAGTGAACGAAGCGCGCCCCGAGTACCGAGTCGAGCGACCGGACGGGTCGCTTCGGCGCGTCCAGGCCGGCACCGCGCAGCTCGTCGACTTCCACGGCGAGCCCGCCCGCATGGTCGTCCTGCGGGACGTCACCGAGCAGCACCGGTTACGCGAACAATCGGCAGTCACGGACCGCCTCGCCTCGCTCGGCGCGCTCGCGGCCAGCATCGGGCACGAGATCAACAACCCGCTCGCGTACGTTCGCCTCAGCCTCGACGTCGCCTCACGCGAAGCGAACGCGCTCGGAGGCGCTCGGGCGTCGGGCGAGCTTCGCGAGTCGCTCGTCCGTGCGCGCGAAGGGACGGACCGCGTCATCGGGATCGTGCGTGATCTGAAGATGCTCTCGCGCGTGCACGAGGACGCCGACATGGCGGTCGACCTGCCCGAGATCCTCGACGCTACCCTGGCGATCGCCGAGGGTGCGATTCGCGCGAAAGCTCGCCTCGTGCGGAGCTACGGGGCGACCCCTCTCGCACGCGGGATGCGCGGGAAGCTCGGCCAGGTCTTCCTCAACCTCCTGACGAACGCCGTCGACGCGATCCCCGACGGCTGCCCGTCCAGCCACGTCGTCAGCGTCGCAACGTATGCCGCCCCGGACGGGCGCGCCGTCGTCGAGATCGCGGACACGGGGAGCGGCATCCCGCCGGAGATCGCCTCGCGCATCTTCGACCCGTTCTTCACTACGAAACCCGTTGGGCTCGGCACTGGCCTTGGTCTGGCGATGTGCCACCGCATCGTCACGGAGCTCGCGGGGGAGATCGTCTTCGAGTCGGCGCCCGGCGTCACGACGTTCCGGGTCACGCTGCCTCAGGCGTCCTCGCCGCTCAACCCGCGTTCGCGCTCGCCCCTTCGACCGCGCTCCGCGCCCTGAGGCAAAGAGTGCAAAGCGCATCCACCGCGCCGCTCACGCGAGCCTCGTCGTCGGCCGCGAGCGCTTCCTCGAGCACCTTCGCCTGCTCCGTGATCGACGGGTATCCGTATCCTCCGGCGACCCCCTTGAGCTGATGGGCGAGCCGCTTCATCCCGGCGACGTCCCGCTGCACGAGCGCCGCCTGCAGGGCCGCCGCGCGTCCGCCGAGCGTGAGGAGAAACCCCCCAAGGATCCCTTGCACGTCCGGATCGTCCGCGAGCTCGCTCAGCAGGGGGGCCGCTCGCTCCGGCGGGGCTGGCGGTAACGCCAAGGGGACCGAAGTGCCACGGCACCCGTCCGGCCTCGGCGAGATCATGGTGTCCGACAGGTCTTGAGGCAGCGGATCGACCGGCGCCACGACCACGCGCGGGCGTGCGCTCACCCCCGCGCCGTGGAAGCGCAGGATCGCGATGTCGGTCGTGACGAGCGCGAGCCCCGCGACGCTAACGCCCGTGAGCGCCAGGAGGATCAGCCACGGCGCGCGCTCGAATCCGACGAACGGGACGAGGAGCGCTGTGCCTGCGCTCAGGCTGATCGACGATACGAGCGCGGCTGTCCGGTAGGAGCTCCTCCATTCCGACGACTCGATGCCGACGAGGCGGCTGGAGAAGGACTGCGCCGCCACGAGACGCGGGACCCCCGCGGACGCCACGAAGACACCGGCGAGGATCGCAGACACGGAGGCGGAAGTGCCGGTGGCCATCGCGGCCACCAAGAGGGCCCCGAGCACCAGATGCGCTGAAAGGCCGACCGCGGACTGCTGGATTAGCGCGTAGCCGACTACGGAGCGCACCTCCGTGGCGACTGTAGGTCGAGAGAGGTCAAAGACTCCCGAGGAGGCAGCTTGCGTCATGTCGATCACGAACGGCCCAGAGGACCGATCCTTGAGAGCGCTACCGATTGTCTCCCCAGGGGGCGGGCTCTCTCGCCTCGAGCCGCCCCCCGGCGCCCGTCAGCACCCCGCCCAAGGTAGGCATCGTCAACCGACGCTGAACGCACCCTGGGCACAGCCAGCCTCCGTTGGGGAGCTTCGGCTGCACCCACCCCGCGCTCCGGAGTCGCTCCAGGAAATCTTCGTCACAGGCCCCGCACTCGCAATGAACCCTCATACGGGCTGTGGACGACACCTCGAAAGGAAACTTGAGCCCGGTCGGTGACGGTACGCAACCAATGTTGCTTCTCTCGGTACGCAACCAGTGTTGCTCCTCCGCGAATGACGCGATGGAGCCGTATCAAGATGACTCACTCGATTGAATGCCGAGGACGCGTACGATTGAGCCGGGGATGAACGGGAACGAGATCAAGCCGGCGACGGCTTCTCTCACGCTCGCCGCGCAGATCTTTGCCGGCGCAGGAGAGATGGCCTCGCTCATTCGCACGACGGACTGGTCGAAGACTCCCCTCGGCGCAGTAGAGTCGTGGCCGCAGAGCCTACGTACGGCCGTGAGCATCTGCCTCGGCTCGCGACACCCCATCGTGCTGTGGTGGGGGCCCGAGCGTTGGATGTTCTACAACGACGGCTATAGGCCGATGCTCGGGGAGAGCAAGCATCCCCAGTTCTTGGGTCGCTCCGGTCAAGAGTGCTGGGCGGAGATCTGGGACGTCATCGGCCCCATGATGGATCACGTCCTCGCGACGGGCGAGGCCACGTGGTCCGAAGATCTCTTTTTACTGATGCTCCGCCACGGCTACCTGGAAGAAACCTACTTCACTTTCTCTTACAGTCCGATTCGCGACGAAGCTGGTCGCCCCAGCGGAGTCTTCAATGCCTGCACGGAGAGCACCGCACGCGTCCTCGACAGGCGACGGCTGAAGACGCTGCGCGAGATGGCGATCGAGGCGCGAACGGCCGACGAAGCTGCACGGCTATGCGCCGATGTCCTCCGCCGCAATCCGCGAGACATGCCGTTTGCACTTCTGTACCTGCTGGACGACTCCGGCGAGCGCCTCCACCTCGCGGCGAGCGCGGGCCTGGGCCCAGGTACGGCCGCGAGCCCTGAGGTCGTGGACGTTGCGACAGCGGATGCCGCCCCTTGGCCCTTCGCGAGCGTCTTGGCCGGCGGGCGAGCCGAGCTGGTGGGCAGCTTGACCTCGCGCTTCGGGTGTCTGCCTCGGGAGCCGTGGGATGAGCCGGCGCGCGAAGCCGTGCTCCTGCCCATTGCGCGCCCTGGACACCAACGGCCGGCAGGCGTCCTGGTGCTCGGGATCAGCCCGCGACGCGCGTTCGACGATGACTACCGAGGCTTCTTCGACCTCGTCGCCGGCCATGTCGCGACCGCCGTGTCCAACGGCCACGCGTACGAAGAAGAGCGGGCGCGGGCAGAGAAGCTCGTGGAGCTCGACCGCGCGAAGACCGCGTTCTTCAGCAACGTCAGCCACGAGTTTCGCACGCCGCTCACCTTAATCCTCGGGCCGATCGAGGACGCGCTCGGGCGGGGAGTCCTCGATGGTGCGAACCTCACGACCGTTCACCGAAGCGCGGTTCGCCTACTCCGGCTCGTAAATAGTCTGCTCGACTTCTCGCGCATCGAGGCCGGCCGCCTCCGGTCCTCGTTCGAGCCGACCGACCTTGCCGTTCTCACCGGTGGTCTCGCCGGGTCGTTCCAGTCGCTCGTGGAATCGGCCGGGATGAAGCTCGTGGTGGAGTGTCCACCGCTTCCCGAGCCCGTCTATGTCGACCGCTCGCACTGGGAGAAGATCGTCCTCAACCTCGTATCGAACGCCTTCAAGTTCACGTTCGCGGGGGAGATCGCGATCCGCCTGCGCGTGGTGGATGGTCGCGTGGAGCTCTCCGTAAGCGACACGGGCACGGGCATCCCGCCCGAAGAGCTGCCGAGGCTCTTCGAACGCTTCCATCGAATCGAGGGGGCGAGCGGCCGGAGCTTCGAG
>JBKQKP010000361.1:0-68249 GCA_052147435.1 Polyangiaceae bacterium | reverse complement strand
CACGTCCTCGAGCCCCACGGAGAGCCGCAGGAGCCCGTCCCCGATCCCCAGAGCGCGCCGCGCTTCGGGCGTCAGACTGGCGTGCGTCATGACGGCGGGGAGCTCTGCGAGCGACTCGACTCCGCCGAGGCTCTCCGCGCAAACGAAGACGCGGAGCGCCGCAAGGAAGGCCCGTGACGCCGCGAGCCCCCCCTTGAGCTCGAACGTGATCATCCCCCCAGGCCCCTTCATCTGCTTCTGGGCAAGCGCGTACCCGGAATGGGTCGGCAGGCCGGGGTAGTGAACGCGGCTCACCTGACGGTGCGACGCGAGCCACTCCGCCAGCATCTTCGCGCTCTGGACGTGCTGGCGCATCCTCACTCCGAGCGTCTTGAGCCCGCGAAGCACCATGTAGCAATCGAACGGGCTCGGCACTCCGCCGGCGGACTTCTGGATGAAGTGGAGGCGCTCGGCGACGGCGTCGTCGCTCGTCACGACCGCCCCGCCGACGACGTCGGAGTGGCCGTTCATGTACTTCGTCGTCGAGTGTACGGCGATGGCAGCTCCGAGCTCGAGGGGCCGCTGCAGGACCGGCGTCGCGAACGTGTTGTCCACGGCGAGCAACGCGCCCCCTTTTCGCGCCACCTCTGCGATCGCCGCGATGTCGAAGATCTTCAACATCGGGTTCGACGGCGTCTCCATCCACACGAGCCTCGTCGTTGGCTGGAGGGCCGCGCGGACCTTCGCGGGGTCGCTCATGTCGAGGAACGTCGCCGACACCCCGAACTGCTTCATCACTTTGTCGAAGATCCGGAAGGTGCCGCCGTAGACGTCGTCGCCGACGAGCACGTGGTCGCCGCTCTTGAGCATGAGGAGGATCGCGATCGTCGCCGCGCAGCCGCTGCCGAATGCGACGCCGTGCTTTCCCCCTTCGAGGGCGGCGAAGCACTTCTCGAGCGCCTCGCGCGTCGGGTTCCCGGCGCGCGAGTAGTCGAAGCCCGGGCCTTTGAGCATCGCGGGTCCGTCCTGCGCGAACGTGCTCGAAAGCACGATCGGCGTCATGACCGCGCCGTGGATCGGGTCCGGCTCTTGTCCGGCGTGGATGCAAAGCGTATCGAGGGCCCAATCTGCTCGCCGCGAGTCGCTCATGGGCAGACGCGTACCACGGCCTCGGCGATCAGGGCTTCGGCGTTTCGGGCGGGCGGTCACAGGGGTCGAACGCCAGGCAAGCGAGGAGTGCCTCGGCGATGGCGTGATCGAAGAGTTTTCGCGCGAGGTGGCGCCAAGGATGCGACGCGTCCAGTGGACGTGTTCCGGCATCCACGAGCATCACAGCAGGTGCTCCCGTCGTCTCTCGGAGGGGGATCCCCGTCACCACGTGAAGCATCGACGCGGCGAGCGCGAAGTCGTCTGCGCGACCGTCGAAGCCCTCGGAGCGGGCGACCTCCGGAGCTGCGTACGCGAGAGTGCCGCGAAACGCTCCGCGCACGCTCTCCTCGCTGGGCGGGCTCTCACGCCAGATCGCGAGCCCGAAGTCCGCGATCGCAGTTTGTGCATCCTCGGTCGAGACGTAAAGGTTGTCAGGCGAAACGTCGCCGTGGACAACTTCGAGGGGGACCGCGCGTGAGTCCCGCGCGGCGTGGACCGAGGCGAGCGTCGCGAAGACCCCCCGTGCGGTCGCATCCCGCAGCTCGCGCCTCTGCCGAAGCGCCGGCCCAGCGTCGCTCAACGTCCGCATCGCCAGCCACTCGAGCGCGACCCCACCCCCCCAGGCATGAAGTAACCTTGGAACCCCCGTCACTCCTGCCTGCGCCAGCGCCGCCAGCACCGCCCCCTCGCGGTCGAGCGCCGGGATAGCCCGCTCCGTCGCGGCAATCTTGAGGACACAAGCACCGCCGTCAGGACCTCGCGCGAGCGCCACCAACGTCGTCGGGCCGGGGGACAGCACCCGTTCGACCACGTATCCCTCGGGTACCCTCGGGGGACTCATTCAGGAACGCGCGCGGGATCCGAATGACGCACCAGACCTGGGCTAGCTCGGTTTCCAGCCGCTGCCTAGCTGCCCGCCGGGCGTTGCGGTTCATTGAACTTGAGTCAGTAGTGAGCTAGCGTGAGCTTCGACACATGCCCTCGATGAGCGCCCGCGCAAGACCCCGAAAGGCGAAGGCGCAGAAGCTGGGCGCCCTGCGCGGCACACGATCGCGGCTCGAGGTGGACGAGCGCCGGGCGCAGCTCGTGACGCTGGGGATCGATCTCTTCGCGGCTCGCGCCTACGACGAGGTCTCGATCGACGAGCTCGCAAAGGCGGCCGGGGTCTCGAAGGGGCTCCTCTACCACTACTTCCCGACCAAGCGAGACTTCTACATCGCCACGGTCAACGAAGCGTCGCGGCAGCTCCTCGAGCTCACGGCGACCTCCTCGGCGCTCCCGCCGCTCGAGCGGGCCCGTGGCGGGCTCGACGCCTACCTCGACTACGTCGACGCCCATGCGCCTGCGTATGCGGCGCTCATGCGCGGCGGAATTGGCTCGGACCCTGAGGTGGCGCGCATCATCGACGAGACCCGCGCGATCATGTGCGATCGCCTCCTCGCCGAGCTCCCCGAGGTCACCCCGACCCCGCTGGTGCGGACGGCTGTGCGCGGCTGGCTCGGCTTCTGCGAGGCGACCAGCCTCGACTGGATCGAGCGGCGCGCCGTCGAGCGCGCGCAGATCCGCGACCTGATGCTCGAGGTCCTGCTTGCGACGATCCCAATCGCCACCAGAGGGAGCCTTGTCGCGATGCCCGCGACGCCTCAAGGAGCGGAGGCGGCAGCGAGCGGTTCGCCCGGGGTATCACGCTGACCGAGCCGTCGTTTTCCGATTTTGGGGTGACCGACGGGTTTCGAACCCGCGACAGCTGGAGCCACAATCCAGCGCTCTACCAACTGAGCTACGGCCACCAGAAAAAGCGCCGCGAACCATAGCCGGCGGGGCCGTCCTTGCAAGGGAAACCCTAGAGGACCTTCCCCCACGCCTTCGCCGCGCCACGAAGGGCCCGCTCGAGGTCCGGGTGATCCGGCTGCCTCGCGACGGAGGGGGGCGGCGACTGCGACGGCGTCCCGGACTCCGCGCCAGCGATTCCGGCGATCGACCTCGTGAGCCCCGATTCGAGCGAGACGAGGTCGTAGCCCCCCTCGAGAACGAGCGCGATACGCCCTTTCGCGCTCTTCGCCGCGACTTCGTTGAGCCTGCTGGCCATCCAGCCGAACGCCTCCGCCGTGACCTCCATTTGCGCGAGGGGATCGCGGACGGCAGCGTCGAAGCCGGCGCTCACGAGCACGAGCTCCGGGGCGTATTCCTCCGCGATCGGGAGGAGCAGCTGCTCGAACGCCGCGCGATACACGCCGTCCCCGCCGTGAGCCGTGAGCGGGACGTTCACGGTGAAGCCCTCGCCGGCCCCTTCGCCGATATCGGTCGCGTCGCCCGTCCCCGGATAGAACGGGTACTGGTGCGTCGACATGTACAAGACGCTCGGGTCGCGCCAGAAAATCTCCTGGGTGCCGTTTCCGTGGTGAACATCCCAATCGACGACGAGGACCCGCTTCAGCCCCTTCGCTACCGCGTGGGCCGCCGCGACCGCGACGCTGTTCAGCAGGCAGAATCCCATCGCCTGGGCCGGCCGGGCATGGTGACCCGGGGGGCGAAGTAGAGCCACGCCGCGAGATGTCTCGGGCGATCCGCCACCCATCATGCGATCCACGAGCGCAACGAGCCCCCCGGCGGCGAGCCGCGCGGCCTCGACGCTCGCGGGGGCGAAGTACGTGTCCGGGTCCAGGTAACCGCGCCCCCCCCGCAGCCGCTCCAGCTGTTCGATGAAGGCGGGCGTGTGCACTCGCTGGAGCTCTTCGACGGTCGCTTCTCGCGCAGGGACCCGGTCCCAGGCGACGCGCGCTCGAGCGACGGCCGACCGTGCCGCGGTGAGACGCTCGGGCCTCTCGGGGTGGTAGGCACCCGCGGCGTGGGCGTCGAAGCGCACGTCATCGACGAGTAGAAGCCGCGGCGCGTCCGCTGGAAGCGGAGCGGGAGGGCGGAACGACCCCGGAACCGGCGCCGGCGTAGCCGACGCAGCCGACTCAATAGGCGGCGCGGGGGAGGGGGGCGCGACGGAGGTGGGTTTGGGCGGCATGGGGAGAATGGCCAGGATCGATCGAGCATGTTGCCGCGCTCGCTCTTGCGATGATAGCTTCTACCCTGCCGTTTCCGGGGGCTTCGCGGGGCGTGGGAACGCCCGGAGTCGCGAGGCGCCACGTGGGGTGGGAGCGAAGGTGCGTCGGGCGCGAACTGCGCACGACGGACGATTGAGCGTCGCGATTGTGCGCAGGGGAGGCAGAGCTTGCGAAACAAGATCATCGCCGTCAACGCCGTCATCGTCCTCATTGTCGGGCTCCTTTCATGGGTGCTCATGCGACAGACGATCGGAGCTGCGGCCGGAAACCCAGGGGTTCTCCTCGCGGATGCGAAGCACGAGGTTCAGGGGGCCTCGGCACGCCTCCAACTCGACGCCCTCCGCACCGAGCGGTGGCTTGCGCAAAGAGCGACCGACCCGGCCGCCCTGGACCCTTTCCAGAAGTCGACTGACTCCGCCCGAAAGGAGGCCGCGACGTCGATTTGCGACCGCTTCCTGAGCGATGCGCGCGGGTCCTCGACCTTCGAGGGGATCGCGCCGGCCATGGCGATGCTGATCGACGAGAACGGGAGGATGGTGGGTCGAAACGGGTCGAGCCTGAACGCCGGGCGAGATCTCGGCGCCGACTACCCCGCTTTCAAGGACGCGCTGTCCAAGGGGCGGAGCGGGTCCGACATCTGGGCCAATGCAGACAAACAGGATAGCTTTCTTACCTCCTACGCACCCGTTCGGTCGTCGGACGGCAAGGTGGCCGGGATGATCGCCCTCGGGGTCGGGCTGGCTGACGAGCTCACGCGGGTCGGCGAGCAGACCACGGGGCGCGCGCTGGCGATCGTCGCCCAGGAGAAGGGGCCTGACGTAGCCGTCGTCGCGCACTCCACGAACACGGCGGCGCTCAGCGACGCGGTCGGCACCACGGCGAAGGATCTCATCAAGCGGATCCTCGACGGCAGCAAGGCCGACGCGGTCCCAGCGAATGACATGTTCGTCGGTGCGTCGCCGCTCGACGGCCTAGGGGACGGCAAGCACTCCGCGCTCGTCGCGGCGTCTCCCTCGACGGTGCTCGACAACGCCGCGGCGATGCCGACCCCCATCCTCTACGTCACGGTGCTCGGCCTGATCTTGGTCCTCGTCGGCGGCTGGATGCTCGGCAACTACATCACCCGTCCGATCAACCTCCTCGAGGAGGGGCTCCTCGCGATCCTCAACGGACAACAGGACAAGCGATTCGAGCTCGATCACCCGGAGCTCGGCGGGCTCGCGTTCCGCATCGATCAGCTCCTGAATCAGCTGATGGGCATCGAGGAGGACACGACCGACGAACAGGGGCGCCCGTCGAAGGCGCCGAGCGCGGCCGACTTCCGCGAGGCGATGTCGGTCGATCGCGGGACCGGCGGGGCGGTGGGCGAGGGGCAACAGGTCGACCCGGCGCAAGCTCAGGCCCTCGCGGCCGAGCCCCCTGCGCAGTACTACGCGCGCATCTACCGCGAGTACATCAACGCCAAAAAGGCTCTCGGCGAGCAGACCGATCACATCACCGAGCAGGCGTTCGCGACGCGCATCCAGGGGATGGAGCGCGATGCGTCCCAAAAGTATGGCCGTCCGGTGCGCTACCAGGTGCACGCGCGGAACAAAGAGGTCGTTCTCCTCGCTGTGCCGCTCCCCGCCTAAGCCCGGCTGTCTCTCGCTAGATGCTCCGTCGATAGCGGAGGCCCCCGGGAAGAATCGTTGCCGTTTCGTGGTAAAGGAAGCGGCAACTCATGGGCCTATTCGATCTGTTCAAGGGTGGCGGCGAGGACAAGCCAAAAGCGAGCCCAGCCGCCAAGTGGGCGAACGTCGCCGCCGACAAGCGCGCGCAGAACTACGACCGCCAGGAGGCCATCCAGCAACTTGCCGGGATGGGCACCGCGGACGCTGTCGCGGCGCTGCTTCGTCGGTTCACGTTCATCATGGATCCCTCGATCACCGATCAGGAGGAGAAGGAGGCCGCGTTCTCCGGAATCGTGAGGGCCGGACGCGACGCCATCGCTCCGATCCGCGCCTTCGTCGCAAAGGCGGAGAGCCTCGCGTGGCCCATGAGGGTCATGAAAGAGATCGTGTCGGAAGAGGAGTTCGTGGACGAGCTTCTCCTATGGCTCTCGAAGTGGGACACGGAGTACGCAAAGTTCATCGACCCGAAGATCCAGATCCTCGTGGCCCTCGAGGAGCACAAGGGGCCGAAGGTTCGGACCGACGTCGAGAGGTTCTTGCTCGACGTGAACGAGGTGGCGCGATTCCACGCCGTGGGGGCGATGCTTGCGCAGGAGGAACCCGAGGCGGTCCCGGCGCTCGTCGACTGTCTCCTCGACGAAGAGAGCGTGCGGGTGAAGCACCGCATCCTGGACGGGTTTCTGGCGCGAGGCTGGGCGGTCCCCGAAGAGAAGCGAGACGCCGTCCGAAAGGCGCTCCCCAGCGGCACGACCGTGGACGCCGAGGGGCACGTCCGCAAGCGCTGAGTCGCGACTACTTCGAAATCTCGGGCTTCGGCGGGAGCGAGAACCCGAGCGAGATCGTGATCATCTGGTTGAACGAGAACGTGTCGTCCTGCGAGTTGATCTTCCCGTCGGGGTAGTTGAGGTTGTTCCCCGCGCCGCGCGAGTCGAAGCCGGACTGGTTCCACGAGAACGGGAATGCGCGGTACTCGACGCCGATCGACATGAAGTCGGTTGCGTAGAAGTTCAATCCGAGGCCGAACGTCGGCGCGACCTTCACCTGACTCGAGAGGGCGAACGAGTTCGGGTCGTTGCACGTGGGCTGGCCTACGTCGCCGCACGCGCCGCGTTCCTGGATGCCCACGAGCGCGACGCCGAGGTGGATGTACGCATCCGTGTCGATGAAGATCTTCTGGAAGAGCGAAAGCTTGCCTCGGAACGGGGTGAGCTGGAACTGCGGCGCGACGATCCAGTTCATGGCGCCCGTCTGGTTGTAGAAGGGCTCGGGCTGGTAGTTCCCCGTCGGCTGCCCCGCGGCGTTGAGGACGGCGCCTCCGTGATTGACCTGATTCGCGGTGAACCCGTTGCGCGGCGCTGTGGCGTCGATCTCGCTCGTCAGCGACGTCGCCGATTGGATCGCACCGTAGGCGCCCCACACGCCGAAGCCGAGCCATTCGGTGAAGTTGTACTGGAGGCGTCCGCCGAGGAACACCGTGTGGCGGTACTCGTCGAGGAGCGTGAACGAGATCGTCGGCGCGATCTCGAAGCGCCCTTTTCGGTAGAGGCGCTCCTTGCGGACGGCAGGGGCGCCGGCGAGCGGGCCAGTGATGAGGATCTCCTGCGCTGCTGCGTTACCCGCGGCAGCGAGGCCCAGCGCCACGACGACTCCCGAGATGAATCGCAACATCTGCTTGCGCGCTCTCATTTGGGCAACCGATATTCCCAGCTAAAGGGCAAGAAGATGGTGAGCCCGATCTGAGCCTGCACGTTGTTCGTCAGCTTGTTTTCGCCGTACCAGTCGGCCTGTGTCTGCGCAGTGTCGCCGGCGTTGCCGAGGTTGCAGCCTTCGGGGACCGGCGAGGGGGCGGGTTGCCCGACGATGCACGTGTTCTCGAGCTTCTCGTTGTAGATGTAGTCGCGTATCTCGAGCGTGACGCCGAACCAGCGATTCAGGAAGATCCGGAGACCGATCCCGAGATCGACATCGACGTTGGGCTGGAACTGGAAGGTCCGGTTGTCGGGGTCGATGACGGAGATCGGGCGAGTCGAGATCGCGCCGACGCCGCCGACCAGGTAGAGGTCGTAACTGAAGATGAACTCGTTGAACCCGGCGAACTTCCCGTACACCGGGACGTAGGTGAAGTTCAGGTTCGCGCCCCACTGGTACTCGTTCAGCGGCACCGAGATGTGCGCAGCGCGACGGTTCTCGAAGTTGAAGTCCGAGTCGCCGTTCAACCCGCCGTACCAATTGCCGTTCAGGCCGATCGCGAGGACGTTCGTGACGTAGTACTTGAGGTCGAGGCCCGGACCGGGGTGGCTCACGAACTGGTCGTTCAGGGTGAACCCCCAGTACGGGTTGAGCTCGAGACGGTGGCGGCGCAGGGCGTAGATTTGCTCGACGGCGTAGACCTCGAAGTTCTTGAGGGGGCGCTTCGCCGCTTTGGCGATGTCTTCGGCCTTCGGGCAGGCCGAGGGGTCGATCTCACAGATACCGCCGGAGGGGGCGCCGCCGACGCCCGTCGTCGCGCCCGCGCCCACGTCGCCGCCTGTCGCTGGCGCACCCGGAGCTGCAGTGCCTGGCTGCGCGCCGCTCTGATCGCCCCCCGGAGGCGGCGTGGCGGGCGCGTCGAGCTCGATTTCCCCACCGTTTGCCGGCGCGGCCGGCGGCGGGGCGGGAGTCGGAGCCGGAGCGGTGGCGGGGGTAGCCGCGGTGCCCTTCGGTTTCTTCTTCTGGGCGTGAGCCGCCGACGGTAGCAGCATCATTGCCGCCGCCATGAGGAGCCACCATCGAGCCTTCATCGGAACCCCTTCCGCATCCCTTTCAACGAGCACCGTGGGCGCAAGGCGACACTGCTAACGGTACGAAAACAGCGGAGAATCGGGCCATTTGCAAAACGCGCCGGACTATATCACGCGCAATTTCGGCCAATCAACGAGATTCCCTTGAGTGTTCGGCGACAGCGAGAGAGCGTCCTCTCGGACGCTGCCGCGATCCGCCGCCAACCACTCGACCCTCCCTCGACCGCACGAGGCTTCCCAGGTACGCGGTTCTGAGCCGAAGTCACAAACTCTTTTGCGTCTCGTTCGATGTCGAACCCGAGACTTGTGCTTCCGCGCATCGGCAAATATGCGCTGAAAGGATCATGCTGCCGCAGCTTCATCTCCCTCTCGCCCGAAGAGGGCTTCGACGAATTCTTCCGCCTTGAACTCGCGGAGGTCCTCGGCCCGCTCACCGAGGCCGATATAACGGACCGGAACCTTCAGCTCGTCGCAGATTCCAAGAACGATCCCCCCCTTGGCGGTGCCGTCGAGCTTCGTGAGGATGATTCCCGTGAGCTCGACCGCCTCCTTGAAGAGGGCGGCCTGCGTCAGCGCGTTCTGACCGGTCGTCGCGTCGAGGACGAGGAGAGTCTCTTGGGGCGCCCCTTCCATCGCCTTGGCGATGGTCTTTCGCACCTTCTTGATTTCGTCCATCAACGGGGCCTTCGTGTGGAGGCGCCCGGCCGTGTCGACGAAGAGGTAGTCTGCGGAGACCTCCTTCGCCTTCGTCGTCGCTTCGAACGCGACGGCGCCGGGATCGGCCCCCTCCTTCCCCTTGACCACGTCCACTCCGATTCGCTTGCCCCAGACTTCGAGCTGCTGGACCGCAGCGGCGCGGAATGTGTCTCCTGCGGCCAGTAGGACCTTCTTCCCCTCGTGCGTGTAGCGGGTTCCGAGCTTGCCGATCGAAGTCGTCTTTCCGACGCCGTTGACGCCGACCATCAGGACCACGATGGGCTTCGTCGCGTCCTTCGGCTCTTTGAGCGCGCCCCCTCCAATCGACAGGATTCGCGTCGCTTCGGCGCGCAGGGCTGCCCACACCGCGTCGACGTCGGCGAGCTCGTTCTTCGCGAGACGCTCGCGGAGCCGCTCGAGTATCGCTTGCGTCGTCTTCACGCCGACGTCGCTCGAGATCATGACCTCTTCGATCTGCTCGAGAATCGCGGGATCGATCTCCTTCTTCCCCGTAAAAAGCGCGGTCAATCGTGCGATGAAGCCGCCGCGCGTCGCGGCAAGGCCTTTGCGAATCCCCGCGACCTCCTGCTTGGAGAGCTGTCTCTTGGCCGGCCTCTCGGAGGGGGGAAGGACGTCGGCCGATGCAACCGGCTCGGGAGCTTTGCCAGTGGGTGGCGGCGGGGGGCGCGACGCAGGGGCGAGCTGCTTCGTCTTCTGGGACGCCTTCTCTGCCGCTTCCGCCGACGTGAGCTTGGGCTCGGCCTTCTTCTCCGCAAGCTCCGGGCGCTTTCGGAAGAGCGCGAAATAAAGGATCGCCGCAAAGACGATTCCCCCGACGACGTAGACCCAGACGTCCATGGTGGCGGCGGACTATAAGGATGGGCGACAGGCCGCGTCAACGCGGGTGTAGCCGGGGGTGGCCTCGTGCCGAAACGTGCTCGGCGACTTAGCGATTCGGCTTCGTCGGGTTCAAGAGCGCGCGCCGGTCCATCACGGGCCTTGCTTCGGGGGGGCCGCCCGGTCCAACCGCGCCGGGCGCGAGTCGATCCACGTCGGCTTCGACGCGAGCGTCTACCGGCTCGCCTCCGAACGCGGCGCGCTCGACGGCATCCGCCCAACGCGCGACGCGGAAGTCTTCGCCTGCGGCGTGACGGACGTGTCCCGGTGTCGGGTCCGGACGCGCATCGAACGGGCGGCCTCGAAGTCTTGCCCACGCGACGAGACGTCCGAGGAGCGCGCGCTTTCGCTGGACCAGCTGCGCGTCGAGCTCACCGGGGGGGGGGAGGGGGCGGCGCAGCGAGGCGTGGAGCGGCGCCTCGATCGCGAGCTCGTCGCCGAGCCGCCTGTCAGTCGGAGGGAGCTCGAAGCGCCCCTCCGCGTCGGCCACTACGCTCGCGAGCATCTCGGCGCGTCCGAACGCCGGTCGCTCGATCGACACGCGCGCGGCGGCGATCCCGGTCGCGTCGTCGGCGTCCGTGACGCGCCCCTTCCATCCTTCGTTCGTGCCGCGCGCCACCCGTACGACGTCGAGCTTCGGTTCCCCGCGCGACGCGGGGCGCGGACGTTGCGGAACCTTCGCCAGCGCCTTCGCGCGTTGCGCACGAGCCATGACGAACCACGCGGCGACCGCGAGCCCGCCGAGGAGAACCCACAGCTGACGAAGCGAGCTGCGACCCCTCACCGGGAGACGCCAGGTCGATTCGGGCCCGGGCTCGTACCACGGCGCGCTCGGGACATAGCGGAGCGTGAGCGCGACCTCGCCCGTCGCGCCCGAGGACTCGGGGAGCCCGAACGTGACGACGAGCTTCGCGGTCCCCGCCTCGACGGGCGCCGCCCCGACCACCGCGTCGCCTGCGCTCGCCTCGACGCTGCCGCTCGACACCTCTCCCCCGGCGGCGTGCGCGTTCACGAGGATCGCGATGCCTTCCTCCGGCGAGCCCCCCGCGAGCTTTCCGTCTTGCGCGCCCGGTACGTCGAGATCGACTTCGGCACGCTTCTCGACGCGCGCGACGCGCGACGCGGGTGAGGCCTCTCCATTCCCTGCGAAGTCGACGCGCAGCTCCCCTCGCCCCGGCGGACCCAGGAGCGACGGCGCCAGCGTGAAGCGCGCGTGTCCCGCGGCGTCGGTCGTCGCCGTCGCCACGGGGTGTGGTCCGCCCGCGGACAGCGTTAATGCATAGCCGCCGCCGGGTGCGCCGGCGCCGTCGCTCTCGAGCGTGGCCGCCGCGTCGAGCGAGAGCGACGGTGCGTCCAGCGAGATCGCGTGCGGCTCGGGAGAAAACAGCAGGGTGCACGTTCTCCTCGATAGATCGACCTGAACGTCGATCGCCCCCGCATCGACGTACCCGCTCCCCGCGTAGCCGATGTGCGCCACGTAGCGGTCGACGGGAACGGATAGTCGCGCGCAGAAGCGCCCCCCGGCGTCGGCGACGACGTGTACGCCGTCCGTGAAGACGCGAGGCGGTCTCGTGTCCGGCCCGCAGCTCCGTGCGACGAACGCGCCCCCCAAGACATACGGAACCGAAGGGGCCGAGGCGCGCGCGATCGCGATCGTGAGCGCCGCGTCCGCGAGCGGCGCCCCTGCGTCGTCGGTGAGCACGCCGCGAACCAGCATGTCCCCCCCGTCGGCGCGCACTCCTTGCGCTTCGATGCGTGCCGCGCCGCGCAGTCGCACATGAAGGCCGTCGGCCTCCGCGACGGACGGAGCCCCCGCGAGCGCCGCCGCTATGGCGAGCGCGCGAAAGCCTAGCCGCCCCCATCGCATGTGCACGGTCTTCACAAGGCGCCTCACGAAGAGAGAGTGTACAGGTACCCACACCACAAAGAGGCGCGCGTGTGCGACGCGCCTCGATGTGAAGTTTGCGCGCGCGCGAGTCGTCCTACGCACGTAGCAGGTACGCCGGTGAGCATAGTGGTAGCGTGGACGATTGAATGACGCGAACGACCGCATACGCGCGCCGGCTCGCGCTCCTTGCTGTGCTCGCGTTCTCGTTGTCGTCGCTCGTCTCGCTCTTCTCGCCGCTCGTCCCCACCGCGCGCGCCGACTCCCGGACGGACTTTCTCGTCGGCCGGCTCCAGGCGGACGACTTCCGCGTTCGCACGAACGCCGCGCTTGCCCTCGGGCAGACGGGCGACGCCGCCGTCGTGACCCCGCTCTGCGGCGCGCTGTCCGATTCGAGCGACGTCGTTCGCCAGGCGGTCGCTGTCGCGCTCCAGCGCCTCGCGAAGCCCGCGGCCGCCGGTTGCCTCAAGGCGCGGCTCAGCGTCGAGACGAGCGACGCCGTGAAGCGCCAGATCGCCAAGGCCCTCGAGGCGAGCGAGCCGAGCGCCCCCGACACCCCCGCCGCCACCCCGCGCGTCGTCGCAGACGCGAAGTACTACGTCGCCATCTCGACCATCACCAACCAGACCACGCGACCGGACGACGAGATCGCCCAGGTCGTGGGTGGCTCGGTTCGCGGCAAGCTCGACGAGCTCGGCGGCTACCAGATCGCCCCCCAGAGCGAGACGCCGGACCAGGCCCGCGCGTCGATGAGCAAGCGCAAGCTGAAGGGGTACTACCTGGCTGTTCGCGTCGAGAAGTTCGACTACTCCGACGGCAACCTGCGCGTCCGGGTCAAGGTTGCAGTCTTCACGTATCCCGGGAAAGACCTGCGCGGCGAAGTCCCCTCGGGGCTAACCCAGACCGGCGTGAGCCCGGGCGACAAGTCGGCCGAGGACAACCTCTTGCGGATGGCTGCCGGGCGCGCCGTGGAGCTCTTCGCCCAGAATTTCCCATGAAAGACGCTCATAATGTGGCCATCGTCCCCCATCCGGGCGCACGATGGGGGGTGCGAGTTGGAGCATGACTACCTCGAATTTCCCTACGACATCGACCGGCCGGTACAAGCGGAGCTTCCGCAACCTGCTGATCGACACGCGCTTCCAGCTGAAATACACGGGCCTCCTCGTCATCGCGGCGCTCATCGTGAGCGTGCTCTTGGGGGGCTTTCTCTACGCGACGAGCCGCGAAGTGGTCGCCGAGGGGGCGAAGGTCGTCGAGGAGAGCAAGAAGGTCAGCGACGTCGTCCTGATGAACATCAAGGAGAACTACGCGCAGGCCCCCGAGCTCGCGTCGGCGTTCACGGAGGACGCGTCGAAGTCGGACCAGAAGATCGCCGAGCACGAAAAGTCGCTCGTGAGACAGCAGCAGAAGATGCTGGCGGCCCTTATCGGGGCGCTCGCGCTGCTCGTGTCGATCATCGGCTTGTGCGGGATCTGGTTCACGCACAAGATCGCCGGCCCGGTTTACAAGATGAAGATGCTCCTGCGGCAGGTCGGCGACGGGAAGCTCCACTTCCAGGGGTCTCTCCGCAAGGGGGACGAGCTGCAGGACTTCTTCGAGGCGTTCTCGTCGATGGTCGACAAGCTCCGCGACCGCCAAGCGAAGGAGGTCGCGCAGCTCGACGTCGCGCTGAAGATGGCGGGCGAAGCGGGGGCGAGCCAGGCATCGCTCGCGAAGGTTCAGGCCGTTCGTGACGAGATGAAGAGGGCGATCGACGGGTAGGGGGTCCTCCCGGATAGGACGAATTCGTCCTAGGCCGTTACCGCCGCTTCCACGTACTCGATGTGCGTCCCCCGCTCGTCGAACGTCACCGCGGCGACGTCGATCCGAACTCGCTCGACTCCGGCGACCTTCGACAACTTTCTCTGCCAGAGTCTCTCGGCTCCGCGCACGAGCGACGCCCGCTTCTTCGCGTCGATGCTCTCGAGCGCGCTCGTGAACGACCCGGCGCCGCGCGTCCGCACCTCGACGATCACCGCGAGCTCCCCTTTGCGCGCCACGATGTCGAGCTCGAGCGCGCCCAGCCGTACGTTCCGTGCGAGGATCTCGAACCCACGCGCGAAGAGCAGCTCTACGACCGCGTCCTCGGCCCGCTCCCCCCGCGCTCGTCGCGCGGCAGCTGCGGCCCCGAGCGATCGCTCACTGCCCGTTGAACGTCCCGCAGTTGTGGCTCGTCGCGTCGCAGTCGTCCGAAGCGGATGCGCACTGGTTGATCGAGTCGTACTGCGTACCGTTCTGGATGCAGTACGCCCCCGTGAGCCCCGTGTCGGTCGCGCCGATGGGCGTCACGAGCTGTTGGCACGTGTACCCGGATGGGCACGCGCAATACACGGCACCGTCGTTCGTCTGGTTGTTGATGTTCGCGCAGCGGCACGAGCAGTAAACGGCGAGGTTCGCCGTACGCTGGACGCACTGCGGTTCGACCAGCGCGCCGTCCGTCGTGTCCGAGGCGCTCCCCGTGACAGCTTCGCCTGACGCGACCGGCAGCCCTGTCGACGCGCTATCGAGCCCTCCGAATGGCAGAACGCACGCGCCGATAGGGTGCCCGTCGGCGTCGTTGTAGGGGGCTCCGCTCGACTGGACGGCGGGGGGGGCGCCGGTCTTCGTCTGCCCGTAGGGGCAGGTGACTCGCCCCTGGAAGTGGTTCGCCAGGCAAAGCCGCGTCTGGCAGTCGAAGCTCTTCGACTCGACGTTGACCTCACCGACCGCGAAGCCGAGGAACGTGGGGTCGTACTCCTGCTCCGGCGTACACGGGTCGCCGACGCCGGTCTGGCTGCACCCCTGTAGAAGCCCAGGGGCGAGCGCCAACCCGGCCACGCCGACGAGGAGCATCGAGAAGAACGAGCGAATCATTTCGTGAGCTCTCCCTGACGGGGTGAGGACGCAGAGGCGCGAAAGGCGATACGAAAACGTCGGGACCCTAAACGACCAGGAACTTATCGGTCAAGACGAAGGAGAGCGCAGTCTCAACGGGCAGATGGGACACGATTAAGACTTCCGTCACGGGTGCCAGGTGCTCCTTTCATAGCAGCTCCTACCAAGCGTTTCGCGCGCAGCTTGGTCTCAGGCCTTGGGTGGTCCACGCACTTCTCCCTCTCGTCGATCTCGAAAAGCGTCACCAGTGGATCAATCTTCTCTCAGCATCTTCGACCTTCATCTTTCGTCCGCCAGTCACCCCGTTCGCCTTCAGGAGCGCACGGGATTTCGCCTTGACAAAGACGAAAGAGGGTCCTTAACATCGCGCGGCTCGACGGAATATCCTTTCAACATCGTTGAGCTTTTCGGCCTTCGTTGCGCACCGGCGCGCGCGAGCGTCGACGAGAGCGGCGGGGTGTCTTTCGACTCGGAATGACGATCACGCGAGGAGCTGAGCGATGAGTTTGCGCGGTAGACGGTCTCTCGGGGCGAGAGTGTTCGCCTGGGCCGCTGTGGTCTCTCTCTGCGCCTCGAGCGCGGTGATCAGCTACAGCGACGACGCCTCGGCGCAGACGAGGAAGAAGAAGCCGAAGAAGCCGGTCAACACCCAGCAGGAGATCGAGCTCGACGCTCCCGTTGCTCCTCCAAGCACCGGCGCGACGGGAGCTGCTTCGTCGGCTGGTGCCGGGAGCGCTGCCGCAGCAGCGAGCAACTCGCCTCCGCCCCAAGCGGGGCAGATGACCGAGCAAGCGGCCCAGGCCAAGCGCCTCTTCGACGGCGAGAAGTGGTCCGACGCCTCGCTCGCGCTCTACCGCGTCTACAAGGGGGAGACCGGCGACGACGAGGGGAACAAGCAGCTCGCGCAGTATCACCTGGCGATCGCCCTCTACCGCTTGAAGTTCTACCAGGCGGCGTACGGCATCTTCAGCGAGATCGCCGACAAGCCGAACCACCTGAAGTTCAACGAGACCCTCCTGTGGCTCGCGAAGCTCGCGACCGACCTGCCGGAGCCGGCGGACATCGTCGAGCGCATCGGCAAGTACAACGACACGCAGATCGCCCGGTTCGACAACCCGAACCAGCGCGATCTCTACTGGCAGCTGAACTACCTCCTCGGCCGGTACAAGTACCGCAACCGGCAATACGAAGAAGGGCTTCGCCTCTTCGGCAAGGTGTCGCGCCAGTCGAAGTACTATGTCCAGGCGCAGTTCTTCGCGGGCATCTCGAACGTGCAGATGCGCCGGTCGGTTCCGGCCGTGCAGTCGTTCCAGCGCATCGTCGGCGCGATCGACGAAGGGGTCGAAGGGGTCGAGGACGAAGCGCGCATGCGCGACCTCGCGTTCCTGTCCGAGGCCCGTACGTACTACTCGGCGTCGGTCCGCCTCGACGAGAACAACTCGCCGACGATCGACTCCCAGAAGCTCTCCGCCGCGGTGAAGTTCTGGAACAAGGTCGACGAGGGGAGCGAGTACTGGCTGGACGCCCTGTTCGAGGAGTCGTGGGCCTACTTCATGGCCGGCGACTACAGCCACGCGCTCGGGAACGTCCACACGATCGAGGCGCCGTACTTCCCCGACTCGTACTACCCGGAAGCCGAGATTCTGAAGGCGGTCATCTATTTTTCGAACTGCCAGTACGACGACGCGACGACGATCGTGGCGGCCTTCAACACGAAATACCAGCCGATCTTCGACGACCTGAACAAGACGCTCGCGAAGTTCAAGGGGGACAACCAGGAAGAGGTCTTCTTCAAGTTCCTGAAGGACGTTCGCGCCAAGAAGGCCGACATCCCGCCGCGCGCGAGGAAGGTCGTCGAGCTCGCGCTCTCCGACAGGCAGCTCCTTCGAAACATCGAGTACGTCCGCGTCCTCGACGAAGAAGGGAAGCGCTTCAGCAAGGCCCCTCAGTCGTTCCAGACCTCTCCGCTAGGCAACGACGCGAAGGACGCGCTCCAGCTCGCGCGCGACATCGCCGTCCGCAACGCCGGGCAGCTCGCGAAGGATCGCTACCAGCGAAACATCGACGAACTGAACGAGCACCTGCGCGACGCCGCGAAGATCCTCATCGACATCACGGCCGCTCAACGTAATCAGCTCGACCAGGCGATCGCGGGGAGCCAGCTCACCGTCGCCGAGTCGAAGGCGAACATCGTGAAGCCGGACGAAGAGCACGTGATCTGGCCGTTCAACGGCGAGTACTGGCGCGACGAGCTCGGCTTCTACCGCCAGACGATCACCTCGAAGTGCGGGAGGTAACTCGGATGAATCGCTTCGTTTCCTTTCTCACGCTGTTCACCGCGGCCAGCTTGGTCCTCGGGCTCACAGGCGCCGTCGCCCGCGCGGCGGACGCACCGACTCCCGGGGGCGTGTGCATCGCCGAGAAGTCGAAGGAGGCGCTCAACGCGTGCGGGGGCACGGGCCCTGCGCAGTTCGACGTCTCGAAGCACGGCAAGGCGCCGCAAGTAAACTTCAAGACGGCCCCTCCGCCCGCCGAGCTGAAGAAGCGCGACCAGCAGACGAAGCCGGGCAACCCGAACGAGCTCATGGGCTCCGCCTCGCGCGACGAGCGCAAGAACAAGCTCCAGTCGCGCGCCCGCGCCCTGCTCGTCACCGAGATCTCGGGCCTCGAGAACCTCTTCGGAAGCACGCCGAAGAACTCCCCCGATCGCGTCGACCTCGCCCGGCGTCTCGCCGAGGACTACGTCGAGCTCGAGAGCGCGGCGTTCCGCGAGAAGACCCAGGCCGAGGTCGATCGTGACTCGCTCAAGAAGACGAACCCCGCTGCGGCCGGCCAGAAGCAGACGGTCGCCCAGCAGGCGAACACGATCATGGGCCGCGCCCGGGTGCAGGCCGAGAAGTACTACGGCGTGATCACGAACGAGTACCCGAACTACCGGCTCCTCGACGAGGTCCTCTACTACCTCGCCTACGAGTACGAGCAGGCGAACGAGAACGACAAGGCGCGCAAGGTCTACTTCCAGCTGATTCAGACGCGCCCGAACTCGAAGTACATCCCGAACGCCTATCTCGCGTTCGGTGAGCTCTTCTTCAACGAAGCGCAAGGCGACCCGAGCAAATGGGACACCGCGGCTCAGGCCTATATGCAGGTCATCAAGTACCCGCCGCCGGACAACAAGGTCTACGGGTACGCCTGGTACAAGCTCGCCTACGTCTTCTGGAACGAGGGTGATTTCCCGAAGGCCCTCAACGCCTTCAAGAAGACGATCGATTACGGCGTCACGTACGCGCAGCTGCCGAACGCGACGAAGCTCGCCGAAGGGGCGCGACGCGACATCATTCCGGTGTACGCGCTGCGGGGCGATCCGTCGGCCGCATACAACTTCTTCCACAACCTGTCGGGCGACCAGTCGGGCGAGAACGTGCACACGTTCGGCATGATGGACGACCTTGGCCAGAACTACCTGGACACAGGGCACTATCCCGAGGCGATCGCGCTCTACAAGGACCTCGAGGCGCGCGACCGGAACAGCGAGAAGTCGTGCGTCTACCAGGCGCACATCACCGAAGCGACGATGGCGATGAAGTCGGGCAACAAGGACCTCATCAAGGTCGAGCTCGACAATCAGTCCAAGGTCTACAACGAGTTCAAGAACTCGAACCACAAGCCCGACTCGAAGCAGGAGTGCGCGAACAAGACCGCGGCGCTCCTCGTCGAGACGGCGATGGCGTGGCACCTCGAGGCCGTCGGCCCCGCAGGACAGCGCGGCACGGGCGATCCGAAGACGATGGGGCTCGCCGCCTACTTCTACAAGCGAGTGGCGGACACGTGGAACGCACAGGAATTCTCGAAGTTCGAGTTCCCGCGCATCGTCAAAGAGGACTGGCCGACGATCTACAAGATCAAATACGACATGGCCGACCTCCTCTACTTCCAACAACGTTGGAACGATTGTGGTCCGGCCTTCGATGCGGTCGTGGCCGAGAACCCGCAGGCGCCGGAGGCGGCCGAGGCCGCTTACGCGTCGGTGCTCTGCTACCAGAACATCTACGAGCAGACGCACGCGAACGGCGAAGACAGGAAAGGCGGCGGCAACGGACCCGGTCAGGGCGAAGGCAAGAAGTCCAAGGACAGCAAGTCGGATGACGAGCGACTCGCGCCGAAGCAATTCACCGACAATCAGAAGGGGATGCTAAGCGCCTTCAATCGGTACATTTGCTACATCCACCCCGCGGCCGGCGATCAGGCGGGGCAGGACCAGCTCACCGAGGTGAAGTACGCGCGCGCACGGACGTACTTCGAGGCGCAGCACTGGGAAGAAGCGGGTACTGCGTTCCGCGACATCGCGATGAACTTCTCCGACAAGGACGTCGGCATCTACGCGGCGCAACTCTATCTCGAGAGCGTCAACGTTCTCGGCGCGCACTCGAATCCGCCGCGCCCCGCTTGCTTCGACGACATGGCGGCAGACGTTCCCAAGTTCATCGAGCTTTACTGCACCGGTGACAAGCTCGCCAAGAACCAGGAGCAGTGCACGAACCTCACGAAGATTCAGTGCGACATCCAGCGCATCAAGGCGGAGAAGATCGTCCAGCTTGCCGACAAGCAGGGGGGGACGGCGGCGCTCGGGCTCTACGAGCAAGCCGGAAACGCTGCCTACGAGCTCTGGCGCAAGTACGGCGAAGCACCGCTCAGCCAGAACCAGCCTCCGACGTGCGACAAGCTCGACGAGGTCGTCTACAACGCCGCGCGCTACTACCAGGCCGGTCGCCTCATCGCGAAGGCGATCCGCGCGCGAATGACCCTCTTGAACCCTCAGTTCAGGATGGACCAGTCGCCTCTCGCGAAGAAAGCGACGCTCGAGATCGGCAAGAATTACCAGGCCATCGCGGTCTACGACATGGCGTCGGACTGGTACGAGAAGTACGCGAAGGCGGACAAGACGGCCGCGGGGGCGGACCAAGCGCTCGCCGACGCGACGGTCCTACGCATCGAGCTGGGGCAAGAGGACGAAGCGATCGCCGACTCGAAGCTCTTCATGCGCAACTACGGCGCAGCGAAGCCCGAGCAGACCGCGTCCATCGCCTACGCGATCGGGGCGCACTACGCGGAGAAGGAAGACTGGGATAAGGCCAAGGCAGCGCTCACCGGATCGATGGGCGTCATCAACAAGGCGGCGCCGGACATCCAGATCCAGGCGCACGCCAACCTCGCGAAAGCGTACACGCACGCGAAGGGGGGAGGGGCCGACGCCCAAGCCAAGGCGGAGTACGCGAAGGTTCGAGCGCTCTGGCAGAACCCGCAGGACGCGATCGCGCGGATCAACGCCGCCTATTCCGGCGAGGACCAGGGGTCGAGAGAGAAGCGGATCGGCAAGGCGGTCACGGCCGTCGGCGAAGCGTACTTCTACGCCGCGGACGCGCTGAAGAAGACCGAGGTCGATAACATCAAGTTCCCCGAGTACCACGGCCCGGGAACGAAAGCCGACGTGCTCAAGCACGTGCAAACGAAGGTCGCCGCCTGGCTTCAGAAGAAGAAGCCGGCGATCGAGAAGGTCGCGGGCGAGTACAAGAAAATCCTCGATCTGCAGCCCGACGCGCCGCCTCGCTGGGTCATCGCCGCCGGCTCTCGCGTCGGCTTGATGTGGGGGAACTTCGTCGACGAGTTCCGCGCGGCTCCCATTCCGGCTGACTGGAAGAAGGATCCCGAGCTCCGAGGCGTCTACTACGACGCGCTCGACGGAGCGAGCGAGCCGATCAAGTCCGGGAGGGCGAAGCCGGCGCTCGTCACCTGCCTCGCGTACTCGGTGAAGTTCGAGTACTTCGACGAGTTCTCGCGAAGCTGCGAGGTCTGGCTGGCGAAGAACTACAAGGCCGAGTTCCACGTCGTGGACGAGCTGCGGCCGTCGCCGACGCTCTCCAACGGCGGTCTCGACGACAAGCCGCCGCCGCTCCTCGTCGGGGGCCAAGCGTGGCACCCGGCGCAGGTCGTCGCGGCGGGCGAGAAGCAAGAGAAGGCTGGGACCGACAGCAGCTCGAGCTCCGACGACGACTCGCAGCCGACGAAGAAGGCCGCGAAGCCGAAGAAGAAGAAGCACTGAGCGCGGCGACCGAGACGCGGAGAACAGAGTCATGAAGCTGGGAAAGAGCGCTAGGGTGTTGGGTTTCGTCGGCACCGCATTGCTTGCGGTGGGCTGCGGTGGCGGCGGCGGCGCGAAAGAGGCGGAGACCCCGGTCGACAAGACTCCGGCGAAGGCTGGCCCCGCGCCCCTCGTGGCCAAGGAGGCGCAGGACAAGTTCAACGCGGCGCTCGACGCGTTCAACGACCACGACAAGAAGTCGGACTGGAGCGACGCCACATGCGCTGACGTCGCGCAGCAGTTCGCTGGGGCCGCGTCTCAACAAAAAGGTGGGAGCTTCTCCGAAGCGACCTACGACGCCGGTCTCGCGTACCAGCGCTGCGGAGACGACAAGGACGCGAAGGCTCAGTTCGAGAAGGCGCTGCAGAACGACCCCAAGTTCCACTACGCCCGCGCTGAGCTCGCGCTCTACCAATACAAGGCCGACGGGAACGAAGACGGCGCCATCATTGCGCTCCAGCAGGCGGTCCTCGACGCGCAGTTTCAGAACGTTCCGGCGCTCGTGAACCTTGCCATGTTCCAGATGCTGCGTGACTCGGACACAGCGGGGAACGGCTGCAAGAACGACATGGAGTGCGCGAAGACGAACCTTCAGCGCGCGCTCGCTCTCGACGACGCGTACATGCCTGCTTTGAACCAGCTCGCGATGTACTACTTCCAGGAAGCGAAGAAGCGGGCCGGCGAGGCGAAGGCTTCACATCGTGGTCGCCACATGTCGACGAACGCCGCGATGGGCAAGCGGGCCGACGTGCAGCAGCTCGACCTCGCGGCGTTGGTGTGCTCGCAGGCCGTTCGCAAGAACCCCTCATACGCGCCGATCCACAACACCGCGGGCCTCATCCAGAACGAGCTCGGGCAGGTCAACGGCGCGGTCGCAGAGTTCGGTACGGCGTCAAAGCTCGACCCGAAGTTCTTCGAGGCGCAAATGAACTACGCCGCGGTCAACCTCTCCTTCCGCGGCTTCGAGCAGGCACAGGGGGCGTACAAGAAGGCGCTCGAGATGCACCCGAACGACTACGACGGGCACCTCGGTCTCGCGCTCGCGCTACGCGGCCAGATCAACGACTCGAACTACGACACGCAAGTCGCAGCGGTCCAGGCGGAGCTCGACACCTGCAAGAAGCTCGATCCGAATCGTCCGGACGTCTTCTACAACGAGGGGATCCTCACGCAGGAGTACAAGGCGAAATCGGGAGGCGATAAAGACAAGACGATCGCGTCGCTCACGCAGGCGAAGACGATCTTCCAGTCCTTCGTCGACAAGGCGCAAGGGAAGGACGAGTACAACGGAGCGGTGAAGCGCGCGACGGAGCGCATGAAGGACATCGACGACACGATTGCCTTCCTCCAACTTCCGGGCGGGAACACGCCGCCTCCCCCCGCGGCTACCCCCGCTGCGCCGGACGCCGCAGCACCGGCACCAGCGGCGGGCGCGACGCCTGCTCCTGCACCGGGAGCCGCCCCCGCGAGCCCCGCTCCCGCTCCCGCGGCGGCGCCTGCTCCGGCCGGTTCCGCGACCCCCGCGCCAGCTCCCGCGGGAGGGAACTAGGACAGATCAATCGTCGCGATGCCAGGAACCCCGGGCACGCGGAATTGTCCAACGGGAGCAGCGGGCAAAATCAGCGGTTTGGGTCAATGGAGTTTGACGGGTCGAGTTGGGTCGGGTACACTCATACTGTAATTCAGGCGGAGATTTCCGAGGAGATTGCACGTCATGATGCGTCAAGCAAAGGCGACGGGATGCGCGGTCTTGATTGGAGCGGCGCTCGTGCTCGTCACTTCGGCGTCCTTCGCGCAGGGGAAAGCGGCGGCGACCGCCACGGGCGGTGGCGGCAAGGACGAGGGCTACGGATACGAGTTCAATGACGACCCGCTCAGCGCGGGTGGCTTCGGCCCGAACGACGCGACGATTCGAGTCCGCCCCGGTCCGGTGCGTACGACGCTCATTCGCCCGCGCACCTCGTTCGTCCCCGAGATGCTGAAATCGGTCGAGAACCTGTAGGGTACGAAGTAACGGCCCCCGCGCGTCGGTGGCAAAAGGTTGATGATGGACAGCCAGGGTAAGGCGAAGGTCGCGCTCACGTTTGCGCTCTATCAAGGCGATAGCCTCGTTCGGCGCGACACGATCGTTCAGGACATCGTCAAGGTCGGCAAGGACCCGCGAAGCCATCTCCGCGTGGACGACGAGCTAGCCTCGCGAATGCACGCGGTGATCGAGGTCGCGTCGCCAGGGGACATCACCCTCATCGATCTCGGGAACGAGCCGGGGACGCTCGTGAACGGGCAACGGGTGAACAAGTGCAAGATCCGGCCGGGCGACCAGATCCAGATCGGGTCCACGCTCATTCAGCTGGAGAACGCGGAGGCCGCCACGGCTACGCCCCCTCCTGCCGCGGTCATTCCGTCTGCGCCTCCCCCTCCTCCGTCGTCGCAGCGGGTCGCCGGGAACGTGGCAGCACCCGTCTCGCAGCCGCCCCCTCCTCCCCCCCAGAATCCGTTCGCGGCCGCTCCCGTCCCCGCTGCAGGGTCGAGCGGTAGCCCCTTCGCTGCACCGCCACCTCCTCCGGCAGCGATCGCGAATCCGTTCGCCCCGCCGCCTGCGCCCGCGGCCAACCCGTTCGTCGCGCAGGCCGTCGCGGCTCCCGCCTACGGAGTCGGCCCGGTGCCGATGGACATCGATCCGAACCAGCCGTTCACGTACCAGATGATCAAGTCTGGTCCCGAGGTGAACCCGGACGAGGTCGAGGTCCCGCACCTTGCTGCGATCGAAGTGATGGTCATGTGGGACACGAACGTCCTCCACGTCTCTCACCTCGCGCCGCCGCGCTCTTTCTATGTCGGTGAGGAGCAGACGAACAACGTCTCCTGCGACTACTTCATCCCGAGCGAGACGCTCGGTACGACGCGCGCACCGGTGGTCGTCGCGCGTGGAATGAGCGCCGCCCTCGTGATGCTCCCTCGCTCGAGCGGCTACGTCGACGTTCCCGGTCAAGGGCGCGTGACGTTCCAGGATCTCATCGCCTCCGGGCGGGCGCGTCCTTCGGGCGAGCTCTCCGGCGCGCACGAGTACGAGCTCCCGGCGGGCGCGAAGGCGCGCATGGAGCTCGAGGGCTCTTCGATCGTGTTCCAGATCGCCGCCGTCAACGCGGGGAAGCCCGTCCCGACCGGCGCGTTCGCGAGCTTCGAGTCGACGGCGCTGATGTACATCGGCCTCTCGTTCTTGCTCCACATGGGCATCGTCGCGTCGCTCGCGTTCTTCATGCCGCGAATGAGCCTCGACGACAGCGAGTCGATCGACCGCGACCAGGTTCTCATGATGCAGAAGTACCTCGACGCGGCCGCGGAGCGCGAAGAGGAGGAGAAGGAGACCGAGCAGCAGCCCGACGCCAACGCCGACAACAAGGAAGGCGGCACCGGGACGCGCGCGAAGGGTGAGGAGGGTTCCATGGGGAATCCGAACACTCACGACACCGGTCACAAGTTCGGCGTACAGGGCCCCCAGGACAACGCCGACCCGCACATCGCCCGCCAGGCCGCTCTTCGCGAGGCCGCCGAGTTCGGCATGATCGGCCTCCTCAACACCGGCGCCGGTGGCGACCCGAACGCTCCGACGGCTCCGTGGGGACGTGAAGACTCGCTCGGCAACGACCCGCTCAGCGCCCGCGGCAACATGTGGGGCGACACGATCGGCGACTCGTTCGGCGCCGGAGGGCTCGGCCTCTCGGGTGTCGGAGAAGGAGGCGGCGGTCGCGGCGAGGGCATCGGCCTCGGTAACATCGGGACGATCGGGCACGGCGCCGGAACGGGGACGGGCCAGGGCTTCGGCAACGGTCACGGACGCCTCGGCGGCGCCCACCAGACCCGGTCGCCGTCGCTTCGCCAGGGGGCGACGCAGGTGAACGGGAAGCTCCCGGCAGAGGTCATCCAGCGTATCGTTCGCCAGAACTTCGGCCGATTCCGCCTTTGCTACGAGAACGGGCTGCGCACGAACCCGAACCTGCAAGGGCGCGTCGCGATCAAGTTCGTCATCGACCGCTCCGGGAGCGTCTCAACGGCCCAGGATGGCGGCTCGGACCTGCCCGATCAGAGCGTCGTGTCGTGTGTCGTCCGCGGCTTCGGGAACCTCAGCTTCCCGCAGCCGGAAGGGGGCATCGTCACGGTCGTCTACCCGATCATGTTCAACCCGGGCGACTGAGGCGGAGGTCCTGGACCGGAGTCCTGGACGAGAGCGGTCGAGGAGGAATCTCTTCGGCCGCTCATGTTTTGTGGCTGACGGGAGGCGATCGCTTTCCTATGCTCCGCCGCGAATCGGACTAACGAGGTCAAGACGATGAGAGTGCTCGCGAAGCGTGCGTTGTGTCTGGCGGCGGTGCTCGCCATGCCGTTCGGTTGCACCGCGTGTAGCCGCAACAACATCGAGGCGGTCAACCTCGCGAACGACGGTGACCAGGCGAAGGGGACGAACCTGGACGAGGCCATCTCGAAATACGAGCAGGCCACGCAGCTCGATCCGACGAACCACCGCATCCTCTGGAAGCTCGCGCTCGCATACGCGAAGAAGGAAGCCTGGGACAAGGTCGCCCAGACGTGCTCGCTCGCCGAGAAGCAGGCGCCTGATTTCGCGAACTACTGGTACATGCACGGCCACGCGCTCATCGAGCAGGCGAAGAAGGGGAGCGTCAGCTGGACGGAGGCGAAAGAGCCCCTCCAGACGACGATCAGCAAAGATCCGAACTATGCCGAGGCGTACGAGGACCTCGCTGACGTGAACCTTCACTCCGACGACGAGCAGGAGGCCTTGCGCAACTACGCCAAGGCGATCGAGACGAAGCCCGACAGCCTGAGCTTCTACGTCCCCTACGCCGATCTCCTCACGAACCTCGGTTACGCAGACCAGGCAGAGAACGTCCTGAAGGAGGGGCTGCAGTACTCGAAGGGGGGCGAGAAGGCTCTCTTCAATATGCACTCGCTCCTGGGGAGCATTTACGAGGGGAAGGGGAACGCCCCGGGCGCGCTCTCGGAGTACGAAGCAGCCAAGAAGTCGTGCGGCCAGTGCAACGAGCCCGGCCAGCCGATCGCCTATTTCAACGTCGGGGCCGCTTACGCAAGCGCGACCCCCCCTCGGAAGAGCGAGGCGATGAGCGCGCTTCAGGCATTCCAGAAGATGGTCTGCAAGGGTGCCGGAGCCGCCAGGTACGCGGATCAGTGCGCAATCGCCCAGCAGTTCGCTACGAAGCTGGGCGGGAACCTTCAGTAACCCCCCCGACAAGCGGGTGTAGGCACCCCGGAGCCGAGGCGGGGTCTGGCTCGGGTCTGGCTCCTAGCGCGTTTCCTCAAGAGGGGCTCTCACTTGCTCGCTCCCTCTGATACCGTTGGTTCCCGAGAAGTCTTGACCACGAGCGGTCCTCGGCGCGGCATCGCACACGGCCGTTAGCCGCGTAAACCGATCGTCGACCGGTTGATCCACAACCGAGGGAGTCCATGGACCTTCAGGAGCGTTTTTCGTACCTCGAGACCGTCCGCGACTGGCAAAGCCTGGTCGAAGAGCTCGAGAAAGGGATCGCCGGTGGCGATTCGAGCAACGCCTCGAAGGCGCAGTACCACCTTCGGCTCGGTCGGGTGCTCGAGACGAAGTTTCTCGCCGGGGTGAAGGCGCTCAAGCACTTCCAGGACGCCTACAAGCTGAATCCAGCGCTCATCGAGGCCCTGGAGAACGCCCGCGCGATCTACTGGGATCTCGGGAAGCTGAACATGGTCCAGAAGCTCTGCGAGCTCGAGCTCAAGAGCGTGAAGGACGAGCTTCGCGCCAGTGGCCTCCTCCTCGAGCTCGCGGACGTGCTCCAGGACCAGGGGGACTACGACAAGGCCACCAGCACCTACGCCAAGGCGGTCGCTGCCGGCGGCGGCGCGAACCAGGAGGCGAGCGCGTGTCTGGAGGATGTCCAGGCCGAGAGCGGATCCTGGAAGTCGCACGTGTCTGCGCTTCGCAAGCAGGCCGGCGACGCGATCAACCCGGCGCTCCGGTCACGCCTTCTCCTGCGAGCAGCGCGCATCGCCCGCAGGTTCGCGCCGGAAGAAGTCGAAGGGCTCCTCGAGCAGTCGTATCGCGCCGACGCAAGCTCCAAGCAAGCCGCGGCTCTCTTCGAGGGAATGGTCGTCGAGCGCGGCGACACTGAGCGGCTCGCCACGATTCAACGCGAGCTCCTCGACGAGCTCCCGAACCGCGCGGAGCGGGCGGCGCTCGCCCTGATGTTCGGAACGCGGTGGGTGTCGCGCCATCAGAACGTCGAGACGGGCGCGAAGTTTCTCGAGGAGTCTCTCTCGCTCGACCCTTCGAACGAAGGCGCCTTCCACTTCCTACGCGACGCCTACGGCAAGAAAGCTGGCGACTGGGATCGCGTGCTGCGAATCGCCGAGGAGGCCGCGACGAAGGCCGGCGAGAACGGCAACGCGACTTTCCTGCTCGCGCAAGCGGGCACGATCGCCTGGAAGAACGTCGGGAACCTGATCCGCGCCCGATCGTCGTTCGAGAGACTCAGCGCGGTCATGCCGGAGCACCCTCAGCTCCGTGCGTTCGAAGCGCAGATCGGGGAACCGATCAAGCCGAAGCGGAGCGACTCGATCCCGGTGACGATGGACTCGGTGCCGCCACCGCCTGCCGCGACCCGGAAGCGCTCCCGTCCCCCTTCAGCGACGCCTCCTCCGCCCGAGGCAGAGGAAGGCGAGAGGTCCACGTCGATACCCGCGGAGCCGGAGCCGCCGCCCCCTGCACGTGAGCCTCCCGTTGCCGCTCGCGCTCCCGAGCCTGCGGCTCCGCCAACACCTCCTGCACCGCCGGTCGCAGCGGCGCCAACGCCCGAGCCCCCCCCGGCTGCGGTTGCTCCTCCGCCTCCCGCTCCTCCGCCGCCCGCTCCTCCGCCCGCGGGCGACGACGCCAAGCTCGCCGAGCTTCGGGCCCTTGCCGATAAGCAGGAGGCCGCAAAGCGGTACAACGAGTACGTCAAGACGCTCGTCCAGCTCGCCGGGCTCGTCTACGACGCCGACGAGAAGATCGAGCTCTACGCGAAGGCCGCGGACCTCTACATCAACAAGTTCGCGAACCAAGCCGAGGCGGTGAAGGCGTTCGAAGCGATCCTCGCGATCGATCCGAACCACGCCCAGGCGATCGACTACCTGCGGCAGATGTACGAGAAGCGCAGGGACTGGGAGAAGCTCCTCGGGCTCCAGCGGCGCGAAGCGGAGCGACTCGACCCAGGGCCCGAGCGCGCTGCGCGCTTTCTCGAGATCGCGAAGCTCGCGACCGAGCGGGTCAAGAAGCCCGAGGTCTGCATCGAGCTCTGGCAAGAGGTCATCCAGAACGACGATTCGAACGTCGAAGCGCTCGGGGCGCTCGGTGGCCTCTACGAGCGGAGCAAGGAGTTCGACAAGCTCACCACGGTCCTCCAGAAGCAGGCCGAGCTCACCTACGAGCCGCAGGCGAAGATCCAGATCCTCTCCAAGCTGGGGACGATCTACGGCGATCGACTAAACGACGACGAAGGGGCCGTCACGGCTTGGCGCGAGCTCCTCACGCTCGATCCGAACGACCGCAAAGCCCAAGAGGCGCTGAAGAAGAAGTACCTCACCCTCGGAAGGTGGGACGACCTCGAGGGCTTCTACGCCGAGAGCGGGAAGTGGGACGAGTTCATCCGCATCCTCGAGCAGCAGGAGGCGAAGGAGACCGAGCACGGGGCGAAGATCTCTCTCCTCTTCAAGATCGCGCAGCTCTGGGCGGACAAGAAGCAAAAGCTCGATCGCGCCGCCAAGGCCTACGAGAAGGTGCTCGAGCTCGAGCCGAACAGTCTCCGCGCGGCGGAATCGCTCATCCCGATCTACACGCAGGCGGGCAACGCGAAGGCGCTCGCGAACGCGATCGAGGTGAAGCTCTCGCACGAGGAGGATCCGCAGACCAAGCTCGCGCTCCTTCGCGAGGTGGCGGCCCTCTACGAGGGGCGCGTTCGCGATCCCCAGCGCGCGTTCGAGCGTTACTTGGCGGCATTCGCCCTCGCGCCCGGCGACGAACAGGCGCGCACGGACGCAGAGCGCGCGGCCAAGGTCACGGGCGAGTGGGAGCGCGTGATCGGCGCCTACCGCGCGGCGATCGACGCCAATGCCGGCGACGTCGAGCTCGAGAACGCTCTTCGCCTTCGATTGGGGCGAGTCCTCGTCGCCGAGGTAAACCGAATCGACGAGGCACTCGACGCGTACCGGGCGGTCCACGACGCCTCTCCGGACGATCCGAGCGCGCTCTCTGCGCTCGAGCACCTGTACAGGCAGACGTCTCGGTTCGGAGAGCTCCTCGGCATCTACGAGAAGAAGCGCGAGCTGACCTCCGACGCCGCCGAGAAGAAGCCGATCCTCTTCGAGATCGCGAAGCTCTACGAGACCGAGCTCAAGGACCTCGACAAGGCGATCGACACCTACCACGCGGTCCTCGAGGATGACGGCGCTGAGCCCCGCGCCCTCGCAGCCCTCGATGTCCTCTACGGTCAGCTCGAGAGGTGGGATCCGTACGTCGACACCCTCCGCAGGCGGATCGAGCTCGACGTCGGCGAGGCCGAGATCATCGACCTCAAGTACCGGCTCGGGCAAACGCTCGACAAGCACCTGGGAGATTCCCCGGGCGCTCTCGAGAACTACCGGGAGATCCTGTTTCTCGACTCGCGCCACGAAGGGGCCCGGCTCGCGCTCGAGGCGATGCTCCGATCGGACCTCAAGGCCGAGGCGGCCGCGATCCTCGAGGGGATCTACGAGGAAAGAGCCGACTGGCCGAAGCTGATCGGCGTGCTCGAGATCCTCGCGGGGGCGGAAGGAAACGTCGAGAAACGCGTTCAGCTGCAGCGGAAGGTCGCGCGGATCGCGGGCGACAATCTCAACGATCAGACGCGCGCGTTCGAGGCTCTCGCCTCGGCGCTCAAGGACGACCCGTCGCTCGGCGAGACGCGCGACGCGATCGAGCGCGTAACGGCGCAGTCGGACGCGTGGCCGCAGCTCGTCGCCCTCTACGACGAGGTTGCGGCGGGGATCACGGACGCGACGCTTGCCCGTGAGTACTGGATGCGCCTCGCGTCGATCGACGAGCGTCTCGGCGACGTCGACGACGCAGCAAAGGGATACCAGCACGTTCTCTCGCTCGACCCCGCGGATCCCGAGGCTCTCGCCGCGCTCGAGAGCCTCTTCACGCGGACGGAGAGGTGGAACGACCTGATTGGGGTCGTCGAGCGACGCATCGAGCAGGTGAGTGACGCTCAGGCTCGGGAAGCGCTCTTCGGGCAGATCGCTCGGATCTACGACGAGAAGCTCGGATCGCTGACCGACGCCGTCGCGGCCTACCGGAAGGTGCTCGAGCTCGACCCTGCGAGCAGTCGCGCACTGACGGCGCTCGACGCGCTGTTCACGCGACAGAAGATGTGGAACGAGCTCGCCGACAACCTCGAAGCGCAGCTCAGTCTGGCGTCCGAGGAAGCTGCGCAGCTCGGGCTCATGTTGCGACTCGCCGCTCTCCGCGAGTCGGAGATGGGGCAGATCGACGTCGCGATCGAGGGGTACCGCGGGGTGCTCGAGCGAGACCCGACGAACGCGCAGGCGCTAGGCGCCCTCGAGCGCCTCGGGAAGGACGCGCGCTACGAGCTCGTCATCGCCGATCTCCTCGAGCCCCTCTACCGGCATCTCGGCGACTACCAGAAGCTCATCGGCGCCCACGAAGTTCAGGTACGGAACGCCGACGACGTCGGGCGCAAGGTGGATCTGCTCCATCAGATCGCCACCCTCTACGAAGACGCCGCGGGCGATTTGAACGCGACCTTCGCGACCTACGCGCGCGCGCTGAAGGAAGATCCCGGTAACGAGACCACGCAGCACGCGATCGATCGCGTGGCGCGCGCCACGGGACGCTTCGCCGATTTGGCGCAGACGTTCGAGACGCTCGCCCAGAGCCTCGAGGACGCGACGCTCGCGAGCCAGCTCACCACGATGGCGGCGCGCGTCTACGAGGGGGATCTCGGCAACGTCGATGTCGCCGTCGCGCTCTACCGACGAGTTCTCGAGATCGACCCGCAGAACCTCCACGCCGCCGAGTCGCTCGAGCGGCTCTTCCGGACGCACGAGAGGTACGCGGAGCTCTCCGGAATCCTTCAGCGAAAATCCGAGATTCTCGACGAGCCGACGTCCAAGAAGGACGCCCTCTTCCAGGCCGCCGGGATCGAGGAAGACGTGCTCGGCAAACCCGAAGGGGCGATCGCCGTTTACGTCAAAGTGCTCGAGCTCGACACGGACGATCTTCGCGCGATCGACTCGCTCATCAAGCTGTACATGGCGCTCGCCCGGTGGAACGACCTCCTCGGCGTCTACGCCCGGAAGGTCGATCTCGTCGCGGACCCGGACGAGAAGAAGCGCATCTACTACCAGGTCGGCGCGGTCTACGAGCGCGAGCTCGGAGACGTTCCGTCGTCGATCGACACGTACGGGAAGATTCTCGAGCTCGACCCGGACGACCTGCAGGCGCTCTCCCGCCTCGACGTCCTCTACGAACAGTCGCAAAACTGGAACGAGCTCCTGTCGGTCCTGACCCGCGAAGCGGAGATGACCGGCGACGCGAACGAGGCCACGAGCTTCCAGTACCGGATCGCCGAGCTCTACGAAAAGCACCTCGACGACGTCAGCCGCGCGATCGAGCTTTATCGCGAGATCCTGACGAGTGCGCCGGACCACGAGCCGACGGTTCGCGCGCTCGAGGGGCTGAAGAGTGGTGATCGCGATCCGCTCGGCGCCGCGGCGGTGCTCGAGCCGATCTACGAATCGATCAGCGACTGGCCGCGCCTCATCAGCGTGCACGAGGTGCAGGTCCAGCATACGACCGACGCCTTCCAGAAGGTCGAGCTCCTGCACCGTATCGCGCGTCTGTACGAGGACGCGCTCGACAACCACGCCGCGGCGTTCGACACCTACGCGCGGGCGCTCGCGCTCGACAACGGGAACGAGAACACGCTCCAGAACCTCGAGCGGCTCGCGATGGTCGTGAACCGCTGGCCGCACGTGGCGGCGCTCTACGACGCAGAGCTCGACAAGCTGATCGAGACGCCGGAGCGGTTCGTCGAGCTCGGGTTGCGCACGGCCCAGATATTCGAGGTCCAACTCGAAGACGTCGACAGCTCCATCTTGCGCTTCCGGCGCGTGCTCGAAGTCGAGGCGGAGAACCAGAGCGCCATCAAGTCGCTCGATCGGCTCTTCGTCCAGACCGAGCGCTGGAGCGACTTGGCGGCGATCCTCGCGCGCGAGAGCGAGATTGGCTCGAGCCCCGACGAGATCCTCGAGCTCAAGTACCGCCTCGGTCAGGTTCACCAGGTTCGCCTCGCCGATCTCGACTCGGCGATCGCGGCCTATCGCGACGTCCTGAACGCGGCACCGGAGCACGCGGCGACATTGACGGCGCTCGAGACGCTCTTCGCGTCCGGTGTGAAGCAGCTCGAGATCGCCGAGACACTCGAGCCGCTCTACCGCGCCGCCAGCGAGTGGGAGAAGCTCTCGCGCGTCTACGAGGCGCAGCTCGCGCACACTCCGCCCGATCAGGCGGGCGAGCGGCTCGCGGCGTACTACCGGATCGCGGAGCTCCTCGAGGAGAAGCTCCTCGACGCGCCGGCGACGCTCGAGGTGTTCATCCGCGCGCTCAAGGAATACCCGCTCGACGAGAAGACGGGAGAGGAGATCCCGCGGCTCGCGGCGACGATCGATGGGGGCTGGGAGACGCTCGCGAACGCCTTCGCCGACGTCCTCGGGCTCCACGCCGATCCGGCGATCCAGCGCTCGATCGGGAAGCGCCTCGCGAAGACGTTCGAGGACGAGCTCGGCGACATCACCAAGGCCGAGGATACGTACAAGTACGTCCTCGGAGTCGACGCGCTCGACGCCGATGCGCTCGCAAACCTCGATCGCATCTACACCTCACTCGAGTCCTGGCCGGAGCTCGCCGGCGTCCTCGAGCAGCGGGTGAAGGGGACCGAAGACAACCTCGAGCTCGTCGATCTCTACGCGCGTCTCGGCGAGACGTACGAGACGAAGCTCACCGACACGGACAACGCGATCCGCGCCTACCGCGCGATCTTCGACAAGCTCGATCGCGCGCACGAGGGGGCGGTCCAGGCCCTCGCTCGAATCTACGAGGGGCTCGAGGCCTGGACGGAACTCAACGTCGTCTACGAGCGCGAGCTCGAGAACGCATCCGGGGACGTCGCCGAGGCAGAGATCCGCGCCAAGATCGCCAACCTGGCGGCGACGCGCCTGAACGATCCGGCACGCGCGACCGACACCTGGAAGCTCGTCCTGGACCTGCGCGGCGAGGACCCTGAAGCCCTCGGCGCGCTGGCGAACCTCTACGACTCGGGGCAAGCATGGCGAGAGCTCGTCGACATCCTCGAGCGGCTGTTCGACATCGCGCAGAGCGACGACGACCGCGTGAACATTCTCACGAGGCGCGCCCGCGTCTTCAGCGACAAGCTGCAGCGGGACGACCTCGCGATCGAGGATTGGACCCGCGTCCTCGACATCGACTACGCAAACCTGGCGGCGCTTCGCGCGATCGCCGCGATCCGCCGGCGCCAGCAGGACCCGAGCGAGCTCGTTCAGGCACTCCACCAGATCGTCGATCGCGCCGCGACGATGCTCGACGAGGACCAGCTCAAGGAGATCTTCCGCGAGCTCGGCAAGACGTACGGGGAGCAGCTCGCGCAGCCGTACGACGCGGCCGAAGCGTGGCGAAAGCTGCTCGAGATCGGCCCCGACTTCGAGGCGATCGACGCCCTCGAGGCGATCTACCGCGCCGAGGAGAAGTGGGCCGACGTCATCGACGTGAAGATGCAGCGCGCCGCCGCGCTGGAAGACTCGGCGCAGAAGATCGAGGAGTACCGCTCGATCGCCGCGCTCTGGACCGACCAGGCCGCCGAGCCCGATGCAGCGACGGCCGCGTGGGAGAAGATCCGGGAGATCGACGCGTCGCACGACGAGGCGTTCGCCCAGCTCGAGAAGCTCCATACGAACGCGGGGCGATGGGAGCCGCTCATCGAGCTGTACCTATCCCGCTTCGAGACGCGGACGGAGACGCCCGAGCGCACGGATCTTCTCCGAAAGATCGCGCGCGTGTTCGAGGAGCAGCTCCAGGACAAGAACCAGGCGCTCGACGCCCTCATCAACGCGCTCGGCGAGGACTTCCACGATCGCGAGACGGCGAAGTACCTCGAGCGGATGGCGCAGGCGACGGGGCGCTGGGGCGAGGTCATCCAGACCGCGAACCAGTGGCTGCAGCAGCAGACCGAGCCGAAGCAGAAGATCCGGCTCTGCCTGCACCTCGCGAAGTGGTACGGCGACGACCTCGGCCACCCCGAGTACGCGCAGCCCTACTACGCGCAGATCGTCCAGCTCGATCCGAACAACGTCGGCGCCCTGCGGCAGATGGGGCAGCTGTACCGGAAGAACGCGAACTGGCAACAGCTAGGTTCGACGCTCACGCGGGCACTCGACGTCGCCGTCACTGATCTCGACCGCAAAGAGATCCTGAGCGAGCTCGGCGAGCTGCTCGACACGCACATGAGCCAGACCGACCAGGCGATTGTGTATTTCAATCGCGCGCTCGAGGTCGACGCGGCGTTCATCCCGGCGCTCGAGAACCTCGAGCGGATCTACGCGGCGCGCGGGCTCAACCGCGAGCTCGTGGACGTGATGACGCGGAAGGTCCCCGCGCTCAGCGACAAGCACGACATCACGCAGACGAAGCTCAAGATCGCGGCGCTCTACGAGACGAGCCTCGGCGATCCGCTCCGCGCGTCGCAGGTTTACCGCGAGGTTCTGGACGTCGACGCGTCGAACCTCCAGGCGCTGCGCGGGCTCGCGCGGGTCTACGAGCTACTGAACCAGTGGCCGGATCTCGTGAAGGTGCTCGAGAGCGAGCTCGACGTCGTCCAGACGGAGCGCGAGCGGATCGAGATCCTCATGCACCTGGCGAAGCTGCAAGAGGAGCACTTCCTCAAAGCGGACATCGCGGCGCAGCGCCTCGAGCAGGTCCTCGAGATCGACCCGAACCACGAGGAGGCGTACTTCGCGCTCGAGCGCTGCTACCGCAAGCTGCGGCAGTGGCTCGATCTCATCAACACGTACGACCGCCACGTCTCCGCGACGCTCGAGCGCAAGACGAAGGTGGAGATCTACGGCGCCATCGCGCAGGTGTACGCCGACGAAGTCGAGGACAACGAGAAGGCCATCGACGCCTACAAGAACATCGTCGATCTCGACGAGAACAACGTCCCCGCGCTCGACGCGCTGGCGAAGCTCTACGAGAAGCTCGACGACGCGGCGCAGTCGATCGACTACATGACCCGCGTCGCCGACCTCACGCAGGACTCGCGGCAGCGGGTGGAGGCCTTCTACAAGATCGGCAAAGCGCTCGACGAGAAGCTCGGCGACCGGGTCGCGGCGCAAGACCGCTACGAGATGGCGCTCGACCTCGACCCGTCGCACCTACTGAGCCTCGCCGCGCTGAAGCAGATCGCGATCGACAACGCCGATTACGACAAGGCGGCGCGCTACATCGATCAGGAGCAGAGCTACACGGCGGGCCCGCGGCAGCGGGCGCGCTTGCTCTGCGAGCTCGGGAAGCTCCGGGACGAGATGCTCGGCGACCACGAGAGCGCCGTCCTCGCGTACGAGGCCGCGAACGAGGCCGACCCCGAGAACGAAGACTCGGCGGGGCCGCTCGTGAACGAGTACATCACGAAGGAGAACTGGGAGAAGGCGGAGCCGCTCCTCGATCTGCTCACCCGGAAGGCCGGGAAGCGCGAGAGGGGCGAGCAGCACGATCTGTGGAACCGGCTCGGGCTCGTTTCGTCCAAGCTCGGCAAGGACGACAAGGCTCTCAAGGCGTACACCGCGGCGCTGCAGCTAGACCTCACGGATCAGGAGACGATCCGCGGCCTCGCCGAGGTGAGCTACCGGTTGAAAGACTGGGGGGCTGCGCTCACGAACTTCCAGAAGGTCCTCACGGCCCTCGGGGAAGACGAGAACGAAGAGCGCGCGAACGTCTACTTCAAGCTCGGCGGCATCAAGCGGGAGCAGGGGCAGGCGAAGCAGGCGATCAACAACTACGAGAAGGCCCTCGGCGTCGATGCCGCGCATAGGCCGACCCTCGACGCCCTCGTGGCGGTCTACACGGACCTGAAGGATTGGAAGCAGGTCGTCGCGTACAAGCGGCAGGTCCTCGACAACGTGGCCGACGGCGAGGAGCGCTTCAAGATCCTCGGCGAGATCGGTGACATCTGGAACGACCAGGACAAGAACCCGAACAAGGCGATCGAGGCGCTCGAAGAGGCGCTCGATCTCCAGCCGGAGAATCACGTCCTCCTCCACAAGCTCCTCGCGCTTTATCAGGCGGTCGAGAACTGGGCGAAGATGGTCGATACGATCCAGGCCATCGCGAACATGGAGAAGGATCCGGTTCGCAAGTCGAAGTTCCTCTACACGATGGCGCAGATCTATCGTGACAAGGAGGACAACCCCGACCGGGCCGTCGAGCTCTTCAACGAGGCGCTGGACCTGAACCCGACGTTCCTCGAGTCGTTCGAGCGCATCAACAAGATCCTGACGACGCAGAAGGACTGGAAGGCGCTCGAGCGAGCGTTCCGGAAGATGCTGCGGCGGCTCTCGGGGGCGAACGCGCAGAATCCCGACCTCGAATTCAACCTCTGGCACAACCTCGGGCTCATCTACCGCGATCGCTTGCACGACATGCCGAGCGCGATCGAAGCCTTCAAGATGGCCACGCGGTACAAGCCCGACGAGGCCGTGGAGCGGCAGATCCTCGCGGAGCTATATGAAGCGACCGATCAGGTGGAGCAGGCCATCGGCGAGCACGCGATCGTGCTTCAGAAGGACCCGCTGCGCGTCGACCCGTACCGGAGCCTCTACAAGCTCTACTTGAAGATGCACGAGTACGATCGCGCGTGGTGCATGTGCGCCGCGCTCGCTTTCCTGCACAAGGCGGACGAGGAGGAGCAGCGCTTCTTCGACGACTACCGCCCGCGCGGGATGATCCAGGTGAAGAGCCGGCTCGACAACGAGCTGTGGGTGAAAAACCTCTTCCACAAGGACGAGAACATCTACATCGGCAAGATCTTCGAGATGATCACCCCCGCGGCGATCATCGCGAAGCTCGGCCAGCTCAGGGCGACGCGGCAGCTGCCGGTGCTCGACAAGCGCTTCAAGCAGGACCCGGCGACGAGCACGGTCACCTTCGCGAAGACGTTCGGGTGGGCCGCGCAGGTGCTCGGCGTACCGACGCCCGAGCTCTACGTTCGAAACGACGTGCCCGGGGCTCTCGTTGCCGTGCCGAGCGCACCGGCGTCGAGCGTGGCAGGTCAGACGGTGCTCACCGGGTTCACGCCGCAGGAGCTCACGTTCATCGTCGGCAAGCACCTCTCGTACTACCGAGGGGAGCACTACATCCGGAACCTCTTCCCGACGATGAACGAGCTCAAAGTGCTCCTCTTCGCGGCGGTGAAGATCATCATGAACGACTTCGCCGTCCCTGCCGAGATGGCGCAGGCGGTGAACACGACGGCCGCGGAGCTCTTCAAGCACATGCAGCCGATCCAGCGCGACGGGCTCCGGCTCGTGGTGCAGAAGTTCGTCGAGGACGGGGCCAAGGTCGATCTCAAGCGGTGGATGCAGTCGATCGAGATCACGGCGTGCCGCGCGGGGCTCCTCCTGTGCGCGGACCTCGAGATCGCGAAGAAGATCATCGCCGCCGAGCCGCAGCTCCCCGTCGATCACACGCCGCAGGAGAAGCTCAAGGAGCTGATCGTGTTTAGCGTGAGCGAGCAGTACTTCACGCTCCGGAAGGCGCTCGGGATCGCGGTCGGGTAGAGAAGCCCCCCACCCGGCCTCCCCCCGAATCGGGGGGAGGAGAAAGCTTGATCGCCGATTTCTAGCAACTCGTCCTCCCAGGTGACCGATGGGACCTGTGGAGGGTGACGAATGTCGACAATCGAGCCGGACCGACCTTCGGCGGGGACGCTGGAGATCGCGGTCTTCAATCGGACGCGCAGCTGGGCGGTGGAAGTCCAGGACGACGTCGGGGCGCGGCGCATCATCCTCACGAGGGCGCGCGTCGTCGTGGGGTCGTCCTCGGCTGCGGACATCGTGACCGCCGACGCGACGGTGAGCGGCAAGCACCTCGCGCTCAGCGTCGCGCCCGGCGGGGTCCTGATTCAAGACCTCGGGTCGAAGAACGGAACGTTCGTAGGGGGGGCGCGCGTCACAGAGGCGCGTGGCGATACAGGGACCACGGTTCTGCTCGGTCGCTCGACGCTGACCCTGCGGGGGATGGGGCCCGAGGAAGAAGCGGACGAAGAGGCAGAGCCGCTCGATGGGGTGGCGGGGGGATCGCTCGTCATGCGCCGAATCGCAGCGCGCGTACGGCGCTTTGCGGCCAATGCGCTCCCCGTGCTGGTCACCGGGGAGACGGGGACGGGAAAAGAGCTGGTCGCCCGTGCGCTTCACGTCGAGGGACCCCGGGCACAGGCGCCGTTCGTGGCGCTGAACGTCGCTTCGCTCCCGCGGGAGCTCGTGGAGAGCGAGCTGTTCGGCCACGAGCGGGGGGCGTTCACGGGGGCCGTATCGAAGCGGCTCGGGGCGTTCTCGGAGGCGGACCGAGGGACGCTCTTCCTGGACGAGATCGGCGACCTGCCGCTCGATGCCCAGCCGAAGCTATTGCGCGCCCTCGACGGGTACGAGGTGCGTCGGATCGGCGCGACTGGGCGCGGGCGGGTGGGGGATGTCCGGATCGTCGCGGCGACGAACCGCCTCCTCGCGAGGAGCGTCGAGGAGGGGGTGTTTCGGCGGGACCTCTTCCATCGCCTGAGCGTGTTCACGGTGACCTTGCCGCCGCTCCGGGAGCGGCGCGGCGACATAGGGCCAATCGCTCGGGCCCTGTTGGCGAGTGCTCCCGAAGGGGTGAACGCCCGGACGGTTACCCCCCGGGCGCTCGCCAGGCTGCTCGCGCACGATTGGTCCGGCAACGTGCGCGAGCTTCGCGCCGTCCTGTACCGCGCGAGCGATCACGCGCAGGGGGCGCGGTCAATCGACCTGGACGACGTGGAGGAGGGGCTGCGTCTCGAGAACGACGAAGCCCGCGTGGTGGTACGGACGGACGAGGCGCGCGCGCTCCTCAACGAACACCGCGGCAACGTGACGCACGCCGCCCGCGCGGCAGGGATGCCGCGCTCTACCTTCCGAAAGAGGTTGCGAGGCAAGTGAGGGGACGCGGCTCGGCGCCGCCCGGAGCGTCGTCTGCACGAGGGGGCTCATGCTAGCGTGGGCCCCAATGAGGCGTCGGGTCGGTCTTGCGGTGACGCTGCTCATCGCGGGGAGCGCTGGGTGCAAGCGCGGCACGCCGCCGGGCGCAGGCCCCGCCGACGCCACGCCCGCCGCGACGGTCACGCTCGACGCGGCCAGCACCGGCTCGGGGGCAATCTTCTCGGCGCCGATCGCCGCCGCGCACCTATCGGGGGGGGATGTCATCGCGGCGGGGCTCGTCGTCGCGACGCATTCGATCACGGCGTCACGCGTCGGCGCGGACGCGAGCGGGCAAGCAGGATGGACGCACCCGGTCGTCCCCAACGTGGCGTGGTCGGCGGACGCCGAGCTTCACGCTTGGCCCATCACGTCGGGAGCCGCGATCGTCTGGCGCGGCCTGGTCGGGAAGAAGAGCGGGCACCTCGCGGTCGTGCTCGCGCCGGACGGGCACGTGATCGACGGGCCGATCGACGTGGGCTCGTTCGTCTGCGCGACCGATGACGGGCTCGCCTGGAGCGAAGCGGCGCCCAACGGCACGACTCGAGCTCGGCTCCGGACGTACACGACGACAACGACGACGGGTGGCTCGCCGTCCGTGCACGACGATACGGGTCCCGCGCTCACGGAGGACTTCACCCTGACGTGTGGAGCCGGGCGAGCCTTCGCGGTCGTCGAAGGGGACGAGGCGAGCCCGACCCGCGTCTACGCGATCGGCGGCGGCGCCGGAGCGACCCCCTTCGCGACCATCGCCCCACTCGCTCTCGGACGCGACGAAGAGCGCGATCTTTTCGCGTGGACGGCGGGGGACGACCTCGGGCTCACGCGCGTCTCGAATGGAGGCGAGGTCCAGGCGGCCGAAGTGCGTGGGGGCGGCGTCAGTCTCCTCCGCGCCGACAAGGCGCGGGTCGCTCCCGAGGACGACGTGGTCGGGGTGGACGCGGACGCGCGCCAGGTGGTGCTCGTGACGACTCACGACGCGAGCGACGAGTGCCCCAATGGCCGTGGAGGGGCCAGCGTGCACGCGCTCCGGATCGCGCGCGGCGAGGGGGGGGGAGGTGGCAGCGCGACGTCGCTCCAGATAGCCCCTTCCGCGTGCAACCGGGAGGTGGGCCCCTTCTGGACGAACACGCGTGGGCGGTCGCTCGTCGTCGCGTGGGCGGAGCGCGCCTCGCGCCCCGAGAAGACCAGCGCACCGATCACCGGGCTCGCGTTTCGTGTGCTCGAAGAGGGAGCGGCGACCGGGCGCGTGGTCCAGACTGCCGATGCGATCGCCGACGCCGGGTGCGACGCCGTTCGGTGCTACGCCGTCGCGCTCGTGCGCGAGCAGGGGAGCGACGGGATGAAGCCCGAGGCGATGAAGGTTCTCGCGTATCCGTAGCCGAGCGTCGCGCGCTAGAACGTACCGCCGATGCTCATTCCGCCGAACCCCTTGCCGAGGATCGGTACGACAGTGACGGGGGCGTTCGTACCGGACTGCGCGGGCTTGTCGCTGCTCGGCGAGGAGTAGCTCGTCGCGGCGAAGATCGTGGAGACGATGAGCCCCGCCGTGCCGACGAGCCCGATGGCGAGCCCCACGTTGGCGACGGTGGCGTCGGCGTTCACGTTGTTGTCGTCGCTGTTCAGGGCGTTGCACGCGTTCGCGTAGTACGCGGTCGGCGAGTTCGGGCCGACGAAGCAAGTTCCCTGACCGCCTCCGTTGGCCACGATCGACTGCGCCACCGCGTTGGCGCTGTTCTGCGCGGAGCCCTTCTCTACGGCCATCACGATCGCAGTGACGTAGCCCACGACGGCGACCGCGCCCGAGGCGGCGACCCATCCCCAGTGATGCGACCTTGCGGGCCCTTCGTCCTGCGGCGGTTGCGGCAGGGGGGCGGGCGGAGCGGGGGCTGCTTCGGCGGGGGGTGCTTGCGCGGGCTCCGTCGCCGACTCCGCGGGCGCTGACGCGGCAGGGGTGGGCGTGGGGACCGCTGCGGGAGCCGCGCCGAACCGCGCGATCACCCCCTGGCCCGCATTGGCAGTCACCGGGACTGTCTGCTCGCCGCCGGGGCCTTGCGAACGGACCGAGTGCGTCCCGGGCTCGACGTCGACCGAGTGATCGAGCGGCGCCATGCCGATCCGCTCGTCATCGACGAACACGTCTGCGCCGACCGTCGCCCCCACGACGTCGATTCGCCCGAGCTTCGTGCGCGCGTCCGAGAGCCCCTTGTTCGCGTCGTTGCGCTGAGCTTCCGTGGCCGAGGAGTAGTCCTTCAGGAACTGCTGAAAGTAGCGCGCGGCCTCGAGGGCGTGCCCGCTCTTCAGGGAGCTCTGGGCGAGGTTCAACAGGACGACGGGGTGCTTGCGCAGCGCGTACGCCTGGAGGAAGGCCGCGCGAGCCATCTCGAACTGCCCCTTGTCGAAGAAGGCGACCCCCTCCTGGAACCGAGCTCGAGCCATCTTCGTCGTGGCGTCGTCGGCCCCCTGCGCAAAGGCGGCGCGCGGGGGAAGGGTGGCAGCGGGAGCGAGGGCGAGGAGGAGCGCGAGGGCGAAAGGGCGGGTCTTCATGGTGCGTGTCTGCGGGGTCTCTCGGTGGGGACCGCGCCGCGCGAAGCCCGGACTCGCCGTACCCCACGCCCCCCGCGATCAGAACGGGTTGTCGCGCACGATACCTCCACCGGTCGCCTTCGGGGGAGTTCTCGGAGCGGGATGGTGCGTGACGGGGGGGGGCGCTGCAGCTGCCGGCGGGTGAGGCTGCGGCCTGGGGGCCGGCGTCACGGCCGCTGCATTTGTGTTCCGTTGCGCAAGGGGCGCCGCCAATGGGAGCGACGCGGGGGTCACGGTAGGCAGGGAGGCCTGCGCTGGCGGTGGGGTGGTCGCGGTCACCGCGGGCGGGGGGGGGACCGGCGGGGCGGGGGGCCGCGGCTGGCTCTCGACGGTCGCCGTGGCCGCGGCGGCAGACGTCGAGGTAGGCGACGAGCCCGCGGAGGGCTCCGTGGAGCTCATCGCGCCGTGGACCACGAGGACCGCGGCGGCGGCCACCATGGCCGCGCCGAGGCCGATGTAGAGCCCCTTGTTCGACTTCTTCAGCGACGCGGGGAGCTCGAGGCTGTCGTCCGCGCTTCGCGGCGACCGCATGACGGGCGCGACCCGCTGATGTGCAGGAGCCGCGAATACAGGCGCCGCGAACGGTGCCTGGGGGACGGGCGCAGGGCGGGACGGTACCGCCGCGGGGGGGGGACGCTGCGCGTCCATCTCGGCCGCCGTGATGCTCCGGTCGATGATGACCGACACCTCCGGCTCATGCGTCTCGACCCGTTGCGGAGGCGCGTGAGGGGCGACCATGCGGGAGCTGTCCCCCTCGCGGCTGAGCGACTCTATCTGAGCCGCGTCCATTCCGCCGTTCCCCTGCGTGAACGGGGCCTCGTCCAGCTCCCAGGAGGGCTTGAACGCGGCCGCGAGGCGCTCCGCCTCCTCCGGTGAGAGGCCCGACGCTTCGAACCCCCCATCCGGCTGTTTGCCGGACGATCCCGAGAGGTTGCCTTGCGCGGGTGTCGTCATCGAAAAGCGGTCTTTCCATGGCCTGTGCGCGAGGGGGGGCTCGCGGCGCGGCCGGGTCAACTTCAACGAAAAGCGTAGCACCCGTGCATTCATGGAACAACGCGGCGGGGCGCCTCGAACGCCTCGCAATCCAGTCGACGTACGGGGATGCGCGAAAGTTCTACGAGCTTCTACGCCGCCTCGGTCCGCGGCCTTCCTCCTACATGACGCAAGCTTGCGTCCGGTCGCGTCCGCCCGGTAATGGTTCGCGGCTAGCGGCCGCCGAACTCTTCGCGCAGCGCGTCGTCCCAGGTGTCGGCGACCTTGCCGACGGTATCCAGCAGGTCCTCGAACTCCTCGTAGTCGAGCCCAGAGAGCCTCCGCAGCGCACGGACGGCGATCTCGTCTTTCTCGGCGTCGATCGCGAACGCAGCGTCGCTCGTGAGCAGGAACGACGTCTCGAGGAGGCGGCGGTAAAGCGCCTCGCGGTTCAACTTCGGGACCTTCATGATCGGCGCGATGAGGATGAGAACCCCCACGTCCTCCATCACGCTCAGCCCCACCATCGCCGACCCGCTCCGGACTTCGACGTAGCCGGATTCGTCGAGCTTGCCGACCTCCATCGACGCTCGGGCGGCGAAGCGAGTGAGGTACGCGTTGACCATTGTCCGCGCGTCACCGAAAGTCTGACCCGTCGCGCGATCCGCGTAGACAGGAGCGCTCGAGGATTGAGATTCACTCACAGGGCTCACCTCCTGGATACCGCCAGGATACCCCGCGTTGCCTCGGGAAGGCGACTTCGCTGGCGGATGGCGCTCGCGCTCCGCGTCCTGGTTCTCGAGGCGCTCCTGGCTTGTGCGTCTTGTGCGCAACCCGCAGGCCGGCTCGTCGACGCCGGGGACGCCGACGAGGGCACGATTGCCCGGGCGCGAGAGCTCGCCGGGGAGACGGCGACGCTCCCCCCGCGGGCCGAGACGCTGGCCCTGGCGCAGTCGGTCGAGGCGCGTGCGGTGCGCGAGGGGGGCGGCGCCCGGGCCACGGAGCTTCACTCCCTTGCGGCGCGGATCCTCGAGCGCGTGTGGCGCGTGGAAGGGCGAGATCAGGACGCGACCGAGGCGATCGAGCTGTATCGGTCGGCCGCGCGCGACATGGGGACCGCGGGTGCCTGTGAGGCAGCCCTCCGGGGCGCGCGGCTCGCGGGGGACGAGGCGCGCGACGCCGCGATCGCGTACAGCGAGCTGTATCGCGCCGAGAGGCGCCTCGGTGCGGCGCAAGCGCGCGCCGGGCGGGTGGCCAAACCCGGCGTGGTAGGCGGCACCGGAGCCGATCCCGCGTGCGCCGTGAGCATCGCTAGCGCGCTCGCCGCGCTCGACGCGTTCCGGCCGCCGGCGCGCGTGCTCGAGGCGATCGATCAAGGGCTCGCGGGTGAAGGGGCGCTCCCTCCGCCCCCCGATGCCGGTGCGCTCGTGGCCGTCGCGCCGAGCATCGTCGGTATCGAGGCGTGGCCCGGGGACGAGTCGTCGCGCGTCGTCATCTCGCTGGACCGGCCAGCGCACTTTCGCGCGGGGGACGAGGCGATCGCCGGGGGGCGCGGCGCGCGGACGTTCGTGGATCTCGACGGCGTCGACGTGGGGACCGTCGCGCGCGACCTCCCGATGGCGGGGATCGTGACGCGCGTTCACAGCGAGGCGACGACCACGGGCGCGCGCGTCGTTCTCGACCTCGACGGCCGGGCCTATCGCCGCGTCTTCTACCTCCCCGAGCCGTACCGCGTGATCATCGACATCGCGCGCCACCCACCCGGGGCCACCGCGCGCGGCCAGCGCGTCGTCGCCCGCGTCGCGCTCGACCCAGGCCACGGTGGCAGCGACCCCGGCGCCATCGGCCCCTCCGGCGTGAAAGAGAAGGACATCACGCTCGCCATCGCCGAGAAGGTCGCGCCGGTCCTCGCGCGAGACGGCGTGCAGGTTCTCCTCACGCGCGACGACGACCGCTTCGTCTCGCTCGAAGAGCGGACGGCGCGGGCGAACGCGTTCGGCGCGGACCTCTTCGTCTCGATTCACTGCAACGCCGCCGAGAACCACGCCAAGCGGGGCGTCGAGACGTACATGCTCGACACCGCGAGAGACGAGATGGCAGGACGGATCGCCGCGCGCGAGAACGCGACGAGCGCGGCGGCGGGGGCCGAGATCGGGTCGATCCTGGCGAGCATGCGGCTCGCGGATCAGTCGGCGCGGTCGGGGCGGCTCGCGGATCTCCTCCAGCGGGCGGCGCTGGCGTCGCTGAAAGGTGCGTACGCGGACGCGGTCGACGGCGGCGTGCACACGGCGGGGTTCTACGTGCTCGTCGGCGCGCGGATGCCCGGCGTGCTCTTCGAGACGAGCTACATCTCGAACCCGAACGAAGAGACGCGCCTCGCGAGCGACGACTACGAGCAGCGGCTCGCTGATGGGATCGTGAACGCGGTGAAGGCGTACCGCGAGGGGCGGTAGCTCAGGGATCGCGATCCTCGAACGCCGCAACCCCACCCCCCCGGCCCCCCGCCCCGCCGGCAGGGCGGGGGGAGCGTGAGCAACGACGCACCCTCCCAGTGAGATCCTTCACGCTCCCCCCGCTCCGCCTGCGGGGCGGGGGGCCGGGGGGGCATAGCCGTTAGCACCCTATCTTCAGACGCACCCGCGCCCTGAGCGCCGCGCGGAAGCGCGGCACTTGGCGCTTTGCGATCTCATCGGGGGCAGGTTCGAGGCGTTCGATCAGCGTGGGTAGGCGGATGAGGGCTTCACGCAGAGACAGCGGTAACAGGGCTGCGATGAGCAGCGGATAGAGCAAGCTCGTCACCTTCCAAGGCTGCCTCGCGAGTGGCGGCAGAGCGAAGGCGTCGCTTGCGCCGTGGAAGGGGCGGGATGTGTTCGAGCACCGGGGGGGGAAGCTCGGAGCGGTCCGCGCTCATGCGATCGAGCAGGACTCCGAGCAGCAGCTTCGCGTACAGCCACGCGACGATGGTGTCGTCGCGGTAATTGGGCAATCGGTCGAAGCCGCAGAGCGACTTCCAGCGCTTGAATTGCAGCTCGATCTGCCAACGGAGGCGGTACGCCTCGAGGCACTTGCTGCCGCTCATCCGAGCATGGGGCACCGTGGTCAGCAGCATCGTATAGCCGGCGCTCTCGAGCGTTTCCGCCGACGCCCTGGAGCCTTGCTCCTTACGAACGCGCTGCCGTGCGTCCTCGGCTTGCGCTTTGGGCAAGCGACTGGCGATGAAGCGCACACGAATCATGTCTCCGTCGTGCTCGAAGGTCACCGGTAGGTCGAGCACCCCGCTGTCCCGCAGCGACCGCACTGCGACGAGTGGGTCGAGGTCTTTGCCCGTCGCCAACGTCAGCGCGGGCAGCGAGTACCGATGGAAGCGCACGAGCGCGTCGGCTCCCTGCTCCAGCACGTGAGCGATGTTGTTTGCGTTGCAGTAGGCCCGGTCCGCGAGCGCCAACTCTCCGGGCTTGAACAGGAAACGCTTGAAGGTCTCCCCTCCGTGCGCGTCTGTGACCTCGGCGCTCACGATCGCCAGGTCCGAGGCCCGAAGCTTCGTGTGAATACGTGCATCCGTACCCGTCGCACCCGGGCCGCACACCGTGGTGGCATCGACCAGCACGAGCGAGTAGCCCGCCCACGCTTCGGCGTTGGCCTCCGCACGCCAAGGGGTCATGCGCTCGACCAACGCTTGGAGATACGGCGCTGCGCGACGCATCTTCATGTGAAGACGCATCGCGCTGAGCCGCGGACCTCCCGCTTCCTCCATCAGCGCCACCGTTTGCAGCAGTGGGAGGTTTGCGCCCGCATGCAGCAAGATGAAACGAAGCAGCGTCTCCGCCGTCGTGATCTTGGCGTTTCCGTACTGCACGAGCAGCTGCTTGTGCTCCACCGCTACGCGCTCGTAGTCCCGCGGCAAGTAGCTCAGAAGCGTCTGCCAGTCCTCATCGCGACAGAGGGAGATCGGTGCCATGCGTCCCTTCTCGCCCGGGTCGCCCGACATGGAAAAGAAAACTGCTAACGGCCATGGGGGCCGGGGGGGTGGGGTTGGCGACGTTCGAGGACCGCGGTCCTTTATCTGGCCTTCAGTATCTGGCCTTCAGTCCTCCTGCGCCGCCACCTGCGCGACGAGCGCCTCGAACGTCGCGCCGTCGAACGGCTTCTCGAGGATCGGTCGCTTCGTCGCCGCGGCGCGCGCGTGGATCTCGTCGTCGCTCATTCCGAAGCTCCCGCCGGTCGTGAAGATGAACCGCGATGCTTGGCGCGGCGACCGCGCTCGGATCGCCTCGTAGATCGCCGGCCCGGACTGATCCGGCATCCGCAGGTCGCACGCGACGACGGCGTAGCGATGAACCGAGAGCTCCGCGAGCGCGTCGCGCGCGGTGGACACCGTGTCGACGTCCCACCGGTCGCCGAGCTGACGCGCCAGCGCCTTCGCGAGCGCCTGCTCGTCGTCGACGATGAGCACCCGCCCCCGCGAGGTGGTGCTCGCTCCGTGAAGCGCGCGGTCGACCGCCAGCGTGGCGGGAGCGGCGCGCATCGTCGCGCTGACGGCGCCGCGGATCGCGTCCTGCGAGGCCTCCACCGGGAGGACCACCTCGAACGTGCTCCCCTCCCCAGGCTCACTCGTGACGCGGATGTCCCCCCCGACGCGCCGGACGAGATTGTGGGCGATCGCGAGCCCGAGGCCCGCGCCGTCGCCGGCGGCCTTCGTCTTGAAGAACGGGTCGAAGATGCGCGGCAAGACGCGGGGCTCGATACCCACCCCGGTGTCGCTCACGCGGACGACGATGGCTCCCCCGGAGACGAAGGTCGACACCTTCACGAAGCTCGCCGTGGTCCCCGTCTCGCGCTTCGCGTGGACCGCCTGCGCTGCGTTCAACAGAAGGTTCACGAACGCCTGCCCGAGGCTCGAGTACTCCCCGGGCACGAGCGGGAGCTCTCCCAGGTTGATCTCGAGGCGGGCGTTGCGCCGGAGCTCCGCGCTCGTCAGTGTCACCGCCATCTGCACGATTCGGTTCACGTCGACGGGCGTGACGTGGGCCCCTTCCGGGATGCGCGTGAAGAGCTTCAGCTCTCCGACGATGTTCGCGATGCGCGCGGCGGCCTCCACCACGTCCTGGATCAGTTGCTTCGTCCGCTCCCTCTCTGCCGGATCGATCGCGTTGCGACCGGGCTCGAACAGCTTGGCGAGCTGACTCGCGGCGAGCCCGATGAACGCGACCGGGTTGTTGATCTCGTGCGCGATCCCCCCGGCGAGCGCGCCGAGCGAGGCGAGGCGATCGGCCTGCATGAGCTGCTTTCGCGACTCGATCTCGGTCGACACGTCGTACGCGATCACCTGGATCGCGCGGACGCTCCCCGAGGGATCGCGCACAGGATAGATGCTCTCGCGCAGCGTGAGGACGCGCCCGTCCTTGTGGCTATAGCGGCGGTCTTGCCACGTCGACTCCCGGCCGCGCGCGGCGCGATCGCGCGCCACGGCGCTGGCCTCCCACTCGATCGGGTCCGCCAGGAGCCCATCCATTCCCGGCTGCCCCTGGACCTCGACGGCGCTGTAGCCGAGCACGCGCTCGATCGCTCCATTCACGAAGAGCGTCGCGCCGGTTCTTGGATCGAGGCGCGCGACGATCACGGGGAGATTGTCGACGAGCTGGCGCTTCTCAGCCTCGAGCGCGACGACGTGCTCGAAGTCGTCCGCGGCGTGCAGCGCGGCCGAGATCGTCCCGCCGACGCTCTCCCAGAGATCGCGCTCGGACTCGGAGAGAGTGGCGCCGGGCCGGCCGAGGACGAGCATCGCGCCGAGCGGTCGTCGCGCGTGGGCCAGCGGAACGAGGATCTTCCAGCGCGGCACGAGGCCGGTCGTCTCGGGATCGATCGCCGCGCCGACGGCCTCGACGACGCCGTGAGCGCGTCGCACGTCGACGGCCTGGGAGTCGAGCATCTTCTCGAGATCCTTCGCGGTGACGAGGGCCATCCGCTGCGTGGCGCGCTCGCTCATCCCTTTCGAGACCACGAGGCGGAGCGAGTCGCCCCCTTCGGCCCGGAACACGACGACCCCGCCGACCTCCGGCCTCGCCGCGCAGAAGGTTGCCGCCCGCTCGAGCGCCGTCTCGACGTGAAGGTCCCCGGCCATGCTCTGCGACAGCCCTCGCAGGAACGCGAAGTGATCGACACGCCGGCTCGTCGCCTCCTCGGCCGCGCGCCGTCCGGTGGCGTCGCGGAGGTGAACGCGGAACGCGGCGTCGCTGAGCCCTTCGACGCGGGCCAGGACGACGTCGAGCGCAGGGCGCCTGTCTTCGGCGGCGAGATCGAGCGTCTTTGCCGACCCGTCCCACGGGGACGAGAGCGCCGTCGCGGCGGGAGGGCCGAGCAGATCCGCGATCGAATGGGCGAGCACTTGCGGGCGCGTGGCCCCGAAGAGGCGGAGCGCGGCGCGATTCGCCTCGATGACGGTGCCGGCGGCGTCGAGCGCGAGCATTCCGTCCGGCGACTCTTCGACGAGCGTCTCGAACAGCCGCGCGCGCAAGTTGTCTCTCGCGCGCCGCAAGCTCGGCGCGAGGAGTCGGCCCAGCGACAGGAGCAGAGGAATCGATCCTTTGGATGGTGCGCCGCGGACGTGGTGCGCGAGCGTCATCCAGGCCACGTCCTCGCCGCGATGGACCAGCGGGACGACCAGGTAGCTCCTCACGTTCGTGCGGTAGAGGGCGCGATCTACCGGGGTCCCCTCCGGATCGACGTCTTCCGTCACGTGCGGCTCACCCGGCGGCAGCCTCGCCCCGTTGCGGGGATCTTGCAGGATGTGGATCCCGGTCGCGAACGCAGGAGGCGGGGCGGCGGACGCGGCGGTGTCGCGCCAGACGACCCAGAAGGTCCCCGCGGCGGAGTCCTCGACGTGAATCGCGATGCGATCGAACGGGACGACACGCAGGAGCGCGTCTTTGATCCTCCGTAGCGCCGCGTCGTCGAGCTCCCCGTCGGCGACGGCTCGCGCCGCGACCTCGAGAACTCCGAGCCCCTCGTCGTCGCCCATCGCGCGTTCCTAGGCTCCGAGCCTCCCCCGGACGAGGGGGGGGATGGGTCGCGGCTCCGGTGTCACGACGAACGCGCCGCGGATCCGCTCGGCGATCGCATCGGCGTCGGCGGCCTGCCGGACGTGAATGCGCGCGAGTGAGTCGCCAGCTCTCACCTCGGCGCCGGGTTTTGCGTCGACCGAGATCCCGACGGTGGGATCGATCTTCGAGTCCGCGCGCGCGCGGCCGGCCCCCATCGCGACCGCCGCGAGCCCGATGACCATGGCGTCGACGCTCGCGACGAATCCGGAGATCGGCGCCTTCACGACAACCTCGACGGGCGCGACGGTGAGACGCGTCGGCTCGGTCACGACGCGCGGGTCTCCCCCTTGCGCCTCGATCATTCTCTCGAAGACGCGCGCCCCATCGCCACGGGCGATCGCCTGTCCGAGCATGCGCCTCCCGTCCGCGGTCGTCGCGCTCCGTCCGCCCATGACGATCATCTCGGCCCCGAGCGCGAGGGTGCACTCCACCAGATCGGCCGGCCCTCCCCCTCGCAGGACGTCGATCGCCTCGCGCGTCTCGTTGGCGTTCCCCACGGCGACGCCGAGCGGCGCATCCATGCTCGTCAGGAGCGCGACCACCTTCTTCCCTGCCTGCGTCCCGACGCGAACGAGCGCCTCTGCGAGCGTGCGCGCGCGCGCCTCGTCCTTCATGAACGCCCCTCTGCCGACCTTCACGTCGAGCACGAGACCGTCGATCCCCTCGGCGAGCTTCTTCGAGAGGATCGACGCCACGATGAGCGGCACGCACTCGACCGTCGCGGTCACGTCCCGGAGCGCGTAGATGCGCTTGTCGGCGGGGGCGATCTCGCGCGTCTGGCCGATCATGCAGGTCCCCACGCTGCCGACGATCTGCGCGAAGCGCTCGGGGGGGATGTCGGTGAGAAACCCGGGGATCGCCTCGAGCTTGTCGAGCGTCCCGCCGGTGTGTCCCAGTCCGCGGCCGCTCACCATGGGGACCGGGACCCCGCACGCGGCCACGAGCGGCGCGAGGCAGAGGCTCACCTTGTCGCCGACGCCGCCGGTCGAGTGCTTGTCGACCTTGAACCCGGGGATCGCCGAAAGGTCGAGCACGCGCCCCGAATGGAGCATCGCCTCGGTGAGGGCGACCGTCTCGGCGTCGCCGAGGCCGCGGAAGAAGATCGCCATGAGGAGCGCGGACATCTGGTAGTCCGCGAGCGATCCGTCCATGTAGGCGGTCACGAGGTGCGCGATTTCGCCCGCCGAGAGGGCTTCGCCGTCCCGCTTCGCGGCGAGGAGCTCGACAAGGGAACGTTTCATCGGGGCGGCGGAGGCTACCATTGCCCCGCGGTCGTCCCCAAGCGTCCCCAGGCGAGTCCGCCCGCGCGCACGGCCTCGTCCGGCGTGTAGACTGCGCCCGATTTCGATGCCGACCGCGACCCTCCCCCCGCGCCCTCCCCCCGCGCTTCGCTTGCAGCGCGTCATCGTCTTCGTGGCTTTCGCGGTGGCAGGCGGGGGGATGATGGGGCTGAACGCCGGCTGCTCGCGTCTGTTCGGCACCGCCGAAGAAGAGGACTCGGGTGTCGACGCGGCTCCGGTCGTCGATGCCGGGCCATTTGACGCGGCCGACGCGACCCCTCCGCCCGACGCGCGCACGGAACAGGAGCGTCTCGCCTTCGCCGACGCCGGGCGCTTCTGCGGCACCAAAGGCCTCCCCGACTGCCCGATGCAGCTCTGGATGAAGCAGAACGCGACGACGATCATCACGTTCGGCGAGACCACCACGCTCGCCGAGGTCTTCGATCAGATCGCCGCGCTCGCCCCCCCCCGGATGGATCGCCTCTACCCGTTCCCGAACTGGGTCTCGATCGCGCGCGACGGCGCTGACGCATCGCGCACGGGGAACATTGCCGCCGCGCGAGCCGCCTGCCGCGGCTGTCACGTCCAGTACCAAACGCTCTACCACGCCACCCTTCGGGGTCGCCCGCTCCCGCTCCCCCCGAGTGGAGGAGTCGAGCCGTGAGCTCGCGCGACGCGCGGTCTCCTTGGCGCGGCGCGCCGCTCGCGGGCTCCCCCTCTGGCGCGCGCGGGGGGCGAACACGCGCGGTGAAGCCAGGGCGTCCTCCGGGGAAGTTCACACAGCACCGCCGGCTCGATCGACTTCGAGGCGCGCTCGAGGCGCATCCCGCCGGGATGTCGATTGCCGAGATCGCCTCCTTCCTCAACGTGACCACCCGCTCGGTGAGGCGCTACCTCGGCTACCTCAAGCTCAGCACACCGATCGAGCCGGTCTCGGCCTCGCCGGGCCGGGAGAACGTCTGGCGAATCAAGCCGAGCGAGCGCGCACGGTCGGTCCCGCTGCGCCGTGCTCCAGCGTATTGCCTGATTGCCGGGCGCGGCGTCTTCGAGCCGCTGAAGGGGTCGGCCCTCTTCGACGCGCTCGACGTCGTGCACCGCGAAGTGCTCCAGGTCGCGAGCCGCCCCGCGCGCGGGCCTGCGCAGGGGGAGATCCACGGCGACACGCGCCTCGACGAGCGGCTTCTTCAGATCGGGTATCCCGCGATCAGCTACGCCGGACGGGGCGAAGAGATCGACGATCTCTTCCGCGCCGTCGCGGATCTCCACGTCGTCCAGTTCCGCTACCGGGACGGCGCCTCGGGGGCGGGGGGGGCGAAGGTCAGCGCCCACCCGTACGCCGTTCTCCTCGACCGCGGCGCGATCTCGCTCGTCGCGCTCGACGTCGAGGCGAGGGAAGTCCGTGCGTTCTCGTTCGGGCGGATCGCCGACCTGTCCCTGCGCGTCGAGGAGCGCTTCACGCTCCCCCCCGACGTTCGCGCCTCCGACTTCGCCCACGGGGCGTTCGGCGTCGCGGCGGCGGCGGGATCCCCGAAGGTGCGGGTCCTGGTCGAGTTCGACGCCCGGGTGGCGGACGAGATCCGGCAGCGGAAACTCCACTCAACGCAGAAGATCGCGACGGCACCGGATGGACGAGTGCGCCTGTCGGTGACCCTCCCCGGAGCGCTCCTGCCCGAAGTGCGCCGCTGGGTGCTCGGATTCGCCGAAGCGGCGAGAGTGATCGAGCCCCCCGAGCTCGTCGCGGACGTTGCGCGCGTCCTCGCCGCTGCCGCGAAGCGTTACGCGTGAGGTAGCTTAGGCATTTGCACGGCTCTTCGGGTCGTGACAGAAGGCCAAGCGAACACCCATGGAACCCACCCCGCTCAAGGTTCTCCCCGGTAGCGGCTCCACTGCGGAGCCCATCGTCGCCAAGAAGCCCCCGGTCGACCCCGCCACGCTGAAGCACCGCGATCTGGTGCGGGGCCCGTTCTGGCAGAAGATCCCGGCGTACCGGGAAGTGACCGAGGCGCAGTTTCTCGACCACAACTGGCAGGCGAAGAACTCGATCACCAAGATCGACAAGCTCATTGCCACGGTGCAAGGGCTGTCGAGCCCCGAGTTCATCAAGGACATCGAGATCGGCATGAAACGCGCGCCGATGAGCGTGCGCGTCAGCCCTTACCTCGTGTCGCTCATCGACTGGGCGAACCCGTACGTGGACCCGATCCGCACGCAGTTCTTCCCGCTCTCGTCGCGCCTCCTCCCCGACCATCCCCAGCTCCAGCTCGACTCGCTCCACGAGCAGGACGACGCTCCGGTCGCCGGGCTCACGCACCGCTACGTCGACAAGGCGCTCTTTTTGCCGCTCGACCAGTGCCCCGTCTACTGCCGCTTCTGCACGCGGAGCTACGCGATCGGGCTCGACACCGAAGAAGTGGAGAAGGTTCATCTCAGGGCGAGCGACGAGCGCTGGCAGCGGGCGTTTCGCTACATCGAGTCGCGCGTCGAGCTCGAAGACATCGTCATCTCGGGGGGGGACGCCTACCAGCTCCGCGCGACGCAGCTGACGGAGATCGGCGAAGCGCTCCTTGCCATGCCGAACATCCGCCGCATGCGCTTCGCGACGAAGGGGCCGGCGGTGATGCCGCAGAAGATTCTGACCGACGACGCATGGGTCGATGCGCTCACGAAGATCGTCGAGAAGGGGAGGACGCTCCACAAGGAGGTCGTTCTCCATACGCACTTCAACCACCCGAACGAGATCACCGGCATCACCGAAGCCGCGATGAACAAGCTCATGGAGCGCGGCATCGTGGTCCGGAACCAGTCGGTCCTGCAGCGCGGAGTGAACGACTCGCCGGAGACGATGGCGCTCCTCGTGAAGCGCCTCGGGCACGTGAACGTGCACCCGTACTACGTGTACGTCCACGATCTGGTGAAGGGGGTCGAGGACCTCCGGACGAGCGTCGATACCGCGCTCCACATCGAGAAGAACGTGCGCGGATCGACGGCCGGCTTCAACACGCCGACGTTCGTGGTCGACGCCCCCGGCGGCGGCGGCAAGCGCGACGCGCACTCGTACGAGTTCTACGACCGCGAGACCGGCGTGAGCGTGTACAGCGCACCGTCGGTGAAGCCGGGGAAGCTGTTTCTCTACTTCGATCCGCTCCACCAGCTCTCGACGTCGACGCAGCGTCGCTGGGGCGAGGAGAGCGAGCGGAAGCAGATGATCGACGACGCGATCGCGAAGGCGCGAGCGCATCAGCGCTGAGCGCGCGAAGAAGCTCCAGGCGGGGCTGTGGCGCCCGCCCCGGATCCGATAAGGTCTCCCCCCATGGAGAACCGAGTCATCGTCATCACGGGGGCGAGCTCCGGCATCGGCGCGGCGCTTGCGGAGAAGGTCGGCGGACGGGGTGCGCGCCCCGTTCTGGTCGCTCGGCGCGAGCGCGAGCTGAGCGACGTCGCTCGTCGCTCCGGTCCGCACGCCCTCGCGGTCGTCGCCGACGTGACGAAGCGCGCCGACGTCGTGCGCGCGTTCGATGCGGCGGTCGCCAAGCACGGTCACGTCGACGTCTGGGTGAACAACGCTGGACGCGGCATCAGCCAGCCGGTGTCGCAGCTCACGGACGAGGACGTCGACGAGATGATGCTCGTCAACGTGAAGGCGGTCCTCTACGGCATGCAGGCCGTTCTCCCTCATTTTCGCGAGCGCCGCGCCGGGCACATCATCAACGTGTCCTCGATGCTCGGTCGCGTGCCGTTCGCGCCGATCCGCTCGGCCTATGCCGCATCGAAGCACGCGATGAACTCGCTCACGGCGAATCTCCGAATGGAGCTTCGCGCGCCGTATCCGGACATCCACGTCTCGTGCGTGCACCCCGGCGTCGTCGCCACGGACTTCGGAACCAACGCGCTTCACGGAGGAATGGACTCGCGCTCCTTCCCCGGAGCGCAGAGCGCCGACGAGGTCGCCGAGGTGATCGCAGGGGTCATCGAGAAGCCGCGCGCCGACGTTTACACGAGGGCCGGCGCGCAGCAGGTGATCGTCGCGTACTACGCGGCGGAGGACATGGGGGAAGCGGAGCTGAAGCCGCCGTTTGGAATGGGGGCGCCGAGGCCTACTTCCTGAGTCGCCAGCGCGACGCGACGTTATAGAGTCGCCGCGTGCGTACTTATCCCCGCCTCCTCGCGTTCGCCTGGACCGCACCGCTCGCCGTCCTCGCCTGCAGTAGCTCTCCCCCTCCTCAGACCCCCCCCGCTGCGGCTCCCGTCCCCGCGGTCACCGCCCGCCCCGACGAGCCGCACCTCGCGGACCTTCGCCAGCTGACGTTCGGCGGCGAGAACGCCGAGGCGTACTGGTCGTGGGCCGGCGATCAGCTGATCCTCCAGGCGCGTCACGACGGCCAGGCGTGCGACCGCATCTACCGGACGAGACCCTTCGATCCCTCGCCGGCGTTCGTCCCCGTTTCGAGCGGGCAAGGGGCGACGACGTGCTCGTTCTTTCTCCCCGGTGACCAGGACGTCATCTACGCGTCCACGCACCTCGCCGGCGCAGACTGCCCGCCGCGCCCCGATCAGTCGAAGGGGTACGTCTGGGCTCTTTACCCCAGCTACGACATCTTCCGCGCGAAGGCGGACGGATCCGGCCTCGTCCGCCTGACCGACACGCCGGGCTACGACGCAGAGGGGACCGTCTGCGGCAAGGACGGCTCGATCGTCTTCACGTCGGTGCGCGACGGCGACGTCGATCTGTACCGCATGGACTCCGACGGCAAGAACGTCCGTCGCCTCACGGACACGCCCGGCTACGACGGCGGCGCGTTCTTCAACGCGGACTGCACGAAGATCGTGTGGCGCGCGTCGCGCCCGAAGGGGAAGGACCTGGAGGAGTTCCGCGCGCTGCTCGCCCAAGGGCTCGTGAGGCCGACGAAGCTCGAGCTCTACGTCGCGAACGCCGACGGCTCCGACGCCCGGCAGATTACGTACCTCGACTCCGCGTCGTTCGCTCCTTACTGGCACCCCTCGCAGAAGCGGATCCTCTTCAGCTCCAACTACGGCGGGGCGAGCCCTCGCGAGTTCGACATCTGGGGGGTCGACGTCGACGGTACGCACCTCGAGCGGGTGACCACGGCACCAGCCTTCGACGGTTTCCCGATGTTCTCGCCCGACGGCAAGTGGCTCGCGTTCTCGTCGAACCGCGCCACGCCCGAGGGGAAGCACGACACGAACGTCTTCGTCGCGCGCTGGGTGGAGGGGGGGGCGCACCTTGACGGCGAGTCCGCGCGAAGCGCGGCTCGGTCTACACTTGAAGAGCGTGGCGCCGATCGGACGATGCGCGACGTCGCGTGGCTCGCGGATCCGGCGCGCGAAGGGCGCGGCGTCGGGTCGCGGGGGATCGACGAGGCTGGCGCGTACGTCGAGCACGCGATGCAGGCGGCGGGGCTCGCGCCCGCCGGGACCGAGGGGTACAAGCTCCCGTTCGACGCGACGACGAACGTGATGGGGACCGCCTCGCTCGCGCTCGGCGGAAAGAGCGTCGCTGCGACGGACGCGCAGCCCCTCGCTTTCTCTTCGTCTGGCTCCGTGGAGGCGCCGCTCGTGGACGCGGGCTGGGGAGTCGTGGCGGACGGCTGGGACGACTCCGCGCACGTCGACGCGAAGGGGAAGATCGTCCTCGTGCGGCGCTTCGTCCCGGAGGGCGAGAAGTTCGCGAAGCCCGACGATAAGCGCCACAACGGCGATCTTCGGCGCAAGGCGTGGCTCGCGCGCGAGCACGGCGCCAAGGGGATCCTGGTCGTGGACCTCGCTGCGAACGAAGAGGAGGCGCGCTTCCCCGATCTCACGGCCGACATCGCGGGGGACGCGGGGATCGTCGCGGCGATCGTCTCGCGCAAGACTCTCGCGCCGGTCGCCGACGCGCTGAAGAAGCACGCGCGCGTCACGGCGAAGCTCGACGTCGCCCTGAAGCCCGAGACGGCGCGCACGTTCGACGTCGTGGGGCGGTGGCCCGCGCAGGCGCAGGGGAAGCTCCCCGGAGTCGTCGTGGTGGGGGCGCACTACGATCACCTGGGGATGGGGGGGCGCGATTCCCTCGCGCCGGGAGAGCGCGCGGTTCACCCGGGCGCGGACGACAACGCGTCGGGGACCGCCGCGCTTCTCGAGGTAGGGCGCATCCTTGCGTCGAAGACGCCGCTCCGTCGTGACGTCATCCTCGTCGCGTTCTCGGGCGAGGAGATGGGGGTGCTCGGCTCGACCTGGTTCGTGAAGCACCCGCCCCCCGGCGTCGCGCCGTCCGACATCGTCGCGATGCTCAACATGGACATGGTGGGGCGCCTCCGCGACAACGCGCTCCAGGTCTTCGGCACCGAGACCGCCACGCAGTGGCCCGAGCTCCTCGGCCACGCCTGCGACGACGCGCACGTCGACTGCGTTCACGCCTCCGGCGGCGGCTTCGGCGCCAGCGACCATTCGCCCTTCTACGGCGCGGGGGTCCCGGTGCTTCACTTCTTCTCGGGGGTCCACACCGACTACCACAAGCCGACCGACACGCCGGACAAGCTCAACGCCGCGGGCATGGCTCAGACGGCGCGGATCGTCGCGTCTCTCGCGACCGATCTCGCGAGCCGCGACGGGAAGCTCGACTACCAGCATATCGCGTCGCCGCCGCCGGAAGGGGACGTCCGCAGCTTCGGCTCGTCGCTCGGGACGGTGCCCGACTACGCCGGTCCGCCGAAGGGACAGAAGGGGATGCTCCTCGCCGGCGTGCGCCCGGGCGGCGCGGCGGACAAGGCCGGTCTGAAGCGCGGCGACATCCTCGTGAAGCTCGGCGAGCACGCCGTCGCGGGGGTCGAGGACTTGATGTACGTCCTCACGGAGTCGAAGCCGGGGACGACGATGAAGGCGGTCGTCGTGCGCGACGGGAAGGAGATGACGGTGGAGGTGACGCTACAGGGGGCGCACCGGCACTAGCACCACCTTGACGCTCCACGACACGTGATACACGATGTCTCACATGAAGGTGGCTACGGTTCGCGACTTGCGTAACGACTTCGCCAAGATTTCGCGCTGGCTCGAAGACGGTCAAGCTGTCGAGATTCGGCGGCGCGGCAAAGTCATTGGTCGCATCGCCCCTGCCCGCTCGCAGACGGCATCGGTCCGCGCGTGGCCTGACTTCGCAGCTCGTGCACGTAGAGTCTTCGGCGATAGCGTCACTCCGGACTCGCAGGCCCTGATCGACGAGGGGCGCGGCCCGCGCTGATGCCGACGTATTTCGACAGCGGTGTCATCGTCAAACTCTACGTCCCTGAGCCCAACAGCGCGGACGCGATCCGTCTCGTCACCGCGCTTCCGCCGCCGATCCCCTTCACCGACTGGCAGGCAATCGAAGTCCGGAACGCGATGCGGCTCAAGAGATTCCGCGGCGAGATAACTCCCGCGCAGCTTCGCGCAGCGCTCCGCGCGCTCGCCGAGGACGAGCGTGCCGGTCGTTGGCAAAGGCCCGCGCTCGACCTGGGCGAGACCCTGCGACGTGCGGAGGTGTTCTCGCGCAAGCTCGCTCCAGCCATTGGCTGCCGGACCCTGGATATCCTCCACGTGGCGACGGCCGTGGTCCTGGGCGTGCGCGAGTTCGCGTCATTCGACGGACGCCAGCGGCAGCTCGCGAAGAAGGCGGGGCTCCGCGTGGTGCCGCGGTAGTGACGCGCTCTCAGCGCGCCAGCGCGTGATCCGGGAACCGCGCCCTCAGCTTGGCGTCCGCGGCGTTCGCCGCGTCGAGCTCACCCATCGCGCGCAGTGCGCGTACTTCGAGCGACAGCTCCTCCGGCTCGAGCGCGTGCCCCGGGAGCGCTTGCGCGGCGTGGATGGCGCTGAGCGCCGCTTCGGGCTGTCCGCGGACGACGGCGCCGCGCGCCTCGGCCACGAGCTCGGCTTCGCGCTCGAGCGAGTCGTCGATCGGCCGCGCGTGCATGGGCGAGCGCTTCGCGTGTGCCGTGGCCGCGGCCGGCTCGTCCTGCACCGTGGCCGGCGCGGGTGCGGCGGGAGCGAGAGGCGGTGCGCTCTGCGGATCGGCTTCCGCGGTCAGCGAGACGAGCGTGGGATCCGGCCGGAGACTCGGCCTCCCCACGTGAAGGATCGTGGCCGCGATGCCGACGGTGACCGCGCTGCCGAGGAGCGCGCCCATCACGAACAGCTTCGCGGTCCCCGCGCTCGCGGCCGCCTTGGTTCCTGCGGCGCCGAGCGCCGACCCTCCGGCCGCCTTCACGGCGACTCCGGTCCAGATACGTGACCGCGCGGCCGCACCCGGGCCGTCTTCGCGGGCGGCGCGGAAGAGCGCCTTGGTCGTAGGGGAAAGCTCACTCATCGTTCTTCTCCTGCCCCGAGCTGCTGCACGGCCTCTTCGAGCTCCGCGCGCGCGACGCGCAGGCGTGAATAGACCGTGTTGAGCGGGATGCTCATGACGTCGGCGATCTCGGGTGCGGTCATTTCTTCAATCTCGTGAAGCAAGAGGACGGCGCGCCGTCCGACCTCGATCGTCGCGAGCGCGCGATCGAGCAAGTCGAGTTGTTCTCGCCGGGCGAGCGCGTCGGCCTGCGGCGGGGCGATCGACTCGCGCTCCTGCGCGACGCCGCCGTCCGGGTCGACCGGGTGGCGCCGCCGGTGCCGGCGGGCGTCCGACGCGATGCGAAGGACGATCTGGAACAGCCAGGCGCGCGGGCCGTGCCCACGCTCCTCGAAGTCGGCGAAGCGGCGGTGGGCGATGACGAAGACCTCCTGGGTCTTGTCGTCCACGTCCGTGATGTTCACCCCGAGCCGCCGGAGGTTCCTCCACACGAAGTCGACCTGCGCGTCGTACATCGCCCGGAACGCCGCGCGCGCGTCGCGCTTCTCGGCGGATTCCAGGACGGGTGCCATCGACGTCGCCTGGGCGGCGAGCGGGAGGGCGTCGACGTGCGACATGTCGTTCTCATGGCCGCTCTCCGGTCGTTCCGTCACCGGAGCCTCCACGAGAGCCCGACCTCGGCGCGCGCGACGAAAAGCCCTTCGCTCGCGAGCCCGTCGGCCGTGGACTCTGGCAGGACGTTCAGGTCGGCAACCCCGCGGACGAGCACAGAAAGAGCATTACCCAGCTCCCCCCGAAAATCGATGCTGGGCCCGAATGCCAGGAGGGGGAGGGTCTGGGAGGAGGAGCCCGGTTGGGGGCCTCCCACGTTGAGGAACCCGACCTCGGGCCCCGCGCACAGGTCGACCTGGAGCCCCCGGCGCTCGAGGTAATTGCCCGGGATTCGCTTGCAGGCGTCGAACCGCCCGGCGCCGAGCGTCGCGAAACCGTCGCTGCCAGGGACCAGCTCGTTCACCGTCCGCCCCATCGCGAGCGAAGGGCGCAGAAACCATCCGGCCCCCACCTCGGAGACCTCGAAGATCGAGCCCCCCGCGACCAGGCTGTTCCCGGTCCCCGTCATGATCAGCGACGCGGCGCCGATCTCGACGTCCCGCTCTTCCTTGGCGTGCGCGAGAAAGAGCTGCGACTCGGGCGACGGCTTCTCCGGGGGGGGAGCGGGCGCGGGCCACCCTTCCTCGACGGGCGCAGGGGGAGGAGGCGCTGGAACGGGGGCTTCTTCCTGCGCTCGCTGGACCTCCGCGTCGAGGACGAGCGAGGCCCAGACGCCGATCGCGCGGCCGAGCCCTTCGCACTCGTCCGGCTGGCCTTGGCGCGCGCGCTGTCCCTCTTGCCGGTCGATCGCTCGATGTGCCACGGGGGCCCCGGCGCCGTCGGCGATCTCGCCGGTCGCGTGGAGCCCGTGCGCGTCGCGCGCGACGCTCAGCTTGACTGTCCATGCGTGACCGGGCGCTTTGCTTGGAAGGAGCGCGGCTCGGAGCGCCTCTTCGGCGCGCGCGGCGTCGGCGCACGGGGCGGGCTGCTCGAAGACGATCTGCGGGGGCTCGGGCGCGTCCAAGTCAGTGTCTCCCACCCAGCCGGTGAGCCCGGGAGGGCTCGACCACTCTCAGATTGAGTACCGCAACTAGGACGCGGGCGCCCGTCAGCCGCCATGACCCAAATGGACGACAACGGGCGCTCCCGTCACGATCTCGGGCGAAATTCGCCCTCGACGGCGAATGACCGTGATGTGGGACTGGACCCTCAGTAGCAGCTGTTCGACCCGTTGCTCCCCGCGGCGCCGGCGACAGGGCCTGGGCTCGTCCCCACCGATCCGCACGCGAGCGCTGTTCCGGAGACCGCGACCGTCCCGCCCCCCGCGCTGGGCGCGTAGTACGCGTACGAGTCGCCGCCCGATCCGCTCGCGCCGACACCACCGGCGGACCCTTGGCCGCCCGGTCCCCCCGCGCCGCCCGCGGAAGCCGTCCCTTCGACCGAGTCGGTGCAGACGGGGTGGCAGACGGTCGTGCAGACGGTGTTGGTCGAGCACTGGTAGTACGCGGTCCCCTGACCCGCCGCTCCGCTCATGTTGGTCCACGTGGTCGGCGCCGCGGTCGCGCCGCTCGCTCCGCCCCCGGCGCCGCCGTTCCCACCGTTGCCGGCCGTCAGAGATCCGCCGGTGATCGTGACGGTGGCGCCCCACGAGAGGACCCCAATGCTCGCTCCGCCCCCGGCCCCCCCGGTGCCCGGTGGACCTCCCGCACCGCCGCAGCCCGAAGATCCCGCCGTGCCGCACACCTGCGCGCTCGCGGTGCACGGGCCAGCGGAGGTCGAGCACGTGCTGCTGTCTGCGCAGCCGGGGGCGACGGTGGGAGCCGTTCCGTTGTCACCCGGATTGCCGGGTGAGCCCGAGCCACCGGTGCCGGGCGTGTACCCGGCGCTCGAGTAGGTGGCGGCTTGAGGGGTCCCGTTGGCCACGGCGGCTCCGGCCTTTCCGTCCTGCGGAGCGGCGTTGCAGCTCGTCGGGCCGCTCGTCGCCGTACCGAGCCCCCCGGCGGTTCCCGCCCCGCCGGCGGCGACGCTCACGTCGACCGCGTTCACTGTCAGCTTCGCGCCGTTCGACGCGAAGATGCCGTACAGCGACTGGCTCGGGGCAGCGGTCGCGAGGCTCTTCACCGTGAGCGTGCTCAAGGTCGCGGTCACGTCGTTCGCCAGGACGCTCGCCGCGGGACCGCTCGCGACGGTCGACGGCTGAATGATCGCGAGCGTGCTCGGGTTCGTCGTCCCTCCGCACTCCACGTCCCAGACGCCGGCCCCTTTGTAGAGCCATCCCCCTTCGATCGTGAGCCCGTCGATCAGCGAGACCTCCTCCGCGTACGTCCCGGCGTCGAGGTACATGATCGTGAGCCCCTGCGCCTTCGCGATGGCGATCCCCGCCGCGATCGTCCCGCACGGCGCCGAGATCGAGCCGCACCCGGTCGTCGCCGACGAAGACGTGGAGACGAAGACCCCCTGGGTCGTGCTCGGCGCGACGCAGGTCGTCGTGCCGGAGACCGTGCACTGCTGGTAGCCGGAGTCGCAGACGATCTCGCACTTGGAGGAGATGCACTGGTTCGTCGCGTTCGCTCCGGCGCCCGAGCAGACGGTCGAGCAGCCGCCGCAGTGGCTCGGATCGGTCGCCTCGTCGACGCACGTGGTGCCGCAGAGCGTGGGGGTGGCGATCGGGCAGCCGGCGGCGGAGTCCTCGGGAGGCGCGGAGTCGATGGGCTCCGCTGCGTCAGCGGAGGTTGCGTCGTGGTCCGTGGCACCGTCGGAGCCCGGAGACGCTTCGGCGCTCGTGTCGCCCGCGGCGTCGCTCGTGGCGTCTGGATGCTCGGTCGTCGTGGCGTCTTCGGGAGGCGTCGAGGAGTCAGGCGGACCGATCGTGACCGTCCCCGTCTCGGCTTCGGCGTCTTCGCCCGGCGTGCCGCCGCCGTCCGATGCGCTCCCGAAGGGGACGCCGCCGCAGGCGACGCCGGTGATCGCGGCGACGGAGGCGACGAAGAGGGACGGGACGATCGAGCGCTGGCGCACGGAGCCTCCGGGGGGAGTCAGTTAAGCAACTTGACGCAGTTCGGCAAACTTCGGCTCTTCAGCCTCACACGACCCATCGGATCGACTGTGGAGGCCGTTGCCTGAAATCGTCCTTACCGCCGCGCTTTTCACCCGCGGACTGAACACACGTTTGGGGACGGGCCGCAAGCGGTCGTCGCTGCTCACGCTCCCCCCGCCCTGCCCGCGGGGCGGGGGGCCGGGGTTAGTCCCTCTTCTCCACCCGCATCACGTTGTCGTCGGGCATCCGGTCGATCAGCTTGTTCAGCGGATCGATCCCCGCCTTCGCCGGCTCCGCGTCGACCACCAGCGTGAAGCTCGAATCGGCGGTCGTGATCTTCTTTCGCTCGAGCGCGAGCACTTTTCCGTCCTTGTCGAGGACGCCGACGTCCATGAAGTCGTCGATCGGGATCTCGTCCTCGGCCCCGAGCTCGGAGGCGCGGATCTTCTTCGCGTGCACGTCGATCGCGACGTCGTACTTCCCGTCGGGGCGCTTCGCGTACGTGGCCTTCGTCGCGCGGTTCTCGTAGAGCGTGATCGTCTCGAAGAGATCTTCGATGAGGTGCGGGTACTCCGGAGGCGTCGCCTCTCGAAGCGCGGCGACGAACTCGGGCGCGTCCGGGTACGGCGGCTCCCTGAACTTCGTCTTCGCGACGAACTTCGCCAGCGCCGCGTCGAGCACGTCCTCGCCGATGTAGTCCTGCAGGGCGTACATCACGAGGCTCCCCTTGGAGTAGTGGATGTACCCCTGGTTTTCGACCTTCACGAGCGGCATCTCCGCCCGCTTCGCCGAGCTTCGCCCGTGCAGGTAGCGATCGAGCTCGTAGCGGAGAAACTTCTTCATCTTGTCGGCGCCGTACTCGCGCTTCATCACCATGAGCGCCGAGTACTGCGCCATCGTCTCGGAGAGCAGCGTCGCCCCCTGCACCTTGCCGCTGATCACCTGGTGCGCCCACCACTGGTGCCCCACCTCGTGCGCCGTCACATAGAACGGGTAGTCGATGTCGTCGGGCTTCGAGTCGTCGACGCGCGCGATGAAGCCGATCGACTCCGAGTAAGGGATCGTGTTCGGGAACGACTGCGCGAACTGCTCGTAGCGGGGAAACTCGACGATCCGCACCTGGTGGTGCTGATACGGGCCGAACTTGGTCGTGTAGTAGTCGAGCGATTTCTTGATCCCCTTGACCATCCGATCGAGGTCGAACTCGTGGCCCGGCTGGTAGTCGATCTCGATCGAGACGTCCTTCGAGCCGGGCATGGCATCCGGCGGAGGGCTCCACGAGTCGCGTAGCACGGCGTACCTGGCCGAAAGGAACGAGTAGAAGCCGAGGATCTTGCTGTCCATCGAGTAGTGGAAATAGCGCCTGCCACCTTCGGTCCACTCGCGCTCCAGGTAGCCCGGCGCGATCGCGAGCTGATCGGCGCTCGTGCTCACCGTCGCGTCGAAGTCCATCCAGTTCGCGTCGGGGAAGCCGTAGTTGTGCATCGACCCGATGGGGTCTCCCGCCGGGGGCATGTGGCGGGGATCGAGCCCGAACTTGTGGCGGTCGGCGTCGTTCTCGATCTCGGCGTCGTCGTTGTACCCGATGTGCGGGGCGACATCGTTGTTGAAGAACGTGCCGTTGTAGACGATCCGATTCGGGTTCCCGCCGTTGGTGAAGCCCTCGTACTCGTAGCGGACGCCGAAATCGAGCGTGGCTTTGTCGTGCGGGGCGAGCGGCGTGGGGAGATCGTAGACGTAGAAGCCGAGGTCCTCGTCGGCGAGCGAGCGCTTCTCGCCGCGTCCGAACGAGAGCGTGTCGATCTTCGCGCGATGCGGGATGCGGATCGCGACTTGCGAGATGGGGACCGCCGACTCGTTCTCGAGCGTGTAGGTCCCGCGGAGGTTCATCCTGCGGTCCTCGGGGAAGATGTCGCAGTTGACCTTCACCCCTTTGATGACCGGCTGCGGGGCGCCCCACCACTTCCGATACGTCTTCTCGAAGGTGGCCTGCTCGACCTCGTCCGAGTGGCTGGTCTTGTACTCGTTGCGGATGTTCGTGTTGAAGAAGATGAAGCCCCCTTCGCCGGCGAAGGCGAGCAAGCACGCCGTGAGCGCGGCCATGCTCCAGGGGGAGCGCGTCGCCCACGCGAGCGCGGCGCGCTTCTTGAGCTGCGTCTCCATCCCGCGCACCCAGAGCGCGTTGGCGACGAGCGCGAAGGCGACGGCGAGCGCCCCCCAGTAGATCTGGAACGAGACGATCGGCTGGACGTACTGCCCGAACCGGTTCATCGCGGAGTACGTCCACCAGGGGAGGGAGCCGAAGCGATAGAGGTGGTGCTCGAGCCCGACGAGCGGGAGCGCGATCCCGAGGATGAAGTAGAGGACCATCACGAAGTGGCCCACGTACTTGTTGTTCACCACCACGTGCACCAGCATCGCCGTGGCGCAGAGGATCCAGAACGAGAGGAGGCGGATGCCGAAGAGGGTCTCCAGGTAGAGGCCGATCTCGAAGTGGTAGTAACCCTTCGCGGCCTGGAGCGCGATCCCGGACGCCATCAGGACGGCGAGGAGGATCACCTGCACGGCCATGAGGGCGAGGAGCTTCGACGTGAAGATGACCCACCGCGGGATGGGGAGGGCGTCGAAGATCGGCGCGAGGCCGACGTCGCGCTCGCGCCAGACGAGCTCTCCGGAATAGAAGGCGATGATGATGAGGATGAAGAGGCTGAACGTGCTGCCGAGGACGTCGAGCACCTCGTAGGTCACGAGCCATGTCTTCGTGCCGTACAGCTCGTCGGCGTTGAGGCCGCTCACGACGACGAAGAGGATTCCCGCGAGGACGATGACGAAGAAGAAGATGTTCTTCACCGTCTCTCTCAGCTGTAGCCGCGTGAGCTCGCGGAGCGCCGTGAACGAGGCGCGCGTCGAGTAGTCGAGCGTCGGGGGAGGGGGGAGGACGACGGGGGGCGGCTCGGGGAGCTCCGCGGGCGCGCGCTTCGCGTCCTTGCCGCCCGACTCCGCGAAGGAGAATCGGACGTACGAAAAGACGAGGAGGAAGACCCCCACCCCCGCCCAGATGACGCGGTTCCAAAGGAAGACGCCGGACAGCGGGACGAGGCGCGTGTTCTTCTCGGCGATCGTCCAGTACTCGGTGAGGCGGTCGGCGGCGTTCGTGCCGAACGGATCGAGGAGCGCCGCGGCGGTGCGGTTGTCGATGTTCTGCGTGAGGTTCCCCGCGAGGATGAACCCGAGGACGAGCACCACTGCGCCGATGTAGACGGGGAGCATCCTCTTCAGGAGCGTCGGGAGCATGAAGAAGATCGCCGACGTGAAGAGGAGGTTCGGCAGGAGGATCGTCACGTACGACATCAGGTAAGCCCCCGCGATGGGGGGCCCGACGCGCGACGGGTCGATGAACGGCGAGTGCAACGCGGCCCACGAGCCGAGCGTGAGGCCGGGGTAGAGGATCACGGTCGACAGGAACGCCCCGAGGTACCTCCCGCCGAGGTAGTCCAGCTTCGAGACGGGGGCCGCGAAGAAGAACGCGGTCGTCCGGTGGTCGATGTCCTGGAAGGTCGAGCGCCCCGCGATCGCCGCGGCGATGATCGTCCCGAGGTAGCCGCCGAGCATCGTGAGGAGGAGGATCGAGAGCGGGGCGTTCATGAACACCTTGCCGCCGGCCCCGAAGTCCACGGACGCGTTCGTGAACGCGCCTCCTGCGATCGACATGAAGAGGAAGCCGAGCGCGAAGAAGATCCCGAAGTAGATGTACGTCGAGATCATCCGGAGCCGGCGACGCAGCTCGAACCAGGCGATGCGAAGAATCATCACGCCCGCCCGACCGACGGCGAGTCCGCGCCATGCGCGGCTCGGTCCACACCAGAGGAGAACCCCTTGATGGCGGCGAAATAGACGTCCTCGAGGTCCGCGGCGGTGGGCTCGAACGTGGCGTCGGGGCGCGCGTCGGCGAAGACGCGGACGCGCGTGCGGCCGGCGAAGAGGCGCGTCGAGATGACCTGGTGGCTGGCGAGGTACTTGGCGACCTCGCCGCGGTCGACGGTCTTTTCCCACGTGCGCCCGGCAAGCGAGGCGACGGCCTTTGCCGGGTCTCCCGTCATGAGGAGCTCCCCCTTGTGGAGGATCGCCATGTCGCGGCAAAGGTCGGTCACGTCGCCGACGATGTGCGTCGAGAGGATGACGATGACGTCGTCGCCGATCGCGCCGAGGAGGTTGTGGAACCGGACGCGCTCTTCCGGATCGAGCCCCGCGGTCGGCTCGTCGACGATGACGAGCCGCGGACGGCCAAGGAGGGCCTGCGCGATGCCGAACCGCTGTTTCATTCCGCCGGAGAAGCTACCGAGCGGCTTCTTGCGCACGTCGAACAGGTTCGTCTGTTGCAAGAGCGCGTGGACGATGTCGCGACGCTCCTTGGCGTTGGTGACCCCTTTGAGCGCGGCGAGGTGGTCGAGGAGGTCCTCGGCCGAGACCTTGGGGTAGACGCCGAACTCCTGGGGGAGGTAGCCGAGCACGCGGCGTGTCGCGTCCTTGTCGGCGAGGACGTCGATGTCGCCGAGCGTGGCCTTTCCGGTGTCCGGCTCCTGGAGGGTTGCCAGGGTGCGCATGAGCGTGGACTTGCCGGCGCCGTTGGGGCCGAGCAGGCCGAACATGCCCGGGCGGATGGAGAGGGAGACGTCGTTCAGCGCCTGGACCCCGCCGGGGTAGCGCTTGGAGAGGTAGTCGATGCGGAGTTCCATGGGGGGGTTGTCGGGAACTTCGTGCGGGGGGGGGGCGCAAATTTCGGGGAAGGGGAGAGATCGTGCGGAAGGTCGGGGTTGCGGTCGGGGTCGG
>JBKQKP010000360.1:0-3123 GCA_052147435.1 Polyangiaceae bacterium | reverse complement strand
TACTTTCCCCCTGTGCCCATCGCTCCGTGGCAGCCGGCGCACTCGCGCTGATAGACATGCCCGCCTCGCGTCGCGTCTCCGACGAGCGGACGCTCGTCGAGGAGCGCGGCGGGGCTCTCCTGCCAAGAGCGAAGGAAGCTCACGACGGCCGCGACGTCTCCCGCGGCGAGGGGGCCGCTGCGCTGGATTCCCCAGGCCGACATCGTCGTGCCGATGCGCCCGTTCGCGATCGCGGTCGTGAGGAACTCGGGGGTGACGGAGGCGAGGAAGTCTTGCTGTGCGAGGGATGGCGCCTGATCGGCTTTGTACCCCTCGCGCTCTGCGCCATGGCACACGGCGCACATCCTCGAATAGATCTCGCGACCGTGGGCCTGCGCGACCGCTGCGGCAGGGGGCTCGCACTGGAGCGTGCCGCTCACGACGGTCGCGAGGAGCACGATGAGGGTTGCGAGGAGCGGTCGTAGACGCACGAGCAGGGGGAGCATACCCCGCGCAGGCTCACGCGCGGCTCCTTCTGCTTGGACCTCGGTCCCGCCTCACGGCCGCTTCGCGCCGTCACGCCCACGAGATGCGCATCGCCGTCGAACGCGGCGCCCGGCCCCGCGACAGCTCGACGCTGTAGACGCTCGTGCAGAAGAGCTGGACGGCTGCCTGATAGACGCCGCGCATCCCGGTGCGAAAGTAATCGATGTCGCAGAGGGCGTTGCCGACCATGTCGACCCGAGCGTCCTTCGGCCCGAGCTCGGTGACGGAGATCCCGCCGCCGCCCGAGAAGAGGCGGCCATGGAGCTTTGCGGACTGCGCGAGCGCGACCCACGGGGTGAGGCCCGCCGTGCGCGCGGTGCGCACCATCAATCCGAGGAAGGTGCCGTGCACGCGATCGCCGACGTCCATCCCCATCGCCAGCTGGACGCGCGGGTCGAGGCGGAGCGCGTCGCAGGTCCGGTAGTGGGCGAGGGCGGCCTCCATCGAGATCCACGAGCCGGCCACCGCGGTGAGCACGGTCTCCTTGTGCGGCCCCTGGAGGAGCCTGGTGTAGCGCTCGAGGAGCCCGCGCGTGCGCAGCGACTGGAGCGACGTGGCGATGAGCGTCGACCGGGCGTGCGTGGCGAGCCCGAGGACCGACGGGGGGGCGGGGAACGGGAGAAAGCTGTCCCGATTGTACGCCGCCGGCGGATAGGAGCTCGTGCGGGCGACGGCAAGCTGTGACGAGTCGCGCATCGAGCTGCTCGGCATCGCAAGGAGCGGACCCGGCGCGACGGGCGCATGGCTCGTCGCGGCAGAGGGGAGACGCAGCATGTCGCCGCGCACGCACGCGCGCGGATTGAGAGCGGATTGAACGCGAGTCCACTGACCCCGGTGATCGGAGCGCCGCGTCGCCCAAGGGGTAGCTCACCCCCGCCGATGTGGTCCGCACACCCAGATGGGGCGTCGCGGATCCATCAGCGCGTTAGGCCCGACGGCGGCGAAGGACGATCCCGGAGCCCGACGTCCGCATCAGCTCCTCGCCGGCGCGCAGCGCGGGGACGAAAGAGCGCGCCGGGACGGCCACGGCGGCGGGGCGCAGGATCTCGGGCTCTTCGCGCGGCTCCGGGGGCTCGTACGCGGAGACGGGATTCGCCGTATCGAAAGCGGCGAGGAGCGCTTGGGGATCGGTGATGAGCAGATCGCTCGCAGCGTCCGGTGCCGGTGCCGCGGCCGAGATCGGTTCCCGTTCGGCGCGCGCAACCCGCGCTCTCTTCGCGGAGGGGCGCACGACGCGCACGCGCTGTGGGCGAGGCTTCGCGATTGCGTTCGATTGGGACGCGGCGAGCTCGTGGAGCGATTCGCGCGCGGCGGCGAGGACGGCGTCGGCGAATGAGGCGGCGAGCGCGGCGAGCGTGGACCGGAGAGATCGCTTCAGCTTGTTCAAGGAGGTGATGCCGTCCTAGGACGGAGCGGAGCCTGCGTCGAGAGGCGAAGGCGAGCTCCCTTCACTTCGTCGTCGCGGCCGTGTCGTTCTGCGCGCGCAGCTTCGCGAGCGGCTTCGCCAAGAGGCGCTCCGCATTTTCGAAGTAGACCTTTCGCAGCGCATCCGCGGGGAGGGCGATCGCGCTGATCGTCCAGTCGCCCTGGATGGGGGTCATGTGCGGGAAGTCCTTGTCGGCCGTCTCGAAGAAGCGCCAGTGCTTCGTGTAGAACGCGACGGCGTCCGCTTCGGTCGGCGCGGGCCCGCTCCCTCCGGAGCCGAGCGTCAGCTCGTCGTAGACCTGAAAGTCGGTCGCGAAGAGGATGCGGTCGGCGTGGCGCTCGAAGATCGCGCGCACCTTCTCGGGCTCGTGCCGACCGATCTCCGGAACGCGCGCGGCGATGTCGGCCATCATGTTGGGGTGGAGGTCGAGCTGCTTGTCGACCCAGTCGAGGTCTTCCGCGTTGTTCGCGAAGTGGACGCAGACGAACGTGGTCTCGGGATGGCGAGTCACGACGCGCTCGAGCGCGGCGAGGAGATCTTCGCGCGGGGGGTACTTGCTCCGATCGCCGAACCACCAGCCGGGGTGATCCTTCAGCTCCTTCCAGCGTTCGTTCGTCGCGTCGTACGGGCCCCAGAACGCCTTCGGATCCGCGACGTGGATCGACACGGGCATACCGAGCTCGCCCAGGCGATGCCACATCGGATCGAGCTTCGGGTCGTCGATGCGCAGCAGGTTCCCCTTCTTGTCGCGAAGGAAGAGGCCTAGTCGCTTGAACTCCTTGAAGCCCGCGGCGCCGAGCTTCGCCCCCTCATCGACCTGAGCGACCGCGCGCGCGGCGAAGTCGGGTGAGTCCCAGTCCGCGTAGTCGAGGTTCATGTACTCGAGGAAGCGGCCCGGAAAGAGCGTGTCGGCGAGCTTCTTCGTCTGCTCGAAGCGGGAAGGTTGGCCGCGTGGGTGCGTCGTGGTGCCGCCGCTCAGGTTGACGGCGACGCCGATGCCGACAGCGTCCATGATGCGGACCGCCTCGGCCAGGTGATCGGGGGTGGGCTCGACGTGGGTGTGGAGATCGATGAGGCGGTGGGCGGCGCGCCAGGAGTCGGCTTCGGCGCGGAGAGGGGCGAGGGGGTCGGGTGGGGGAGGGGTCGGGGTCGCGGTCGCGGTCGGGGTCGCG
>JBKQKP010000359.1:0-9322 GCA_052147435.1 Polyangiaceae bacterium | reverse complement strand
GCGGAAGGTCGGGGTTGCGGTCGGGGTCGGGGTCGGGGTCGGGGCCGCGGTCGAGGTCGGGGTCGGGGTCGAGGGTCGAGGGTCGGGGTCGGGGTCGGGGTCGGGGTCGGGGTCGAGGTCGAGGTCGAGGTCGGGGTCGAGCCCTCGAGAGCTCGCGACGTCGTCCTCCCAGGAGCTTGCGTCCCTCACCCCCCAACGCGAGACTGACCTACGTTCACCGGAGATGACCGTCCTCCGCGCCGACATCGAGCTCCCCCCGACCGCGAAGGACTTCGCGTCGGGACTGCTGGTCGACCTCGTCGGCGCGCTCCGCGACGCGCGCGTCGGCGCGCTCGTCGCCTTCACGACGCAGCTTCCGGTCGACGAGGACCTCCAGCGCTGGTGCCGCTTCACGGGCAACCCGCTCGTCGCCGCGACGCGCGAGACCGATGGGTGGCGCTACGTCGTGCGCCACGGCCCGTCGCCTCGCGACGCCGAGGAGCGCCCCGTCGGCTCGCGCGTCTGGCTCTACACGAACTTCGACTGCAACCTGGCGTGCGATTACTGCTGCGTGCGCTCGTCGCCGAAGACCGCGCGAAGAGCGCTCGGGCTCGAGCGGGTACGGAGGATCGCTCGCGAAGCGCGCGAGGCCGGCGTCGAGCAGCTCTTCGTCACGGGGGGCGAGCCGTTTCTCCTCGAGGACATCGACGCGATCGTCACGGCGTGCGCCGAGGCGGCGCCCACCGTCGTTCTCACGAACGGCATGCTCTTCCACGGCCGCCGACGCGAGATGCTGGCTGCCATCCCTCGCGACCGTGTCGTCTTGCAGGTGAGCCTCGATAGCCCCGAGCCCACGCTCCACGACGCCCACCGGGGCGAGGGGACGTGGGAGAAGGCATGGCGGGGCGTCGCGATCGCTCGGAGCGAGGGCTTCCGCGTTCGGCTCGCCGCGACCGTCTCGACGGACGAAGAGGAGCTCGCCTTCCACTCGTTCCTGGATCGGGAGGGGATCGCGCTCGAAGATCGCCTCGTTCGGCGGGTGGCGCGGCGCGGCTTCGCGGAGGAGGGGGTCGTGCTCACGCGGAGCGACCTCGTGCCGGAGCCCACGATCACGGCCGACGGCGTCTACTGGCACCCGGTGGGTGCGGGGGACGACGACTTCTTCGTGACCCTGGACCCCTTTCCGCTCGCGCGGGCGATCGAGACGGTGCGCCTCGCGTACGCCGAGGAGCGCAAGTTCGCCGACGCTCTGGCGAGTATCTTTTTCTGCGCGTGATGCGTTCGGGCTACGGACCGTAGATCGGCGCCGCAGGTCCGCCGGAGAAATGGCATCCGTTGCAGTCGGCGCTCGGAGCTTCTTCTTGCATCGGGAGGGTTCCACCGTCGGGCCCGACGACCGATGCTTGGAGCGGCGGCGTCATCGGGAAGTGGCGAAAGAAGTTCGCGAACGAGTTGGGGCTCACGTCCGCGACATCCCCCGTCACGTCGACGACGATCACGTGCGCGACCGGAGGGGCAGCGGGGTCGACCGAGCCCGCGACTCCGAACTCGTCCGAGTGGCAACACAGGCACGTCGACCCGCGGCGTTGGTCGCTCGGGTCGCCCACGTCGCGACAGGGGAGGGTGACCGAGACGGGCGAGGTGTCGTTCGCAGCGGGTGGAGATGCCCCGTTCGCCGCGGGCGACGCCGTGCACGCGGATAGGGCCGCACACACCGCTGCGCCGCATACGAGCTCGGACACGCTCATCGGTCTCCGAAGATACGCCGCCAAGGGTCGCGCGGTTACTTTCCGGAAACCAGGGCATCCCCATCCGCGTATCCTCGACGCGCCGATGGACCTTCGCCGCGCGCACATCGTCGCCATCGTCGCCTCGCTCCCCCTCGTCGCGGGAGCGGAGGTGGCTTGTACCGGAGGTCAGGCCGCGAGCCCGGGAGGTGAGGACGCGGCCACGGTCTGCACGATCGTCCCGATGCCCGACGGCGGCCCGGCGCACGTCTCCGGCATCGTCGTCGCCGCCGGCGACGCCAGCCCGCCGGTCCCGATCCCGGGCGCGATGATCGCCGTCGAGTACGGGGGCCTCTACATCCCCTGGTGCAATCTCGCCCAGGCGAGCCCGTACTACGTCTTCGGTACGGTCGCCGACGCGAACGGGAGCTTCCAGATCGACGTTCGCCAGGGCCAGCTCGGTTTCCACTCGTTCGCCAACGGCTACTTCTACTCGCGGGCACCGCTCGACACGTCCATGGGGACGACGGTGACGCTCACGATGGAGCCGCTCCCGGACGGGCAGGCCACGCCGAGCGTCGTGGACGCGAGCTTCGCGCAGGCGACCGTCGACGCCGGCGACACGGTCACCTTCAGCGCGACGCTCACGACGTGGGCACCGACCGATCCGCTCTCCGACGAGAACCTCCTCGTCGAGGCGACCAACTCCTTCGGCCTCGAGCTCAATCCCCCCGGGCTCGGCAAGAAGGACGACTTTCCCAACGGCGTCTGGTCGCGGAGCTTCGCGGCGCCAATGGTGCCGGGGACGTACACGTACTGGTTTTCGTCCACGACGGGCGGGTGCATCACGAGCAACCTCGTGAGCACCACGCTCACGGTACAGTAGTCGCGCGATGGCGAGGGAGCGGCGCGTGACGGTGGGGGTGATGGCGCGGGTGCCTCGCGCAGGGAGCTGCAAGACGCGCCTCGCCGCCGCGATCGGCCCCGCCCACGCTGCTGCGCTGTACCGAGCGATGCTCCTCGATACGCTTCACGCCGTCGAGCGGGCGTGCGACGCGCGCCTCGTCGTGATGGCCGCGCCGGAGGACGACGGCGTCGCGGGGCTCGCCGCGATCGCGCCGGCTCCATGGGAGGTCGTGCCGCAGGCGGGGGACGGGCTCGGGGCCCGCCTCGCGAACGCGTTCGGCGCGCTCGGCGCAGATGGAGGTGCGGTGGCGCTCGTCGACAGCGACTCTCCGACGGCGCCGTGGGACGCCGGCGGTCGAGCGCTCGCGAGCTTCGACGGCGACGGGCGCGTGGCGCGCGCATTGATGGGGCCTTGCGACGACGGTGGCTACTGGCTCATCGCGCTGTCGAGAGTGGACGGCCACGCGCTCGGCATCCTCGAGGGGATCGCGTGGAGCACGCCGCGCGTCCAGGAGCAGACGCGCGCTCGCTGCGCTGCGCTCGGCCTTTCGCTGTCGGAGCTCCCGAGCGCGTACGACGTCGACGACCCGCGCGACCTCGATCGCCTGGAGGTCGAGCTGGCGACCCACCCCGAACGCGCTCCGCTCACCGCGGCGGCGCTTCGAAAGGCGACCCCCGCGTGAGGGTCGCGGTCATCCCGGCGCTCGACGAGGAGAGGAGCATCGCCGAGGTCGTTCGCGGCGTGCTCGAGCACGTCGATGCGGCCGTCGTCGTCGACAACGGCAGCCGCGACGGCACGGCGAGCGTCGCGCGCGCCGCCGGCGCGGACATCGTCCACGAAGCGCGCCGCGGTTACGGGTCGGCCTGCCTCGCGGGCGTGGAGCGCGCTCGGGCGATGGGGGCGAGCGTGGTCCTGTTCCTGGACGCCGACGGGAGCGACGACCCCCAGGAAGCGCCGAAGCTCCTCGCGCCGATCGCGCGCGGCGAGTGTGACCTCGTGCTCGGCGTCCGAACGCCGCGGTCGACGGAGGCCGGCGCGATGACGCCGGTCCAGCGCTTCGGCAACTGGCTGGCCCCGCGCATGATGCGGGTCCTCCTCGGCGCGCGCTACAGCGACATGCCCCCCTTCAAGGCGATCACCGTCGATGCGCTGAGCCGCCTCGCCCTGAGGGACGACGGCATGGGGTACATCATCGAGATGCTGCTCAAGGCCCACGCGCTCGGGTTTCGCGTCGTGGAGGTCGAGGTCGCGTGTCGCGCGCGGAAGGGAGGCGTGTCCAAGATCTCGGGGACGGTGCGAGGGACGCTTCGCGCGTCGACGAAGATCACGAGCGCGATCCTCCGTCACGGGGTCGCTCAGCGCTTCGCGAAGAACCCCTGACGCTCGGCCGCCGCCCGGAGGGACGCATACCCCTCGAGCCGCGGCTTCACCCACTCCTTGAGCCCCTCGGCCTCGAGGATGGGCCGGTGCGCGGGGTTCTCCCAGCGCATGGCCAGGAGCGCGCGCGTGAAGCGCTCCGCATCCTCCTTCGGCAGCGTCGCGCGCGCCGTGAACATGCAGTGGTGGAACGGGGGCGAGGTCCACACGTCCACCACGGCCCCCTCGGGCACGAGCTTCTTCTCGCGCACGCCCGCCCAGAACGGGCTTCCGACGGCCCCCGCGTCGGCCTTCCCCTCCATGACCGCCTTGAGCACGTCGACCTCGCTCGTCCCCGTGTCGCCGTGCTTGCCGAGATCGGTATCGAAGCGCACGGACGTGTAGTCGGCCCCCTCCTTCAGCCCCTCCTCCGCGAGGAAGTGCACGGGGAGGATCGCCGCGTGCCCGCTGTCTCGGCTCCCGAGCGCGAGCTTCTTGCCGCGCAGGTCGGCCAACTTCCGGACGGGCCCCCCCGCGAGCGCCACGATCTTGGACTCCCACACGAGGTCCGTGTCGCGCATCGCGAGCGGGGCGCATCTCCCCTCGCTCCACCGATCGCTCTGGACGTACGCGAGGTTCGTGTTCCACGCGATGTCGATCCGCTCGGCGAGGAGCGCGTCGACCTGCGCCTCGTAGGAGAGATAGAGGACGACCTCCATCGGGAGCTTCGCCTCCTCGCGGAAGTAGCGGCGGATCCCCTCCCAGATCGTCACCACCTTCGGATCGTACGCGACCGCTCCGACGATCAAATCGCTGCTCTTGCTCATCGCGGTTCTCCTCAGAAGAGCGGAATGCCGAGGAGCGCCTTGCCGATGAAGTCGCGGAGCACGTCGACGGTCGGCGCCATGACGGCGCCCGCGTGCGCGTCGCGGAAGAAGCGCTCGATGCCGGTGTGCCGCGAGAACGCCGCCCCGCCGCACGTGCGCATGGCGTCGCTCGTCACGCGGATGGCGCACTCGCCGGCGGCGGCCTTCGCTTCGAGGACGCGCAGGACCGTGAGCGGCCCCGGCGTCTCGAGGTGCGTGCAGAGATCGGCGACGCGGGCCGCGAGCCCGTCGGTGTCGATCTGCATGTTGGCGAGCGTGGCGCGCAGGTTCGGGAGGGCCTCGCCGAGCGAGACGTTGTTCATGTGCTCGAAGTGGGTCCCCTTGAGGTGCGTCACCGTCGCCCCCACGGAGGCGCGGCACAGCCCGAGGGCCACCGCCGCCGATCCGAGGTTGAACCACGGCAGGACGACCTCGAGCATCGCCTTGAAGCCCCCGCCCACGTCCGTGAGGCGGAGATCGTCGGGCACGAGGACCCCTTCGAGCGTCATCGGCGACGACGCGTTGGCGCGCAGTCCCATGCCGTCCCACGGCGCCGCGACGCGCAGGCCCTGCGCCCCTTTGCCGACGAGATAGAGCGTCGAGTCCGTCGCGCCGGTGGCGTTCGGCGAGAGCGTGGCGACGACGTAGCTATCCGCGTGGCCGGCGCTCGTCACCCAGGACTTCAAGGCGTTGATGTGGACGCCCCCCTGCGCAGACTGCGCCTTCGAGATCGGCGCCCAGAAGTGACTGCGCGACCCCTTCTCGCTGAAGGCGAGCGTCGTCAGGTGCGCGCCGCTCCCGATCTCGGCGAGGACCGCCCGCGCGGAGGCGGTGCGCGCTCCCGCGGCGATCACCTGCGTGCCGCAGACGTGCATCATGTACACCATGGCTACCGAGGCGTCGGCCTCCGCGATGGTCGCGACCACGTCGGCGAAAGCGCGCGGACCGAGCCCCGCTCCGCCGGACGCCGCCGGAACGACCAACCCGAGCAGGCCCGCGCGTCCGAGCTCCGCCACGGCTTCGGTAGAGAACCGTCCTTCTTTGTCGTTCTTCGCGGCCGCGGGAGCGAGCGTCCCGTCGGCGATCTTCTTGGCAGCGACAACTGCGGCTTGAGCGTCCATGAGGGCCTCCGTGTGATTGATTCGCGGCGCGTTCGAGGACCGGCAGCATACACGCCTCTCGCGGCCGCTCGCACTCGCCGTGATAGCTTCCTTGGCCGTGCGCTGGCGAAGGACCGCCCTCGGTTCGGTCGAACCCCTCGTCGCCGCGTTCCTCAGCGTGGCCATCTGCGCGCTCGTCTACGAGCTGTGGCGGGCCGACCTCCGCATGCCGCTCAGCCCCGTGACGAGTGACCGCACGACGGGTGACTACACCTCGATGATGGCGCTCGCCTTCAAGGGGATGGTCGACAACCCCTGGTACTCGAAAAACCAGTACGTCGGCGCACCGCTCGGCCTCGACCTCCGCGACTTTCCGTTCCCGGACCAGCTCCTCAACCTGTGGGTGAAGGGGGCCACGCTCTTCACCAGGAACCCCTTCCTCATCGCGAACGTGACCCTCGTCGCGAGCTTCCCGCTCGTCACGCTGCCGGCGCTCTTCGTGCTGCGTCGCTTGAACGTTCGCTACTCGATCGCGCTCGTCGCGAGCCTTCTCTTCTCGTTTCTCTCGTACCACCAGATGCGCGGGCTTCACCACGTCTACTATGTGGTGGGGTACTTCTCGGTCCCTCTCGTCACGCTCGTCGCGCTCGAGCTCTTTCGAGGGGAGCCCTTTCTGTTCGAGGAGGGCTCCTCGCGGTCTCCGCGCTCGCCGCCGAGGCTCGCCTTGCGGAGCCGGGGCTCGCTCCTCGCGATGGGGGTCGCGGTGGTGATGGGCCTCACGGGGACCGTGTACTTCACGTTCTTCTCGGCGTTCGTGATCGGTCTCGGGGGACTCTTCGGCGCGGTTCGCGCGCGGAGCCGGATGCCGCTCCTCCGCGCCGCGGCCATTCTGGCCATCGCGGGGGCTGCCTTTGCCGTCAACATGGCGCCGACGGTCATCTACGTGAGCGAGCACGGGAAGACGACCGTGCTCGAGCGCGATCCGAGCGACGCCGAGGTCTTCGCGCTCAAGATCACGGAGCTCCTCCTCCCGCGGACGGGGCATCGTTTCGAGCCCTTCCGGCGCTTCAAGGAGACCTACGACAAGGCGAGCTACGACCGCCGAACGCAGCTGTCGAACGTGACCGAGAACAACACGGCGTACTTGGGCCTCGTCGGCAGCGCGGGGTTTCTCTACCTCACGTTCACGCTCCTCATGGGACGACGTGGGGACCGGGCCGAGGTCGGCGAGGAGAGCCGCGATCCTGCGCTCGATCCGTCCCTGATGGACGGCCTTCGCGTCGTCTGTTTCGGCGCGCTGCTGCTCGGTACCGTCGGCGGATTCGGGTCGCTCGTCGCGTTCTCGATCCTCCCCGAGATCAGGAGCTACAACCGCATCAGCGTCTACATCGCGTTCGTCTCGCTCGCGGCGCTCGCGGTCCTCGTCGAGCGGGCAGCGCGGAGCTCGACGCGGCCGAAGCTCGTCGCTCGGGGGCTGCCTATTGCACTCGGCGTGGTCCTCGTCCTCGGCGTCCTCGATCAGACGCAGCCCGTCACTCTGTCTTACGCCAAGCTGGCGCAGGACTTCCAAGAGGAGGGGCGCTTCATCGCGGCGATCGAGGAGTCGGTGCCGACCGGAAGCAGCATCTTCGAGCTCCCCTACATGGCATTCCCCGAGAATGGCCCTCAAAACGGCATCGGGGACTATGGGCTCTTCGTGCCTTATCTTCACTCGAAGTCGCTTCGTTGGAGCTACGGCACCATGCGCGGCCGACGTGGAGACGGCTGGTACAAGGGCGTCGCCGAGCAGCCCGCCGCCGCGATGGTCGACACGCTCGCGTCCGCCGGCTTCGCGGGGATCTACGTGGACCGTGACGGGTACGTAGACAGGGGTGCCGCCCTCGAGGGCGCTCTCACGGCCGTCCTCGGGCCGCCGTCGCGCGTTGGTCTCAAGGGGAGCGCGTCTTTCTTTCCGCTGGCTGCACGCTCGGCGCGGCTTCGCGAGGAGCTCGGGGACGAGGTCTTCGCCCGAAGGGCCGAGGAGGCCAAGCTCCCTTTGTTCCTGGGATGGCTGGAGGGGTTCTATTTGCCCGAGAGCGCCAACGGAGAGACGTGGGTCTGGTGCAGGAAGCGCGGCCGATTCGTCATCGACAACCCGTCGGGGGAGCCGCGCCGCGCCCTCTTCGAAGCCAGCGTTCTCACGGCCAACGGCCCGGCGAACGTACGCATCCACGGCGACCTCTTCGACGCCGAGATCCACGCGGGGGCGGGGCCGGAGCCGGTCCACTTCGTGAAGCCGCTCCTGGTGCCGCCCGGGGAGCACTTTCTGGAGATGGAGAGCGATGGGGCGCGCGCGGAGCTGCCCGTCGAGGCGCGGGATCTCTATGTCGAGCTGCGCGGGGCGGGGGTGCGGTCGCCGTGAAGTCGGTCCAACCCTAGCGTGGCCGAGCGCGCGCCTCCCGCGTGGCCTTCGCCTTCAGCACGCCGGCAAGCTTCCCCGCGACCGTCTTCGGTCCCGGTTTCTTCGGCACCGTCCAGCCGAAGTCCGAGAGCACCTCGGGGCTGGCCCCGAACAGTTGCACGAGGCCGTCGCGGAACAAGGGAATCCGCGCCGTCACCCGCCGGGCGATCGCACGCTCCTTGGACACCGCCGCGGCGAGCGCCGCGCGTGCCGTACGTATGGCATCGACGGCATCGACCTCGGCCTGAAAGAACGCGGCGAGCTCCTGGCGGGAGTAGGCCTTCCCGTTCATCCAGAACGTCTCCCCGCGAGGCAGGCGTTTCCGGATGCCGGCGACGACGTTCGCCGCGCTGATGCGTCTCTGGAGCTGGCTTGTCTTCGGCATGGGTGCACCGTGGGGGAAGAGGGGACGTTCGCGGGGGCGCCGGCGCCCCTCGATCAGGGACGAGGTGCGGCAGCGACGGAACGCGAGGACGCGCTCACCTCATACACTGTGATTGCGGGGGCGGTCACGCCCCGCGATCTCGCGGCGTGGGTGTCGCCGGCGAGGTGCGATAGGGATGCGGGGGAGCGCGCGCCCCTCGATCCCGGACGCGTGCATTGCGGCACGGCGCACGTGCCGTGCTCGGGATCGCGGACCGAGGTTCGAGGGGCGCCGGTGCCCCTCGATTGGCTGCGCGAGCGGACGCTGCGTCATCGCGAGGAGGACCGGGGGGCGTCGGCGCCCCTCGATTGGGGACGCGGGATGCCGTCGTCTCGACGCGCGGGAGATAGAGGGGCGAGCGCGCCCCTGTATTGCCGTGACCTCGGGACGAAGAGTGAGCACGTGCCGGAATCGACGGATCGCGAGGGGGACGTGGGGGAGGGGAGTGCCCTCGATTGTCATCGCGTGATTACGCGGGGACCAAGGGCTTGGTCATCACCACCCTCGACCCCGACCCCGACCC
>JBKQKP010000358.1:0-32502 GCA_052147435.1 Polyangiaceae bacterium | reverse complement strand
TGCGTCTCCCGTCTTCTTTCGGGTCCGTGATCGCCCGCCACCATGGCGGGAGCGACCTTGCATCGACGCCGTCGACGCGCTGGCGCGCGTAGCGGCGTTTCAGGCGCTGGTAGAGGCGCTCCTGCTCGTCGGCCGGGAGGTCCGGGCGGAGCGCGCGGGTGAGGAGGCGAAAGCTCGGTTCCTTCGCGTCGAGAACGGTGAGCGTCGCGCCCATGCGCGGGCCGAGCCCCTCGCTCATCGCCTCGAGGTCGAACGACTCATCGATGGCGAAGGGGGTCTCCTCGGAGCGGCCCCCTGCGAAGGGCTCGATGCGCCCGCGGTCGAGCGCCTCGGTGACGAGCTCGCGCGTGAGCGCGCGGTCTGCGCAGGCGCCCTTCACCTCGGCGAACGCTCGGCGCTCCATCTCTCGGCGAAGGCGCTTCGGGATGTAGACGATCTCTCCGATACGCGGGAGCGACCGGGCGCCCGAGAGGAAAGCGTCGAGGACGATCTCGTGGAGCTCCTCGCGCTCATGGCTATCGGTGCGGATGCGGCGCCAGAGGCGAAGGATCGCCGGGTAGAAGGCGACGACCAGCATCGTCGGCCAGACGTCCCGTGTGCCGTGCCGAGGCAGCCCTGCGCCGCTCTGGTACAGGCGGATGATGGCGCGAAGGAGCGCGTCTGCCCCGCGTCCGTGAAACTGCGCGCGGGCGACCTTGATGCCGAGGAGCGAATCGATCGCCGCGAGCGGCGTCCCGAAGAGAGCGAGGACGGGTTCCTCGAGCCCCGCGGCGACGTACGCCGCGACGGCGTCGCGCCGACCGAGGCGCGCGATGAGCTGGGCGCGGAAGCCAGCGAGTGTCACGCGGAGCCCCTCGTGGAAGGGTCGCGTCGTGCGCTTGGGTAACAGCTCGTGATCGAGGGCATGGAGATTTCCCCGCTCCGCGTTCGCGCGCCTCACGGCACACGGCAGACAGATCGGCGCCGTGCCGTGCGTCTCTGCGCGGCGCGCCAGACTCGTCGTCGGGACGATCCCGATGAGGGCCGCGGGTCTCCAGCGGACGCTCAGAACCCCGCGGCTCCGACGCGCCTATTCATGGCACCCGCGAAATGGTCCAGGCCAGATGTATTGTGACCCACAGATCTGGCGGAGTGCCGCGGGAGGCGCGTCGGACGCCCTCTGCGCGGGACCCCGTGGAGCCCGGAAATCCAAGCGGTTCCCGGAACCGAAGGTTGTAGGGCGCAAGAGCTTCGCACCGAAGACGCGCTGGAACGGGTTGCCGTACGGCGGATGCCCCGTCACGCCGACGCGGCCACGTAGCTGGAGTCTGCTGAAATTCGAACCCATTGCGTGCATGGTGCAAGAGGGAGCGCGGCGCTGCCGGGGCACGAGATTTCCGCAGCCCGCGGTAGTCGACCCCTTCCCGCGTCGCACCTAGCCGGTCCGAGCCGTCCGACGGAGCGGGGGCGTGGCCCGCTCCGGCGCCCGGCGCCACGAGTTTCCAGAGAGGACACGTCCCAGACAGACCGCGGTTGTCCGCGCGTTGGCCGTTGGCCGCGCGTATCACCTTCCCGACGGTCAGGGCGACCTCGTGCGCTACCACGGTTCGGTTCGTGGCTGCCGCTCTCTACGACGGTCGCACCGCTATTCCTCGCGGTCGTCCTCGAGAACGGCTACGAACCGAGCAATCGCCTCGATGTCTGCGTCATTCGCGAGCGGAATCCGGCGGTGCTTTGGGTTTGTGCTGCGCGGCGCAAGGTGCCTTCCGGTCGGATCCTCGACGAGGCGCTTGAAAGTGTATTCGCCAAACTCCGGATTGTTGTCGTCGGGTCGGCGAACTAGCAGGTTCTCTCCCGGTGCGGGGGGGGCCGCGCCAGCGTTCAGGTGTTCCCAAAGACACCAGGACCCCGCCGGGACGATCTCGTTCATCGAGTCGCCGATCACTCGCGCAATGAAGTGACCCTCGCGTGAGGCGATACCCTCGACGCGCGCGAAGCCGATGGCGTCGGGCAGTTGGCTCTGGGAGAATGTGCCCGCGGCGACGCGTAGGTCGACGATTGGCACCGCGCCCGGGGCCCTATCCTGAAGTCGCACGAGCCGCGGCCCGCCACTCGGACGTGAGCCACCTTCTTGAGCGGCACGATCGAACCACGTTGTATCCCCGCGTAGCGCGCGCTGCTTCTCCTTGCCCACTAGATACTTCGCGACTCGTGCCACTGCCGCGACCATTGCGTTCTTGTCGTCGAGCTCGAAAGACCTGACCTCGACGACTTCGTAGCCGCGAGAACGAAGCGTCTCGCGCAGGAATCGGTCCTTCTCCGCTTGCTCCGGGTTGCCGTGGATGTGACCCGCCATCCCGTCGAGGTAAATCGCAATTCCCGGCTCGTCGTCCTCGTCTCCGGCGAAGAAGAAATCCGGCACCGTGTGGAGATTCGCGCTCATCTCAATGCGCTGCTGAGCGACGGGTGTTGGAAGCCCGGCTTCCGCCAAGAGTCTCTTGAACCGTTGCTCGATGACCGTCTGCGGCTGCCCCGAGGTTGTCGACGTCTTGGGCAGGTTCTCTGGGATGGGGTGGACGAGCACGAGTGGTCCGGTCGCCGACTTGAGCACTTCGGCGGCTCGATGGCGGTCGAGATGCTCGTGATAGAAGCGGTTACGGTAGGTCTGCAGGCAATCGACGCACGAGCGCTCGCAGGCTCCGGGGCAAGACTCGCAGAGCGAGATCGCAGCGGTGCGAACCTCGTCCCAGCGCTGAACGAGTTGCTCCAGCAGGCCAGAGCCGCCCGGCATCGGATCGTAGAGGAGGACATCGACTCGCTCCTCGCCCGCGTGTCCCAGCGCGAGGATCTGCAGGTCCTCGACCTCCATGTCGAGCACACGCGCGGCTCCCATGCGGAGTGACTCGACGAAGCTGAACGCGAGGACGCGGTCATCCACGTCGTGGAGCCCCAGCACGTCGACCTCGACGTCCGCGAAGAACCCAGTCGCCTCCACCCGATGCGCGCAGCGCTCCTGGTGTTTCTTGACGAACTCCTCACGAGAACGCGCCGAGGCGTACGGAGAGTGCGACTGGCCGCAGGCCAAGCAGAGCAGGTACCCGAGGTTGCCCTTCGTCACCTCCGCCCGAGGCCCGACGTTCACCATCCGAAGTTGGAGCGCGCGACGAGACCGAAGGTCGAGCTCGCCCCAGGACCACGCGGAGCCCCCGCGGTGGAACCCTCGCTCGGTCGCGTAGACCGCGACCGGCATCTGAAAGCGGAAGTCCTCTTCGTCCGAGATTTGCGACTGCGACGGCAGAATCACGTCGCAGACCGGCACCGCGCGGATCTCCTGCTCACCGAGCACAGCCGCTCCGGCGTTCGTGCCGAGCTCCTGGACCACCTGCCTCTCGGCGTCGATCCGGAAGCGCATGGTCTCATCCGGCACGAGCTGGAATCGGCGCGGAACGAAGCGAAAGCCGTTCGCGTAGATGGCATTGCCAGGCACGTACTCGCGCAGCGCGATCGTGGGCGCACGCGGCAGGTCGAACTCGGCAAGACCGTAGGTCATGCGCGGGGGCTCGGCCGTGCCGATGATGCTGCCCGCCTCGAGGCCGTAGCCTGGCAAGAAGCCCTCGCGGGCGAGTGCGCCCATCGTGTCGGAGTCGTCGCCGCCGCCCTGCGCTTGCGAGCGCGTGCGCGTGGCCTGGCCCTTGAGTCGCTCGATCACCCGCTGGCAACGACGTCGGTGGGCCTGGTCTTCTGGATCCAGCACTCCCTTCTGGGCCTCTTCCTGCGCGAGCCTGGCAAGCTCCCCGCGCGCCCAGTCCAGCCTCCTCCTGAACCGGCGCAACACCTCGGTGAGCGAGTCCGACATTCGATCGACGATGGATGCCAGGCGCTCGGGCTCCACCACGGCTGCATCCTCCGCTGGCCACGCGCGGGTGAACGTGCGGGACACCTCGTCGAGCACGAACCGACGCTGGTCCCGGATGAGCAGCCCGAGCTCCGACACATCGAGGATCTCCTTTCGGACCTCGCCGCCCGGCGTAAACAGGTACGATTTCAGCGTCGACGGGAAGCAACGCGCGAGCACCTCCTCGACACGCGCGCGGAGCCCTTCGGGGCTGTGGCGACCGAGCCCGTGCAGCGCCGTGAGCACGGTTGCGTGCACGTGCTTCCGAAGCATCACCTCGTTCTTCAGGTTGAAGCGCGGCGGCTCCACCAGCCCGCCGAGAAGCTTGAGCGGCTCACGGAAGTAGGACTGATCGAAGCCCGTCGCCTGGGCGTAGGTGATGTCGACCGCCATGCGATGGCGACGACCTGCTCGCCCTGCGCGCTGCCAGTAGTTCGCTGCGCTCGGGGGCACGTTCCGCATCAGCACCGCGTCGAGCGCGCCAATGTCGACGCCGAGCTCGAGCGTCGGCGTGCAGACGAGCGCGTTCAGGTGCTCGCTCTGCCCCTTGAACTGGTTCTCGATCCGCTCGCGAACGTCCGCCGGCACCTGGGCCGAGTGCTCGGCGACGCGCAGCATTGCGTAGTTGCCGTCGAGGACGTGCAGGTCGAAGTCGTCCGGGTCGCTCTCTTCCCATGCGAGTTTGCCCGCGCACCTCCATGCGAGGCAGGTGCTCGTCGGTCCGCGGCGCACCGTCGTGCGCCGGCACTTCTCGCAGCGCCATCGCCCTCGGTGCGGCAGGAGACGAAGCTTGGTCGCATCGACCTGGAACGTCCCCGCGCTCCCTGGCAACGGCTTGCCCCAGCCCTCGAGCGTGACCGGCACCAGCAGCTTGATCGACGTGAGCATCCCCCACAGCTCGCGCAGGAAGTCTTCGAGGTCGTTCTCGTCGATGCGCCACGTCGACACGGCGTTCCACACCTGGGTCGGTCGAGTGCCGATCCACTGGGTGACGCGGGCTGGCGAGTCGGACGGGGTGCGCGACAGCTTCGCGCCCCGGGGTCCGCCCGAGAACGCGGGCAGGTAGCCGTACTGGATCTCCTTGTCGCCATCGCGCCAGAGCTTTCCGAAGAGCCGCGTCGGCTCGTCGTGGAGCACACGCGTACGCCGAACGTGGTCGAGCAACGCGGCCACGCCCTCCGCGAGCGCCAGTGGCTCGAAGCCAAGGCGCTTCGCCCAGCGCGCGATGACCTCGTGCTCCGCATCTAGTCCGACGTACTCCACGCGAACGCGGCCCCAGGGCTCGAGGCCGAGCCGCTGCTTCACGCCCGTCGCGATCTCACGCAGCGCCTGGAGACGCAGGAAATAGAGCCGCTCCTCTCGGTGCTTGACGCCCGCGTCCTCTTGCGGCGCGACCTGCCAGACCTCCGGGATGAGGGCCCGCGACAATTCGCGGTCCGCCTCGAGCACGGCATCGAGGCGCTGCGCAACGTCCCCGATCGATGCACCCGAAGCAGGGATCGCCTGGGACATCAGGGCCCGCAGACGGAAGCGTCGCGCGTGGTCGCGCATCCAGCCCGCCTGGAAGGCGGCGTCCTGCCGATTGTCGGCGAAGACCAGAAGGCGCGGTCGCTCCGAGAGGTGCAGCATCGACTGCGCGAGGACGTGAACGTCGGAGACCGAGACTGCACGCACGGGGCGGGCAGGTTCTCGGTAGCGCCCGCCGCCCGGCCGCCGTCCAGGGGCCTGGCAGGCGACGCACGAGTGGAGGACACCGGGCAGATCCTCTTTGCAGCGGACCACCTGCACCGCGGTGAGCGCGCCGGTCACGTGGCAAGCAGCGCAGGACGTGCCTGCCTGCTCGTGCAGCGCGCCGCAGTGACCGCAGACCCACAGCGGGTGCAGGCGCCGATGGTCGTAGTCGTGCCCCGAGGGCAACACCGCCGCTTCGGCTTCGACGTTGCCGTCTTCGTCGAGACTGTCCGCATCGTCGTCCTCGTCAGGCTGCACGACGAGCCGGTCGACCAGGAGCGCACGGACCCCGCCGAGCTCCTGCGAGAGGTGCTCCCAGACGCGTGTCGCGCCGACAAGGTCGCCGCCCTCGGGCGCCGCTCGCTTGCCCGCGACGAGCCGAAAGTCCTTCACCCATGTCTCGTAGTAGTGCTGGCCGCAGGTCGTGCAGGTCAGGAGGGGGAAGCGGCGCCAGGCCTCGCCGAGCTCCTCATCGGCTTCCTCACCCGCAAGCCAGAGGCGCGCAGTGCTACCCGGATTCGAGAGCGTGACGACGGCGCCTCCGACCCCGCGGATGAAGCTGTGGACGACGGGGCGGAGCAGGGGATCATGGGCATCGCGACCGCACGCGACGCCAAGGGCGAGCCAGCACAGGATCTCATGCTGCGACACCTCGCGGCGCGCCCCTTCGAGAGCGAGGGCTTCGCGCAAGAGGGCGGGCAGGTCCTCGAGCGCACGCGGTGTGCGTAGCAACTCGGAGAGCTGGTAGACGAGCTCGTTGCTCGCGAGCTGAGACGCGAGTGCGCGCTGCCACTCGAGCTTGGGCAGACGCGCGCCGCCGAGCTCGGTGAGACACGCGGAGAGCGCCTCCGCGACGGTCGCGTCCGGCGCATCGACTGCGGCGAGGAGCCGGCTCAGCACCCCTGCAGGATCCGTCGCAGGGCCCGCGGGCATCGCGCGCCGCTCGTTCCAGCGCAGCTCGTCGTAGACCTCGCCCACGATCTCGACGCGCCCGGCATCCACGCCGAAGAAGCGGCGCGCGAAGTCCGCCGCAGCCTCGGGCCCGCGCTCGGGGTCTGCCATCGTGGCCGAGGTCGCCACGCAGGTGACTTCGTTCGCCTCCTTGCCGCAGAAGGAACGAAGGCGACGAATGAGACACGCCGTCTCCGCGCCCTGTGCTCCGCGGAAGGTGTGCGCCTCGTCGAACACCAAGAACTCGAGCGGTGCGTTCGCGAAGAGGCCGATGTCCTTGCCGCGCGTGAGCAGGAGCTCAAGCTGCTTCACGTTCGTGAGCAAGATGCGGGGCTGTCCGCCCTCCTTGCGCATCGCCGCACGGCTCGCGCGCTCTTCCGGCGGGAGCAGCGTCGCCGACTCACCGGCCTCGCGCATCTGGACCAGGCGGGCCCTGTAGTCCGCGTTCGACGACCCCTGCGGCATGCGCTCGCCCCGCACGCCGGCCTCCTCATCGGGCGTCTTGCCTACGTACATCCCGAAGGGGACCCCGCGCCCAGCGAGCAGCCCGCGCAGTCGGTCGAGCTGGTCCTCCGCCAGCGCGTTCATCGGGTACACCAGCACGGCGACGATGCCGGGAGGCGCCCCGGCGTCCGCTAGCTCGAGACAGCGACTGATGATCGGGTAGAGGAACGACTCGGTCTTGCCGGAGCCGGTGCCGGTCGCGACGAGGGTGGTCTTGCCGTCGCGGATGGCCCGGATGGCGCTCTCCTGGTGCTTGCGCACGGTGGGGTAGGAGGCGACCGCGCGCATCCCCTCGTGGAGCACGCTCTCGCGGACCAGCTCTGCGATGGTCGCGCCGCTCTTGAACGGTCGAGAGAGGCTGACGAACGGGCCTTGCCGCAGCGGGGTCGAGCGGCTCTCCTCCAGGCGGAGGAGCGCCCGCATCTGCGCGTGCAGATCGCTGTCGGCGAGCGGGTAGGTCGTGAGCTGGTAGCGCAGGAAGTCGGAGACCACCTGCTCCGTGAACGAAATCGGATTCAATGCCATCAGCGCCCCCACGTGCGGGCTGGGCCACTGTGTGCTGTCTTGGTCGTCGTACCGTCAGGCTTGGCCTCGCGTTGCCAGACGCCCGACATGCTGTACTCCTCGACCGTGCCGTGCTGGTAGTCCCACTCGTAGCGGTGGCTCGCGGTCTCCCATGCCTTGCGGTGGTTCTTTCCGACGCCGACAGGCGTGGCCGCGGCGAGGCTCCCCGCTAGACGTGCGGGCGGCACCTTGTAGGCGCCCGCCGTCGGCAGTGTCGTGAGCCTCCTGACCAGGTCGTTGAGCCAGTCGAGCAAGACGTTTTCGATCGTCGGGTGCGGCTGCTGTGCCGGAAGGCGGCTTGGATGCCAGTCGAGGTGCGTCGCGTTGACCAGCGAGACGTTTGCGTGCGCGCTCAGCGCGACGGCGAGCAGAACCGCCCGGTGCTCGTCGAGGTGCGCCCAGTGTGCGCCGTTCGGCGGCGTGCCCGTGGCGGCGGGCGCGGTGACACCGATCTGGAGGACGTGTCCCTTCTGGAACTTGTCGAGCAGGACAAGCGCGACCCGGTTCTGCTCGCCCCCGAGCCGGTCGTAGTCGGCCCAGAGGCGCGCGGCCTTGTCGATGGCGATGGACCTCGTCGCGTCCGCCTCGAACGCGTCCAGCCAATCCGACACCAGCTTGATCTCGGCGGTCGGGAGCCGAGCGCCGGCGCTGCACGCCTCGACGAGGCTGAGGTCGACCGCGTTCACGACTTCCCCTCGGTCGCCTGGAGGCGCTTGACCATCTCGCGCATCTGCTGGCCTGCCTCGCCGACGGCGTTGCCGAACAAGTTCTCCGGCCAGTTCTGGATGCGTCCGAACTCGTCGGCCTGAAGCTCGATGAGCTTGGCGGACGGGTCGTCGCGCTCGACGTAGTAAAGCGCGCAGTCGTGCTCGCTCACCTTGGCGCCGGCCATGAGCACCTGGAGCCGTCGGAAGAGGTGCTCGGAGTGGGTCTCGATCAGCACCTGGAGCTTCCGCTGCTTCGCAACTTCGACGAACAGATCTGCGAGCCCCGACTGTGCCATCGGGTGCAGGTGTGCCTCGGGATCTTCGCAGAGAATGACCGAGCCCTCCGGCACGAAGTGCAAGAGCACGATGACGGGCAGCACCTGCGAGACGCCGTAGCCGACGTCGGCGAGGTTGCTCTTCTTGCCGTTTCGCAGGACCTCGACTTGGTAGAAGAGCGTCTTGCCCACGCGCGAGATGTCGATGCCCTCGGCGAGGTCGAGGCGCTTGAGCCACTCCGAGACCGACGCCCTGAGCGCGCCCTTGTGCTTTGTGGTCTCGTTGCTGATGAGCGCCTGAATGGTCTCTCCGCCGGTGCTGCCGAGGACGGTGGGGTCTTGCTGCGACCAGGTCACCTCACGGGCCGGAGGAGGACGCAGTGGGCCGAGGTAGTGGAAGGTCGCGAAAGCCTCCTTCGCAGCGACGATGGCGCTGCGCACCACGGGGCCAAGCGTGGGGCCAAGATCGGTAAGCGCTGGGTCCGGCAGCTCGATGGCGCGGCCCGGCTCGTAGGTCTGCTTCGCCTCGTGCACGGTCTTCGCCCCGTCCCAGTTGGGAAGGCGGAAACGCGGGCTCTGGAGCTGATAGGCCGCATTCGCACCGCGCGTGACCTCGACCTTCTCGTCACGCACGCGATAGGTGAGTGACTCGATGACCGGCCGCTCGTTGACCTGGCGGAAGGTCACGTCGACGGAGAGGCCTTTCTCGCGGACGTCGAAGCCGATGCCCACGGCTTCCTTCACGTCGTGGTCGTGCACGAGGTCAGCGAACGCGCCGAGGTTGACGCCATCCGCTTTCGTGCCGTCGAGCAGAAGGTGGGTGCCCGCGTCGGTGGCCTCGATGGTCTGCTTCAAGAGGCGCAGCGGCTGGAGGATGCTCGTCTTTCCCGCCGAGTTGCGGCCCAGGACGAGGGTGATGGGCTTGAGCGCGACGCCCCTGTCCCAGTGCTCGGCGGTCCAGTTGCGGAAGTTCTTGAGGCGGATGTTGGAGATGGTCATGGACATGGGCTCCGCGGCCGTGGGGCCATTCGTCGCGCTGGGCTTGGGCGCATCGCTAAACGTGAAGCCGAGCTGTGGCGTGGCAGGCTTCACTTCCACCGTCCCCGTGATGGTCGGACGAACCTCGATGCGGCCTTCGATGGTGGTGGTCTTGGGCTTTGCTCCGTTGCCGAACCGCGCCTCGAACGCTGCGTCGCCGAGGATGGCGCGGGCGTGCTTCTCGCACTCCGCCCAACTCTCCTTGGGCGTCTGCGCGAGCTGCCAGTCGAGGAAGCGCGGGCCGAGGCGACTCGCCACGGGCTGCGGCTCCGTCGCGCGCTCGTCGTGGGCGAGGCCGTGGCCGGCGAGGCGCAGGCTCTCGGGCAGCATCCAGCCCTCGCCGTCGTGGAGCGCCGAGAACGCCGCGATGCCTGCGTCGGGATCGCCGTGCTCTGCGATGAGCCGTTCGAGCGCGTCGAAGGCAACCAGCGTGAGCACTGTGTGGCGCAGCTCGGGGTCCTCCGTCTTGTCGACGCGCCAGAAGCCTTTCGGGTCCAGGGTGCGGCAGAAGGCCTTGTCGGAGAGGCGTTCCTTCGGGTGATCGCAGTCGCGGAGGATCCAGCGCAAGTCGTCGCGCGAGAGGCGGTAGAGGGCGGCGACGATAGCGTCGAGGATGCAGCGCAGGCGGAGGCGTTCGTGAGGCGTTATGGCCCACAGAGCGCGCCACGCCTTGTCGCGCGCTCCACCAGCTGCGAACCACTGATCGGCATAGGGCTCGCCACAGGCAGCGAGGCGCAACACCGTCCAGCCGATGTCGCGGTAAAAGAGCGCCGGCTTGGGCACCGCTGTTTCTTCGAGAAAGAACCAACTCAGGTTGGTACCGCCGATGCGCTCGCGCACTTGCCAGTCGAAGGCGAAACTGCACAAGACAGCGCTGATGTCTGCGCCGTCATCCTTCGACTGTTCGGCGGTCAGCTGTACAACGCTATGGCCGCTCGGAAAAGCCGGCACGTGTGAGCCGACAAGGGTGCGAACGTCGGTGTTGCGAGCGATGTTCCTCAGCAAGAAGCGTGGCCGCACCGACTTCGGCTTCTTCTCCTGCGCCACGTTCTTTGGCACCAAGTACTGCGGCCGCAATGGGCTCGCTGGCGGCAGCGGCTTCTCCCATACAGCCTGCAAGCCTGTGCCCGAAATCCACTTCGCGCGGTTGGGCTCGAAGTGGCCGATCATGATGCCTTGGTAGACGGGCAACAGCGGTGGGTGATCCCGCATGACCCAACGCCCATAGGCGTCGGCGACGAATCCCGCTTCTTCGGCCTGGTCGACCTGAATGAACAGCTTCGAGTCGTCGGTCATGTGAAACTCTCGGCCCGTCTCGATGCCCCAGCCCTCGGGGCCGTCGTCACCGAGCAGCACGCTGTTCGCGTAGATCTTCGTCAGCACCTCGAGGTCGCGTGTGGTGCGGATCTCCAGGACCGAGAGGCTCTTCGGGCTGAAGGCGTGAATGCGCTCCGCGGGATATGCGAGCGCGCCCCTCGCCTCGCTCCAGTCCTCGAGCTCGTGGCGCATGAACGCCGCGTGCAGCGCCTCAGTCTTGCCGCCCTTCTGCGCGATGGTGACCGCGAACTTGAAGCTTCGGTGGATGTCGAAGACCTGGTTGCGGTTCTCGAAGCCATACAGCCAGCGCCACGCGCAGCGCTCGAGCAACAGCTTGCGCAGCTCGACAGCGCCCTTGTCGGTGTAGAGCCCGCTCGGCGTGATGAGGCCGAGCTGGCCGCCGGGCTTCAAGAGCGCGTGCGCCTGCTCGACAAAGAGCTTGTAGCTGTTGAGATCTGCCGAGCCTTGGTGCCGGAACGCGTGCTCTGGGTCCGAGAGCCCCGTCTTCTTCAGCCGCTCCGCGGCCCACTTCTTGTGCATCCGACGCGTGTCGTCCGCCTTGCGCGGGACGAGGCCGACGAGCGGTCGGCCTTGCGCGTCGTCGGCGTCGCCGAACGGCTCGCCAGCGTTGCGGACGAAGTTGCCGGCATCCTTGAAGGTGCCTACGTGGTCGAGCCACTTGCGCTCAAACGCGGCGTCCCGACCGAACTCCTCGCGCTGCCAGAGCAGCGCTTCCTGCTTGCCGTAGGACCGGTAGAGAGGGTCGCGATCGCTGAAGAACTCCTTGCTGCTCGGCTTGCGGATTTCCCACGGCGGGTTCGCCACGATGGCGTCGAAGCCCGCGCCCTTCTCGGTGAAGACGTCGGGGAACTCGAGCTCCCAGTGAAAGAAGCGCCGGGCCCTGCTCAGGCTGCGGGCGATGTCCTTCGCCGCATCGGGAGGCGCCGGGAGCGCTGCAGGGCCCGGGGCCTCGTCGAGCTTGTCGAGCGGCCAGAACCAGAGGGCGCACCAGGTATCGAACGCCTCTCGGACACGTGCGAGCGCCGGATCGGGCGCGACCTGCGTGCGCCAGATCTCGGCGCGCTTGTCGGGCTGCGACGCGGGAACCTTGCGCAGCCGCCGGTACAGCTCGCGGACGCGGTCGATGGCCGCCTTCAGCTCTTCGTCGGAGGCCGTATTGGCGAGCCAGTTCTTCTGGCCGGTGAGCAGCTCCACCTGCTCGCCGACCACCGCCTTGCGCTTCTCCTTGAGCGCCTCGGCCCACACGTCGCCCTCGTGTGTCACGCCGCGCCATTTCTCGTCTGGGCTCTGTCGCCACCAAGCGAGCAGCGGATAGTCCCGGAAGCGATCGAGCCATGTGCCGACGAGCGCATCGCCGCAGCGCAGCTTGTGATCGAGAAACGTGAACGGCAGGCGGCGGTCGAGGGTCTCGACCCACAGCGATACGCGGGCCAGCTCGACGGCGAGCGGGTCCAGATCGACGCCGTAGAGGCAATGCTCGACGACCGCGCGCCGGACGATGGCCTCGACCCGCTCGTCGGCCTGATCGCGGTCGGCGTCGGGCAAAGGCTCACACTCGATGCGGACGAGATCGCCCCCATTCGTGGCTGGGTGCCCCGCATCACCCCGGCGAACGATGCGTCCATGCTCGTGTAGCGAGCGGACCACCGCCTCGGTGAGCACACGCAGCGCCGCGACCAGGAAGGACCCGGAGCCCATCGCGGGATCGCAGATCTTGAGCGCGAGCAGCTCTTCGGGCGTGCGAACGCGCCCGTCCGGCCCGGAGAGCAGCGGCTCGAGGGTTCGGCGCACGGTCGGCAGCGTGAGCTGCGGCCGCGTATAGAAGGTCCCGGCACCCTTGCGCGTGCCGCCCCAGCGCACGAGGTAGAGCTCGCCGGGGAACCTTACCATCAGGCGCCACTTGCCGGGCTCCACCTCTTCACGCGCGATGACGGCCTGCGCGGCGCGCGCCAGTTCGGCCTGGTAGGCCGCGTCTGCCGCGGCTACGGCGCCCCTCTTCTTCGGAGCCCGCGCCTTCACGAGCTTGCCGGCTACTGCGGCGCGCTCGGCCCACGCGAGGGCGCGCTTCATCGCCTCCGCACGCGCGTCGCCGGCCACGAGCTCCTCAAGCACGGCCGCTACGTCGTCGCCGGCCTCCGGCTCCGCGGTTTCCGCCTCCTCGTCGGCCTCGTGATCGGCCTCGGCATCTTCCTCACCTTCGCCGTCGTCCTCTTCGGCGGCCTCGGCACGCTTGACCTTCGCCTTCTCGACCAGCGAGGCGAGCTGCTTGTCGGTCATCGCTTCGAGGCGATCGAGCGGCAGCGCGGGCTGGTCGCCGAGGCCGAGGAACACGATCGGCTCGCTGCCGACGCGGTGCAGCTCGTAGTCGAGCAGCCCCTCATAGAGGATGCCGATGTACTCGCTCGTCAGCTCGGTGAAGTCCACGGGCGCGGCCACCACGCGCCTCAGGTTGCCCTCGCGCACGCGCTCGGTCGTCCGAGTGAGGAGCACGAGCATCCCGTAGACCGTCTCGTCGTCGGGCGGCTCCGCGGTCGCTTCGAGGAGTGCGAGCGCGCGTTGGATGGCATCACCCGTCGCATCACCCGCCCTGAAGAGGTCGCCCCCATACGAGGTCACGACCAGCTGCGGGTGGAGCGAGCCCTGGTGGAGCAAGCGGAAGAGCGCGAGCAAACGCGGCCACGCCGAGATGCGTGACCTGCGACGGTCGGCGCCCGTACGCCCGAGCGCCTCGAGCAGCCCGCGCAGGCCGTACGCATGGTGGTAGACGGGGCTATCGACGGGAAGCAGCTCGCGCGCCTCGGCGAAGAGCACGACGACCAGCCGCATTACGAAGTGGCACGCAGCGTCGTAGACGCTCTTGCCTTCGGCCTCGTTCCAGGACGCCTCGAGCACCGGCCGGCGAGCATGAAGCAGCAGCTCCACACAGGCGCGCACGCGCTCGCCGAGCTCCTTCGAGAGCCGGGCCTGCCCGCGCCGCGTCTGCTGGATGGCCGCGAGCAGGGGCGAGGTGCCACGGTCGCCGTCATTGCCGGCCTGTGACGATGGTGGGGGAGCGAGCGACGCGGGCGACAGCACGAGCCGTAGGAGCCCGAGCGCGTGCGTGAGACTATCGCCCTCGAGCCAGCGGTCGGCGTTCCACTCGACCCACGCGAGATTGTCGGCATCGGCGAAGACGAGGCGCCACTCGCGCCCGTTGGTGACGAGCGCGAGTGGAATGCGCCGCCGCCGCAGGTACTCGACCACCTGCGCGACGACTCTTCGGCCCTTGTGAAGGCCAATGCGTTCCGCCGCGGTCACGAAGACCGCGAGCGCCGTGTCTCCCTTGAGAGCGAGCACGCGCCGCGGCTTGAGCACCGTCCCGTCGAGCAGAGTCTCGGCGTCGACTGCGCCCACCAGCGGGCCTTTGCGCCAGCCTTCGCCAAGTCCGCATGCCTCTTCGAGCACGACGTCGAGGAGGCTGCCGAACGATTCCGACTCGCGCCCCGGTGGCCATGACCGGCGCTCGCTCCGAGAAGGCCGAGTGGAGACTGACGCCGTGAGCGCATCCCGAAGACGATCGCTCAGGTTCCACGGCGCCGTCCCCGGCTCGGGCAGTGCCTCGAGCCCGCGACGGTCGAGCAGGCGCCCTGCCTGGTTCAGCTCGATCCACGCTTCGAGGTCGACACTCATGACGACCTCCGGCGCGCGCCGCCGTCGCCAGGCGCGCGCACGCGAATCTCGACGGCGATCGGATAGACGCGCGCCTCGCCGCGCAGGGTATAGCGGGGCGGGAGCACGCGCGTGAGGGTCCGCTTCTCCTCGTCGGCGAGGCGGCGGAGCACGGCGTCGTAGTGCCGGCGGCGAAGCTCGAGCTCGGCCTGCTTGTCCGAGAGCTTGCGGCGCTCGTCGTCGTCGAGCTCGGCGAAGAGGTACTGCTGACGGCGTTCGAGGTAGCCGGCGATCTCCTTCTCGAGCTTGGCGATCTGGTTGTCGCTGATGGCCTTGTCGAGCTCCTTGCGACGCTTCTCGAAGCGCACCTTCTCCTGGGCGGCGACGCGCTTGCCCGCCTCGACGAGACGCCTGCCGAGCTCCGTGGTGCGGGTTCGCTGAAGGCGCTCGACGAAGGCTTTGGCCTCGCCCTCCACATCCTCCCAGATCCCGCGACCCACGTCGGGAGCGACCGCGCCGCCTTGCTCTTGCCACGCAGTGGGCGCCCGATGAAGGAGCGCCTCGCCTAGCACGCCCTTGCTCACCGGCAGCGCCACTGTGCGCACCCAGTGGTGACACGGCTCGCGCAGCTCGTTCACGGCGAGCTCTTCGAGGGTGAGGAGAATGAGCGCGTCTGCGCCCTCGGGGAGGTCGTCCGACTCGCGCACGCACCATCGCGTGGCTGTTTTGGGTCCACCTGGGAAGCGGTAGCGGGCGAAGGTCGACATCACGCGGTGGAAGAGCGCGTGCCCGAGGTGGAGCAGCCTAGAGTCCGGCTCGGGGAGAAAGACGGGCCGACCCGAGCGGGTGACGACGTAGTGCTCCGGGTCGAAGACCATCGCGCACAACGGCCCTTTGGCACCACCGTCGCGCAGCGTCTGATCCACGACCTCCTGCCAAAGCGTCGGAACCGGCCCTTGCCCCACGACCGGCACGAAGCGATAGCGGTCCTCCCCGTCCGCTCGCAGGCGCGGCCGGCCCGACTCGATCGCCAGCGTCGTTTCGAGCGTGTCGCGGAGCGTCTCGGGCGTGAGGTCAAGCTCGGCACGAAGCTCCACGAGTCGCTCGCGATCCTCCTTGCCCGGCAGTGGCGCGGCATCGGGGACGTCGTCTGCCGCGTCCTTCTTCGCCGCGAGCGCGTTCTTGATGGTGCGCTCGAGCCGCTCCTCGGCGGCCTCGACATCTTCGTCGTGCTCGAAGTGCGAGAGCAGCGCCTGGGCGAAGATCTCGTCGGTGACGACGCGATCCTCACGCGTCTGGCTGCGCTTCTTCAGCACCTTGCCGAGGAAGCGCATGGAGGCGTCGTCGGTGCTGTCGAAGTGAAAGACGTGGACGTCGCGCTCCTGACCGTGGCGGTCGAGGCGTCCGTTGCGCTGCTCCATCTTCCCCGGGTTCCACGGGATGTCCCAGTGGAGCAGCAACCGGCAAGAGCGCTGCAGGTTCAAGCCTTCGCCGGCCGCGTCGGTGGCGAGCAGGATGCGCGCCGAGCTGTTGGCGTCATTGAAGGTGCGCTTCACGGCGTCGCGCTCCTCATCGTTCATCCCGCCGTAGAGCGACACGAGCCAGTCGCCGTCACCGAAGCGGGCGCGCAATCGCGCCACGATGTAGTCGAGCGAGGCGAGGTACTCCGTGAAGACGACGAGTCGCTCTCCACTCTGGTCGCCAGGCCTCCAAGTATCGCCCGCCCGCAACCGCTCCTCGATGAGGGTCTCGAGCGCGCGGAGCCGCGCGTCGGCGCGGACCTTGGTCGCGCTGCTCGCGACAGCTTGCCTGTGCGCCTTCGGCTCGAGCCCCGGCGAGACGCGCGTCACGCCAAGCACTTCGACGGCGCGCGACACGGCCCCGATCTCGTCCTCGAGCGCCGCCTGCCACTCCTGCAGCCAGGAGCCGACGGTGCGGCTCGACTGGCGCTCACGGCTCTCGCGCTCGGCGTCGTCGTCCGTGTCGTCGCCCTGCGCGCTGCGAACGCGCGCGACGCTCTCCGCGCCTTCACGCTCTTGGCGAGCGCTGCGCTCCGCAAGCCCCTCGAGCAGGTTGAGCCAGCTCTGGCCAAAGGCCCAGGGCCCAGAGAGCAAGCGCTTTTGAAACACCTCGGTCGCGAACGCCGCGGCCGCGCGGTCCGATCCCGCCGCCTGCGCCGTTGCCTTCTGGAGCGCCTTTCGGAAGTCGTGGAACGCCTCGGAGAGCGTTCGCTCCTGAGCGCCAAAGCGCAGGACCGGCAGGGCGTCGACGTGCCGCTCGGAGAACCGCGCGGGCTCGCCGAGCGCGACGTACGAGCGGTTGATCTCGCTCTTGAGCCGACGGATGACGCTCTCGCCCACCCGCGCCCTGTCCTCTGCGTCGAGCTCGGACTTGCGGGTGAAGCGCACGGGGTCCAGGGCTTCGAGGAGGCCCGAGAACGAGCGCGTATGTCCGTTGTGCGGTGTCGCAGTAAGGAACACCCGATGCTCGAACCACGGCGCGATCTGCTGGAGCATCTCGGCGAGGTCCGAGTCGTCGCCGAAGCTCGAGGGCGCGAGGTTGTGGGCCTCGTCCACGATGAGGAGATCCCAGCGGAGGCGGCCGTCGTCGCCAGGCTCGGCGGTGCTTCGGAACTGTTCCAGTACGTCGGGTTGCTTCAGGTAGTGGTAGCTCGCGATGATGCGTTCGTGGACACGCCAGGGATTCGCATCGAGTCCGAGCTCGCGCTGCAAACGAAGCGAGTGGGGCCGGTCGACCACGTCGAACGGGAGCGAGAACTTCTCGTCCATCTCCTCTCGCCATTGCGTGCGAAGCGAGGCCGGGCAGAGAATCAGGACGCGCCGAATGCGCCGGCGCAGCATCAGCTCGCGCAGGATCATGCCCGCCTGGATGGTCTTCCCGAGACCGACGGCGTCCGCGAGCATGAGCGCCACGCGCGGCATCTCGAGCGCGCGCAGCACCGGCACGAGCTGGTAGGCCTCCGGGTGAATCGCCCCGAAGAGCGGCGCGGCGAGCGGCGGGCGGTCTTCGGTCAGGCCAGAGAACGGCAGCGAGGGCGTGAGCGCCGACCACCGCGCCGCCCGCACCATCGCGTCGAACTCGCGCGGCTCCATCGGAGCGGTCGCGTCAACACGCGGAAGCGCCGCGGGCTCGAGGACGTCGGTTCCGGGCTCAACCTCCCACAGCACCTGGTCGGTCTCGGCGCCGACGCCGTCAGTATACTCGACCTCGACGAGATGGAGGCGGCCCCGCTCATCAGCGTCGAACGGATGCACGCCGGTGATGAGCGCACGGCGGTTTCGCACGACGGCCATCATCCCTTCGCGGGGCGGGATGGAACTGGTCCTCATGGCGTGTCCCCGCCGTCGTCGTCGCTGGGCGCGTCAGCGCGAATCCGCGCGGCGACTTCGGGGAATGTGAGCGTCAGCGGGGGACCGAACGTGTGGTCTGACATGGATCAGAACAACCCGATCTGCGGCTCAGACGGGATCGGGAACACCCCGACGATGACCCACGGATTCGGCGCGACGAAGTGGAATTGCTGGGTCGTCCCGAGAAAGAAGTGCAGGTCGGTCCTCATGAACGCGTCGAAGTATTTCTCACGAACCTTCGCGAGAGCTGCCGCTTCGTCGCCGCCGACGGAGCGGAGGCAGTTCCAGTAAAGGGCGCCGGCCTCCCAATCGAGGACCTGCATCTCGCTGCTCTTTCCCGCGGCGTCTTCGAACCGATACGAGAAGCTGTAGGGAAGCTTCGGGATCACCTTGAACGTCTCGCGCCAGCTATTGTCGGCGAAGAGATCGAACTGCTTCGTAAGATCCCGCATCTCGCGCAGCTTCTCCGGGTCCCATTCGCGGGCTTCCTCCTCCGAGACGAAGTCGAGGATCCGGGTGGGCTTGAACACGGCGAGCGACACTTGGTTCGCCTTCGCCCCCGCAATCAATTCATCGAGCCGGTGATAGACGCGCGCCGTGTTCAGCAGGATCCGGCGACGCTCACGCCAGTTGGACGACGTGTCGACGTGGCCCACCGGCTGCAGCTCGTTTTCGTCGACGGGCCGAAAGGTCTCGGGTCGTGGGTCGGACGAGTTGCGAACGAGCTGGCACTCGAGCCAGTCGAACTTCTTGTACTGCTCGGTTTCGCCGAGCCTACGAAATGGCACGGGATAAATCCGCACCCAGGAGCCGTCCTCGCGCACGGCAGCGGTGCAGACCGTCTCCCCATACTTGCGCGAGAGGGTCGGATACGTCTTGACGGTGATAAGTACGCGCTCTTTGCCCATGGCCCCTCACAGGTGCTTCGCGGCGACGTCCTGGAGTCGTCGCTCAAGGGCCTCGGCGACGCAGTGTCGATGGCACTGGTGCGGCAGCCTTTCGTAGCAGGTGAGTGCGACACGTTCGCCAGTCCCGATCCACGACTGGATCGTCGCGAGTGCACCTCCCTGCTGGGGCAGGCTCTCGCGCTCGTAGTCATCGAAGAGAGCATCATAGTCCGCCTGCGTTTCGAGGCTCCGGCGTTGCTCGGCCGCGATACCCAATTCCGGTAGGTGCTCGTAGCGGATGCCGACCCCGGCGCACCCGGTGGACAAGGTGCTCTTCGCGAAGCCGTACTTGCGGCTGAGCGCATTCCGCCGGACGTCGCAGAGAAGCGTGACTCCGGCCTGCAGCAACTCGTTCAAGTAGCTCTCGATTGTGCGGCCCTCGTAGCCGATCGTCGCGAGGCTCGGCGCCGTCGGCGCTCGGCGGGCCTCTTCGATCCGCACGAGCGCCTCGTTATCGCCGTGGAGCACGCGCTCGGCGATCTCACTTCGCGTCGCGTAGAAGGGGAACCGACGGTAGGTCTCCGCGACGAGCGCCTCCCCACGAAGGTCGCGATGGCGACGTGCGAAGGCCGAGAGTCGCAGGTCGCCCAAGCGCCCCACGGCCTTTCTGCCGCCGTCGGTCAGCCGCCAGTCGTCCTCGTCGTCGACGAGCAGACCGCGCTCCACGAGCTTTCGTCGATCGGCGTACGACGTAAACGAGAAGGCCCCGAACCGGTACGGCACGAATTCGTACCCGCCGGCGGAGCCCGCTTCTTGGCAGTATAGGAAGAGCAACTTCTGGAAGTCGAGCCTCCCCGCCCTTCCGCCCAGAGCGTCGAGCAGCCCGAGCAAGAGTCGCTGCCGCTCGAACAAGGCCGGCGTCGGCTTCGGGGTCAACTTCGCCTGCGACAGGCTCATCGCCTCGCTCCTGGCTTTCCCTTGCGCGCGCGTGGGAGGCGCTTGGCGACGGGTTCGTTCGCGCCACCAGCGCGAACCCACTCATCGAGCTCAGACAGCTTGAACTTCCAGAGTTTCCCGATCTTATGCGCCGGCATGTGCTTCGCCTCGATCCACCGGTAGACGGAGTCTTTCGCCACTCCGAGGTGGGCGGCGACGTCGTCGACGGAGACCCACGGCTCGTTCACGGCAGACCTTCGCGGCTGGATGGCGGCGGACATCTGAGGAGACCGTATCAACGACCGCGTCGACGGACAATGGTCGAAGAGAGTCGGTCAGAAGCTAAGTAAGGCGGTCTAGCGTACTCGCATCCAACCACTCCGCGTCTCGGCTCACGCGGCGGACGACCTCGGGTAGGTGAACGAGAGCAGACGAGGCGCATCCGACGGCGTCCCCTCGGCTACGCTCCTCGAGAGGTGAACGGTGGCCCAACCGTCTGCTGCTCGCGCGACCGTTCGCTCCCCCTGCGCTGCCGCGCGCGTCGATCACGCGGCGAAGTGGCTCGCCGCGCGCGGACATTCGAGCGAGGTCATCGTTGTCGGAGCGACTCAGGAATCGGCGATCGCCCTCACCCGCGCCGCGGTAGTCGCCGGGGGCTCGAGCTTCGGCTGGCGACGCTTCACGTTGGGGGGCCTCGCCGCAGCGCTCGCCGGACCCACGCTCGCCGCCGGAGGGAAGACGCCCGTCGCGCCGCTCTCCTTGGAAGCCGTCTGCGCGCGCCTCGTGCATCGCTTCGCCGCCGACGGCACACTCGGGCATCTGCAGGCGATCGCCGATCGGCCAGGTCTGCCGCGCGCGCTAGCGCGCACGCTCGGAGAACTGCGCCTTGAGCGGATCGATGCGGCGGCACTCGCCGATCAGGTGCTCGGCCGATTGCTCGCGGCGCTGGATGGGGAGCTCCAAGCCCTCGCGCTGGCCGATCGGGCCGCGGTCCTCACGACGGCCGCCGCGGTGGCCCGCGGTGGGCGCCACGATCTCTGTGGCTTGCCCCTCATCCTCCTCGACGTGCCGATCAGAAACGCATGCGAGCGCGAGCTCGTAGCTGCGCTCGCCGGCGATTTCCTCGCGACAGTGCCCGAGGGAGATGACGTGACGCTCGCGCATCTCGCCGCGCTCGAGGCCAAGCCGTCTCCGCTGGACGCACCCGGATCGCCCGTTGGTCACCTCCAAGCGTCGCTCTTCGCGGACGTCACGACGCGCGCGCCCGAGGCGGTTTCCGTGTTTTCTGCGCCAGGGGAGAGCCGAGAGTGCGTCGAGATCGCGCGCCGCATCCTCCGAGAAGCGGAGAACGGCGTCCCCTTCGATCGCATGGCGATCGTGCTGCGGTCTCCCTCGCAATACCGCGCCCACATCGAGGAGGCGCTGCGGCGCGCGGGGATCGGCGCCCACTTCGCCCGGGGTACGCTCCGCCCGAATCCTGCGGGTCGCGCTCTCCTCGCGCTTCTCGCATGCGCCGCGGAGGGGCTCTCGGCGTCTCGGTTCGCGGAGTACCTCTCGCTGGGAGAGGTCCCCGACGCCAACGAGGACGGGAAACCTCCCGCGTCCGCGCCAGAGACCGAGCGCTGGGCACCGCCCGACGAGGACATCGTCCCCGACGCGGCGCTCCGCGCGCGCGATCGACGCGACGAGGTGGCGCCTCCAGTGGGCCCATCGCAAGCGGTGGTGGACGGGACGTTGCGGGCGCCACGGCTCTGGGAACGGTTACTCGTCGACGCGGCTGTGATCGGCGGGAGCGATCGCTGGAGGCGGCGGCTCGCGGGGCTCCGCGCCGAGATCGAACTGGCGTTGGCGGACGTCGAAGATCCGGACGGCGGAGTTGCAGCGGGCCTACGTCGAGACCGCGAGGCGCTCGACGCGCTCGGCGCCTACGCGATGCCGATCCTCGATGATCTCGCTGCGCTCCCGGTACACGCCACCTGGGGCGAATGGCTTGACCGCCTCTCCGCCCTCGCGACCCGCGCGCTCCGACGACCAGACGTCGTCCTGGGGACGCTCGCCGAGCTCGCGCCGATGGCGACGGTGGGTCCCGTAGACCTGACCGAGGTTCGTCTCGTCCTCGAGCGGCGGCTCACAGAGGTCGTCGCGGCGCCACGCGAACGGCGCGGAGGGCGCGTCTACGTCGCCACGACCGACGAGGTCCGCGGCATGGCCTTCGACGTCGTCTTCGTCCCCGGGCTCGCGGAGCGCCTCTTCCCGCTGAAGGTGACCGAAGACCCCCTTCTGCCCGACGCGAAGCGCGCGGAGCTTGGGTCTGGCCTCCGCACCAACGTCGAGCGTTCTTCGCTCGAACGGCTCGCGCTGCGTCTCGCAATCGGGGCCGCGCGCCAGCGGGTCGTCGTGTCGTATCCGCGCCTCGACATGGAGCAGGCGCGTCCGCGCACGCCCTCCTTCTACGCGCTCGAAGTGCTGCGCGCCGCGGAGGGGACGCTCCCTGGCTTCGATGAGCTGGCGCGTCGCGCCGACGCGGCGGCCAGCGCACGCGTAGGATGGCCGGCTCCGCTCCGACCGGAGGACGCAATTGACGAAACGGAGCACGATCTCTCACTACTGGATCGTATTCTGCGCGTCCCAGAGAGCGAGGCCGTCGGTACGGCGCGCTACCTCCTCACGGCGAATCCGCACCTCGGGCGCGCGCTCCGCTTCCGCGCGCGACGCTGGACCCGAGGGTGGACCGTCGCCGATGGCCTCGTCGACCCCGCCGCCAGCGCCCGAGAGGCTCTTGCCGCGCACGACGTGGCGCGGCGATCGTTCTCGCCGACGGCCCTCCAGCACTACGCGGCGTGCCCCTACAAATTCCTCCTGCAGGCCATCCATCGTCTCGCGCGCCGCGAGGAGCCCGCGCCCCTCGAGGCTCTGAGCCCCCTGCAGCGCGGCTCGATCTTTCACGAGGTCCAGTTCGAGCTGAGCGTCGCGCTTCGGGACGCGGGCCTCCTGCCCGTCACGGCAACGAGTCTCGAACAAGCGGGTGCGACGCTCGACGCCGTCCTCGATCGCGTGGTCGCGCGGTTCGAGGATGACCTCGCCCCCGCCATCGCGCGCGTGTGGGACGACGGAGTCGCGCAGATCCGCGCCGATCTTCGAGAGTCGCTGCGGCGGGCTTCGGAGGACAGGGAATGGACGCCGGCGTTCTTCGAGCTGTCGTTTGGGCTCGCCGAGCGCCGCGCGCGCGATCCGCAGAGCAGCGCAGTTCCGATGCCGCTCGCGTGCGGCCTCCAGCTCCGCGGATCGATCGACTTGGTCGAGCGAAAGCGCGACGGGGCGCTCCGCGCCACCGACTACAAGACGGGAAACGCCTCCGCCCGGCCCGGGATCGTGATCGACGGTGGGGCGACGCTCCAGCCCGTCCTCTATGCCCTCGCGCTCGAGAAGCTCGTGCCGACCGCGCGCGTCGAGGCCGGGCGACTCTACTACTGCACCTCCGCGGGCGAGTTCGCGGAGGCCTCGGTCTCGCTCGGCGAAGACGCTCGCGAGGCAGCCCGGGCCGTGGCGGATGCGATCCGCGAAGCGATATCGACTGGCTTTCTTCCCGCCGCCCCCGCCGAGGACGCCTGCTCTCGCTGCGACTACGCACGGGTCTGTGGGCCCCACGAAGAGCAGCGCACCGGGCGAAAGCGCCGCGATCGGCTCGCGTCACTCGAGGCGCTGCGGAGGAGGCCATGAGGGCGCTCTCGGACGAGCCCGCGCGGGAGGCTATCCGGTCGGCCCTCGACGAGACGCTCATCGTCGAAGCGGCCGCCGGAACAGGGAAGACGACGGCGCTCGTGCAACGCGTGCTGGGTCTCCTGCGATCAGGGAGGACGACGCTCGCGCATCTCGTCGCGGTGACGTTCACGGAGAAGGCGGCGGGCGAGATGAAGCTCCGCCTGCGCAAGGAAATCGAGCTCGCGCGACGGGATCCGGCGACACCTCCGCTGGAGCGCGCGCGCCTCGACGCCTCGCTCGCGGAGCTGGAGGAGGCGCACGTCGGCACCATCCACGGGTTCTGCGCGGACCTCCTTCGTCAGCGGCCCGTCCAGGCTCGCGTCGATCCCCTCTTCGAGACGGCGGACGAGGACGCGCAGGTGAGCCTCTTCGACGAGGCCTTCGAGCGGTGGTTCCAGCACACGCTCGCCGATCCTCCCGAGGGGGTGCGGCGTGTGCTCAGTCGCCACCGCGGCGATCGAGAGGCGAGCGGCCCGCGCAACACTCTTCGCACGGCCGGCCTCGCGCTCGTGAACATCCGCGACTTCGACGCCCCCTGGCATCGAGACGGCTCCTTCGACCGGAACCGCGCCCTCGATGAGATCGTCGAGCAGTTCGAAGAGCTCGCGGCGCTCGCTCCGCGCGCCGAGTGGAAGGACAGCTGGATCGCGAAGAGCATTGCCGAGGTCGCGCGGTTCACGTCCGACCTCGCCCGACGTGAGGCGATCCGCGGACGCGACTACGACGGCCTCGAGGAGGACCTCCGCGCGCTCACGCGCGGTTATCGCGCCAAGTTCTGGACATGGAAGGGAGGCTCGAAGTTGTACGCGAAGGGCCTCCTTCGCGAGGACGTCATTGCGCGACGAGACGCCGTGAAGGCCTCCCTCGACGTGGTCGTCCGGCGCTGCAACGCCGACCTGGCTGCGTGCCTGCAGCGGGATCTCGCGCCCCTCGTTCAGGCCTACGAGGGACTGAAGGCGATCGCTGGGAAGCTCGATTTTCTCGACCTCCTCCTCGTCGCGCGCGACCTGGTGCGCGATGACGCCGCCGTGCGCCGCGAGCTCCAAGGACGCTTCACGCACCTCCTCGTAGACGAGTTTCAGGACACCGATCCGCTACAGGCCGAGATTCTGCTCCTCCTCTGCGCGGACGATCCCGACGAAGGCGATCGCGATCGGGTTCGGATCGTGCCCGGGAAGCTCTTCGTCGTTGGCGATCCGAAGCAGGCGATCTACCGCTTCCGTCGCGCCGACGTGACGCTCTATGAGGCCATCAAGCGCCGCCTGGTCGACCAAGGAGCGCGCCTCCTCCACCTGACGACGAGCTTCCGCGGCGCGCCCTCCATCCAGGCCGCGATCAACGCTTCGTTTGCGCCGCATATGACGGGGAGCCAGGATGGATCGCAGGCCGAGTATGTGGCCCTGGAGCCCTTCCGGACGGAGCCCGACGGACGACCGACCGTCGTCGCGCTCCCAGTGCCCCGCCCGTACTCCGACTTCGGAAAGGTAACCAACTACGCCATCGAGCGGTCAACGCCCGACGCCGTCGGCGCCCTCGTGGACTGGCTCGTGCGGCAGAGCGGCTGGACCTTGCGCGAGCGCGAGGAGTCCGGTCCGGCGGTCGCGATCGAGCCTCGCCACGTCTGCCTGCTCTTTCGGAGGTTCGCAAACTTCGGAGAGGACGTCACCCGGCCCTACGTCCGCGCCCTCGAGGCGCGCCGACTCCCGCACGTCCTCGTCGGCGGAAAATCGTTTCATACGCGCGAGGAGGTGCTCGGGCTTCGCAACGCGCTCGCGGCGATCGAGTGGCCCGACGACGAGCTCAGCGTGTTCGCGACGCTGCGGGGGCCGCTCTTCGCACTCGGTGACGACGCGCTCCTCGCCTTTCGGCACGCGCACGGACCGCCGCACCCGCTCCGGATCGTCGAAGCGTCCGCGCTGGACGATCTCACGCGCCAGGTCGTCGAGGGGCTCGCCGTCCTCGGCCGACTCCACCGGGGGCGGAACCGGCGTCCCATCGCCGACACCGTGGCGCAGCTCCTCGAGGCGACGCGCGCGCACGCCGGGATCGCGATCTGGCCGACCGGAGAGCAGGCGCTCGCGAACGTCCTTCGCGTCCTCGATCATGCGCGCCGCTTCGAGGCCCACGGCGCGACGTCGTTCCGCGCCTTCGTGCGGCGCCTCGAGGAGGACGCCGAGCGGGGGACGGTCGCGGAAGCGCCCGTCGTGGAGGAGGGCACCGACGGCGTGCGGATCATGACCGTGCACAAGGCGAAGGGGCTCGAGTTCCCAATCGTGATCCTCTGCGATCCGACATGCCCTACGACGCAGCGAGACCCCTCACGCTACGTGGACGGGCGAGCCCGGCTCTGGGCGACGCCGCTCGCGGGCTGCACGCCGCAGGATCTCATCGACCACCGCGACGAGGTGCTCCGGCATGACGCGGAGGAGGGTGTGCGACTTCTCTACGTCGCCGCGACGCGGGCGCGCGAGATGCTCGTGGTCCCGGTCGTCGGCGACGAGACGATCGACGGCTGGGTCGAGGGGCTTCACCCCGCGCTCTACCCTCGTGGAGAGCAGCGACGCGTGAGCGTCCCCTCGCCGGGCTGTCCGGCCTTCGGCGACGACAGCGTGCTCGAGCGCCCTGAGGCGCGCGAAGCCGCGGCGGAGACCTGCGTGCGACCCGGCCTCCACACGCCGAGCGCCGGAACCCACGGCGTCACGTGGTGGGACCCGCGCGCGCTCGATCTCGGCCGCGAGGAGGAGGCCGGCCTCCGCCAGCAAACGATCCTGGTCGCTGACGAGAGCAATGCCTCCAGTCGCGGAGAGGAGGCACACCTCGCGTGGCAGACTCGGCGCGAGGCTTCGCTCTTGAAGGGGGGCGAGGCCACGGTGCGCGTCGCCACCGTGACCGACCGCCTGGGGGGGATCACGCCGACCTCCGGAGTGGATGTCCGGATGGAGCGTACGGACGTCGCGCGCAGCGCGCGACCCCACGGGACTCGCTTCGGCATTCTCGTTCATGCCGTGTTGGCGACCGTTGATCTCGCGGCTATGGACGAGGAGGTAAATCGCTCGGCCGCGGCCGTGGGACGCATGCTGGGCGCGAGCCATAACGAAGTGGAGTCGGCCGCGGCCGCAGCGCGCAGCGCGCTCAGCCACGCCGTGCTCGTCGCGGCCCGCGCACCCGGAGCGTCCTGCCGCCGGGAGGCTCCCGTCCTCATGCGCCTCGACGACGGGACGCTGCTGGAGGGCGTCGTCGATCTCACCTACCGCGAGGCCACTGACACGGGCCAAGGATGGGTCGTCGTTGACTTCAAGACCGACGCTGAGCTCCTCTCCCGGCAAGGTGACTACGAGCGCCAAGTGCGCCTCTATGGGCAGGCCGTCGGGGCAGCGGCGGGCGAGAGCGTGCGCTGCGTTCTCTTGGCGGTGTGACATGAGCGGACGCCGGCCGCCCCGCGGCGCGGAGATCTGGACGACCTTCCGGAGTTCATGCCTTGGGGGTCAGATGCTTGGAGGCTAAGGCACTTCTGGCGGCGACGGGGGCCGTCCGCAACGCTCGTCTGATTCCAGTGTGTGAGCTAACTAAGCCGCAAGATTGCACCGCAAATCACCTACGGTAATCCAAGGTCGGGTATTAGCGCGGCAACTCGCTGAAGGAGCTCCGAGGCGATCCCGGGCGCGTGCACGTGCACACCGAGCTCGCCGAAAGGATCGTTCGGATTGGAGTCCGCCGACGCCCAGTTGAGACTCGTGATGAGCACATCGTCGTCATCCCAAGCGACGAACTTCGCGTGGAGTGGAATGCTGGTCTTCGTGAGGCGCACTCCTTGGGCTGCCACTTCTGGGGTGAGCTCGCGTGCATCGGCCTTCTTGAACGTACTTGACGGCATTGTGTAGAGGATGTGCACCTTTGCCCCCGCGCGCGCGGCCGCTACGCCGGGCAAGATCGTGCTGGAACGGACTGTCGGCCCAAGCCGGTGACTTCCGATCACCATGCGCCGCGAAGCTTTGCCGCTCGCCGTTCGCATCAAGCGGTCATGGTCATCACCCACCATTACAGTCACGAGCGCCTCACCCGCGCGACCACCGCGCTTGCGTTGGTCACGCGAAACGATCGCAAGTTCATTGGCGATCGGATTGACGAGCCCTCCCTGCCTCCCCACAAGGCGTTGCATTGCGCGCGCCACCTCGGCGACAGCGGCGGCATCTCGGAGAACGACGCTGACCTCAACTGCGCGAAAGGGGCTCGAGAGCCAATTGCAGGACCCGAGCGCGGCGAGCCAGTCGCCCTCCTTGGTGTCCACGAGCACCACCTTGGCGTGAGATGAAGTCGGTTGCATGTGTACGCGGATACGGCCTCGCGTGTCCGGGCTCGCGCTGATGCGCTTCATGACCGCGACCGCTTCGTTGTGATGTCGGCCCTCGCCGTCTTCCTTGGAACCCGCACCCCACAAGATGTCGATCGAGACATCGCGAGAGCAAGCCTCACGAAAGACTTCAAAGAGATCTCCAAAGCGTTCGTCTTTCAAGAACGTAGAGTGAATGATGGCGCGGCGGTCGGCGCTCTCGAGGAGACGGGTGAGGCACTCGAGGTGCGCTTGGCCTCCCACGATGAGGTCCTTCGGGTCAATCGTGCACTGCACGACGCACGGCGTGGTGTCCTCAGCGGGCCCCGCATAGACGACGCTCGCTGGTGCGGTTCCCGAGCTGCCGCCCGCGGCCTTCAGGACGGCGGCGCGCAGCGACGCGCCCGCTCCCACGGGTAGACCATGCAGAACGCCATCGACAACACGAATCACGAGATACTCGTCTTCCCGAAGAGTGCTGGTGTGACCGTCGATGTAAGCGAGAAGCTCGTCAGGCATTCGCTCGACCATGGAGCAAAGGCGCGCGACGTTCGCTTCGTGCGACATGGGTGGGGCGCCCTCGACGGCGACTACACGCACGTCCACTCCGGCGCTCCGCTCCCGTTCGAGTTTCGCCGACGACATCGGGCGAGCGTCCCGCGTGGGGTACATGTGTCCCGTAGCGCGTTCTAACGTAAAACTCACTCGACGCGAGGATCGCTTCGGAAAGTAGGGTAGGGAGACACCACTCGAGACGATTCGCGAACCGTAGTCGCTCGGACGGAAGGCGACTTCCCCGTCTTCCCCGACAGCGGCTTCGACGAGGCGGAAGCGCATCATTCGAGCCAACGAGGCGACGACGATCTGCCGCGGCACATCAGCCCGCGACGCGAGCGTGGCGATCGTGGCTGGTGCTCGATGCACAGCCCAAAGAAATGATTCGTCGACCAAGGTCCACGGCCGAGCTTTGTCGATGCCGATCTTGCAGCTGATTCGGTAGACGGGGATTGCAACGAGGATGGTCATGGCGTGCTGCGCAAAACATCAGGAAGGATGACCTGCGCGAGCGGCATGCCTTTGCGCGTTCGGGTCTGGAGGTCCGCGAGGGTCGCGAGCATCCTATTGAGGAACTCGAGGTCGCCCGGTCCAGCCGAGTACAAGCCGCGCACCGCCTCCTTAAGAAAGGTACAACTCCCGACGAGGACGAGTTGCCACTTGGCTCGGCTTAGCAGGACGTTCATCCGTCGTGGGTCCCGGAGAAAACCGAGCCCGCGGCCACCAACCCGGGGGTTGTTTCGAACGAGCGAGACGACGACGAGGTCGGCCTCGCTGCCCTGGAAAGCGTCGACGGTGCCGACGAAGCCGAGCCCCTCGCGAGCGTGACCAAAGTGTTCGAGATGCGCCAACGTGCCGTGTCGCTCGGCGTCGATTCGGGACTTTATTCGGTCGACCTGTGCAGAATACGGCGACAGGATCGCGAGTGTCGGCTTCTTGCCACCCTCTGGCGCGCGAACGTGTCGAAGGACCTCGCACACGCTGTCGACCTCCGCAGGGTTGTGCCAACGCGGCCTGCCCCGCTCGAGAGGCTCGCCTCGGCGTGTTGCGTTCACGTGCGGGAAGTCCACCACGACGATCGGTGACGGCGGGAGCGGTGGAAGATGTAGAAACGGCGGCCCCTGCGTCTCGGCGAGCGCGGCGCGGCCGGCCTCGGTCTTCAGCGTACCCTTGTAGAATGACCGAGAGACGAGTTCGGCTATCGCCGGGTCCATTCTACGCTGCTCGGTGAGCGTGGCACTGATCGCAGGTGCTGTCTCTCGCCGCTCGCGATGTCGCTCGTCGTCCTCCACGAAGGTGCGAAAAGGCTCGACGAGGCGCAGCGCGAGGCTGGCTGTCTCCCTCCGGACCCCCGCGTCAATACGTGTGAGCTGACGAAGGTTGTCGTCGCCCACAAGCGGTTCAGCAACGAACTCGGCCATCTTGATCGCCTCCATCACGAGGCTGTCGTCACGGAGGATCTTGCCGAGCCGATCGGCGTCAAAAGGTGGGAGTTGGTAGTGGTCGCCAATGAGCAGGCGACGACCAGAAAGCATGAGCGGACCAACCATCTCGGGGCCCGTTGCCTTCGCCGCCTCCTCCACGATGACCCAGTCGAACTGTTCCCGCGCCTCGACCAGCCGCTCGATGTCGCCGGAGTTCGCCGTCGCGATGACAATATTGGCCGCGTCTCGGATGAGATTCCCCATCGCACGCAGACTCGTTTGCTCTTCCTGGGTGGCTGCCGGGGCGCCGGTGCGGGCCAGCTTCGCAAGGGCCTCAATCCGTGCGCGGAGCGTCACGGGAAGTTCTGACACGAGGGCGCTTGCTGCGAAGGTGGCTAGGTGCTGAGCAGCGGCCACGTCCGCCCCATCCGTGTTCGGGCGGTCGTCAGTTACAGACCGAACGATGAGCAGATCTTGGAGGCCCGCTTCGGCCAAGACCTTCTTCACCTCCAGCTGTAAGTGTTCGAGGGCATCATGTCCCTGCGCGCTTAGAAGGACACGCGCCGCCCTCTCGGATGCGAACTTGCGCCGCAGGACCTCCGTCGCAAGCATCGTTTTCCCGACGCCTGGTGGACCCACCACGCAGAAGACAGGCAAGGTGGCCCAAAGGAGCCGCAGCGCATCCTGCTTGGGGCCGTCGAGGCTGCGAAACTTGGCGTCATCCGAAAGGGGTTCGTGAACAGTGCGGCGTTCGCGCCAGGGATCTTCGAGCATATCCGCGAGGTCCGCGCGCGCCTCGAGCTCGGCCAGCGTGCGCAGCCGGCGCCGAATGACCTGTTCCGTCCCCGGGTCTCCGCTCGAACGCAGAAAGCAACGAGTGAGATCCGCGGGGGGCTCGTAGTCGAGCTCGAACTCGTATGCGACGTGTCCCTCGTGATCGACGATGCCGACAAACCTCGCGTTCATGTCGTCGTCGCGGCGTGCGCCGAGGCTGTTCGTTCTCGAGAGCGTCCACGGCGCGTCGGCCTCGGGGTGTTCTTCCTCGAAGAGACGGCGGAGCGTGCCTGGTGTATCCGTGAGGTCAACGCGGGCCGCAAATCGATCGCGATCCGTGCCCGAGCGTGGGCGCACCGTCACGATGCAAGCGTTGTCGCGCCTGTCCGTTCGGACGATGTCGACGGGATAGATCTCGAGCGCCTTGACGACTGCCTCGACGACTTGCACGAGAAGAAGAGCCCGCCGGACGACGGCAGCGTTTCCGGACGGCGCTTCCGTGCGGCGCTGCGCAAAGGCGCTCCAGTCGAGAACGCTCGCCCCGAGGCGCGCCCGAAGTTCGCGCGCCGTTCGAAATCCGCGCGCCACCTCAATAGGGGCCTCGACCTCGCGCTCCGCGTCCGCTGCGCGCGGTAGCTGCTCGCCGCGGCGGGCCATCTTCTTGCAGACGGCCACATCCCATACCGGCGTCCCTGCATCGCGAAGGGCCTCAAGCTCATAGATCATCGACTGTGTGACGATGCGTAGGCGATGTTGAGCCGGGTCGAATGCTTTTGGTGAAAGCAGAATCACCCGCCCTCCGAGGTCGGCGCGTACCCAATCAAGCTGCTCGGTCCGCGCGTCGGTCGCGATCTGCCCTTCCGTCGCCGCGAACACGGCCTTCTCAAGACCAGATCGCTCGTGAAAGACGAGCAGAAACGTTCCGGTCTGGATCTCCGAGCCGTGCGGCACGTAGGACACGATGCCCATGACCGCTGCGCGCACGGCGTCGGCATCGACACCGTCGAGCCTCGATGGGGCGACAAGCCGCTTCAGCAAGGTGCGCTCGGCGAGCGTGAGTGGCGTGAGATCGCCGGCAGTGGCTGAAGTGATCTCACCGGCTCGCCGAACGCGAACACCGAGGAGGTCCGCCACTAGTTGTCCGAGGGCGGCCCAGTCGTCCGCGAACGAGTAACTTTTCGGTCGCTTCTTCGTTGCTCGTCCGACCAATCGCGCGTGGGTAGCGTCGATGTCTGCACCGAGACGGAGGCTCCATTCGAAGCCCGAGAGCAAGAAGTCCGGCTCGTCTGCACCCTCGCTGACGATCGATCGCCGGTCGAGCTTTCCATGCACGAGCCCTTGCCCGTGGAGAATCCGCAGCGCCTCGACGAGACGAAGGACGTTGTCCCAGAGAAGCCGGCGCGCTCGCCGCGCCCCGAGGTTGCGCAACCAGTGCTGTCGCGGTACCTCGGCGAGAAGCACATCCAGTGAGTGGCCTGCTCGTTCGAGCACGATTCCGAAGAACTCGTCATCCTCGACGAGCTCGACGAGCCCGACGATTACCCGCCGCGCCCCCTCGTAGGCCATCATGCGTTCAACCTGACGCACCTCGTGCAGCCAGAGCGCGCGCAAGTCCGCGTCGACGGGTCGCCCCGTCTTACGCCAGAGCTTGAGCGTCCTCTCTCTCTCGCTGTCGCGCTCCTCCACCTCGAACAGCGACGAGTGAAGAGGGGGATGCTCATCGAGCGCGCTGGGGTCGCGCACGAAGACGAAACGCTCACGGAGCGGCACGTGACTTGCCGTTGCTTCCACCTCGTTCAGACCTCCTCCCGCTGACCGCCGCCCATCGGCGGC
>JBKQKP010000357.1:0-119296 GCA_052147435.1 Polyangiaceae bacterium | reverse complement strand
CGCGCCCTCACCGGCGTGCGGAGACGCGCGGGCGCTCGCCTTCCTTCGCCTTTTCTTCTCTTCCACTCGCTCGCTCATTCGAACCCAAACCGTCTCTCAACCAGGAACCGACCAATGACCGCTCTATCGAATTTCCCCAATCACGAAGTCACGAACGTCACGATCGACCGCACCGCCACCGACGACGCTCTCCTCGCCGCAATCGCAGCGGGGAACCGCGCCGCCGTGGGCATCCTCTACGCACGCCACGCCGACTCGCTCCGCACGGCCGCCGTCGCAGCCCTCCCGAAGCACGACGAGCCCTCCGCCGACGACATCGTCCAGGAGGTCTTCCTCGCGCTCCTCGAAGGCCGCGCCGGAGCTTTTCAACCCGCGCGAGGCAAGGTGCTCGCGTGGCTGAAAGGCATCGCGCGTCGCGAGGCCTTGGCCCTTCACGCGCCGCCACCGACTGAGAAGCCGGTGAAGACGCTGAAGAAGGGACGTGCGTCGTGAGCGCGCACAGAGCCGCACGCCCGCTCATTTCCATCGCGCTCCGCGTTCACCGCGCGGAGCGCCGCTGGGAGACGCTCGCCGCGGGCGCCGGGATCGACGACGCCTGCGACGCGCGACTCTGCGCGAAGCTGGCGAAGGTGCGAAAGCAGGTGTGGCGCAGCGAGCGCCGCATGGTGAGGCGGCTGCTCAAGGACGCAGCCTAGCCCGTCTGGAGACTCAGCCTTGCTCGTGAAATCGCCCTGCGCATGGTGCGCCGGGCGCACGACTGGCGACCCCCAATGCTGGCCCAATAAGGGCTGGGGAAAGGAGAAATGGCGCTTCCCCCGCTCGCCGACGCGAGCGGGGGCCGGGGATGCGGACGTGAGGCTTCCCTCTCGCCCCGCAGAACCACCCTCACGCCCTCCCCCGCCGCATCCACTTCCCCACCTCGTCGGCCACCACTTGCAGCTCCCCGTCGCTCATCGACGCGAGCGCCCGGTCCCGTATCACCCAGTTGATCGCGCCCCCCACGACCGGCACAGGGCGCGCCGCGGCAAGACGCTTCGCGAGCTCGGCGCGCGGTTCGCGCGCGACGAGGCCGGGGCGCGCGAGAGCCTCGACGATCAGGTCGTAGAGCGCTCGCTGCTCGGACAGCTTCTCCGCGAGCTCCTTTCCTGCGCGCCGCGTAGCTGCCGGGTCGCCGCCGGCCGCAGCCATCTGCCGATCGAGCTCCTCGTCGCTCATCGCTTCGATCTCCGCCAGGAGCCGCTCGTCCTCCGCCTTCTGGGCGGGCCCCGCGTCGAGGACGAGGCTCTCGCCTTCGGCAGCGACGACGATCCGCTTGAAGCGCAGGTCGTAGCCGAAGCCCCCCGTCGCCCGCTCGACCGCGTCCTGGACGAGAAGCATCAGGTTCGTGCCGTTCGCGTCGTCGGCGAAGCGGAGCTCGAAGCGGGCGTCGGTCCCCGCGATTTCCGCGCGACCCTCTGCGTCGTTACGCCAGTGGTCCGCGGCGAGCGCGCGGATGTCGGCGGTGACGAGCGGTCCCTCTGCGAGCGTGAGCTCGACGACGGAGCCGGTGGCGTTGTCCTTTACCGTCCAGAGCGGTGGGGCGGCGGTCGTCGTCACGTGAGGAATCTCGGCGATGCGCCGGGTGACGGCAGCGACGGGCTGCGGCGTGCGGGAGCGGAAGAGCACGTAGCGGGGGAGCGGCATGGGGGATGGGGGAGCGATGTAGCAGGTCGGGCAGCGCAAGGAACCCGGCTTCGCTCGGCTGCACGCCCACGCGAGTCGCCTGCGCGGACGCCATCGATGACTCATTGGAGAGCGGCCCGACGTGGCGCAGAATGAAGATCAGGGCATTCTCTTCGCCCTGGGGGGAGGACGGCGATGCATACGGTTCGTTCGATTGTCACGATGGCGGCGGTCGTATTCGCGCTCGCAGCTGGGTGCGGATCCGGCAAGAAATACGGGGACGCTTGCACGGGCAACGGGCAAGTCGGCGTGATCGGCGACGACAACAGCAGCTGCGAGGCCTGTCCCTCGAAGACGACAGCCTCGATCTCGTGCACGGGCACGTGCTCTGCCCCGATCCTCGGCGTCTGCTGTTGTGAGTAGTGATCACGGGTCGCAGTAGGACCCCTCCCCACGACGACCGAAAGTGACAGCCCCGTGGCGCGGACTTTCTCTCGCCTACGGCCCCGCTAGCTGGCATACCCACGGCCCGCCATGCTCTCCCCTACGTCCCTATCCACTCCCGCCTCTTCCGCCGCTCCCCTCCCGGCCCCCGCCCCCCACGTCCGCCCCGTCCCGCGCCAGTTCCTCGAGCGCGTCTCCCGCCCGCTCCTCGCGCGCCTCCTCTCCGCGTACGTCCCCGTGCTCGTGGACGTGCACGCGTTCCCACTCGCCGCCCTCGCCGCCTCGGCGCAGATCGATCGCACCCACGTCGCCACGCTGTGGCACCTCCTCGGCACGGCGCCCCCCGATCTCGTCCCCCTCCGCGACGACCTCCTCGCCGTCGCCGATGTCGCGACCCACGCCGGCCACGAGATCCTCCTCGCGCACGACCGCGCGCGCGTGCTCGATCACGAGCTGGGCGCCGAGGACTGCGCCGCCACCGCGCGCCTCGAGCACCGCGCGCTGTTCGACATGGCGCGCCCGCAGACCGCGGGGCAAGCGCAGACGAAGAGCTATGCGACGTTCCAGTCCAAGTCGCCGCGCCCGCTCTCGCGCGACGAAGCCTGCCGCGCGGCCTTCAAGAAGCGCATGGTCGAAGCGCTCAGTGCGCGCGGCCGTAGCACGGTCTTCAAGCTGCACGAGTGGCAGAGCGGGTCCGAGCTTCACATGGAGCTCGTCTACGGGCGTCTCGCTTCCGCGCGCGATCTCATCGGAAAGACGAGCGCGGGCGACGCGCCTGACCTCGTCGTTCACGACATCACCGCCCAGGTCACCGACCGCTCGACCGAGCGCGCGTACGCGATCTTCCACGACGACACGCTGCGCCTCGACGTCGCCGGCCCCGATTGGATGAAGGAGCTCGTCCGGCGCACGCTCGGCGAGACGCACTTCGGATCGGTCGGGCACTTCCAGGGGGACGAGACGATCACGCTCGCGCCCCTGGCGGACATGGTCGCGGCGCTGTCGGTAGACGGAGTGCCGGGGCTCAAGAAGGCCGAGCTCCAGGAGCTGTGGACGAACCTCGGGGGCGCCAGCGGAGCGTGGGCTGCCGTGGGGGCGCGCGGCGACTGCAACGCGGGTGCGTCTTCAGGCTACGTCGCGCGCTTCCTCACCGATGGGGCGTCCACCGAGGCCTCCTTCCTCCTCTCGGTTGCCGGCAGGACGCGCCCGTTGAAGCTGAAGGTGGCCCCGCCGCGGAGGCTCGAGTTCGATCGGCGCGACCCGCGCGTCGAGCGCGTCGTGCGCGACTGGGTGGTGGCACGCGGCTTCATGAGCGTGCCGGAGCACATGCGCGGGAGCGACGCGAGCACGCTCGGCGAGCGGGCGCAGGCGGGGGAGCAAGAGTTGTCGTGAACCAGGAGGCGGAGAACGAGAACGGCGCGGGTGAGTCCGGCCGATCGTCCTTCGCAGGTGTGCTCTCGCTCGTCGAGACGCACGGCTCGGTGGTCGTCTTCGCGCGGAGCCTCGAGACGCTCGCGTCCGCGAACGCGCGCGCCGCGCTGCACGCGGCAGGCGTGATCGCCTCGGCGCAGCCCGCGCCGACCTGGCCGTGCGACGTTCGCGGTTGCTCGCGCGAGATCCGCGGAAACTACGACGGCGCGAAGAAGCCGCTCGTGGCCGTATGCTGCCAGGCGCCCGCGGTGTGCACGCCCGTCGAGCTCGGGTTCGACGAGGTGGCGCAGAGCCAAGTGTCGGTCGAGGCGCTCCTGGTGGCGGCGTGCGCGCTCTTGGGGGCGACGGTCGACCGCGCCGGGCTCGCGAAGGTGCGCGAGCGGCACGCGATCGGCGAGCTGCGCGCGCCGGTGCTCGTCGCGACGCTCGACGAGCCGCGGCGCGACGTCTTCTGGGCGGGCTCGCCGCGCGACACGGATCTGTCGGCGTGGTGCGCCCGGCGAGAGCGGGCGTCGCGGCGGACGCTCGTCTTCGTGCCGACGCCGAAGTACGTCCCGCTCGACGTGCTGGCGAGGTTCGCGCGCGGCGAGGTCGTCGAGGTGTGCGCGCTCGACGATCTGCTCGAGGCGCGCGGCGCGAAGCTCGCGCTCGTCGACGAAGCACGCCGCCCGGCTCCGAAGCTCGCGCCCCCTCCCGTCGCAGCAGCGCCCGCCGCGCCCGGGCTCGCCGCGCTCTTGGGAGCGACGCGGTGGGAAGAGATCCGGATCAGCGTCGTCGACGGTCACACGGTGCGGATCGAATGCGGGGAGAAGAAGCTGCTCCGAACGTTCGTCGAGCTCGGGTTCGTGGACGGACGGAAGACGGACGTCGTGACGGCCACGACGGCGTGGAGCATGCTCCTCCTCTTTTGCAGGACGGGTCGCATCAAGCCGAGCGAGTACAGCGCGCACGGGAAGGCGTACGGTGCGAAGAAGGTGATCGAGCGGCTCGGGATCGCGATGCGCGGATCGTTCGGGCTCGCCGAGCATCCGATTCACGAGTACTCGAGGCGCGGGGGGTTGTGGGAGGCGAGGTTTCGGGTGGCGGAGGGGGCGTAGCGAGGACCACCGCCGCGCATCGACCCGTGACCCCCTCCGCCCCGAAGCGTGCCCGACCGTCGATCCCACCGAGACACGCGCGACTGAAACCGTGACACCTCCCCGCTAGCCCCCTCCTTTCAGCCACATCGACGCTGGCGCGTGCGTTGCTCTGTCCCTCCGCACAGACAATACGGCCTTCAGCGTCCGAGCGTGGTGCTCGAACGCGAAGGCCACTTAGCGCGCGGAGCTCTGCTCTGCGCGAGAGGGCTTAACCATGTTCAATTACCGAAAGCGAAGTGGGCTGAAGACCGGTCTCGTCGTGCTGAGTGTCCTGGGGCTCGGCGCAAGCACCGCCAGTGCACAGACGGCGTTGACCGAGAGCGGCTCGCTCACGAGCGGCGAGCTCACGTTGGCCGAGACCCTGACCGACCCCTGGGCGAGCACGATCGCCTTCTCGAACGGGCAGATCCAAATCATCCCCTCCGCGTGCGGCGACGTGGACCTGGCGAAGCTCGTCTCGCCGCCGACGATCACTCTCCCGGTCCCTGTCGTCTCCGAAGGGGGCTGCGACTGGGGGCTCGAGTTCACGGCGCTCTCGAGCCCGTCGTTCTCGGGGACGACCCCCTTCGGGTCTCAGGCGTCCTCGGCTTCGTGCCCCGTCCCTGCTCCCGCGGTGCCCGGCACGCTCGCCTTCACGTCGACCGGAGTGCAGGCGATGATCGCCGTCGCAGGGACGGTCCACGCCGACGCGGGGAACGGGGGTTACTGCTTCTGGCCGTCGTTCGACCTCCCCACCTCCGGCACGATCACGGTGAACCTGACCTGGCAGCCCGGCACGCAAACCTTCTCGGCCGACGCGTCCGCCGACCTGCAATACCAGGTCACCAATTGCTGGGCGGGCGCGCTCTGCGATGACCTCCTCGCGGACCTCATCGGCAACGTCAACCCGGAGGTCGGGGCGAAGCTGACGAGCGCTCTCGACTCCACGATGTCTACACCGAGTAGCGGCTTCGCCAGCGCCTTCGACAGCGTCCTCAGCGAGCCGTACAACTTGACCGCCCCGCCCGCGGGATACACCGAGTGGGGCGTGACGCCGGGGAGCATCCAGTTCAGCAGCACGAACGGCGGTGAGTTCACCTACGAGCTGTCGCGCAGTCTGATTCCGCCCGTGTGCGCGGCGGGGGCGGTTCAGAATTGCTGCCCCTACGCGCGGGGGTGCAAGACCGAAGGGAAGGAGACGTGCAACGCAAGCGGCTCCGCGTGGGGCGCATGCGAAGGTGCCGTGGAGACTCCGCCCCCCGTCTGCTCCAACACCGTTTGCAACGGGGCTTGCTGTCCGGAGGGCGATTCGTGCGGCGTGAACGCGGATGGCATGGAGGCCTGCTGCCCCGAAGGTGGTTGCCTCAAGCCTGGCCAGCACCAGAACTGAGTTCCGTACGTCGAAGGTCCGTGCTCGGGAGGACGTCGCGCGCCCGTTGAGCGGGTGACGTCCTGCCCGCGCCGCGGCCTCGAGAGCTGTCGTCGAACGGACGCCCGCTATCCCGTCCAATGCGCCATAAAAGGAGCGCACACCCTCTTGTTGCGCTACATATGATGGATTATGAAGGCATCCCGAGCAATTCCCGCGCTCCCCACGGCGGTCGGCAGGTCTCTGCGCGAACTGGGCGCCGATATCTCGGCCGCACGCCGCCGGCGTCGAATACCGATGGAGCTCATGGCGGAGCGGGCGCTCGTCGGCCGGAACACGATCGCGCGTGTCGAGCGGGGCGACCCCCGTGTCTCGATGGGGATCTACGCGACCGTGCTCTTCGTGCTCGGACTGGCGGACGGGCTGTCGCAGCTGGCCGACGCCTCGATCGATCGCATCGGCTTGGATCTCGAGGAAGAGCACCTCCCGCAGCGCATTCGTTCCTCTCAGAGCAAGGGGGGCAGGGGCGGCGGCAATGGAACGTGAGCTCCTCGTGTACGTCGATCTCGCGGGCAGCGCGGTGCTCGCCGGACGGCTGTGGGCCCGTGCGCGCGGCGCCAAGGAGAGCGCATCGTTCGAGTACGACGCCGGCTGGCTTCGCCGGCACGATGCATTCGGTCTCGATCCAGAGCTCCCTCCGGCGCGGGGGCAGTTTCACACGAGCCGTCCGCTCTTCAATGGCTTCACCGACCCGGCACCGGACCGGTGGGGACAGACTCTCATGCGGCGCAACGAGCGCGCACGCGCGAGGCAGGAGAAGCGGCAGCCGCGCACTCTTCTCACGGTCGACTTTCTCACGCTCGTCGACGACGAGACGCGCCTCGGTGCGCTCCGCTTCAAGGACGCCGGCGGCGATGATGCGTACCTCTCCGCGACGGGCAGGCGCGTGCCGCCGGTCCTGGAGCTCCCTCGCCTCTTGTCCGCGACTGGGCGCATCATCGATCAGCGGGAGACGGACGAAGACCTCCTGCTCGTCTTGGCGCCAGGCACCTCGCTCGGGGGCGCGCGTCCGAAGGCCACCGTCCGCGACAGGGATGGCCATCTCCTCGTCGCGAAGTTTCCACGGAAGGACGACGAGTGGTCCGTGACGCGGTGGGAAGCGACCGCGCTGGCCCTCGCGAAGCGCGCGGGGATCGCGGTGCCCGCGTGGCGCCTGGAAGCGGTCCTGAAAAAGCCCGTCCTGATGCTGCGTCGCTTCGATCGCGGTGCGGCCGAGCGGATCCCCTTCATGTCAGCGCTCACCGCCGTTCAAGGCTCGGACAACGAAGCGAGGAGCTACCTCGACATCGTGAGCGCTATTCGCCGTGGGGGCTCCCAGGTCGATGCTGACCTCCGCCAGCTGTGGCGTCGCGTCGTCTTCAACGTCCTCGTCTCGAATACGGACGACCACCTCCGCAATCATGGTCTTCTCCGCGACGGCGACGGCCACGGCTATGCGACCGGATGGCGCCTTTCTCCGGCGTACGACCTCAACCCGATGCCGATCGACGTCAGGCCACGCGTGCACGCGCTCGCGATCGACGAGTCGGACACGACCGCGTCCCTCGAGACGGTGCTCGCCGTCGCACCGGCGTTTGGAATCGCGAAGCTCGCCGAGGCTCGGTCCATAGCCAAGGAGGTCGGAGCGGCCGTCGCTCGATGGCGCACCGCGGCCGCCGCGCACGGAATCGGTCGCGCGGAGATCGAGCGGATGGCGAGCGCGTTCGAGCACGACGATCTCGAGGCCGCTCTCGGGCGCCGGAAGCGGCCGCGCTCTCGGCCCGCGTAGAGGGCTACCCCAAGCCGGGGGCGTGCATTTTTCTCGCAACTCCGACCCCGCGATGACCGATGGGTCTTGAGGAGCCCAACACGGCGCTCTCGCGCGCGGCGATTCCCCGCTCTCTGCTTGAACAGGTATCCAGATCCTGCGTCGTCCGCGGCAGACCGGTGGCGCCGTCGCTCTCCTTCGATCGAAATCCGGCGTGCCGCCTCGCTCATTTCGGCGGCAATGCGGAATCGCCCTGCCGCGAGCGGCGGCGACCTGTGCAGCACTGGCTGCAGCTTCAGTGTCCGACGCCATTCCACTTGCCCGCATAGTCCCCCGCGCGGCGCTGGCCTTCGCTCACTTCATCCCTGCCCCCCCGCGCCCCCACCCCTTGTCCTCGAACTGTTCCTGGAAAGGAAGGAAAGCATTGCTAACACTCGGGTTCAGCGGAGGGGTTTGAGTCTTCGGCATGGTCATACCTGGAAGCGGCCAATCAGAAGTTGCAGACAACTATGTCTTGAGTTTGCTCGTCCGAAGCGACTAGCGATGACGCGCTGAGTGCCATCCCGTCGAAAAGCGTTTTCCAATGGGTCTTATCTGAGAACGTGCGTAGTCTTGACCAGACTCCCGCGCGGAGCGAGGAGACACTCCCACTGATATCCCAGCCAAGCGCCGAGGCCTCAGAGGTGGCACTAGGGTACGCTAAGACCCGTAGGTCCTGTTGGCCGACTGCCTTGCATCCTGTCCAGTCTCGCTGCGAAATGTCGAAGGTGCAGTCGCACGTCCTCGTGAGCCCAGGTCCACTCTTGATGGAGCCATTCGCGAAGCCTGGACCAAAGCCATGAACTACAAATAGGTTGTCCGATCCATGATAATGGAAATTTCCTATCGTCCCAAGTGGCCAGGGTATCCCGGGCGTCTTGGACGCGATCGAGGATCCCAAGTCAAAAACAAAACTCTGATGTGACGCTTCAAACGACGGAGCGCCTATCCTGCCCCCTCCAATTAGTGCTCGACTACGTGGCAGCGGGACAACAAATGGATATCTTACGGGGTCGTGGAGGACGTTTGGAACCAGGCCGAAGGCACCTGTCGATGGCTGGTAGACCTCAACGGAGGTCATGGCGACGCGCTCTGAGCCGCCGCCCACGACGACGACTCGCCCGTCGGGAAGCGCCGCAGCGCCCGCACCGAGGCGCGGGCGGTTCAACGAAGCGAAACGCTCCACCTTGTCAGTCCTCGGATCATAGGCGTCGACCTCGACCTGGTCTCCACTCTCGTCGTAAAGCCCCCCGCCGATGAAAAGGACCCGTCCGTCGGGGATGGCGATCGTCGCCATATTGTGCCGCCGAGACGAGAGCTTGCCCACAACGCGGCAAGGCCCCAAGTCCGATGATGCTTGCGCGTCGGGGGCGCGCGGCGACTGCGCGTCCTCGCGGTCAATTGCGACATCCCCCTCCGTGGTAGGAGTGTGAGCGCCTTGAGATTCCGGGAGGGGGGGCGGCCCCGACTGCAACGCGCCTTGGACGGGGGCGGTAGTCCGAGCGTCAGCGGCTTGCCGCGAACACGCGGCCATCGCGCATGCGAGAAGCGCCACGGGGAGCGCGAGGGTGCGCACCGAGGCCACGTTGCCGTCGAAGGACGGCACGCGGAGCGCGCCGGGAGATGGCGCTCGCTGGTTCGCAACCGTCGCGCCGAATGAGTTTCCATGATCTGTGCGCCCGTCGCGGAGATGGCACCGCGATCTGCAGCCGCGAACAGGGAGAGGACCCGAGTCGGGGGTGACTTTCATGTCGAGTTGGAAGAAGCGCATGGAAGGGCGTCATACCTCGGGTTGCGGACCTAGAACCCAGGCAGGTCATGCGCCCCTAGTTCTGCGTTGTGAGTTTTCGTTGGACTAGATCGTAGGTGTAAATCGTGTCGGGGAGGGGTCGCCGTTTCAGGGACATTGTTTGGCGAGCCGATTGATCGTAAATGCGAATCCTAACGACGGCGCCCCTTCTTTCGATCTCTGCCTTCCCCCAACACATGCCCATGGTCGTGGAGTACTCGATCGAAGCATTTTCGTGAACGTACATGAAAAAGAAGGGGCCTCCTCCGGCGCACAGATTGTCCGTATTCTGTACATGAACCAAAATGATGGTTTCCCTCGGCACGAGATCATCGATGCGGCCGACGAAGCCGGGGTACTCCCAGCCATATCGGTCGGCGCAGCCGGGCGTGAGACCCGCGTCGCAAGTTGTTGGGAAGACGACCTCGCCGCGGAGCGTCAGTTGCTGTCCCCATCGCCGGCCCGCCTCGTCCGAACATCCGTTGGCTCCTGCGTCGCACTCGCGCACGCCCATTTCTCCAGCAACGGTCGGGGCGGACCGGATCGGCGAGATCCGGTTGCCGCTGAGAAATACCTCACCGAGGTCTGTCGTGAGGACGGTCCCGTTGCCAATCTCGGGGGCAGTTTGGGGTGCATCTAGCAAAGCCGCAGCGACGTCAGTATCGCGAGAGTCGGCTGTCGTGGCTGCGAGCCCGGCATCAGCTCTCATCTCATGCGGCGGGGCCCCTTCGCCAGGGGCGGTGGCTGGACTCGATGAAGGTACCGAGGCCCTTGCAGATGCGGTTACTGCAGCATCTCCCGTCGGTACGCCTGGTGTCACGCCGCCGTGACAGGAAACCAGCATCCCCCCAACGAGGCCGAGAAGCCCGGAAAATCGTACGCGAACCGCACCTCCTCTAACCCCGTCCTTTGACCTCGAACCTCCGGCGGGCCCGCCATTCTTGGACCACGCCACGGGGGGCGCGAAAGGGCGCGAGCGAACGAGAGGTCCGTCGGCCGGGAGGATGATGCCGATGAGGGGGCGCATGGGGGGCGTGCGGGGAAACGCTTGGAGCGCGAGATGTCTTCCGGTTCACGCGTCAACGTCCCGCGATGCTCGACATCGGGAAGGATACAGCGACCCTGCGAAGCTTCCAGGCCGTTGGCGTAGGCCAGGAAGTTTCGGTGCGGCGGATGCACTACCCTTCGCAGCCGTGTTGCGGAGGCCTAGCGACGATGGCCGCGCGGTCACGCAGCCACCTGGGCGGATACCTGGAGACTCGACTCGCCGGTCTCGCCCGAGCCACGAGCGCCCCGCGAGTGGACCGGTGCGTGCCCTGCACCAAGATCGTTTTGGCCCATAGATCTATGGCGAACCAGCGCGGCGGCTGGCTATCTTCATGGACAGTAGCTCACAAGCGCAGCGCAGAAAGGGACGAGTCCCCAACGACGAGGCCGCAGTGTGGGCACTTTTTCCCGCTCGCACTCATCCAGTAGGTCGAATAGACGTAGAACCCGTTTTTGCAGCGCGGGCATTTGAAGCTCCACATCCAAAAGCAACTCATGGTTCCGACACCAACGAGCAGACACGTTAGGCACAGACACAGAGCGCCCACCATCGATGGGGCGCTCGTTGCTCCGAGGAAGCTGAGTACCGCGCCCACGAAGCTCGCGACCGTCGATCCACGGCGCCTTCGAAGGTCCTTCCAACTGACAGCATAGGCGTCGAGTGGCTTCTCTTCTTCTCGGTATGGACTCGATCCCATAGGGGCGGAATGTAGTGCTTCCTCAGTCGCAGTGCCAGGATGGTCCAAGGCCCTGAGGGGGCTAATGGAGCACGCGCATCGCACGATATCTTTGGCTCTGTAGCAATTCAGGGAGGCTGCTTGGTACCGAACGATAACGGACCCGCGCCGTGGGGGCCGTCGAGCGCTCCCGATGTTGAGAGGATGGAGCCATGGGAAGGGAGAGCAAGTACCCGGCGGAGGTTCGGGAACTCGCTCGACGCTCTGGAGCAGGCCCTGCACGCGCGACCTCACGCCGGCGAGCTCGTTCATCACAGCGATCGCGGAACCCAATACCTGTCTGTTCGTTACGGGGACGCGGCGAGACGCTACTGTTCATCGCTTGACGTATGCGGTACAAGGTGGCAGCGCTCCCTGAGAGGCGCTCACCATGCTCCGCCAGCCCGACTCAACCATCGATCCAGTCTCCGCAATAGTCACCTGCACTCGCTGCGGTAATTCAATTGACGCGCGATCCCTGGACTTTGTTGCCGGTACGGGTTCATGCCAGGCTTGCGGCACAGTGCGTCCAGAGGTTGGCATGCCAGGACTGGGGATGTCACCCGAGGACCTCGCGTTCGAAAATCAGCATGGGTGGCGTTTCGAGTGGTCGCGTGGAGAGTACGGATATCGTTTCGTCGCCTCGTATCCGAGGTCACGCTCGTTCCGGATCAGCGTTGCGGTCGTTATTGTCGCCCTATGGGGGCTTGTCGTCGCACGATACCGAAACTTGCTCGCTGTGATGGTCCTGCTCACTTCTGTCGTGTATGTGAGATGGTGGACCGGGCCGGCGATCATGGTGAATCGCTCGTCTCTAACGTGGCGGGGCCCCAGCAACTACCAGCGTGGAAGCATACCGATAGACCAACTCAGCGAGATTCGGTCTGAACTGCGCGAGCACGCCGAAGACTCGAGTTATTATGTACTAATCGCGAGACTTCAGTCCGGTCATTCTGAAGTGATCGCGCAATTTCTGAGTAGCGTGCAGGCGGTTGCCCTGGAGGGCCGCCTGCGTGTATCGCTATTTGCTGCGCGTGGAATGCTAGGAAGCGCGTACCCGTACCGTGGATGACGAGGGGAGTGATTTATGATTGCGCGTCAGATGGGCGCTGATCTCTAGGGTCCACGCGGAAGACCGCGTCAGGGAGGACAACCGGCGCCATGTTGTGCCTCACCCAACACGGCGCTCTTGCGCGCGGCGATTCCCCGCTCTCTGCTTGAACAGGCATCCAGATCCTGCGTCGTCCGCGGCAGACCGTGCACCGTGCTCGCGAACGAGCCTGCGATCATGAATGGGACGCCCGCACTCTCGAGCGTCCGAACGAGGCGTTCGAGGAGATCCTGGAGCTCCGTCATCGACGGCTGGGCGTGGTCTTGGGCACCCGCGCCGCGAGGTCGGCGCCCCACAGTCGGCGGAGGACCCGGTCGCGCGCCTCTGCCTCGCTCAGCTCGGGGTGGCGACGTCGCTCTCCTTCGATCGAGATCCGGCGTGCCGCCTCGCTCATTTCGGCGGCAATGCGGAATCGCCCTGCCGCGCCGAGCCGACGAGCGGCGGCGACCTGTGCGGCACTGGCTGCAGCTTCCGTGTCCGACGCCATTCCACTTGCGAGCATAGTCCCCCGCGCGGCGCTCGCCATCGCTCACTTCATCCCTGCCCCCGCCCGCGGCGCCTCCCGAGAGACCCCGAGTGAGCCCGGCGCCTGCGCCTCGACCTGCCCAAGCGCTAGCGCCATGGGGCGCTCCTCATCGGCGATCCTCCTCCGCGTAACGTCCCGCGCGAAAGTGGGTGGTGGTCCAAATACGCCAGGCGGTCGATCTGGCCTACTTTGCCTCCACGAAGGGTCATTCTTCCGGGCTTCGAGCTCTCACGGGCGAACGGCACTCCCTGAGCCGCCGCGGCGCCCGACCGGGTAGCCCCCGACCGCGCCGGTACGCACTCAGGAGGCAACGAGACGAACGGGAGTAGCACTAGCGAGTGGCATCCACCGTCACGAGACCCGGCCCCAAGTCCAGACACTCTCTTCCTCTGCCCACGCGGCCAATCCAAGTTTGACGGCCATGACGCCCATGCAGCTGCTGCCGGCACGGACCGAGATGCAGACCGTCTCGGGTCAATCGGGGACGGCCGAGGACCTGTCGCGGGTAGCAACGATGCTCGCACGGAGGGGGCGACGTCTTCTTCATGACTTGTCATTCTGCTTGAGAGGGAACCCTAGCGGTAGGTGTTCCCGGTGAGCCTCGCCGAGAGTGCGCCGGGCGCACCGGATTGGGCTGCGGGGGAGGGATGTAACCGTGTGAGCTCCCGTTGTGGTACGACCCCGCCGTGCCAAGCGGTAAGCCCCTGCTTCCATCAGCAGCGCGTGTCGCCACGGCAGCTCTGCTGGCGGCTGGTCTCGTCGCCGCAGCCGCTCAGGAAATCTGGCCCGGGCGGGCCGCTTCCGCAGAACACGACCTTAGAAACGAGTACGAGGCGATTGGGCAAATGCCAGGGTCCACTATTCACGGGCCGGTAGGTTCGCGTCACAAGGGAGGGCACGCGCTACTCAGTGCGGACTACATGGCGGACGCCAACTATCTATCCATCCGACGGTTCTACGATGCCGAGCTCGCACATCGAGGGTGGACGTTCTGCGGCGAGAGGAAGATGGGCCCCGGCAAAGAGGTCGTCGTGCGATACTCCAAGGGCGAGTACGTCGCAGAGATAGACTACGTTGCGTCACAGCCCCCCGACGACTGGACCTACTCGCTCAGCCTCAGCTGGCACTTGTTCGCTGCATGCGCGGAGATTTGAGATTCTGCGCTTACTCCACCTTCTCTGCTCCGGGGCGCAAGAACGGAGGGGGACGGTCCATTCGCCAGTCACGGGGCGTCCCTATCGCTGCTGGGATGGACCGCGCTGACGCGGCAGCGTGTAGACCGGCGGAGTGTCGACGGGCGCAGGCACCGGCGCAGCATTCGGATCGACCGGCGGTCCTGGGGGAGGACGCTCGGGAGCGTCTTGACGCTTCCGTGCCGTGAGACGCTTCGCGATGCGAGCATTGTCGTCCTCTCTCGGCGCGAGTGCGAGGGGACCAGGCATGGGAGTCATCCTGGTGCGGGCGTCGCACCGATCACGAAGCGTGCGGGACTGCTTGTCGGTCGCTACGCTCTCCCCTCTCCCCCCTCCGCCAGCTCCCCAATCGCCCCCCCGAACCCCGTCGGCTCTATCTCCCGCACGGCGCACCGCCGCACATTCCGCCGAAACACTTCCGCCAGCTCCGCCGGATGCTGCGCATCCACCCCCGGAACCACAAGCACCGGCACGCCAATCGCCGCCAGCTCCTCCCCGCGCGCAAACGGCTGCGCCCCCGACGCCATGAACCGCGTGCTCGCCGCGATGCTCGCAGGATCGAACGACGGCACGATCGCCTGCGCGCGCGCGCGACGCTCCGGCGGGAGCACATCGAACAGCGGCAACAGCACCTCCGCCCCCTCCGCGGGGGCGCGTCGGCCGAGCGCCTCCATCCTCTCCATCGCCTCCCGCTGCACCGGCGAGAGGCCGACGTCGGCTCCGCCGTGCGCCGGATAGATCACCGCGAGCGCGGACACCACATCGGGATGGTCCAGCGCGAGCCGCACCGCCACCCCCGCGCCGAGCGAGGCCCCCCCCACGACCGCGCGTGCGATGCCGAGATGACGAAGGAGCGCAGCGACGTCGTCGGCCAGCTGCCCCCACGACAGCTCGCCGGAGAAGTGCGAGCGACCGCACGCGCGCAGGTCCGGCAGGACGACGCGAAACCGTGCGACGAGCGGCGCGATCACCGGCAACCACACGACGTGAGTCGCGAGCCCACCGTGGAGAAGGACGATCGGCGGCCCGCTCCCCTCTTCGACGGCGAACAAGCGGGCGCCTCGGTGTTCGAGCCAGATCTCGGTCATCTCCGCCCCCTCCGCGCGGGATTGATAGCCTTCTTCTGGAAGATCACGCGATCGCACCGGACTCGAGTTCAAAAAGTCCATCTGAAACGAAGAGATCAAGAGCCTCACTTTCATGCGCCGACCCCTTCGGAATCAGCAACCGCAGTTCATGCTCCGACAGAGCGACGATAGGCGTGGCCACCTTCGCGCGGGTAGCGATCTTGGTCGCAAGACGCGCGACGTCCGGTGTTAGACCATAGTAGGTAGCCCCGTCCGTTTCCCAAGCGGAATCTGGCAGAAGTTCGCGGCGAAACGCCTCCGCCCCCAGCAGGTACCTGTTGTCCCCACCTTGCGGGCCCCGAATCGACTCGCCGTCTGTCCAGAATATTCCCGACACTCCTAATCCCGATTTCAATAGGGGAAGATCACAAACACACAGCAGTCTCTCCCGCAGCCCGGGCGGGGCGTGGTCGATGGCCAGCGCGTAGTCGAACGACGGCGCCGGTGCGCGACCACTCATCGCGGCAACCGCACCGTCCGCGCAAAATTCGACGACTCCTACGTTCCCTTGGTTGTCGTCCGCGACGTATCGAATGGGCTTCTCCCACGCATGTGTGTCTTGGGTGCCAATTCTCGCGACCGAATTCGCCGCCGCGAGGGACTCGCGAACGGCTCCGCGGAAAAGGCTGCGCCATGGAGGCCCTGGCAATGGTCTTTCGTCCATGTTCGTCCGATCTCCTTCACTCTGGGAATCACGCATCTTCTGGGCTCCACTCGTTAGATACTACCTGGGGATCGCCCCGGGTGCGTTGCAAGCGGGGCATAGGACTCTCAGGTTCGGCCTCGGACCTTGGCCCCCTTCCGGTTCGTCCACCGACGGCGCATACATGCTCAGCCCGAGAGCGGCCGAAACGAACCGGTCCTTGTCGCCGAGATCCTGGTCACGCGCACGTGCGCGAGCCCGAGCCTCGTGCGCAGGGCCCTTGTGCGGATGAATCGTCATCGTCTTTGGCCCCTCCGGGTGCTCACTACTGGCCCAGGCTCCAAACATACTCGCCCAGCTGCTGGATCGATCCATCGTAGGCACTGCCGTGAGCCGATTCGAAGCGACGCCACACCCAGCGGTCAGGCGGATGGATCAGTCGGGTGCCCAGACTTGCACTAGCTCAAGGCCAACCAGCTTACGTTCATTGAGCTTGTCCGCGAAGGAATCCGTCGCGTAGATCGGCCCTCTCGGCGTCTGGGGCAGGTTGAACAGTCCGGCCCGTCCAAGCGAGGCCGCCTTGAAGGCGTACCGACGAATCATCAGAATCCCGCCGGTGTCGGACGCACGGACAACCTGGGAAGCTCTCTCGTCAAGCGCATCAACGAACGAGGTTACGTTAAGCGTCCAGAATGGGCGGCCTTCGCAAGAAAGCGGAAGCACCTCGCCGTAGCGCTCTAGTTCCGGGCCGAGGGATTGTCTTGCACCGTCGCCGAAGACGAGCGTTTCTCCGCCAGAGCAAGCGTAGAGGTCTCCTGCTGTGAGACGCCTGCCTCGCTCCGAAACGCTAAGACGCTTCATCTCTACGGGCACCCAAGAGGATGCTCTTGGCCGCCCGTCAAACCGCAACCGCTCAAAGTCACGGTCCTGGACAGGCAGAAGCCATTCGTACTCCTCACCGAACCGGAGCTTGTACACTTTCATAGCTACGCCGCTCACGGGAACCCCCCCGACTGGAGCGCCTTTCGAATGCCACCTAGAATGTCCACGACTTGTTGTTGCGTTTGAGCGCTAGCGAGCGCCCGTTGACGAGGTACCGCGTCGCGCTCACGGGGCTCCCGCGGCCGTCGGAGACGAGCTCCGAATGGGAAGCCGTCCGCACAAAGCTGCGGAATCGCGAGGAGGCCCGTCAGTTCCCCAACGTTCCCCACCCATCCGAGTGACCATTGAGCGGCCCGCCTAGCTCATCGAGCTCTTTCTGTGCCGCGATGACGCCTTCGTAAGTCGGGACCATCCGCTTCGTGCAGTAACAGGCCCACCGTTTGCTGGCATCGTCGAACTCAACTGCCGTTCTGTACCCTCGCTGAGCCGCAAGCCGCGCCATATCCACTGCGCTCGCCTGACTCGGCATGTCGACAGCGAAATCAATGTCCATCGGTTTCGACATGTCGGACCGCTCTGCGATCCTGCGCAGAGCGTCCCCGTCAGCGTCATTCGGAAAGCTCATTGCGGATCCTCCGGCGAGAGGTTCTTGAGCGCGGCGGCACCGTGCGCTACGAAATCGTCAGCGTCATCTTCCCCGAATGGTCGCGGTCGACGAAGAAATTGTGGTTTCCGCTCTCGATTGCGTCAATCGCAGCCCGGAGATCCTCCCGGTCTGCCTCCTTATTGGCTACGCCAAGAGCCTGCTTTAGAGCGGGGAGCACTTCTGGCCTCTGCGAGTACGCAAGCAGCATGCACCCGCGATACCGAACGATTTTCGCTTTGTCCCGCATGGCCTCCGTTCCAAGAGTGACCGCATCGTCACTGGCTCGTGCGTACCGCACGGCGTGGTAGACGCACGAGCTGCGCGTCCTCCATCCTGATGAGGAACGAAATCTCTCCAGGAGGAGCCTTGGAAATGACTCCAGTTTTCGCAGCTGCTTGACTGCGGCCCACTCTGCATCGGAGCCACTGCCGTTCAATTGTTCCACGAGAGTCTCGGCGGTATTCTTCGTGGTCCCTGTGTAAAGTCTCACCGGCAGACCCTCCAGGTAAGCGTAGTATTCCACCTCGACGTCGGGAGGCAACCGACTCCCTCGTCGGGCTCGACGACGCAAGCTTCCGCGTTCCCGTCCATGGCTCGCGAAGGCAAGTTGTCGTCATGGATAGCTCGCTCCGGCGCAATGGGGACTTTCTCTGAAAGAGGACGCCTTGGCACTCGAGGCCAACCCCATTTCGTCGCGCTCCTTTACTGTCGATCTGCGGCAGACGGCCCCTAAATTAGATTTGCTCCCAAGTCATTGCGGACGCCATTTTTCCATCATTCCCCACGAAGTACTCTATGATCTTTCGAAGCTCTGACCATGCGAGACAATAGCGCTGCGGTACATCGCTCCGCTGTCCTCCGCTGAGAAACTGGCAAAGGTCCGTGGCCACCACCGCTCGCGAGGCCACCGCCATGAAGTAGGGAGGCTGTCGCCCCTCCGAGCTGTGCTGCGCGCAGCCGCAATCTCGACCAACGCCAACGAGCAAGGCGTGTCCATGCGATTCCAGAGCGCAGAAGAACGGCGCTCGCCGAGTCGCCGCTTCCAACAGCGTTACAATTTCGTCAGCAGATCGCGCGACGCCGTTGATGGCGCTCGTCGAATCTTCGAGGTCCCGCATAGTTACTAAGTTCATTGTTCATCTCCCCACAAAGGAAATGGGCGTACCATCAGGAAGCACAACTGTGAGCGTACTACCCTCCGGCAGCATGCTGGACAGCAACTTCGAGCAGGACGTGCAGATCGTCGAATTGTTGATGTACAGAGTACCCGAGGACAACCCTTCCTGATTCATGAGCGCCGCCGCGTGCCCCTCCACATGCGTTCGAGTAACGATATCGAAGCCCGGTGAGCCCGGCGGCATCGACGGCCCTGGGCCACCGTTCCAGCCGCTCGCGAACGGTGCGCTCGTGCCATCGGGGCGCACGAATGTTCCCCGCGTGAGCGGTGCGTTTTCAACGAGTGGAAGCTCGAGCTGACTCGCCTCTCCGGGGGCCGCTCCAGCCCCTCCAGTAGCCACGCCGGCAACGGCCGCCACCGCCGCGGCCGTGCGAAACAGTACTTTTCCTGCCTCTGTCTGCCCCGCGTAGCGAGCATCTTCCCTATACTTCACCGCGTTCAGCGCTGCGGAATACGGATTGCCGTACTTCCGCTGCAGATACCTAGTGAGCGGGTCGGTGTTCGCCGGCAGATTGACGAGTCCCTGCAGGTCCTCCACCGCCGCGTTCCAAATGCCCTTACCTGTCGCATCGAACCTTCGATCGACCATGGCAAACGGATCGATGTAGCCATGGACGTGCACTTCGTCGTCCGGGATCTCTTGCCCGTAGTATTGGGAATTTGGATATGTGCACACGTTCCCCAGGGGAGTTTCAGCCCCTACCGTCGCCGCAGACGTGTTGAACGTATTCGGGTCCGCAGGCACCGTCACGGGTTCCTCGTCCTCGAACGTCTCCTCGTCTCCCGAAGTCGACTCCGCCGCCAGCCCGAGCGGATCGACAGAGGCATACACATTCCCATTCACATAGGCGTACGGATTTGTGCCGCGAAGACCGTGAACGGCGAGTGGATCCGCGCTGAGCCAACGGGACAGCAGCGTCGAGTAGTATCGTGCACCGAAATACGTTAGCCCGAGAGAGTCATCCTCTTCCTTCTGCGAGAACCCGTAGTCCTCGTGAAACGTCCCCCAACGCGCCGGTCGATAGTCCGATTCGGGCGCGCCGTACGCCGAGTACGTCACATACTCCACGAGCTCCCCCGTTTCCTGATCGACGACGGCGGTGTTCGAGGCGCGGAGATCCGAAATCTCGTAGAACACGTGAAGCGTACCGCTGGCGCTGGTGATGGGGTCGTCCACCGAATAGACGAGACGTGCGACCTCACTCCCCCCCACGCCCAGGTACACGGCCTCCGTGGTTGCCGTTCGCTCGTAGTCCCCGTTCAGGAATTCCGTCTGATTCAGACGCAGCGTCGGAAAGATCTCCGCCGTATAAGTCGGAGGTCCAGCGGCCGGCGTCGTCGTCCTCAGCACGCGCTCACCGGCGCTGTCGTACGCGAATGTAACGACAGGTCCCGTTCCCAGAGCGGCGTTGTCCTTCGACGCCACGAGGGTCGTTTGCTGTGCCTCGGCGAGACGCCCGGCCTCGTCCCATTGATACCCGACCGTCGCGGTGCAAGTCTCCGTGGCACACGGGGCTGTTATCGTAACGCTCGTAACATTCCCGGCCGCGTCGTACGCCACCGACGCGCTCTGCCCAGTCCCCGGGCCAACGCTGCCCGCGATCTGGTTTGGGCCAAACCCGGTGCCACCGATTTGCGCGGTGCCAAGCGATCGCACCGGAAACGCGCTCGAGTTATCAGAGGACGCCTGGACGTTTCCCAACCAATCGTACTTGTACGTCTGCGAGGTCATTCGCAGAGCGGGCGTCGGCCAGAGCTGCGTAATCGCATCGGCGCTTCCAACAGGGCCCTGCACGTCGTTGACTGCGTACGAGACTCCGGTCAGCCGATACGCGGTGTCATAGCTCGGGGTCACCGAGACGGGGCTTGCGCCCGGAGGCCATTCCGACGCCGTACGTAGGTCTGTAACGAGGAGCGGGTTGCCCACGCCGTCATAGAGAAAGCCGTGATCGATCAGGACGAGTTGTCCCGTCCCGCTCTCCGTGGGAGGTGTATAGCTTCCCGAGGCTGCTTTCCACAGTGCCGGCGCGTGACGTGAAACGACGGTCGTCTCCGGCCAGCCCGTCGCGACGTCGTACGTAGACGTGCGCACCGTCCCGGCCGCGTCGCCATATGTCGCCGAGAGATTGCGGCCGTCCTGATCGTACGTGATTCGGTTGATCATGGCCCCGTAGGGACTCGTGAGCGTGCTCGGGACGCCTCGGGCAGAGTACGTCAGGCTAGCGCTGCTGGTCGCGCCGGACGGAGGGCTCAGCGCGCTCACGTCGGACGTAAGCCCCGTCCCCTCGGTGACGACGCGGTCTGCCGGGTCGTACTGCAGGGCCTTCGTGTACACCCCGGGCGCATATCTCGCGCTACGGGCCGGCGCGGGAACGCCCGGAAGAGCGATCTGCCTCGCCACGGTTACGACTCGACCGCGCCCGTCGTAGCTGTAGCTCGTCGTGCTAGCGCGATCGGACTTGGAGATCATCCGGCCGAAGGCAAAGGGCGGAGTGTGAAGTATCGTCACGTGGCTCGGCTCTAGATACTGGTAGTACGCGTCGGAGCCACTTGTCGTCGTTGGATCGTACGCAACGTACGGACCTTGCGATGCCACACAAGGCGAATAGTCCTCCGCGATCTTGTGGTCGAGATTGTCATAGTAGTAGTCAACGCCACAGCCTCGGGCATCCGACGTGCCCACAAGGCGCCCGGAGTCGTCATAAGCGTATCTCCAACCCGACGTGGCCGTGGACGCGTTTGGCTCGGAGTTCATGACCATTCGGCCGAGCGAGTCGTAGCCGAGCGTATGAACGACGCTATCGTTGGCGTTACCTGTGTGCGTCTTGCTGATCGAAGCCACTTCGCCCGTAGGTAGATACGAGGTGGTCGTCGTAATCGTGTCGGTTACGCCATTCGACGTGACCACCTCTGTGAGAGCGTGCGGCCGGCCGTGCCCATCCATCGTCTGCGTCTTCGGTGGATGCGTGCCCGCGGTAAGACCGTTCGCATCGTACAGATCCACGGACAGAGCGTGATATGCGAACGCAGAGTCCGGAGTGCCGTCGCTGCGCGAAGTCTGGAGAACTCGACCGAACGCGTCGTAGACGAGTGACGTCGCGGGTTGCGCGGCCGCTTGAGCCATGAGAGTCGGAATGTCCGAGTTTGTCGTCGTGAACCATTTCAGGTGCTGGCCGCTGATCCGGCCAGCGGCGCCGTAGATGGGAAAGCCGAAGGCAACGTACGGCGCCGCATCACTGGCGGCTGTATCCGCCTTTTGCACGTTCATCACGGGCCGAGCAAAGCTATCCCAGTAGGTCCACGTCTCGAGACCGGTGTTGCCGTCGGCCTCGACCCGGTGAGCACTCATCGGCCAGGTTGGCGGCGCTGTTGTCCCAAAAGTGCCGAACTGCCGATCGATCGTGATGGCCCCTGTGACGACTTCGAGGGGGATCGTGGGGTCCGGCTTGTCCACGCGAGAGAGGCGCCCGAACGGATCATAAGCAAACTGCGTCGTGATTCCATTCGGATCGATGGTCGCGGTCACAAGCCCGGTGACGGCATCCACACTCTCGTTTGACGTGAGCAGCGTGGCGTATTGCCCGCAGCCATTTATCCCGGCCGATGTATGCTGCGGCCATTCGTTGAACGCGCTGTCATAACCTACCTTCTCGCATTGACCGTTCGGCCGTTGTACGAGCGTGACGTTGCCGAATGTGTCGCGAGAATAGTGGCCGGGATGAATTTCCGCTGCGGTCGAGATTGTGGATGGGCCCGTGCTGAACCCGTTGCCACTCGGGTTCGCGCGCGCGAGCGACTGGCCACCGCTGAGCATCGAGTACACGTCCGTGAGGCCACCGAACGCGTCGTAGCTCATTAGGTGCTCGTTTCGCGGTGCACTCGGGCCTCCGTCGCTGTTCGTACTGTCGGTCCAGGTGTGATCTGGGCGCCATAGCCAGAACATCTCGTCGCTTGGCATCGGCCAATGCGTGTGTTTTTCGATGGTTCCGTCTGGATACGAGTCGGCGCCCGTTCCCGACGTCACCACATTTCCGCAGTCCTCCAGCAAAGTCGTGTTTCCGTAGGCGTCGCGTGTCTCAGTTCGGCGCAGGTGCGCTCCAGGAGTGGCAGGAAGTTGATAGTAGAAGCCCACGGTCCCATCGAGAGCGTCCGGGCCGGTCACGTCCTGAAGGTTCGTGATTCCAACGGGCCCGGGCGAGAAGAAGGCGGTGTCGAAAAGGTACGTGTCGGTCTGGGAAGGCCACACCATCCTGACGTTTCGTCCATCCAGGCCCGTGGCGAGGACTTGGACCGTAAATCCCGTATGCGTACTGCTGCGGTACACCGAGCTCCCCACGTTCGAATCCTCCACGACGACGGGAAGTGCACGAACGGCGAGCTCAGGACGGTCGGTCCCTAGGGGGCATGGACTCGAAAGACTCGATATTTCGCAGTCGGCGTAGTCGAATGTTCGGTGGAAGACCGTACCAGGCTGCGTGGATGGCGATGAGCCATCGTCACCGTTGTGCGTTTCCGTGACGGACTGGAAGCCGACGAAGGAGGCGTCGCGCGAGCTGTAGACTGGGCTGCCGTATGCGTAGGTTGTGGAGAGGACGGGTTGCGCCCACGCGCCCGCCGGCTCGAGGGCTTCGTTCACTACGCCCGTGCATACATAGACGGGCTGAGGAAGCGCCCACGTACCCGGGCTCGCCAGCTTGGTGGTGCTCTCGAAGGTGACTAGAGTGAATCCCTCGAGACCGTTCTCGAGTGAGAGAAGGTATCCCGGGGGTGGGTCCTCCTCGCCGTGAAGGTCGATATACTGAACCCGATTGAACTCGCTTTGGATGACCACGTCCGGCACGCCGTTTCCATTCATATCCGCGATGAAGATCGTTTGGCCCGCGAGGTTCGTCTGAGCGTTGAATCCGAGTTGTGAGCGGGTATACCCGACGGCGCTCGCGAAGGGCGTCGATGCTGCCGCGTCGAGCCCCGCGTATCCACTCTCGACAAATAGATCCGTCGAATTGAACCACAGCAGCTCCGGGACACCGTCACCCGTCACATCTCCGAGTTGCGCGGCCTGTACGCTCCCAGCGTCGATGGGGGAGTTGATCGGTACTACGATCGGCCCCTGTTCAGAGCAGGGGCACTGCGCTGCTCCGTTACGGCAGATGCCGAAGGACCCGTCGCCGTGACCCGGGTACACAGTCACTGACGTAGACTGGATGACCGCAATGTCGGGGATTCCGTCTACGTTCATGTCGACTAGAATGGGCGCCGCGTTCTGATTCTGTGCGAACAGAATTGCGGCGGTGAGGTCGCCACCCACGCAAATGTCGTCGTTGATCGGTGCCAACGGATACGTCAGTCCCGTGGCGTCTTTTGTCGAGTAGTCAATGGCCACGCGCCCCCACATCGCGCCGGGATCGATGACGTCGGTCAGTCCGTTACCGTCGATATCGGCGACAAATGGGCTGAGTGGGACCTCGTTCGCAAAGGCGGAGTGAGTCCATTGGGGGCCGCCTGAAGCGTAGAGACTGACCGTGTATAGGCCCTGACTGCTATAGCCGCCGCCGTAAGCAGCGATCGCGTTGAGAAAGCCGTCGTTCCGAAAGTTCCCGCGGAGGGCTTGCGGAGTCCAGAACGGCGGTGTGTTGCCGAGGTTGGAATACACCGCGGGAACGGGGTACCCGATGGGGTCTCCCGGTGCCGGCGCGATGGTACTCGGCGTGAACGTGTGGGGCCTCTTCGTTGAGTTGAGAGCGACCACTTGAGGGATATATGGCCCCGTGGGAGGTTCGACGAAGTCGGGAAGCCCGTCCGAATTGATGTCGTAGACTGCGCTGTTGGGGGGGATCGTACCTGCGATGAGCACGGGAGCAATGTTGGTCGGGATCGGACGCTCGGCTTGGTAGGTGAACGTCGTCGCCGGCCAGAGCGGGCAGGCCGGGGTGGGTGGAAGCTCGGAGTTGGCCTCCACGGGGTTCGCCGTGGAGACGCAGCGTCCTTCGAGCGAGAACTCCGACAGGTGCCACCCCTGCAAGTCCATCAGGTAGTCCAGCCAGTAACGACGCAACTGTTCGCGCGTCGTGCCAGTGCCCTGGCTGGTGACGTCGATGTGGTAAATCGTCCAACTAGGCACGCCGAGCCAGAGGGGCGCCGTGTAGATGTGGACGCCATTGGGCTGGTTGTACGTGATGTGCACGTGGTGCGCGAAGCTCGCGACCGCTGCACCGTCGCTCGGAGGGGTGTCGAAGACGTCAGTGAGATACCCTCGGATGTCCGTGACAGGGATCGCCCCGTTTGTGCTGGTTAGCTGTCCCCATTGGTATATGGTAAGATTTGCGGGGTTTCCGCTGGGCCATGTGTAGCGGTCGTATTGGCGCGAGATGTTCCATCGGAAGTAGGCGTCCGCAGGAACACTGCGGATGCCCGAGCTCACGTCGACATCTATGGCGGAATGGTCTTCCGTATTGTCTAGTGGTGCGCCGAGCTGAGTAACAACGCCGCTCTTGGAGATAATGAGCCAAGTGGCGTGGCTTGGGGACCAGAAGAAGCGATCGAAGGTGGTGTCGAATGCGAGCCTAAAGTAGTACCAGCCGACCAGCCCGGTAGGCACCTGCTCTCCGTCGGTAAGGACGGTCGCGCACTGGTCGGTTCGGCACAGCGGGACGAGTGGCTGGCCCTTGAAGAAGAACTGGTCCTCGAGCTGGGGGTCTAGGGGAACGTTACCGGTTGGGTCCTCGTAGTTTGGAGGGCCGTTTCCGAGTCCGCGGCGTTCGATCCGCGGAAGGTCGAGATCCCAGCCCCATCCGGCGATGCCTGAGCCCCCGGCGCTGGAGAAACCGAGATGTAGATCGATCTGGGGGACGCCGCGGGCGCGCGGCAATGTGATCGGCAGTGTCGCGTGAAAGGTACCCGTGGACGGCTGCACGGATGTCGTCGCGAAGTAGCCAAAGGACGCCTCACCACCGGTGTCCTCGACGGCGAGAGACGGGGCGCCTCCCTGAGACTGCGCGGAGTCTGGGAGGAGGTTCTGGGCGACCGCGCTTCGCGAAGCGGCGCTCGAGAGGAGGACGCCGACAGCGAGGGCTGCTCTGGAGAAGGTGTTGGAGCTCATGTTCCTTGGCCTCGGATGGCTACTTGCAGGTGCTATTGTTTAGGTTTTCGGCGCATCGAGCTCCCGCGGCGGCGCGCGAGGCGTCGTCGTGAACGGCCGAGTAGATTGCGTGGCGAGATGCTGTGATGAGTTCCTCGGGGCGGTTTGAGCCCGGCTCGTTCAAGCGCGCGAGGCAGGCTTGGGAGTGCTCCAGGAAGGCCTCGCAAGCGGGGATGGGGTCTTCGTCCGCATTCGGGTGCTGATGTTCCCGAGCCCCGCAAGCGCCCAATGCGATGGCGGCCAAGAGAAGAGCGGCGCATGCGAAACAGTGGGCTGCCTGGCGACGGGCTGATGTTGAGGTGATGATCGGCATGTGGTCGTTCTCGGTTTCGGGCAAGCACGATCGTCTCGGCAGGAAGCTCGGGCGAGCGAAGTTGCCTTCCTAGACCCATCGGATCGGAGGGCCGCTGTGTTGCGTAGAAAGGGAAGGTGGCGCGTCGATTTCTGGCGCCAGGGCAAGGTCCGAGGTTTGGGCGGCCGGCTCCTGCCGCCTGCGGCATCGCCATTCCTCGCGATTGCAACGCGGGTGCCGGTCCGAATCGGAGGAGGATCACAGCACTCCGAGGAGCGCAGTGACGACTTAGCCCACATTCGTCGGCGCGAACTGTGGACTCATTCCACAGCCCTGGCCGGTCGAGGGTCCCTGCTCGTTTTGGCGGCGAGGGGTCGAAGAGACGCACTCCGATGCTCGGTCGCTTCCCGCCGGGCCTCAGCCTGGGTATTGATCACATCTTCCGGAAGATGTGATCAATGCCCAGGCCTCACATCCCGTACTCTCTCATCTTGTTGTACAGCGTCGACCGATTCACATTCAGCAGCGCCGCCGCGCGCAGTCGATTCCCCCCCGTGGCTCTCAGCGCCGCTTCAACCGCGCGCCGTTCGAGCGTCGGCATGTCGAGCGGCAACCGCACGAGATCAGGATCCTCCGGCTGCTCCACCGCCGCCCCCATCAAAGGAGGCAGGTCCCCCACTTCGATGAGCGACCCCTCGCCGAGAGCAACCGCATGGTCGACCGCGTTCCGCAGCTCGCGCACGTTCCCCGGCCACGAGTAACGCCGGATGAGCGCGATGGCATCCTGTGAGAAGCCGACCACGCGCCGCCCCGCAGACTGCGTTGCATCGGAGAGGAGCTGTCGCGCGAGCTCGAGCACGTCCTCTCCGCGCTCCCGCAGCGGCGGAACCCTGAGGCGCACGACGGCGAGCCGAAACAGCAAGTCCTGCCGGAACTTCTCGGCGGAGACCATCTGGTCCACGTCACGATTCGTTGCCGAAAGGACACGCGCGCGAAGCTCGATCGTGTGGTTCGAGCCGACGCGCTCGAACTTGCGGTCCTCGAGGACGCGAAGCAGCTTGGCCTGGCTCCCCGGCGAGAGCTCGCCGATCTCGTCGAGGAAGAGCGTTCCGCGCCCGGCGGCTTCGAGCGCGCCGATGCGCTGGCTGACGGCCCCCGTGAACGCCCCTCGCTCGTGGCCGAACAGCTCGCTCTCGACGAGCGCCTCGGGGATCGCCGCGCAGTTGATCACGCGCAGCGGCTCTCGCGCGCGCGGGCTCGCTTCGTGGATGAGGCGCGCGACGAAGGTCTTCCCGACGCCGGTCTCCCCTTCGAGGAGGACGCTCACGTCGGATTGCGCAAGTCGGGGAATCCGAGAAGCGAGTTGCTGCGCAGCGGGTGACGATCCCAGGAAATCGCGCGCCGTACCGAACGACAACGCCCGGAGCGCTGCCACTTCACCGTCGGCGACCTCGGCGCGCCGCAGTCGTACGAGAGACGACCCATAGAGGCGACCCGCGACGACGAGCATGCGCCGGAACGAGTCGGAGATCCCTTGCGCGGACGAAGCGCAACGGAACGCGAGAGCCACGGAGTCTTCCGCCGGTGCAGGCACCACGATGACGGTCACTCCGCGCTCTTCGTTCTCGGCAAAGAGAGTCGTCGCCGCGGAGCCGGTGCGCACCTCTACGGTGCACGATGGCGTCTGCTCGGAGCACCAGGCGGCGAGCGCCGCTGCGAGCGCGGCGCGATCCAGTCCTTCGTCGAGGCGTTCGATCAGAGTGTAGACAGCGGCGATTGCGCGAGCGTCCGCCCCCATCCCGGTGAGCACGGTCCGCACGTCGGTATGCCCGCGCGCCGCCCGGAGCTCCGGACTCGAGGCCGGCATCCCCCCGGAGACGACCGCGAGGAGCGTGTTCCCGACCAGGACTCGCTCGCCCACTTTGGCCTCGACCGACCGGAGCGGTCTCCCCCCGACGATGAAGGCCGCCGCGTCGCCGCAGACGTCGAACTGAACGCCGCTCTCGGTCGCTACGACTTGCAGATGGCGCCGCGACACGCCGAGGTCCTTCAGGACGAGATCCGTGTCGCGCGCCCGCCCGATCGTCTGAACGCGGTCGGCGACCTCGATGCGGGTCCCGTGATCATCGCCGCCGATGACCTCAAGAACGAACGAGGGGCGGGACACGTTCAGCATGCTCCTGGCGAGGCGAGCTCCGGACGGGGACATAGCACGCGGCGGGGCAAGGGCTATGCCGCCGCTCGCGCGAGCGGTGGGCGCTGTTGCGGAGCGCAGTGTTGCGGGTTTCCACAAGCGCGCCGCGGACTGTTGGATTTTTCAACAGTGCGCGGCGGGTCGAAACGTTGATCTTTGGAGCTCCGCCGCCCTTGAGGGATGGGCATCCCTGTGGCATCCCACGTCCGCCTCGCATGCCTGCCTTTTCCGACAACGTCGTGGCGCAACGGGCGTTGCGGAGGCTCGGGAGCTCGCTGTGCGGGCGCTACAGCATTCTCCGGCTGATCGGGATCGGCGGAATGGCGGCGGTTTACGCGGGGGTCCATAGAAATGGGCACGCGGTTGCCATCAAAATTCTGCACGAGCGGCTCGCGACTGACCCGGAGATCGAGCGGCTGTTTCGGCGGGAGGCGCAGTTAGCGAATCGCGTCGGGCATCCCGGGGTTTTGCCGGTCATCGACGACGACGTGACGGAAGACGGGTGCGTTTTCCTGGTGATGCCTCTGTTGGAGGGGGAGACTTTGCGCGCGCGAGCGGAGAGGCAAGGGCGGAAGCTGCCGATCGCCGAGGTGGTGGTCCTCGCGCACTCGCTCTTGGAGACGCTCGCGGCAGCACACGCCAAGAAGATCGTCCATCGCGACATCAAGCCCGAGAACGTCTTCGTCACGACAGCCGGGGAAGTGAAGGTGCTCGACTTCGGGATCGGCCGGTTCTTCGAGTCGAACGAACCCGGCTCAGCCACCCGGTCGGGTCGCGCGCTCGGGACTCCGGCGTTCATGGCACCCGAGCAAGCGCTGGGGCGCATGCGTGAGGTGGACGGGCGGACAGACATCTGGGCGCTCGGCGCGACGATGTTTTCGCTGCTTTCGGGTCGCTTCGTTCACGAGGCGGAGAGTCCGACGGAGATCGCGGTCCTCGCGGCGACGCGGCCGGCGCGGTCGCTGGGAGAGGTTGCGCCTGAGGTGCCGACGGCGTTGAGGGAGGTTGTCGACCGGGCGTTGTCGTTCAAGAGGGAGGGGCGATGGGCCGACGCCGGGGAGATGGACCGAGCATTGCTTGGGGCGTGCGAGGCGGCGCTCGGCCTCGTAGCGTCGAGCCTCCCCTCTCTCGCAGTTCCACTACCTGAGCGCGGTGAAGATCTTGATACTGTCGCAACACACGTCCCGGAGGTCCAGCCCATCGCTGGCTCTCCAGAGTCTCGCTTCAGCAATATTCCTCGTACGCAAGCAGAGTTGCTGCTCCCGGACGTCGCAACGCGGACGACTCCGCCAACCGTCGGCCCCGTCCACGCGTTACCCTGGAGACGCCACCTGTTCCCTCTACGGGTCGTGCTTGTCTGCGTGGCTGTCTCCATGACCCTTCTCGGCCTCGGCTTCCGCGCGAGATTCGCCAGGCACGAGTCCGTATCGTCCGGCCCGTTACAGCGGGCCGCCCAAGTCGATGCCTCACCGAAAAGCAGAGATTCCGACCTCACCGCCGTATTGACGCCGAACATCCCTGCCGCGGCGATGGCGGACTATCGGGCCGGAATCCAACTCTGGCGTGATGCTTCGAGCCTCGATTCCCTAGGAAGATTCAAGTCCGCGACCCTGGTGGCTCCGGATTTTGCAGCAGCACATCTCTGGTTTGTTCTCGTTTCCTGGCAAGTTTCAGCGAAACTGCGTGAACACTACGCTAATGCAACGCTCCACCGGAGTACGTTATCTGAGCTTCAGCTCAACGTTCTCGACGCCTTACAGCCGGCGGTTCAAGACCCACCAAATCGCCTTGCTGCCGCCGAGAGGCTCGGTCACGTAATCGACAAGGAGCCGTCGAACACGGACCTACGTATGATCCTCGCTACATATTACGAACGAATGGGCGATCGCGCGCGCGGCGCACAGCTGCTTGACCCAGTTCTATCGCTCCCGAGCCCCGCCCCCGTCGCGCTCTATCTGCACGCCCGCCTCTTCTCATTGACGAGCACACTGGAGGCCTCCGCGGAGGACGTGAGCCGCTCGCTACGAACCTGTGTATCCTCCTCACCGAGCGGTACCGATTGCCTGTACGATCTGGCCAGAATCGATGCGAACGAAGGTCGATGCGCGGAACTTGAGCCAATCGCGCGCCAAGAGATGACGCGCCAGCCCACTTCCTGGCTACCCTACAGTGATTTTGCAGACGCGCTCTACTCTACAGAGCGTCCGCTTGATGCAGTTCGTGCGGCTCTCGACGAGGAGTCCAGGCGAATTTCGGATGAAGGCATCCGGAGACGCGTTCGTGCGAGAGAAGCGATCGACCTTGCGATCGCTGCTGGCCGCCTACTCGACGCCCGCACTCTCGCGGAGGCATACAGATTACTTGTGGCGCGGGAGGGTGATTCTGGGATCTCGCAGGTTAGACCTTACGAGTACCAGGTCCTCCTCGCAACCGAGCTCGGGGACACTGCTAGCGCCATCGCGATCGCGCGTGACTTCGCGAATGAATCCGCCTCCTGGCCTCGGAGCGAGAATGTAGACCTTGCCTCAGAGACCGTCTACCTAGGTTCGACCGCGGGAGACCTCATGCCCGAGGGCCGGGACGTTCTGAGAAAGCAGATCCTCGCAACAGCCGAGGATCCAGCATACGGAGCACCATATCGCCGTTGGATCAACGCATATGCCACCGCCGCGTGGACGCCGCCAGAGGCACTCGAAGCTCTCTCGCAGATACCATCTGAGCCCCTGCCCGGACCTCAATATCGGGACGCGTCGGACGACTATATGTTCGGCCGAGTCTTCGCTCTCGCAGGTCGGACGGCAACGGCTAAGCAATTCTTCTTCAGAGCGGCCCATTCGTGCTCTCTCTCTGGCGACCTCTTTCGCACAAAGGCCAAGTATGAACTCGGGCAGATGGAAGAGGGCACTCCTGCCGTCGCGTGCGCTCTCTATTCGGAGATTCTTGGACACTGGCGACTGTCCCCGCAAAGCGTCACGATTCGTCGGGCAAAGGAGCGTCTCCTTGCCCTCTCCTGCAAGACACCTTCTACAACACTGCTCGGAAAGGAATAACTACATGTCCAACAAGAAGGCGACCGTGGTTCTCGAGGCGCTGCGCTCGGAGGCGTCATCGACGCCCACAAGGAAAGCGTGCCGCCTCTCACTTCGACGTGAGACGATTCGCGTTCAATCGCGGGTCCGCGCCGGCGGTGGCGGCTCCGCAGATGTTTGTGGCACGTGCAAGGCCGATTCCACGAATTTGCAGTGAACCTGGGGGCCCCGGGCGACTTTGCTCGGGGCCCTTCCTTCCGATGACTTGCGCTCGCGATACGCTTGTCCCGGCGTTCCTACAACCGCTCGATGGCGAGGATCATCACCTTGAGAATCCAGGAATGAATACGTCTCGCGTATGGCTTCTACTGCTGATGACATGTCACCTCGCCTGCGTTAGCCAAAGAGCTTCAACACAGGAGCAGGCTCCCGCCCGAGCAATTTCCCCGACGGGAGTCGCCGTGCACAACGAAACTGCGGATGGATCGATGACGGAATCGTTTTTCGGCCAGCGCTTGACCGACCCGTATAGATGGCTGGAAACGTCGAGTCCATCCGTCCAGAATTGGCTGACAAAAGAGAGTAATGAGACAAAGCGCACGATTGAGTTAATCCCCGGTGTGGCTGAGCTACGGACGGAGCTCTCGAGCCTTCTTCTAGAGGGAGACAACATCTCGAGTGTCAGGCTCGTCGGCAATGATATTTTCTACCTGCGCCGCCGGAAAGGTGAGCAAACGGCGGGCCTGTTCGTTCGCGAGGCTGGCAAGAGTGAGCGCCTTCTGTTCGGCCCCTCAGACCACGATTCCTCAGAGATAGATCACGTGGCCCCGTCGCCAGACGGCCGATACGTGGCCTTTGGCGTAGCGTCCGGTGGCTCGGAAAACAATACGGTACACATCGTTGATGTTGCAAGTGGAGCGATGCTCCCGGAGCACTTGGACCAACTTACCAGCCCGGCCATTGCCTGGCTCCCCGCGCGCCTTACGACGGGGAGGAGCGCGTTCTATTATTCCAAGCGACCTCATTTTGGCGAGGGTAACCCGGAGACACGGTATCTAGACGGAGAGGTTCGAATCCACACTATCGGAACCGGTGCCGATTCGGACGTGTGCGTCTTCGGGAAGGGGGCCGCGGGGTCTCCCCAGCTTGACTCAATTGACTTGCCGCGGCTTGTCACGACCTTGGCCAGTGACTTTGAGATCGCCGAGATTTCGCACGGAACGGCCGACGAGGTGACGCTCTATGCTCGCCGGGCCGCCAAGAATGCTTTAGGGCCTTGGGAAGAAATCGCCGATCGAGCGGATCGGGTCACTCAGTGGACGGCCCACGGCAATGATGTCTATGTACTATACACGTCCGACGCGAATCGGAGTCGCGTCGCGAAAATAGACTTGCGAAAGCCTTCGCTTTTACTTCCATACCTTGACGTGTCCGATGGCAAGACTGTCACGACCATGACGGCCTCAAGGGACGCGCTCTACATCGTCGAGCAGGATGTGCGTGGCTCCAGCGTGCGCCGCGTTCTTTTCAAGACTCGCAGAGAGACTTTTGTGACACTGCCTTTTGACGGAAGTGTGAACGACATTTCCGGGGACTCGATGTCGCCCACCGTGCTGCTACAGTTGGAGGGTTGGTATCAGTCACCGCGCTGGCTCGCACTGCGGGATGGGCTGGTCTCGCCCGTGGCCGCCTTTCCGGACCAGGAACAGCGGACACTCGCCGGACAAGAAGTCGAGCATGCGGAAGCGCCGAGTCGTGACGGAACTCGCGTTCCATTGACAATCCTATCGAGGAAGGATTCTGCTCGGGACGGCTCGTCGCCTCTTCTCCTTATCGGCTACGGTGCGTACGGAATCAGCGTTCGCCCGCGCTATAGCGCGTCTCGCCTTGTGTGGCTGGAGCGGGGAGGATCGCTCGCCATCGCCCATGTACGCGGCGGCGGGGACCTGGGTCCTGCCTGGCACGACGCGGGGAGGCGTGAGCGAAAGCAAAATTCGATCGACGACTTTGTTGCGTGCGCGCAATATCTGGTGGACGCTCGATACACGAGCCCGGCACGCCTAGCGGCTGCTGGAGAGAGTGCTGGGGGACTCCTCGTTGGAGTGGCTGCAACGCAGCATCCCGAGCTCTTTCGTGCGATCTCGGTCAGCGCTGGCATGCTGAATATTCTTCAGCTCATGGCTGTGACAATCGGCCCGGCGAACGCTGAAGAATTCGGGTCTTTGGCGACGCCGGAAGGCTTTCGTGCCCTCCTGTCGATGGACGCATACCACCAGGTGCGGGACAGGACTTCCTACCCGGCTGCTTTGATATCGGTGGGAATGAACGATGCCCGCGTTCCGTATTGGCAAGGGGCAAAATTCGCTGCGAGACTTCAAGATGCGTCGTCGAGCGGCTTGCCTGTAATTCTAAATATTGACCGCGGAGGAGGACACGTCGGGGGTTCCATGGCGCAGAGGGCAGACTTTCTCGCGATACAGTATGGGTTTTTCCTGTGGCAAATGGGGCTTTCGTCGCAGGTGGGCGTCTTGGGCGCTATCGAGCGTGACGGTGGGCCGCTGTAGCGCGCTAAGAGCGGTTCCCAGGAACATGGAACGCGGAAGCCGCAGTGTGAGAACCAGCCATGGGAATCGTCGGGCGTGATCGCGAGGAGGGAAAAGCGAAGCGCACGCGCGAGCTTGCGCACGGTCCGCACGCCCGCCTTTCGCAGCAGCGCCTTGAGCTTCGTCCACGCATGCTCGATCGGATTAAAGTCGGGCGAGTAGCTCGGAAGGTGGACGAGGCGTGCGCCTCGGGCCTCCACCAGGTCGCGCACGCGCGCGGGCCTGTGGGCACCGAGCTTGTTGAGAACGACCACGTCGCCGGGCTGCAGCTCGCGAGCGAGGCACTGCTCCACATGGGCGTCGAAGGCACGGCCGTTCATCGCTCCGTGGAGCATCATCGGTGCGACGATTCCGTCGAGCGTCAGCGCCGCCGTCACTGTGATGCTGTCGCCCCAGTTCTTCGGAACGGAATCGCACGCACGCTCGCCGCCCGCGCGTACGCACGAGTCATCGAGAGATCGATGCCCGTTTCGTCGAGGAAGAGGAGTCGTGCGGCGCCGCGGATGACCCTTCGACGGACAAAGCGCTCGCGCTCTCGCTGGATCTCGGGGTTGTGCGCTTCTCTCGCGTGGAGGCTCTCCTCGCTCAGCAGCCGCTCCTTCCGCGGCGGCGGCCCCGGGATCAGATGCCCGAGCGCCTCGCGCCGCAGGCGCATCTTGCGGACCCAGCTGTCGCTTACACCGAGCAAGTCGGCGACCTCAAGACTGTTGAGCCCCTCGTCGAGCAGCGCTACCGCGCGCTCACGCAGGTCGAGCGAGAACGGATGGATCATGAACGACGCGATTAACAGGTCCGCGCGCCGCCAAGAATGCCCTTCTGTGATGAGCCATGGAGAACCGCTTTAACAAACCGCAGCTTCGTCGGAACACGGTGCGGGTCTTGGCCGTTCGTAGCCACCTGCGAACAGGCCCGACCCAATGTGCACTGAATAGTGGCTGCAAAACGGGTTCCTATGTGCACGGCTGAGTCATGCGGCCACTTTGCCTGATCCTTGCCTCTGCTATCACAGGCTGCGGCGCGGTCTCTTCCGTGCCGCAGCCTGCGGCAACGCCGAGCGCGGGCGGCTCGCAGTCGACGCTGCCCGCGCCTACCGGCGATGTCTATTTCGGCGAAGCCCTTCTCGATCCATACCGCTGGCTCGAATCGCCCAGCGATCCTCGGGCTCGGGCCTGGATTGCGAAAGAAACGGTGGACGGTCAGAGGACGCTTGACTCGATCCCCGGGATGTCGGAGTTGCGTGGCAGGCTGCAGGCCCTCACTGAAGGCAGCGAGTCCATCGACGACGTCAAGCTCGCGGGAGGTCGTCTCTTCTATCTGCGTCGGCGTAAGGGCGAAACGGCCTCGCGGCTGTTCGTGCTTTCGCCCGGTCGTCCAGAACGCGTGCTCTGGTCTCCGCCGAGCGGAGGTGACACCTCGGCAGCCATCGCGCACGTGAGTCCATCCTCCGACGGACGCTTCGTCGGTTACGGGGTGGCGACCGGCGGCTCCGAGGACGAGACGTTCTTCGTTGTCGACGTCGAGACTGGCAGGAATCTCCCCGACCGGCTCGAGCACCTAACCCAGGTGAGCCTCTCGTGGGTGAATGGGCAAGAAGCATTCTATTACACTCGTTTTCCGCATTTCCGCGACGGGGACGCTGGAGCCATCTACACCGCCCCTCAAGCCATGCTGCACCGCTTGGGTACACCGGTTAGCGAGGATACCGTCGCAATCAGCGCGCAGACAGACGCCTCGATCCTGACCGACCCAAAGGACATTCCAATCATCGTCTCCCGGGCCGGGAGCTTGTACCTCCTTGCGCTCGTCTACCGTGGAACGAGCTCCGATACGGCGATCTTCGCACGGCCTATCGACGGCAAGGGGCCGTGGGCGAAACTTGTAGGGTTCGAGAACGCCGTCAGCGACTGGGCGCTGTCGGGAAGCTCGCTCTACGTGATCATGCGTCAAAACAGCCCACTCGGGCAGGTCGCCCGACTCGATCTGTCCCACCCGTCGACCCCCACGGTCGTCCTCGAAGCCACGGGCCGAGCGCTGGCGAACGTCGTGTCAACCAAAGATGCTGTCTATGTCGTCGATGGAGACTTTCAAGGTTCGACGATACGACGCCTCGGAGCGCGAGGCGGTTCCGTCTCCGCGATCGACATCCCCCCGAACTGCTCCGTAACGGACCTGACGTCGGACGTGAATGGGCACGTGGCGGCTTTCCAGGTTGAAGGGTGGTTGCAGCCCGCCCGGTGGCTGGCCGCAACGGACGGTCGCAGCGCGATGAACGCAGCGTTTCCGGAGCAGTCGAGCGTGTTGCTGTCGGACGTCAGCGTCGAGCACATGGAGGCGACGAGCCGTGATGGCACTCGCATACCCCTCACCGTGATCTCCGGAAAGAACGCCCGACGAGATGGGACGGCTCCCGTGATCCTTCTGGGGTACGGCGCCTACGAAGTCAGCATCTTGCCGCGCTACAATGCCCAGCGCATCGCCTGGCTCGAACGCGGCGGGATCCTGGCGTTCGCGCATGTACGAGGCGGGGGTGAGCTCGGTCGGGAGTGGCACGTCGCCGCCATGCGCGAGAAGAAGCAGACGTCGATTGACGACTTCACCGCGTGCGCCGAGCACCTGATCCGAGTGGGAGTAGCCTCGCCACGGCGCCTCGCGGCGGACGGTGCAAGCGCTGGCGGACTCCTTGTGGGTGTCGCGGTTGATCAACGACCCGACCTTTTCCGCGCGGCGTACGTCGGCAGCGGGATGGTGAATCTCCTTCGACAGCTCCGCGTCGGGGCCGGACCCAGTAATGAGGAGGAGTTCGGATCTCCAGTTACGCCTTCCGCATTTCGTTCGCTCTTGAAGATGGACGCGTACCAACAGGTGCAACGTGGCGTAAGCTACCCGGCGATATTGGTCACCACCGGACTCAATGACGCAAGGGTGCCGTATTGGCAGAGTGCCAAGTATGTGGCGAAACTTCGGGAGGCCACAACGAGCGGAAATCCCGTTGTCCTCTGGATAGAGCCGGACTCGGGGCACGGCGCGGAGAGCGTCCAGCAATCGGCCGATGAGATGGCATACGAGTACGGGTTCTTCCTGTGGCAGTTCGGGCTCATGCCCGGGTCTCCACCGCAATAACTTCGACCATGGCGCATACTTCTGCCTGGCCGTCACTCACCGATCGTATTCAGGTCGAAGGCATTCCTGTCGGCATCAGCCCGGTGTGCCTCGGGCCGGTCGCAGAGCCCCGTGACGTGCGGATGGCTCATGATCTCGGCATTAATTGCTTTGTTGTCTCCGCGGACTTGCACTGGCCTCGCTACGAGGCGCTACGGCTAGGAATCGTAGACCTCGTGCGCAGGGACGCCTCCGCGCGAGAGCAAATAGTTCTCATCGCCGTCTCGTACTCTACGAACCCTAAGTTCTGCCATACCCCCTTTCTAGAATTGCTCGAGGCACTCCCGGGCATAGTTGGCGTGGACTTGAGTGCAATGGGCGCCGTGAACCACAGCGAGTTCCTCGCGAGATGGTACGAACACCAGAAGCATCTTCGTGGGACGGTACCGGGGGTCAAAGGACTCGCAGCGTTCTGCGACGAGCCGCTTTCGGCCTTTGTCGCCACGAGTCGCCGCATGGTCGAGCTCGTCTTCATTCCTTACCGACGCAACCCGACGGCTACGCACGGACTTCTTCGATCGCTTGCCAGCGGTTGCCGAAGTCCCCGTCTTCTGCACGCGACCGGCGCTCGATGAGGCTTCCGCGGAGAGGCTCGACGAGTTGGGGATCACCGGGGAGAAGTGGCGACCGGAGCACGCCGATTACATCCGATATGCGCTCGGCCAACCGGGTGTTCGTGGGGCATATTGCACGGCTCGCAAGAAGGGTCAGCTGGAGCAAATTGCGAAAGCGTTCGAGGCCGGACCCCTCAAGGACGAGGAAGCGACATATCTCGAGGATCTGTCCGACTTGGACCTCGGCCTGGCGGAATTGGCCGCGGACTGACGCCCCCTGCGATCAGGCCGCACGGACGTCGCTCCGCTGCGCCCGCCGATTCCTAGCAACACACGCACCGAGCGTACCGATAGGAAGAACATGAAGACAGACCTCGCTTCCGCGGAGCTGCTGCTCGACGACCCCACCGGCAGGCGCACCTTCACGACAGTTGGCGCGCCCGCCGCAAGTGGCGGCGCTGACGCGGCGAACTACGCCATCCCCCAAGCGCAAGCCAGGGTCGTCCCCCCCCCCCTCCTCGCCGCGGCCCCTTCGGACTGGACCCTCGCCGAGCGAATCGGCTTCCGCTTCTTGCTCGCGTACATCGCCCTCACCTTCCTCCCTAACCCCTTCGACACCTTCCCCGGGATGAAGTGGCTCTCCGACGCCAACGAAGCCGTCCACTACGCAGCCGTCCCCTGGCTGGCCAGACACGTCCTCCGGATCCCCTACGAAATCACCTCACGTCCGAATGGCAGTGGCGACACGACGTTCAACTACGTCGAGATCGTCTGCATCCTGGGTATCGCCGCGCTGGTGACTCTCGTGTGGTCGCTCCTCGACCGACGCCGTTCGCATTACGCATCGCTCGCAGCCGCGCTGCGCATCTACGTCCGGTACCTCCTCGCGAGCGTCCTACTCATCTACGGACTGGAGAAGGTGGTCCCCCTCCAGTTCGGGACTCTCGATGCCTCGCAGCTCACACGAACGATCGGCGGCTCGACCCCCATGGGGCTTCTCTGGACGTTCATGGCGGCCTCGCGGACGTACACCTTCTACGGCGGTCTCGCCGAGTGCGTGCCCGCGCTCCTGCTCCTCTTCCGCCGCACCGCCCTCCTGGGCGCGCTCCTCGGCGCGGCAGTGCTGTCGAACGTCGTGATGCTGAACTTCTCCTACGACGTCTGCGTGAAGCTCTACTCCATGCATCTGCTTCTTCTCTGCATCCTCCTCATCGCCCCGGACGCGCGGCGACTCGCCGATTTCTTCCTTCTCCATCGACCGACGGCACCTAATGCCCTGCGCGGCCCCCGTCGTTCGCCCCGCATCGAGACGCTCACGCGCGTCGCGAAGGTCGCCGCGATCGTGATCGCGGTCGGAGGGCCTGCCTGGCACGTGGAGCGCGCCTGGCAGAAGTACAGCCCGAGCGCGCCGCGTCCGGCGCTCTATGGTCTCTACGACGTCGACTCGTTCACGCGAAACGGCGCGGTCGTCCCGCCCCTGCTCACGGAAGGCACCCGCTGGCGCTCCGTATTCTTCGACGCGGACGAGACGATTTGCTTCGTCGACATGAAGGGTGAGCGGAAGTGGCTGAACGCGACGGACGACGCAGTGCAAAAGACCCTCACCCTCACGCCCTTCGTGGGCGAGTCGGGGGCACCAATCGTCCTGTCGTACACGCACGACGGGGACCATGTGACGCTCACGGGCCCCTTCGCCGGCGCCAGCGTCTCCGCGCGAGCGACGCGCAGCACGGAGAAGTTCCCGCTCGTCGAGCGCGGGTTTCACTGGATCAACGAGCGGCCCCATGAGTGACTGCCGGGAGTCGCCTCCGGCCAAGACTGGAGCGAGTGGGAAGGGCACGGCACGCTCGGACCGAGCCCTCCTCGCCCCGATTCCATCGAGTGACCGCAGCCTTGCGCTCGACGTACTGCGAGGCTTCGCACTCTTCGGCATTCTCGTCGCCAACGTGCGTGTGTTCACCTGGGTCGCGCCTCCCGGCGTCCGACTCGATGTCGCGTGGCCGGGCGCCCTCGACGGCGCGGCCTTTTCGGTGACCCGGGCGCTCTTCCTCGGCAAGTTCAACGCGCTCTTCTCGTTTCTCTTCGGTCTCGGGTTCACGCTCCAAATCGCGCGCATCGAGAGCGCCGGCGGCAGCGCCCTCGTGACCTACCTGCGGCGACTGGGGGCGCTGCTCCTGATCGGCCTCGCGCACTTTCTACTGATCTGGCCTGGGGACATCCTCGTCGTATACGCGCTCATGGGCCTCGTTCTGCTCGCGCTCCGCCGCGTCCCCGACCGAGTCCTACTCGGGCTCGCGCTTTTGGCGCTCGTTGCCAGCGCGCTCGTACCGCTCCTCGACGCAGCGCTTACTCCGTCGACGACCCACATGGCTGCCGCGGGCGCTGCGGACGAAGAGATCTTTGCGCACGGCTCCTTCGCGGAGGTGACGCGCGCACGCGGGCGCTTTCTTTGGGACATGTACGCACGCGTCTTGGGGCCGGACGGCATCGCCAGCATCGGTCTGGAGGTCCTCGGCACAGCCCTTCTCGGTTGTCTCGCGGGGCGGCGCCGGCTGTTCCTAGGGTGGATGCCGCCGCGACGCACGGTGCTGCACTTCCTCCTCGTGACGTTGGGCAGCGGCGGTCTCGCGGTCGTCGCGTGGTTCACGGTCCGCGCCAGACACCGCCCCGCGGACGACTTCGCGATCTCCGTGATCTACGAGACGCAGCGGCCGCTGCTCATGATCGCCTACGTCTGCGCCGTGGCCCTAGCGCTGGAGCGCCCGGTGGTCCGTGCGGCGCTGTCCAAGCTCGCGCCCGTCGGGAGGATGTCGCTCTCGACCTACCTCGCTCAGTCGCTCATCCTGACGTCGCTCTTCTACGGCTATGGCCTAGGACTCACGGGCAAAGTCAGCCCGGCGGGGGGGATGGCACTCGCGGCCGCGATCTACTTGGTTCAGATGGTGGCGAGTGCGGCGTGGCTGCGGCGGTTCGAGCGTGGGCCTGTCGAGTGGGTCTGGCGCGTGGCGACGTACGGACAAGGAGCCCTCGCGGCGCGGTAGGGCGCGCCCAGAGGGCTACTCCGCATCTGCGTCGGCCAATCCCGCCTCCGGCGTCCCACCGTCTTCGATGACTCCGTCTTCTCCGACGCCGTCGCCGGGAGCCTCGGGGACGGCGTTGAAGCCGAAATCGAGTTCACTGCGCGAGCAACTGACGGCCGCGAGCGCGCCGGCGGCGAGGACTACGGGCAGGACGAAGCGAGCCATCCACGTGCAGAGACGACGCTCATAGGAGTTCTATCGGCAGAATCGGTTGCGTGTTGCGCGGAGGGTGAAGGCTGGAGAGACTGCGACGCCACCGCCATCCTCGACTCCCTCCCTACCGCGTCCTGTCCCCATGCGGGTGCGGCAACCGCCCCCCGTAGTCCGGGAACGGCGGACGCTTCAATTTCTGCGGCGGATTCTTCGCGAGCTCCTCGAGCGCAACCTGCACTGCTCGCTCGAGCTGAGGATCGTGCCCCTGTCGCACGAGCGCCGGATCTTGCTCGACCTCGATGTCGGGCGAGATGCCTCGGTTTTCCACTTCCCACTCGCCCTTTGTCCCGTACACGCCGCAGTTTGGGGCCGTCACATTGCCACCGTCGATGAGATTCGGGACGCCGTTGCAGATCCCGACGAGCCCACCCCATGTACGCTTCCCCACGAGTATCCCGGCGTGTGCGTTCTTGAACATCCAGGGCAGTGCGTCGCCCCCCGAGCCGGACATTTCGTTCGCGATCATCACCTTCGGTCCGAAGCTCGCGCCCGGGGGCATCACTTCGTCCTCCCCCGGCCGATACGTAAATCCTCCCAACGGTTTCATTTGAAGGATGTTCACGATGTAGTCGGCCATTAGGCCGCCGTGGTTGAATCGTTCGTCGACGATCGTCGCGTCCTTCGAGCTCTCCGCGAAGTAGTAGCGGTTGAAGTTTGCGAACCCACCGGAGCCCGTATCGGGGACATAGACGTAACCCACTCGACCGCTCGAGAGGTCGGCGACCTTCTTCCGATTCTCCTCCATCCAGGTGCGAAGCCTGAGGTTGCGTTCGGAAGCAACGGGCACAACGGTGACGTCGTGTGACGCGGACCGGAGCGTGCTCGGGCCCACCGTGAGAACGGTCTGTTTCCCAGCCAGCCCGAGGAAGAGTCTTTCGAGCGTGTCCGCGCCAGACAGCTCCTGCCCGTTCACTGCCAGGAGAAAGTCTCCCTCTTTCACATTCACGCCGGGCCCCGTGAGTGGCGCCTGCAATTTCGGGTTCCAGTTTTCCCCCTTCAGGATTCTCGCGAACCTATAGCGCGCCCCCTCGACTGTGTAGTCGGCCCCGAGGACACCAACGCTCACGTGCTCCTGCTTGGGTGCCGTGCCACCGCTCGCACGAGCGTGACCAACGACGAGGTTCCCGAGCCCTTCCTCGATGAGATACGTCAAGTCCTCTCGCCCGGCGATACCCTCGAGAAACGGTGCGTAGAGCTTCTCTGCAGCCGCGAGGTCGAGCCCGTGTGCATTCGGGTCATAGAAGAAGTCGCGCTGGATGCGCCACACCTCATGGAAGATCTGTCTCCACTCCGCGCGAGGATCGAACCACACGTCGAGAGCTCCAAGAGCGAGCGGGCGTGCGTCCTCTTTGAAAGAAGCATCGGCCGCAGCCACGAACCAGGACTTATCCTTCTCGTAGAGGATCTTCGAACCGTCGGCGCTCAGGACGAATGTGCTTGGCCCCTCGGTCGGTGCATCCATTTTCTCCAATAGCTTCTCCGTCTTCCGCTTCTTCGAATCGTACCGAGACAGGGATAGCGGAGCGGCTTCTCCGCTCAGATAGTCTTCATCCGCCCTCGCAATGGGGCGCGAGACGAGGAAGATCGCTCCTCCGATGCCGGCCTCGATGCGCGAGTAGTGGGCGCGGTCGATCGGCATCGCGACGATGCGCTGGTCGAGGCCGTCGAAGTCGATGCGGTTTCTCGCGTGGCCCGCGGCGGCCGGTTCGCTAGCCACTGGCCCGTCGTGTCCCTTCTCGCTCGGTTCCGTGTTCCCTTTCGCGTGATTGGTTCCTGCACCGGGTTCCTCCTCATCGCTCTCCGGCGAAGTTGGGGACGGGAGATCCTTCCGAAGAACCGCCGCGTAGACGCTGCTCGTTCTCGCTCGACCCATTCGCGACATCGTCATTCCACCGTTGCCGAAGCCGACGTCGGTGCTCGCCAAGAACAGGAGGTACTTCCCGCTGCGATCAAACCGAGGGGAGAAGGCGTCGCTCCTGCCGTCGGTGATCTGGTGGACCGACTTGTCCTCGACCGAGTAGACGAAGATGGCCGCGAGTTGGTTCTTCTGTCTCTTCAGATACGTGACGTAGGCCGAGTCGGGTGACCAACTCACGTCGTAGATCCCGCCATCGTATTCACCTCTGTCGAGCTTCTCCCCCGCGTCGACCCCTACCTTCGCCGCGCGCTCGGTATCGACGAGCCAGAGGGTCCCCCGAGCGTCGCGCAGCGCGATCTTCTTGCTGTCGGGCGACCAAACGGGGGAATAGAAGAACGAGGGGGGCATCCCCAGAGTGATCTGCTTCTCGGCGCCGATCCCGTCCGGCGATCGAAAGCGCAAGGCGTACTCACCGGACGCGTCGGAGAGCCAAGCGATCCACTTACCGTCGGGCGACCAAGCGGGGTCGCGATCGGCGATGCCCGGGCTGCGCGTCAGATTCCGAATGTCTCCTTTCTCGGCGGGGACCGAGAGAATCTCGCCATGCGCCTCGAAGAGGACCCGCTTCCCGGACGGAGAGAGCGCGACATTCTGAAAGTCATCGTGCTCGAGGTGTACGAACCTTGGGTGAACCTGCGGTAGATCGGCAGAAATCGTTACGGGAACGGGATGAGATTTCCCCGATGCGAGGTCGAATACGCGTAGCTCGTCGAACTGGTCGTAGACGATTCCATCCGGCCCCGATGACGCGGACTTGATGTCGAACCCGTCGGGGTTGTGCTCGAGCTCGCGCACATTCCCGCTCTTCGTATCGTAGGCGAATAACGTTCGGGGCCCGTTGCGATCCGACGTGAAGTAGACGGTGTCGCCCACCCACATGGGGTCACGATCCGTTGAGTTGTCCCGCGGGATCTTCGTGACCTGCGAGGTCGAAAGGTCACAGATCCAGATCGGGGTTGTCTGCCCGCCGCGGTACCTCTTCCATTGAGGTTGCCACTGGCCGAACGGCACGTACGCGAGATGGGTGGCGTCGGGCGAGTAGCTCGCGACGGTGCCCGAGGGGAGCGGGAGCTCCGTGGCAGGGCCACCACGCGCAGACACGGTGAAGAGCTGGGGGAGATCGCGCGATTGCATTCGCTCGGAGCGAAACAGAACGCTCGCTCCGTCCGGCGTCCAGGCAACTGCGGCGTCGCGACCGGGATGGTAGGTCAGGCGCCGCGGCTCCCCTCCCGACGCTGGGACGACGTACACGTCCATGTTCTCGTCGAACGTCCCAGTGAAGGCGATCTGCGATCCATCCGGCGAAAAGATAGGTGCCTGGTTTCGTAGCTGCCCAGTCACGAGTCGCCGCGCGTCGCCGCCGGTCCGAGGGACGATCCAGATCTCGCCGGCGTAAGCGAAGGCGATCTGCGTCTTCGACATCGTCGGGGTCTGCAGGAGGCGCAGCACGCCGTCGGACGCCGGAGCGCTCTCGTTCGCGGGCGACACGATCAGAGGCTGGGGGTGCGGGATCGCTGGGAGCTCGTCGAGCGCGCTTCTTGCCGCGTCCCGCGGAATGAACCATGCGGCCGCGAGGAGCGCTGAACCGCCAAGTATGAATGTCCGAAGCGCCTTGGTCTCTGTGCTCATCCGTCGTCTCCGTCGCGGTAGGGGCTCATACAAACCCCATCGGACGGCGGAGGGGAAGAGTTGCGTAGAAAAGGATCCCCCTCGGTCGATTCCTCAGGCGCCGGGGGCCCCGATAGCCGGAGGGGCCCTGTCGCCGGTGTAGCCACCGAACCGCGCCCCAAACGCCTCCAGCGGCACCCTCAGCGCGTTCGTCGCAAACGCAATCGCATGGTAATACCCCGCGAGCACCACGAGCTCCACGAGCTGCTCCGCCCCCCACTCCGCCGACAGCGCGCCCCACAGCTCGTCGCCCACGGTCGCCGTCGCGTGCAGCTCGTCGCACAGGCGCAGAAGGAGCCGCTCGCGCGGAGCGAACACCGTGACGTTCGGGTCATCGGCGCACAGGTCGCGCGTCTCCTCCGGCGTCAGCCCCACGCGCGCTCCGAAGAACGCCACGTGAACTCCCCACTCGTACTCGGAACCGCAGCGAAAGCAGGTCCGGTCGATCACGAGCTCCCGCTCTCGCAACGTGAGAGACCCCCGATCGAGCAGCCCCCCCGCCATCAAACGCAGAAAGACCCTCTCGTTGACGGCGACGGTGCGAAAGAGCGCGAGCGGCGGAACCCCCGCCGGCATGATGCGCTCGAGCGCGGCGGCAACGGCGGCAGAATACGGCGGCTCGGCCGGTGCGATGCGAGGTTCGACCATGGCCCAGGCTCCCTTCGTGTTGTGCTACATATTTCATAGCATCACGTTGCTACACTTTCAATAGCAAGGAGCGAAGACGCTGGGCCGTTCTCCGAAGGCAGGGACTCCGGTTCGAGGTTCGCGCACGGGCAGGCCGGTGATGGCCCTGCTCGATCTGCTCGGGCGGCGCTGGGCGTTGCGTGTCGTGTGGGAGCTGCGCAGCGGCCCGCTCACGTCGCGCGAGCTACGAAACGCCTGCGGCGGCGCAAGCCCGACGGTCGTCAGCGAGCGCACGAAGGAGCTTCGCGACGCAGGGTTGGTGGAGCTCGAAGAGCCCGCGGGTTACGCGCTCACGCCGCTTGGCCGTGAGCTCTTCGAGCGGTTCCTCCCGCTGGTCGAATGGTCCGAACGATGGGCAAAGCGCTGAGCTGTCGTCTGCCGTCGCTCAGACGTACTGCGCGACCCAATCGCCGCCGACCTGCCGCGTGGCCGCGTTGAGGCGGTTCCACAGGTTGATCAGCCCGATCGACGCCACGAGCGCGCTGAGCTCCATCTCGTTGTTGTGCCGTGCGGCCTCCTTCCAGACCTCGTCCGGCACGGGATCGGCCCGGTCGCTCAGTCGCGACGCCCCCTCGGCGAGCGCGAGCGCAGCGCGCTCCGCTTCGGAGTAATACGGAGCCTCGCGCCAGGCAGAGACGGCGAAGATCCGCTCGTCCTTCTCGCCGAGCTTCTTCAGCGCACGCGAATGCATGTCGACGCAGACGCTGCACCCGTTGATCTGGCTCGCGCGCAGGTTCGTGAGCTCGACGGTCGCTCGGGGTAGCCCCCCCTTCTCGATCGACGTGGCGAGCGCCTGAAGAGCTTCGAAAGCGCCGGGCAAGCTCATGATGGGGTTCTTCATTCGGGGTTCCATGGCTCTGTCTCCGCGTTGTTGAGGTCGCATTGCAGCCGCCGCACGGGCGGCTCCCTCGACAGTCGAACGGCCGGAGCGCCGATCGACAGGTACCTCCGTTTTTTCTCTTCTTTGCGTCGGCCCGACTACGCGCTCTCCCCCTCGACCCGCGTGACCTCGTCCCCTTCCCCGAGATCGGCGATCCGCTCCTCGAAGTCGATCGCGCGGTAGGCTTCCCCGTGCGACGTCACCCTCATCAGCACCTTCCCCTCGGAGGTAGCGTCCACGCGAAAGCCCGGCTCGGCCCCCGCCTCGGCGCGCGCAACGAACGCGTGCCGCCTCCTCCCGCGCGCCCACGCGAGGCCCGCCGCGAGCGATCCTGCCGCGGTGCCCAGAGCGCCGAGCGCGACGGCGATCCACGACCGCACGCCGGCCGGTGAGCCAGGGACGCCGAGCGCGACGGCGACGAGCCACGTCCGCTCGCCGGCCAATACGGCGCAGGCGAGGCCGAGCCCTCCCATGACTGCGCAGACCGCACCGACGAGCTTCTCTCCCCGCTCCTCGCCGTCGAGCCCGCGCTCGGCGAGCTTCCGAGCGCGCCAGAGCGGTAGACCGAAGAAGAGCAGCGTCAGGAGGAGGCCGGGTATCCAGGCGAGCGCGCCGAGCGTCGCCCCGAGCGCCATCCCAACGAAGAGGTCCTTCAGCGCTTTCACTCCGTGCGCGTGGCCGTCCAGAGCCATCATCAGGCCGAGCGAGACTGCGGCGTTTGCAACGGCGATCGGGACGACGAGACACCCGACCCTGGCCTTGGGCAATCGGAGCAGCCAAGCCCAGAGGGTTCCCGCCAACAACGTCGACAGCCCGGGCACCCATACGATGTCTCTTGCTTCGCCAAAGACGAGGTTGATGGGCCCCGACACGATCGCCCCGAGCGAAAGCCCGACAGCCGCAATGTTCAGGATGCGGAGCGCACGAAGCGTTCGGAGGAACGCGGGGACGGCCGGCACCGGGGGAGTCTACTCGTCACTCGGCCACCGCCGAAGGGCCTAGACTCGGCGCCAACGCGGGCGCCCTCGCCGCGTCCGTCGAGGAAAACGCACCATGGCTCACGCCCCCTCCGCCATCGTCGCCGTCGCGTCGCTCGCTGCGGCCGCCGCAATCGCTTGCAACGCGCCGCACCCCACCGCACGCGCCACCCCTCGCGCCAACGAGTGCGCGACGACGCCCCGACCCGCCGCCGCGCCATGCGCGCCGCTCCCCACCCCAGTCGTCACCGAGCTCCCCCTCGCGACGACGCTGAGCAGCGGCCCCGCCGGCATCGTCCTCGGTCCCGACGGCAACCTCTGGTTCGCGCTCGAGTCCTCCCCCGGCGCAATACGACAGGGCTGGGGCCGTTCGCTCGCGCGAATGAGCCCGGACGGATCGTCGCTCCAGGAGTTTGCGATCTCGGACGACCTCGCGGGCCCCATGGACGTCGCGGTCGGCCCCGACGGGAAAATCTGGTTCACCGAATTCACCCGAGCCAGGATCGGCCGCATCAGCACCGACGGGACGGGGCTCGCGGACTTCGTCGTTCCGGGCCGCGTGGAGCGGCACCTCGGCCCCTTCTACGGCCCTCCGCGGGTCATCAGCCAGCCCAACGGAATCGCGGTGGGGCCCCGACGCCGGACAGCCTCCCCGCCGGCATCGTCGCGGGTCCGGACGGAAACGTCTGGTTCGTCGAGCAGGGCGCAAACAAGGTCGCGAAGATCGCGACCACGCCCGGCGCCGTTCCGATCGAATACGCGATCCCGAAGGAGGAACACCCCCACGGCATCGCCGTCGGCCCCGACGGCAACCTTTGGTTCACCTCGTTCGGCGGCAAAGACATCGGCCGAATCTCCCCGTGCGGCGACATCACGCTGTTCCCGGTCGGCGCCGAGTCGTGGAAGATCGCCGCGGGCCCTGACGGCGCCATGTGGTTCGCGGAGAACGAGGGGCTGAACGCAGTCGGCCGGATCACGATGAGCGGCGTGGCCACGTCGTTTCCGGTGGGGAGCGGCGGAGAGACGAACACGAGCGCCGTGGCGATAGGGCCGAACGGGACCGTGTGGTTCGCGGAGACAAATAGCGGGAAGGTCGGGCGGATCGAGGTTTGTGCGGGGGGAAGAGAGCGCTGACGCGGTCAATCAACCGCGTAGCGCTCGACAACACGTAACCATCATGTTACGTATCCCGCCATGGACGCCGTCGCCCAAGCGCTCGCCGATCCGACCCGCCGCGAAATCCTCGTGATGCTTCACGAGGCGCCGTGCACGGCCGGCGCGATCGCCGAGGCGTTCCCCGTGAGCCGCCCCGCCATCAGCCGGCACCTCCGGGTGCTCCGCGAGGCGGGCCTCGTGCAGGACACCGTGAACGGCCGCGAGCGCGAGTACGTGCTCTCCCTCGACGCCCTCGCGCCGCTCGAAGCGTTCCTCGCGCAGCTCCGCGGACCGGGCGTCTGGCACCACCGCCTCGACGCGCTCGAGACCGAAGTTCACCGCGTTCGGCGGCAGCGCGTAGCGCGCGAGCAGGCCACCCAAGACAAGTCACGAACCAAACCAACGAAGAGGAAGACAGCATGAACCCGAAGCCCACCGGCCGCCTCCGCGGCGACGATCTCGTCCTCAGCCGAACCTTCCGCGCGCCCATCGCCGACGTCTGGACCAGCGTGACCAGCTCCGAGAGCACCGCACGCTGGTTCGGGCCCTGGGAGCGCGTCGTCGGCAGCGACGACAAGAAGATCCGCATCCAGATGGCCTTCGAGGACAGCAAGCCGTGGCTCGACGGCACGATCGAGCACTGCGAAGCGCCGCATCACCTCGCCGTCCGGACGAAGGGGGGGTACGGCGAGAAGCTCCTCTCGTTGAAGCTCAGCGAGTCCGCCGGAACGACGACCCTGGAGTTCATTCACCACAGCGTCAACCGCAAGGCGGTTGGCGAGCTCGGCCCCGGCTGGGAGTACTACCTCGACCAGCTCGTGGCATCGCGCGAGGGGCAGCCGCTACCGAAGTTCGACGCCTACTATCCGGCGCAGAAGGCGTACTTCACCTCACTCGAGGGATGAACGGCTAAAGTTCGCCGCGCACGTGCCGTTCTCTGTCGTCGTGAGCTCCCTTGAACTCGCGTCGACCATCCCACCCGATTCGCCCGCCACGTCGTCGATCGCGATCTTGGTTGCCTCGGACGCCCTCTCGATGCTGCCGACCGGTGAATGGCGCCGGTCGCTCGCGACCCGGCTCGCTGCGATCGAGGAGCTCCGTGCATGGGTGGAATCCGAACCGACCCCGGAAGCGCGGGAGCGCATCGCGGCCGAGACTCTCGACCTGTTGAGCGAGATCCTCGCCCAGTAACGATCACGGAGGAGCCGTCGGCCGCCGCCACGCGAGCCGCGTGCATCGACGTGACTCAGTTCGTCCAGATATCCCCCTGACAACAGTACCCCGCCAGCGGCGGATCGTCCGACGCCGCGACGAGGTGCGCACCGCTCGCGTCCGATGCCACCGCGACCCAGCCTTGCCCGGAAGCATCGGTCCCCGCGACCACGTCGGTCCAGGTCACCCCCGAGTCCGCAGACGTCCAGATGTCGCCGTTGCCTGGCCCCGTCGCGGCGATGAGGTGAGCGCCGCTCGCATCGGACGCGACGGCGATCCAAGCCGATGACGTCGCCGGCAGCGTCATCCGGTTGGTCCAGGTCGCCCCCGAGTCGGCGGACGTCCAGAGGTCCTGCTGCCCCACGGCAACGAGATGCGTCCCCGTCGCGTCCGACGCGACGCCAGCCCATTGCACGCCCGAAGCTCCGGTCCCCTCGGTCTGATCGGTCCACGTCGCGCCCGAATCCGCGGACGTCCAAATGTCGCCGTCGGCGGTGACGCCGACCAAATGCGTTGCGGTCGAGTCCGCGGCCATGTCCTCCCACTCCTGCGCCGCACCGGGCGTCCCCGCCGTGAGGTCGATCCACGTCGCCCCCGAGTCGGCGGAAGACCAGACGTCGCCGGCCGCAACGACGAGGTGCGTCCCGTTCGAGTCCGAGATCACGGTGGGCCCGATATCGAACGACGACGTGACGGTGACCGTCGTCCGTTTCGTCCACGTCGCGCCGGCGTCCGCCGAGGTCCAGACGTCCGCCGCGGCCGCGATGTTCTCGGCCCCCTCCACGCCCGAATCAAACGTACCGGCAACGAGGTGGGTTCCGGTCGAATCCGAGGCGACGGACTGCCAACTCTGGCCGGACGCCGGCGTGCCCGTCGTTCGATTGGTCCACGTCATTCCGGCATCCTCGGAGGTCCAGATGTCCCCTCCCGACGTAACCCCCCCCGTCCCAGTGACGCCGACGAGGTGGAATCCCGTCGAATCGGAGGCCACGTCTTTCCATGGCAAGGCCCCGGCGGCGGCTCCCGTCGTCCGGTTGACCCAAGGGTTGGCGAGGGAGCCGCCGCAGGCGGGGAGCGCCGAGAGAGAGGAGATCGCGAGAAGAGCGATGGGGGCGAGGTGATGCCGCCAGGACAAGAGCATGCACGGCTCCTGAGCACGGGCCGTGCCGCGCATTTCGCGCTCAGGAATTCCCGAGGGTTGCGCGCGCTCGCGAGCCGTCCCCCGAGGCACGCTTGTCGCGATTTCCCGCTACCCTTGCTCCGCGATGACAAGCACGGTCCCACGCTCCGCGCGCTCGCTCCCTCTCCTCCTTCTCCTCGCGCTCCCGGCCTGCGCGAAAGCGGCCGACAGCTCCGCCACCGCCGACGCCGGCCCCGCGCCGGCACCGATGCTCGACGCCTCGAACGACCCATCGATCCACGCTCCATCGCCTGAGGGGGGACTTTCCCTCGCGATCCCCCCGATCGGCCCGAGAGGCGACGTGCTCATCGACCCGGCGAAGTCGAGCCGCCAGCTCACCGCCGCCGCACCCGCCTTCGCTCAGATCCGTCCGCGACTTCGCCGTTGCTACAACCACGCGCTGGAGCAAGACGCGGGCATGGCCGGCTCCCTCACGATCGTCCTGCAGCTCGCCCCCGGCGGCCAGGTCGCGTCCGTCGCGGCGAAGAACAAGAAGGGCCTCACCGATCCGGTCGTGCAATGCATGCTCGACGCGATCCGCAGAATGGAGCTCGAAGACGCGGGGAGCGCCACCGGCCGGACGTTGGAGCTGCCGATCGTCGCGGTACCGCCGGGCTGACGGGCTAAGCTTGAACTTGGGATGGGGGAGGAACCTGCCCGGAAGTATCGGCCGTGGCTGGCGCTCGCGAAGAAAGTCGGGCCGGTCGTCGCGGTGTACCCAGGCCTCCTCGCGGCGAGCCCCTTCCTCTTCAGGGCCTACTATCAGCTCGAAGACTGGCTGAAGGCGCGGGCAGGGGCGCCGGGTGACCGGCTCATCGATTTCGTCGGTGACGGGATCTTGAGCTTCTCTGCGCGCGCCTACGTCGCGATCTTCTACGCCTCGGTCGTGCTCTTCCCGCTCGCATTGGCGTTTCGGGCGACCGCACGCCGCCGGTTGCGCGAGCGGCGGGCCGATCCCATCGATCGGTTCAGGCACTGGATGGAGGCCCACCCGAAGGAGACGCGCGCGCTCACGTTCGCGCCGCCGGCGCTCTGGTCCGCCTACACGGTCTTCACCGTGGTCAGCCGTCTCGCCCACATCGACGCGAGCCCCCTCTGGGAGTGGGCGGTCTCCGGGTCGGCGTTGGCAATCGTGGGGGGCCTGGCGACGCTTCCGCTGAGCTCCCTCGTCCGCCGCGGCCTCCGCGCCTTCGTCGCGCCGACGATCCCCGTGGTGGACGTGCCCCAGCGCCCGGACGTCGCGAAGGACGAGATCAGCTTCGCCGCGGTTGCCGTCACGCTCGAGACGCAGGTCGCCGTCGCAGCGATGCTCGCCCTCACCCTGCTCGCGTTCCCCGCGATCTTCGTGGGGCATGCGCCCAGCAGTCCATTCGTCAGGGACTGGGTCCTCGCGTACGTGGCGGTGGCCCTCGGGGGGGCGGCGATTTTCCGCCATGCGTCGCGCGTGTCGATCGGCGTGGACGGCGTGCTCGTCAAAGGGACCTCGCGCACGCGCTTCTTCGCTTACCGCGACTTCGACAGCGCGAGCGCGGAGGGGAGCGATCTCGTGTTCGTGCGCAAGGGGCGCGTCGCTCTACGTCTGCAGCTCCATGGTGAAGACGCCACCAAGCGCGACGCGGTCCTCGCGCGCATCCGGGACGCGATCGCGCACGTGAAAGAGGGGCGTGGCGCGGCCACGGCGCAGCTCGTGTCGTCTGCGACGGCGGACGACCTCGCGCGCGCAGCCGGCGGGGGGGCGCACTACCGCGGGGCCGCGCTGACGCGCGAGCAGCTCTGGGCGCTCGTCGAGGGGCCGGAGGTCGACGCGAGCGCTCGGCAGGCGGCCGCCGAGGCGCTCGCGAAGACGAGCGACGGCGCGGACCGCGCGCGGCTCCGCGTGGCGGCAGAGCACTGCGCGGCCCCCGAGGTCCGAGTGGCGATCGCGCGCCTCGCCGACGAGGAGCCCGAGAGCGAACGCGAGCCGGAGCTTCGCGCCGCGAGGCGCTAGGCTCGTCCCCCGATCGGCACGGCGACCTCCACGACCGTCCCTCCACGCGACCCGGGGAGCACCGTGGCGACGCCGCCGAGCCGGCGCGCCCGTTCGCGGATGCCGAGGAGGCCGAGCGAGTGGAGCCCCTTCGCGGCCTCGTGCGAGATCCCCCGTCCGTCGTCCCGGACCTCGAGGCGCAACGATCCCTCCTCCACGTCGAGCGACACGTCGACCCGCGATGCATCCGCGTGCCGAGCGACGTTCGTGAGCGCCTCCTGGAAGATGCGAAACACCCCCGTCGACAGGTCCCGCTCGAACCGCACGTCGCCGAGGCTCGATCGGACCCGGCTCGTGATCCCGGTCCGCTTCTCGAAGTCGCTCGCTTGCCACTCGATCGCGGCCGAAAGTCCGAGATCGTCCAGGACGCCCGGCCGGAGCTCCGCCGAGATCCGGCGCACCCGGTTGATCACGTCGTCGGTCATGTTCGACATCGCGCGGAGCTTCTCGAGGAGCACGTCGGCGGCGAGCCCGGCGGGCTCGATCGCGCGGCGGCCAATCCACGCGAGATCCATCTTGAGCGCGGTGAGCGCCTGCCCGAGCTCGTCGTGGATCTCGCGCGCAATGCCCGTCCGCTCGTCCTCCCGGATCGACTCGACGTGGGCCGACAGGTCGCGGAGCTGGTCCTCGAGCTGCCTCCTCTCGATGGCGATTCGCGCGAGGTGCGTTGCGCGGGTCGCGAGCGCGAGGTCGTCCGCGGACGGCGCGCGCGGCTCGCGATAGTAGAACGCGAACGTCCCCAGCACGCGCCCATCGGTCGCGAGGATCGGGAGCGACCAGCAGGCCCGGAGGCCGTGCTCGCGGGCGAGCGCGCGGTAATCGGCCCACAGCGGATCGCTCTCGATGTCCTCGACGAGCACCGGGCGCTTCGTGAACGCCGCGGTGCCGCACGAGCCGGCACACGGGCCGATCGGCGCGTGGTCGATCGCGCGGGTGTACGCTTCGGGGAGGTTCGGCGCCGCGCCGCCGACGATGCGGGCGCCGTCCCGATCGAGGAGCTGGACGGACGCGATGACCGGGGGCGCGCGGTCCTCGATCGCGAGGGCGAGCACACGGAGCGTGCTCGCGAGCGGCGCCCCTTCGGCGATCATCTCGAGGACGCGCTGCTCGGCGATCTGCAGGCGCCGCTCGACCATCTGCTCGCTCACATCCTCGATCGCGACGCCCAGGCAGCGATCCGGGAGCGGGAACACCTGCACGGTCAGGGCGCGCGTCGGCGCAGTCGGATCGCTCGACCGATCGATCGTCGCCTGGCGGAGCTGCCCGTCGGCCGCGGTCATCCGCATGAGCGCCTCGAGCGTCCCGCCCGCCGCGTACGGCACGACCTCGAGGAACGTCTTGCCGACCGCGTCCACGAACGACCTCCGGGCGATCCGCTCGGACGCCGGGTTGTACGCAAGGAGCCGCGCGCCCCCCACGTCTTCCGCGTCCTTCATGCTCCAGATGCTGAACCCCGTCTGCACGTGGGTGACGATGTCCTCGTAGAGGCGGAGCTGCCGCCGGCGCGCGCTCTCCTCGGTCACGTCGCGGCACATCCCCACGAGCCCGAGGAACACTCCGTCCTCGTCCCGCGCGACCTCCCCTTGCGTCTCGAGGACGCGGACGGTGCCGTCGGGGCGCACGATGTGCTCCTCGTACGCAAAGCGGCCGCCGCGCTCGATGGCTGCGCGGATCTCGCCTTGCACGCGATCGCGATCGTCCGGGTGGAGGCGCCCGATGAACGATTCGAGCGTGATCTCGCACGACCGCGGCTCGAGGCCGTAAATGCGGTAGAGCTCATCGGACCACGTCACCTCGTTGGTGCGCGCGTTCCACTCGAAGCTCCCGATGTGCGTGATCTGCTCCGCTTCCTCGAGCTTCCGCTCGGCGTGCGCGACGCGATCTTCGACTCCCCCCACGCTAGCCTCCTCAACGTCCGCAGATCCTCTGCTCACTTCCGTAGCCGCGCCCTGATGTCCGCGTACGCCACGGCGACGAGCTTGGCGAGCGCGGCGTGATCGACCTCGCGACCCGGTCGCAGCTTCACGTGGCGCCCACGCTTCCCGGTCCCTTCGAGCAAGCGAGCCGGGTCGTCCAGCAAGGCACCGAAGAAGAAGCCGACGTTGACGTGATCTCGGAACGCGTTGACGTATGCGAACGCGCCGTCCTCGACGCAAGCGGTCGGACAGCCGTCGTGCATCAGCTCGCGCACGTCGTCGCCGCACTGCCGCATCCGCGAAAACCAGGTCTCCACGAACGGCCGCAGGTCCTCGCGTTGCGCGCGCAGCCAGGCGTCGATCGCGGTGTCGTGCTTCACCGCCGTGGGGAAGCGCAGAATGTCGTCCATCGGTTGCCCTCCTCGCAGGCGCGCCGAGCTTCACGCCCCCCAACCATGGTAGCGTGCGCGGAGCCTCGATGCTCCGCCCCCGCTTCGTCGCTCTCGTCGCTGCGATCGCCCACGCCGGCTGCTCACGAAGCTGCGCCAAGCGCCCCCCGCCTCTGCTTTACGCGAGCGACGAAGAAGGGGGCGACGTGGTCGCGATCGATCCGGCGCTCGGCACGGTCGTCGCGCGCATCCACGTGGGCAAGCGTCCGCGCGGGATGAAAATCTCGCCCGACGGCGCGCGCCTCTACGTCGCGCTCTCGGGCTCGCCGCGCAGCGGCCCCACGGTCGACGAGACGACGCTCCCCCCCCCCGACCGGAGCGCCGACGGGATCGGCGTCGTCGATCTCGGCAAGCGCGCCCTCGTCGCGACGCTCATCAGCGGCCCTGATCCAGAGACGCTCGACATATCCCCCGACGGCAAGACGCTCTTCGTCTCGAACGAAGAGTCGGCGCAGATGTCCGCGGTCGACGTGACGTCCGGCATGGTGCGCGGCGTGGTCAGCGTCGGCCGCGAGCCGGAGGGGGTCACCGTGAGGCCCGACGGCAAGGTGGTCTTCGTGACGTCCGAGGCCGAGAGCGAGGTCACCGTCGTCGACGCGACGACGCTCGCCGTCCTCGCGCACGTGCCCGCCGGCCCGCGTCCTCGCTCGCTCGTCATCTCGCGCGACGGGCTGACAGGCTTCGTGGCAGACGAGATGGGCAAACGCGTCACGGTGATCGACGCCGTCGGCTTCAAGACGCAAGGGGAAATCCCCGTCACCCAGGTTTCGACCAAGGAGGGCGACCCGCGCCCGATGGGGACCGCGCTCTCGCCGGACGGAAAATCCGTCTACGTGACATGCGGTCGGGGTGGATCAGTCGCGATCCTCGACGTGGCGACGCGCAAGCAGGTGCGATCGATCGACGGCGTCGGCAGCCGCCCCTGGGGAGTCACTACGAGCGCTGACGGCGCGCTGCTTTACACGGCAAACGGCAGCTCGCACGACGTCTCGGTCGTCGACGTCGCCACCGGCAACGTCGTGCGGCGCGTGACGACGGGTGGGCTCCCCTGGGGAGTCGTCCTCGCACCCTAGGCGACCTGTTTCCGATCGACACCGGCGTGATGGCAAGTGCGGCTGTAGGCTTGCACGACAACCCGGGAGGACGGCATGCGACGTCATCTGGTGCTCGGTGGATCGGGAGCGTTGGCGCTCATCATTGCAGCGGCGTGCTCGAACAGCAGCAACGTGAGTACGCCCGAGAACGACGGCGGCGCTGGAGAGGACGCGACCGGGAGTAGCGGGGGGAGCAGCGGCGGCAGCAGCGGCGGTAGCAGCGGCGGTAGCAGCGGCGGCAGCAGCGGAAGCAGCAGCGGGAGCAGCAGCGGCGGCGACAGCGGCGGCATCGACTCGGGGGTCGACGCCGGGTTCGATCCCTCCGTCTACCAGCATCACAGAAACGGCACGCGCGACGGCCTCTTCATCGACCCCGTCTTCACGCAGACCGCGGCGGCGACCACGCACGTGCTCACCGGCTTCTTGGGGACGGTCAGCACGCTCGTGTACGCCCAGCCGCTCTACGTCGAGAACGGCGCCGGAGGGGTCGAGACGTTCATCGTGGCCACCGAGAACAACCACGTCACCGCCTACAACGCGACGACCGGCGACATCATCTGGGACACGGGCCCCTCGATCATCGGCCCTTGCGCGACGAAGAACCCGCCGGGCGGGATGGTGGACTCGAGCAGCATCGGCATCACGGGCACGCCGTACATCGACATCGGGTCGCGCACGATCTTCTTCAACGCGATGACGACGCCCGACAACAACACCACGTACCACCACAAGGTCTTCGCGATCAGCCTCGACACCGGCGCGCTCGTGTCGTCAAGCTGGCCCGTCGACGTCGACGCCGCGCTGGCCGTGACCGACGGCGGCCCGAGCTTCCAGTCGAACGTGCAGAACCAGCGCGGTGCGCTGCAGTTCCTGAACGGCGTCCTCTACGTACCGTACGGCGGTTACAACGGCGACGGCGGCAACTACTACGGCTCCGTGGTCGGCTTCCCGGTCACGAGCCCGGGGACGCCAATGTGGTGGCACACGACCGCCCTGAAAGGCGGGGTCTGGGGACCGGGCGCGCTGCCTACCGACGGCACCTCCATCTTCCCCATCACCGGGAACACCACCGGGACCAACGGCACTTGGGGCGGCGGCGAAGCGGTGATCCGTCTTGGCGCTGGCCCCACCTTCTCGGGCAGCACCACCGACTACTACGCGCCCAGCAACTGGGAGGACCTCGACACCGGCGACGCCGACCTCGGCGGCGCAAGCGAGGTGCTCCTCGACATGCCGGGTGCCCAGTATCAGCACCTCGTCATCGCCGGCGGCAAGGACGGCAACCTGTACGTCCTGAACCGCGACAACCTCGGCGGCATCGGAGGCGAGCTTCTCAAGCTGGCGGTGTCCGGCTCCAACATCAAGGGGGCTCCCGCCGCGTACACGACGGCCCTCGGAACGTACGTCGCCTTCCACATCGAGGGGGGGACCGACAACTCCTGTCCGGCCGGCAACAAGGGCAACCTGGTCGTCCTGAAGCTCACGCAGAGCCCGATGGCCGCCACGGTCGCCTGGTGCTCGTCGGAGACCGACCTCGCATCGCCGATCGTCACGACGACCGACGGCACGTCGAACCCCATCGTGTGGGCCGCCGACGCCAAGCTCTACGGGTGGAACGGCGACACGGGCGCGGTCATCGTCAACGGCACCAACACCGCGATGTCGACCGCCGTCCAGAAATGGAACACGCCCATCAACGCAAAGGGTCGTATCGCCGTCGGCGTGAACGGGCAGCTCTACGTGTTCACCCCCTGAGTCTCGCGCCCCCCGGGGCGTGACCCTCAGCGCTTCGACGCGGCCCGCGCGACCCGCGGCCGCAGCCCGTCGCAAACGATCGCGAGGAGCCGCTTTCGCGCCTGCCCTGCGTCCCGGCCGAGCTGATCGAGCGACGCGAACGTCCCCGTGACGAGCGCGTGCAGCTCGGCCACGCTCACGTCGCGGCGCACCGCTCCGCAGTCCTGCGCGCGCTCGAGCAGGACCGCGAGCGCAGCCCGGTAGCTCGCCTTGATCGCGGCGAGCGTGCGCCCGAGGTCTTCCCTGGTGCCGGAGAGCGCGTCCATGAAGTCCCTCTTCGCCGATCCCTCGTGGACCATGCGCGACAGGAACCCGAAGAACGCCTCGCCGGGGTCCGGCGCGCTGGCCAGGGCGCGCGCCTCCGCGACGAGCCGCTCCATGCGGTCGACGACGATCGCCAGAAACAGTGCCTCCTTCGTGGGGAAGTGACGGTACAGCGTCCCGACGCCGAGCCCCGCGCGCCTCGCGATCTCGTCGATCGGCACCGCGAGCCCCTCGGCGGCGAAGACGTCCTGCGCGATCTTCAGAACGTGCTCCCGATTGCGCTCGGCATCGGCTCGCAAGGGCCTCTTCTTAGCCACCGGCGCGCTCGTCACGGCTCGGGTTGACAAGCGGAGGGGTCGTTCCGTATATCTTCATAAGCGGAGGCATCGTTCCGATTGTAGCCCAGGAAGGTGCCGGAGAGGAGCCCTCATGTCCGAGGTCGCGACTGCAGCGCGTGTCTTCGAGCGCCTAAGGGAGTGCGCGGAGCGCGAGGACTTCGCGGGCCTGCTCGCCGAGCTCGGCGCGGGCGCAAATCGGGGTGCGACTCCCCCCCCGTCCGACGCCGAGGCGAACTTGGTCCTCGTCCGGCGCTACTTCGAAATGTGGAACACGGGAGACCGAACCGAGGCGGACGTCCTTCTCGGACCCACGTATCTCGATCACGCCCATCCAAGCGTCGTGGGTCCGGCCGCCGTGAGGTCGCTCGTTCGTCGCTTCCGCTCCGAAAACCCCGAGGCGCGAATGGCGGCGGAGATCGTCGCCTTCGACGCCGATTACGTGATGGCGCGGCGCGCGATCCGCTGGAGCGCCCGGCGGACGATGGAACCCTGTGGCATCGCCCTCTTCCGCGTCAGGGCCGGGCAGCTCGCCGAACAGTGGAGCTGGTATCCAACGGCGCCGCGCGAGTCGACCCCGTCCGATCGGCCCTCCGCGCTTCGCAACTACTTCTAGTCGTCGGCACATCGCGCCTTGCTCACCGCACGCGAAGAGCGCCAAAGGAAATGGTGCTGGCGAGGGTCTGCAAGGCGACAGTCATCCACGCGCGACGAATCACGGAATATCCTGCCCGCATGGTGGTTGCAGACCTCATGACTCGCACCTCGGCTCTCGCACGGATCGTGTTTCTGGGCGCGACTGCGACGTGGGGTCTCGCCTGCGCTCCGGCTGGCGCGCTCCCCGCGGCGAAGCCCCCGACGACCGCGAGCCCCGCCAGGGCCCCCGCCCCCGAAGTCGCGCTCCCCGCATCCCCCGCGGGAGAGGCGGCGACCGCGTGGCTCCACGCCGTCAACGAGAGCTCACGCGACGAGATGCTCTCCTTTTTTCGCACGCGCTACGTGAAGGCGCTGCTCGACGAGTGGCCCGCCGAGGGGCGCCGCAACCAGCTCCACGACATGCGCGTGATGGACGGCCGCAGGCGCGTGCGCGCGATCGAGAGCGCTTCGGACACGGAGATCGTGGCGATCCTCGAAGCAGATGGGAGCGAGGAGCGCGAGCGCCTCGTGATCGGCGTAGACCCGAAGCCCCCCTACATGATCGTGAAGGACGATCTGCGCGACGCCCCCCCCGGCGGCCCGCTGCCCGAGACCGATCGCGAGGCCAAAGAGGCGTTCGACGGATACGTCACGCGGCTGTGCGATCGCGGCCTCTTCTCCGGCGCCGTGAAGGTCGTCCGCTCGGGGACGCTCCTCTATGAGCACGCCTGCGGAATCGCGAGCCGCGCATGGGGCATCCCGAACCGCCTCGATACGAAGTTCAACCTCGGGTCGATGAACAAGATGTTCACGGCGGTCTCGATCGCCCAGCTCGTCGATGCGGGGAAGCTCTCGTACGACGACACGCTCGCGAAGGCGTGGCCGGAGTACCCGAACCGCGCCGTCGCCGAGAAGATCACCATCCGGCAGCTCCTCAGCCACACCTCCGGGCTCGGCGACTACTTCACGGACGAGTACGAGCGAACGTCGAAGGAAAGGCTCCGCGCCATCAAGGATTACTTGCCGCTCTTCGTCGACAAGCCGCTCTTGTTCGAGCCGGGGACGAAGAGCCGGTATTCGAACGCCGGGTTCATGGTGCTCGGCGGCGTCGTCCAGCGCGTCTCCGGCCAGGACTACTTCGACTACGTCCGCGCGCACGTCTATGCGCCAGCCGGAATGAAGGACACCGATGCGTACGAGCTGGATCACGATCCCCAGAACCTCGCCATCGGCTACACGCCCGACCGGGACGATCCAAACGAGCCGCTCGTCCCCGGCAAGCTCCGGAACAACCTCTACATGCACGTCGTGAAGGGGGGGCCGGCCGGCGGCGGGTTCTCGACCGTAGGAGACCTGATCGCATTCGGCGATGCGCTCTTGCACGGCAAGCTCCTGCCGAGCGCGCAGGTCGCCACGCTCACGACGACGCACGGAGCGCCGGAGCCGAAGTCCTACGGGTACGGGTTTGCGCTTCGCTCGATCGACGGGCAGCGCGAGTTCGGGCACAGCGGGGGATTCCCGGGGATCAACTCGGAGCTCGCGCTCTTTCCCGATTCGGGGCTGTACATCGCGGCGATGGGGAACCTCGATCCGCCGGCGGCGCAGCGCGTGTGTGCGCGGGCGGAGGCGCTGTTTGCGCACGTAGGGCTTCCGCCCGCGGCGCGTCCCCAGCGGACGCCTTGAGGCCGTGTCATGCGACGAGAGGATGAGGGTGCCGGCCATCGGCACCTGCGCGTGCAGGGTCTTGTTCTCGATGAGCTGCGTTCGCTCCTTCGTGACGACGTGAATGATCCCGCGCTCGCCGGAGTGCGGGTCGTCGCCGTCGTATTGTCCGTGGACTACCGTCATGCGCGGGTCCACTTCGTCCTGAGCGGCGCGGAGAGTCCCCAAGCCCGCGCCGTCGAGCGTGCGCTCGAACACGCGACGCCGTTTCTCCGAGCGCGCCTCGCCGACGCGATCGACATGAAGCGCATCCCCGACCTGCGCTTCGTCTTCGACGGGGTTGCGTAGACGTTTCGCCGGCGGGGCGCGCGAAACCCATGCCCACATCGACGGCAACTAGGCGAGGCGCGCCCCCCTGCGCGCACGGGAGCCGGCGGCGAACCCGTTTGCTACTCTGAAGGAGAGGAGCGAGAAGCGCAGAGCGAATGGGGGAGCCTTCGCGGGAGTATCGGCCGTGGCGCGCGCTCGCGCGGAAGGTCGCGCCTGTCGTGGCGTTGTACCCGGGTCTCTTCGTCGCGCTCGTGCTGAGCTGGAACACGCTCGATCGGCTCGATGGCTGGTGGGTAGGAGGCAGCCACGACCAACTGGGGCTGGGGCGTCGCGTGATCGACGCCCTCGGTCACGGCATCTTCGTCTTCTCGGTCGAGGCCTACATAGCGGTCTTCCTCGCTTCGATCGTGCTCGGCCCGATCGGATTCGCGCTCCGGGCGATCGCGCGACGCCGGCTCCGCGCGGGGGGGGCCGATCCCATCGATCGGGTGAGGCGCTGGGTCGAGGCGCACCCCAAGGGGACGCGCGCGCTCACCTTCGCACCGCCAGCGCTCTGGTCCGCGTACACGACCTACCTCGCGACCCGCTACGTCGTCCACAACACGAGCACGAACGCGAGCTGGGTGAGCAACGGCTTCGCGATGGCCATCCTCGGAATCCTGGCAGCGCTCGCGCTCGAGCGATTGCCCCGTGCAGGGCTCCGCGCGCTCCTCGCGCCGACGATCCCCGAGCTGGATGTGCCGCAGCGACCGGAGGTGCCAAAGGACGAGATCACCTTCGCCGCCGTCGCCGTCACGCTCGAGACGCAGGCCGCCGTCGCTGCGATGCTGGCGCTCACTGCCGCTGCGCTCTTCGCGATCTTCTCGCCGGTTCATGCGCTAGGCGATCTATTCATGCGGTACGGGCTCGTCCCGTACGTGGCCGTCGCCCTCGGGGGGGCTGCGCTGTTCCGTCACGCGTCCCAGGTGGCCATCGGCGTGGACGGCGTCCTCGTGAAAGGGACCTCGCGCACGCGCTTCTTCGCCTACCGCGATCTCGACTCCGCGAGCGCGGAGGGGGGCGATCTGGTCCTCGCGCGGAAAGGGCGGGTCGTCCTGCGGCTCCAGCTCCACGGCGAGGACGCCTCGAAGCGCGACGCGGTGCTCGCGCGCATGCGCGAGGCAATCGCGCGCGTGAAGGAAGGGCGGAGTGCTCTCCCCGCCGAGCTCGTGTCGACGGCGACGGCGGACGAGCTCGCGCGCGCAGCCGGGGGAGGCGCGAACTACCGCGGGGCCGCGCTGACGCGCGAACAGCTCTGGGCGCTCGTCGAGGGGCCTGAGATCGAGGCGAACGCGCGGCGCGCCGCGGCCGAAGCGCTCGCGAGAACGAGCGACGGAGCGGACCGCGCGCGTCTCCGCGTGGCGGCCGGGCACTGCGCGGCGCCGGAGGTCCGGGTCGCGATCGAGCGGATCGCCGACGAGGAGCCCGCGGACGGCGAGCGCGAGAGGGAGCTGCGCGCGGCTCGAGGATGAGCACCTACGGCAGCGTGCTTGCCGCGGCCTGGCTCGCCGCGGATGGCGACGATCCGAGTGAGCTTCCGCTGCCCGCGTGTGCTTCGTACATCCCCGCCCACGGATCCTCCTCGCGCGAGGCGGCGAGGCTCGGACTCGGCGTAACGCTGAAGACAGGCCCCCCCATCGGCAGGATCTCACGCCCGACGGCGGGGTTCAGCAGCGTCCCCAGGGCGATGTAGAGCGCGATGACCGCCAGCGCGATCGTCGCGAGGCCCATTCCGAAGCCGAACGCGTGCTGAGCCTCGGCGCCCGCGAAGTGCTTCACGATGCGCAGGACGAAGAGCACGTCGATGTCGAGTAGGAACGCGAACAGCAGCTTCGAGAAGAAGCCGAACGCATAGGTGAGGACGACGAAGATGACGATGAAGGCGACGTCCACCGAGAGGCCGATCGTCGGGTCGACCACCTTGCCCTGGCTGGCCTGATCGAGCGCGTACCAGTTCATGACCCAATTGAACGAGAACGTCGTGAGGAGCGTGCCGCCGAGGGTGTTCTTGTTCGCGAGCGACATCACGCCGGAGAGAAACTGGCAGCCGGCGCCGAAGAGCAGGCAAAACCACGCCGACGTCTTCAGCATCATCGCGATCTTCGCGGGGTCGCTCGGCAACCAGCCAAACGCGATCGGGACGAGAGAGGCGCAGCCGATCGCGAGACCGAGAAGGCCGAGCGGCGTGGGCTCGCCGAAGGGGAGAGCGGGCGCTTTCTCGGAGGTGCTCATGTCACGCCCTCATCGCGCCGCGGCGAATCGGCCGCGCCCCGTTGCTTGAGCGGCATCAGCGGAAGCTTCATAGAATTGAGACGCGCCATCCCTCCTCCGATCATGTTGCGCCGCAACATGAGCTGTCCTATAAACCCTTCTCGCGACCCGTCAAGGCGCAGAAGGGCGATTTTGTTGCGCCGCAACAAGATGCGGGCGACGGTGACGTCCGTTCCTGGCGGTCCAATCCCCCAGCCGCAGGCTCGAGCGAGATGCCTGGTGCTAGACTTCTCGTCTCCAGCGCAGGGAGGAACCCTCATGGCCATCGTCGAGAACGACCCCATCGATTGGACGAAGCTCGCGCGGGACTGGCCGAAGGTCGTCGCGAAGAAGGCGCGGGAGATCGCCGCGAAGCGCCGGAAGGACGCCGAGCGCGCCGCCAAAAAGAGGCGATGATCGCGCGACGGGCGGCGCGTGGATAATTGCCCCAACTGTGGCGCCCCGTTGCCGGCGGGGGATCTCGGCGCGATCGAGCGCTGCTCGTTCTGCGGCGCCGAGACGCGCGATGGCCCGCCACCCGAGCCTCCGCGCCCGCCGGAGCCTCTGCCTGTGCTCGTGCCCGCGCCCCTCGCTGCTCCGGTGCTCGTAGGGACGCTGGCGATCGGGGTCGTCGTCTTGCTCGGCGTCGTGATCGTGTTGTTGCGGTCGGCGCCGAAGACGGAGGCGACCTCTCCGACCACGGTCTCCCCCGTTCCACCGCCCCTTTCCGCGCCGCCCCCGTCTCCGCATCCGGCGGCGCCGTCCGTCACCGGTTCCCGCCCGCTCACGCCGGCCACGCTGGCAACGGCGCCGCTCACTCAGTGGAAGACGCTGCGTTCGACGCCGCTCGATGCACCGAACATCACCGGCGACTACCGGGCCTTCGACGTCGTGGGCAACCTCGACTGGGCTTCGAGCATCGCGACGGCCTGGAACCTCGACGCGAAGCTGTGGCGCCTCTACGTCCAGGGCGTCGCCGCCGATGGGACGATCGATCTCTCGCCCGGCGGCGCCGCCGACGTGATCCTCCAATACAACTCCCCCAAGGGGGATCTCGACCTGAGCCTCGAGGTTCACCCGCCGCGCGGCATGTCGGAGGATGCGCCCGGCGCGCACGTAGACGTGAGCGTGTCACCCCACAGAGACACGACGTCGCGCGACCGGCTCCCCAAGCCGAAGTGCCCCTTGGCGCGCGTCTTCTCGCTCCTGCGCTCCGGGAGCGGGCTGGGCGACGCCAATCGCCAATACGGGACCTCCGTGGGCCTCGTCCTGAACGGGTCCAAGGCGTACTGGAACGTCGCGTACGTCACCGGGAAGATGACGGCCAAGGGGGTGCAGGACTTCGTCAACGCGGAGACGTGCGCGATCGAGCACCCTCGGTGAGCCCGGAGGGGGCTACTTGGCTCTCCTGTAGGGCGGTCATTCGCGTGACCAATGGTCACTCGCCTTTCCGCCGAAGCGTCCGTTCCGGGCGTCCGCGCCTCCAGCTGTAGCGCTATCAGAGCATGACCGACGGTCATGTTGGAAATGTTCGAGCCTCTCGGTCTCGCGCTTGTCTCGTGAGCCATTCGCGCTGTGCGATCGCAGTGCCGTTTCGTACTGACGAAGCGCTCCGCAGGTGAGCCGCCGTTCGTGGGGAAGCGGACGGAGCTCACGCGGACGCGGGAGGTTGACGATGCGCGCTCTCCTGGGTTGCTCATGCCTCGGTTTGATCGGTCTGACCGGTCTCGTCACGCTCGCATGCGGGACTTCCGCCTCGACAGGCGCCGGCGCTCCGGTCTCGGGAGGAAACGTCGGCCCTGGCTCGGGCGGCGTGCAGCCCGGTGACGACGCGGGTGCCCTCGGCGAACCGACGGAGGACGGAGGCTCGGCGGCCCCCCCGGCCAGCGGTGACGATGCGGGCACGGGGACGGACGCGGGAACGCCGGCCGCAGCGCTCTGCTCGGGGACGTCGCAATGGAGCCCCGGCGGTACGGACACGATCACGATCGACGTGGGTGACGCGGGCGCGCGCTCGTATCTGTACTACGTCGGCACCGGCGTGAAGCCGGGGAGCGCGGTGCCTCTGGTCGTCAACATGCATGGGCTCACGAACACGCCGCAGCTCCAAGAGCAGTTCTCGCAGATGAACCCCGTGGCTGACACGAACGGCTTCGTCGTCGTGTATCCGGCGGGGCTCAACGCGTCGTTCAACGCAGGAAACTGCTGTGGCGAGTCTGCGGCGACGGGCGTGGACGACGTCGGCTTCGTGCGGGCGGTCGTCGCGGACGCGGAGTCGCGGATCTGCATCGACCCGAAGCGCGTCTACGAGACCGGGTTTTCGAACGGGGGGATGATGGCGTACCAGCTCGCCTGCAACGCGGCCGACCTGTTCGCGGCCGTCGCCCCCACCGAGGGGAGTAACGAGACCAACACCCCCTGCAACCCCTCGCGCCCCGTTCCTCTCGCCGCGTTCGAGTACCTCGGCGATCCGATCGTCGTCCCCGCAAGCGCGCAAGCGTCGGTCGACGGGTGGGCAAATCAGATGGGTTGCCCGGACGCCGGCGCGACGACGACGATGCAAGCGGCGTTCACCTGTCAGGAGTGGTCGCAGTGTGCGAACGCTGATCAGGTCTGGTACTGCACGCTCCCCGGCGGCACGCATTACCCGCCCGCGGGATCGGCGCCGGTCATCTGGAGCTTTCTCTCGCAGTTCTCGCTCCCCTGACGTCAGTTCAAGACGCGATTGCCCCCCAGGTCCCCGAGAGCCTGCCTCTGGACCGCGAGGGCCGCGATCACGCGCTTGACGCGCGCGGCCACGTCACGCTCATCGAGCATGGCCTGCCGCGCGTCGGCGTCGAGGAGCAGGTATTGCGCACAGAGATCTGCAAGGGCGTCGGGGGGCGCGTCCGGAGGGACGGTGAACTCGAGGTCGGTCCGCGCGCGGAGCTCGCTCGCGCACATGCTCGCGAGCGCAACGAGCGCGCGCCGGTCCGACGCGCTCACGTCGAGCCCTTCGTCCCGGAGCACGGTGGCCCTGACACGGCGAAAGGGATCGCCGCTCGCGCGCTCTTCGATCGCGACGCGCGCCTTCCCCTGCAAGACGATGTTCGAGCGCCCCCCCGGAAGGGCCTGGTGATGAACGATGAGCCCGAGCCCCGCGATCCGGTCGAACCGCGGGCGCCCTTCTTCGTCGACCGCCGCGTCGCTCGAGATCCGCGCCAGGACCATCCCGTGGTGCGACGCCATGCAGTAGGCGACCATCGAGCGGTAGCGCGGCTCGAAGATGTGCAGCGGGACCTTGCCGCGGGGGAAGAGCACCGCGTGCGGCAGGGGGAAGACGGGGAGGTCGTCGAGGGCTCCCGCGAGATCAGCCGGTAGCTCGTCGGGAATCATCGTCCGGCAGGGTGCTGCAATCAGGAGCAGACGTCTACCGGCCGGCGATGGTAGGGACGGACTGCGCTGCATGCCCCGCCCTTTCCCCAATCCCGCCGGTGTCGCCCTCCTCCTCGGGACCGCCGTCGCTCTCTCCTCGGGCTCGGGCCACGCCGAGAAGTTCACGCTCGCCACCCTCCCCTATCAGCCCGCGTGGTGCGCACCCGAGATGGACGCGCTCACCGGCGAGGTGTGCCACGTCGCGGGCACGCCGGCGCCGGACGGGCGGCGCACGCTCGTCATTTTTCTCCACGGCGTGATCGCGAAGAACACGATGTGGCAGTGGCTCCAGGAGCGGGGCATCGCGAAGGCCGCGAACGAGTTCCACTTCGACGCGATCGTCCCGCAGGCGCCGCGCGTCGGGCCGGGTGGGGCCGGCGGGTTCGCGTGGCCCGGCCTCGGCAAGACCGAAGGGGTCGACGAGGACGCGATGTTGGAAGAGTGGCGCACCGCGCGACGCACGCTCGAAGCGCGAAACGGGCGCCCCTTCGACGAGGTGTACGTCGTCGGCTTTTCGAGCGGCGCGTACTTCGCGACCTCCCTCGCTCTGCGCGCGAAGCTCGAGGTCGATGGGTACGTCGTGCTCGCTGGCGGCGCTCGCCGCGCGCCCGCTCCGGACACGAGCCCACGCGTACCGGTCTTCGTCGGCGTCTGCGCGAACGACCATGCCTCGGCCCCCGAGGCGCGCGAGCTCGGCCACTTTCTCAAAGCGCAGGGGTGGCCGGCGAGGATCGACGAGCTGCAAGTGGGGCACGGGGTGAGCGACGTGCACGTGGGGCACGCGCTCGCCTGGTTCCGAGGTTTGCGGGAGCGTGCAAGGGGGGGGTGATGCAGGCCGACCGACGTCACGTCGTTCGAGCTCGCGCTCCCGCGCGAATCAGTGCATCGCGAAACGCCGCCGCGCGAGCCCCTTCGAGCGCATCCCCGAGCGCGCAGGGGGCGCTCTCCACGAGCCGCTTCGCATCGGCGAGCCCAAGACCGATGTGGTCGTGCACGAGCTTCGTCACCGCCAACTTGTTCACGCCGACGGCCTCCAAGATGACGGTCGCCGCCGGGAGCATCTGCTGCGCGGGCGTTTCGACGACTCGCTCGGTGACTGCCGCTGCGGCGCCGCCCGCCTCGATGTCGCGAGAAAGCGCTTTGGCGCGAGCGTAGTCGTCCCACACGACCACTTCACAAGGGGCGCGCGCGACGAGCGTCTCGGCGTCCCCCTGAGCGAGACCTACGTGCCTCGCGACGATCTCCGCGACGCGGGCGCGGTTCGACGGCCCCACTCGGTCGAGCGACACGACGTACGTGATCTTCTGCTCGCCCGACGCGGGCTCCTGGACGATGAACGAGGCGCCGCAGAAGCGGCACCGAACGACGCGCCCCTGCGCCACGTCCATCAGCGCGTTGCAGTTCGTGCAGCGAAGCTCGACCAGTACGGGGACCAAGCGAGAAGAGTAGCGGCTTTCGGTGCTACGTCGGGGCTCCGGCGAGGAAGGAAGGTCCGCGCGGTGCCGTACAACGTCCTACGGGGGGCTACCTCCCCAGCTTGGAACATCGAGAAAGGTACCTACGATGGACCGTCGATTTCTTCTGGGAGCTTTTATTTCGAGCGTCACGGTGATCGCGGTGGCGTGCGGCCACCCCAACGCATCCAATTATTTCGACGACGCAGGCGGTCCGAGCGCGACCGCGGACGGAAGCGTCGGCGACGGCCTCGACGGAGGCCCGCCGGTGAACCTCACCCTCCCGGATGGAGCGACGCCAGCTGCGGTCGATGCCGGCGGCTGGGTGCTGACGGATTCGGGCGCGTGGGTGTTCGAAGGGGACGCTGGGGGCTGGCAAGAGCAGAGCGACGGTGGCTGGATCTTCACCGGCGACGCTGGGGCCTGGCACCAAGAGAGCGATGGCGGATGGACGCTCACCGGCGACGCCGGCGGCTGGCACGAGGAGGACGACGGCGGATGGGTGTTCACCGGCGACGCCGGGGGCTGGCACGAAGAGAGCGACGGCGGATGGGCCTACAACGGCGACGCCGGCACGTGCCTCGGCGGAGCAGCCGAGTGCAACGTCGTCTGCTCGGACGGCGGCACGACGAGCGTGAGCGGGACCGTCTACGCGCCGAACGGAACGCTCCCGATCTACAACGTCCTCGTCTACATCCCGAACGGGCCTCTCGAACCGATCGCCGACGGCATTTCGTGCAGTCAGTGCAGCGCCCCCACGACGGGCGATCCTCTCGTGACCGCGTACAGCGGCCCGACGGGGCACTTCGTGCTGAACAACGTCCCGGTCGGAACGAGCATTCCGATCGTCGTCCAGCTCGGCAAGTGGCGCAGGGAGGCGATCATTCCGAGCGTGAGCCCTTGCGTCGACAACGTTCTCACCGACCCGAACATCACTCGGCTCCCCAAGAACCAAGTCGAAGGGAGCATGCCGCACATCGCGCTCACGACGGGCGCCTGCGACAACATGGGATGCATGCTCCCGAAGGTCGGTATCGACGCGACCGAATTCGGGACGCAGTCGGACGGTCCGGCGAAAGCCGTCAACGTTTACACCGACGGCGAGGATGGGATCCCCAGCACGACGCCGGAGTACAACCTCTGGTCGAACCTGACGCTCCTGTCGACCTACGACATGGGCATCTTCTCCTGCAACTGCAGCGAGTCGCTCTCGTATGGCGATCCGGCGTTCACGGCCGTGACCGACTACCTGGACAAAGGCGGCCGGATCTTCACGACGGACTACCAGTACACCTGGTACCGCTACAGCCCCGATACCCAGCTCGGCGCGCTCAGCTCCACGAACCTCTCGGACACGGGTATCGGTACGATTCCCGGAGGTGCGCCCGCCGGCGACAATCCGGTAGTCATCAATACGGGGTCCCCCCAGGGGCTCGCGCTCGCGCAGTGGCTCGCGGTGGCCGTTCCGGGGAGCACGTACGGCCAGGTCACGTGCGACGACGTCTTCGACAACATCACGTCGTTGAACACGAAGCCCACGACGTGGGCGAGCTCGACGCCCGGCCCCGACCCTCGCGTCTTCACGATCAACACACCGGTGGGGTCCCCCGTAGCCGCCCAATGCGGCAAAGGGGTGCACATCGACGCGCACATCGACGAGGACGGTACGGACACGGTCGGGTGCAACGGGTCGGTGTGTTACCCAGCGACGTGCACCTCTCCACTGACGCAAGGAGAAGCGATGTTCGCGTTCTTCTTCTTCGACCTCGCGTCGTGCATTCAGAATCAACCGCCGCCGCCGCCGCCGCCGCCCCCTCCGCCGCCGCCACCTCCGCCGCCCCCTCCTCCTCCGCCGCCTCCGCCACCTCCGCCACCACCGCCGCCCGGGGTGAAGTGAGGCGGCGAACGTCCGCGAGGGGCAGCGTTATGCCGCGACGAAAGCTCAGACCGTCGCTCGCGCCGAACGCCGCCCCTTCTTCTCCTTCGCGTTGGGCTTCCCCTTACCGGTCGCGATCAATCTCCTCAGGCTGCCGTTGATGTACGAGCCCCACGCGTCCAGGCAGGCGTCGTAGCACTCACTCTCGGGAGCCAGGCCCACATGGGTGAAGCGGACCTCGGTCTTGCCCCCCTTCTTCGCGATCTCGAAGGTGACTTTCGTGCCGTTCCACTCGGTCTTGTCGTCGATGAAGTTGAGGGAGCTGTCCACGATGAGCCAGACGACCTTCTTGCCGGGGACGGACTCCGTGATCGTCTGCTTGCTGTAGTGGATGTCCTTGTACCGATACGTGAAAACATCCCCGAGCTTCTCGGTCCCCCCTTCGATCTCGCCCGACCACCACCCGCGAACGTCGTTGATGGCAGCGAAGGCTTTGGCCGGAGTCTGGTCCACGATGATCGTATGGCTGAGGTACTTGGTCTTCATGATGGGTGCCCCTTTCACCCTGACGACGAACGCCGCCCCCTAGAATCGACGTCGCGCTCAGCGGCCTCGTCGATTTTCCGGCGCAGGGGGCACTGCCGCTCAGCCCCCCCTAAGCTCGCGGATCTCCAGGGCGCCGTGCTTGGCGAAGGGGGTCTCGCTCGCCCACGCGACCGCCTCCTCCAGGCTGGCCATGCGAAGGAAGAAGACCCCCCCGATCAGCTCCTTGCTCTCGAGGAACGGACCGTCGACCACCGTGCGTCGCCTGGTCCCGGGCGTGGACGCCAGGCGACGCCCGCGCCCCGGCGCCTGCAGGCGCACGCCTCCGAGGGACCGCTCGGCGGGGAAGCTCTTGCGCGTGCTCTCGTCGATCCGGTCCATGACGTCGATCCACCCCTGCTCGTTCGGCGCGTTGCCCAGAACCGCGAACGCGAACACGCGCCCCGGCTGGCTCGTCTTGTCGGGCGTGAGGTTCCCCTTCATGAGGGGCCGCACGTCGAGCTCGGCGCCCGGCGGCAGTGGGCACTCTTGCGCGAGCTCGACTGCGGCGTCCAGGCTCGCGGCCTCGAGGACGTAGTAGCCGCTGAGCGCCTTGTCGGCGAAGGGCCCCCCCTCGACGCGCGGCTCCCCGTCGCGGCAGCTAACGCGTTTGCCTTCCGCCGACGGATGCAGCCGCTCCCCGTCGACGTACGCGGAGGCCGCGCGCAGCTTCTCTTCGTACGCCGCGTGGCCGTCCAGAAGCGCCTTCGTCTCTGACGGGGCGAGCGCAGCCTCGGCGGCCTCGCTCTGGTGGATCATGACCATGAACTGCGGCATGGCACGGCTCTCCTTGCTACCGCTAGAAAGAATCCTCCGAGAATCGAATCAGGAGGTAATGAGGCGCCGTCTCGGGCGAGACGACGATCGCCCCGTCCTGGTTCGTGGTGTTCCGGTGCACGAGGTGCGCGCTATCCGGCTCGTCGTCGCTGGTCGCGAAGAAAGAGACGTGGGCCCCCAGCGTGAGCTCGCTCGTGATCTTCGCGACCACGTCGGCCTGGCTCATGGCGACGAACGGCGTGCTGTGGATGGCGAGCGTGCTCACGTAGTCGAAGTCGATCCCCGTGTGCCAACCGTCGGACCAGGCGCCGTCGGCGAGGGGGGCGTCCATCTCGTAGAAGAAGACGTCGTACGAGCCGGAGTCGGAGACCTCGTCGGAGAGGACGTCCACGACCATCCGGTATACCGCCCCCTGCATCAGCACCTCGACGATCAGGTGTGTCGAGTTCGGATCGGCGCATGCCTGATCGTCCGGAGGGATGACCGCGACGATCGTGCCGTCCACGCGGCCGAAGGAGTTCGTGAGCGCCGAGCCGAACGCGTTCGCGTCTTCCAGGCACGGGGCCGCTTTGTTCACGTCGTCGCTGGCGTCAGTCGCGTCGCCGGCGTTGCTCGCGTCCTCCTCGCCACCGTCTACAGTCGCGCCTTCGGCGCCCGCGTCATGCGCGACGGACGCCGCGGGGTGCGAGCTGCACGCGAGGAGGCCACCGACGAGCGCCGTCAGGAGGACGCGGGGGAACGACACGACGGCACGCTCGAACACGTGGACAGGATACGGAGCGAGCCGACCTTTTGATCCCTCGGAGGCGCTCGATTTGGCTATCGCGAAGCTCATTCCGCTCACGCCGAAGAAGGTGGCTCACCAACAAGGGTGGATCGCGCGGGAACCTATCTCATGCCGAGCGACGGGCTATCGAGAGCCAACGCTCGCCGCCGTACGAGTGCGCGACGAGAAACGCAGCGCCCCCGATGGCGGAGGCCACGAAGACCTCCGACCACTGATAGCGATCTCCAGGCGCCCTGACGAGCTCGGGCACGTTCACCGTCAGCAAGAAAGTACTCACCATGAGCCCCTCCAGCGTGGCCGCCAGACGAGGGAGGACGCCGAAGAGAATGCCCAGCCCCGCGGCAATGTGCGCGGCGCCCGTGAGATAGGCCCACGCGAGGTGCCCCGGCAGCCAGGACGGGACCATCCCTGCCGTCACCTTCGCGTACACGAAGTGCGAGAGCCCGAATGCGGGGAGGGCGAGGGCGAAGAGCACCCTGCCGATCGTGATCCCTCGCTCGCCGGCGACGGCCTTTCGCCAGGCAGTGGCGGGCGCCGGCACTGCCGCCGCGCGCTCCGCAGACGCGAAGAGAATCCACGCGCCGGCGACCATCGTGGCGATCTCGCCGAGGTTGAACCATTCGACTTCGACCAGCGGCTGCCTGGCGATGCGAGGAACGTGGAGAAGCAGCATGGAAGCCATGCCACAGAGCGCCAGCACGAGCGACGAGCGCGCCAGAGTGCGCGGCCAGAGCAGCCCCGCGGCACAGACGAGCAAGAGCGCGCCCGAGGCGTAGGCGAGCAGCAGACGCCCGGGGACCCACGTCGGGACGGGCTGCCACACATAGGCAAAGTCCCCCGTGCCGAGGCTCAGGACGGCGAAGCCAGCGAGGGCGACGGCGAACACGGGGTGACCGAGGCCGCTCAGGCGCATCCGTGTCTCCACGGTCGCATGCTACGTCGGTCGGCGCGACCTCGCGAAGAGGAGCGAGTCGAGGCTGGCGAACGTGTACCCCCAGAAGCTGCTGAAGACGACCGGGGTCGAGCCGAGGCCCGTCGGCATGCCCCAGTAGAGCGAGACGGTCCCCTGCGGCGACGACGGGGACGTGCTCGCTCCCGGCATGCCGACGAGGATGTCTGCAAAGCCATCGCCGTTCACGTCGGCGGCTCCGGACACCATGAGTCCGAAGTAGGTCCCCCCTGCGACCACGAAGGGGGCCGAGCTCGGGCCGCTCGGGCCACCCCGGTACATGTACGTCTGACCCGTCTGCCCGGAGGTGGCGGAGGAGACGACGAGGATGTCGGCGTAGCCGTCGCCGTCGATGTCGCCCGCCGACTCCGCGGACAGTTCGTACACGTCATCCGCGCCGCCGTCCGAGGGATCCGTGAGCGTCACCGTCGTCGAGGCGAGCCCGGTCGGGTCCCCGAAGTAGACCGTCATGCCCAGCGTGAGATCCGACAGGCCGTCGCCGTTCACGTCGTCCGCGCAAGCGTGCGAGGCGTCGGCCAGAGGCAGCGTGATCGGCGTGCTCGAGGGGCCGCTGGCGCCGCCGAGGTAGAGATACGTGGCGACGCCGGCAGCAACCAAGAAGTCGCCGTAGCCGTCGCCGTTCACGTCGCCGGCGGCGCCGATGGTCGAGCCGTAAGTCGAGCCAATGGTCGAGATCGTGATCGGGACGGTCGACAGGCCCGCCGGACCTCCGAGGAGGAGGTAAACCTCATCGTTGGCGTAGACGCCGTTGGTCAGAACGTCGGCGTAGCCGTCGCCGTTGACGTCCCCCACGCCGGCGACTGCCACCGTTTGCCCCTCGGCGTAGCCGGGCAGCCCCTCGCTGAACACCTCGGTCATCGTGCTCCCGAGGCCCCCCGGACCACCGAGATAGAAATTGACCGCGCCCACTTCGGTTTGCGCGTTCTCGCTCGTGACGCCCACCACGACGTCCGAGTAACCGTCCCCGTTCACGTCCCCGGCGCTCGCGATTGCCGTGTTCAAGACCCCGAAGGTACCGTAGCCGGTCGTGGGGCCGTCGATCACGACCGGCGTGGTGGCGACGCCGCTCGATCCACCCGCGTACACGTAGACGTCGGCGTACCTGGACGTGTCGGTGATTCCGACGAGGACGTCGGCGAAGCCGTCGCCGTTCACGTCGGGTGCCGTCCCCCACGAGGTGTCGTGCGGAGCGCTGCGGGCGCCGACGAAGAGCTCCCAAACGGGACTCGTGTCCGTTCCCACCACACCGCTCGATGTGCCTCGCGCGCGCCAAAAGTGGACGCCCTGTCCGAGAGGGGCCCCCACCGCAGCGCTCGATCCGGATGCCGTGAAGGTCACCGGCGACGAGCACGCCCGGTCGGAGCACACGTCGATCTGAGCCCCGTCCGTCCCCGGAGCGAGCAACCAGTGGAGCGTCGGCGTCTGCGACGTCACCGTCGCCGTCGACAGGGGCGCGATCAGGCGGGGGGCACCGATGACCTGGACGCATCCTCCGTCGGCGGGCACGCCACCCGGCTCGCACACGCACGACGCACGGTAGTTCTTCTGTGTGCAGACGGAGTCGGCGCCGCAGGCGGTCGCGGGGCCCCACGCGGTGCAACCGTTCGCGAGCTGGACGCAGAGGGACAGATCCCCTGCGACGCACATGCCGTCCCCCACGAGGCATGGATCGTCGCAGGCCGCGTCGGACGCGAGGGTCGCGTCCGCGGGCGCGTCGGACGCCGCGTCGTTCCCGTCCGGCTGGGATGCGTCGCCTGTGGAGCCGTCGTGCCCGGTCGTGGTGTCTTCGGTTGCATCCGACGCGGCGTCTGTCGGCGGAAGCGTCGAGTCGTCGGCCCCGCCGGTGCCGTCCGCGACCTCGCCGTCGGAGGTCCCCGCGTTCGAGGGCCCGTCGAGTCCATCGAGGCTGCCGGCGATGCGCCCTCCGCACGCGGCGAGCGCGGCGGCAGCGAGAAGCGGAAGGCAGGCTGCGCGTTTGGATCGCGATCGCACCAAGTCACAATTCTACCTAGGGGAACCTTGCTCTGCCTCCGTGGACGCAGAGGAGAACGTTCCTTACATGGGAGTCTCTTCTGCATTGTGCACCCGCTGCACTTCGCGCCTCGCTTCGCCCGCTTGCCGCATGCGGGATCTCCGTGGGACTCTATTTCATGGGTCGACGTGCGCGCAGCCTAGGGGCGGCCGCTCTCGTGCTCGCCCCCGCCTGTGCCTCTCTCGGCGCGGGTTGCGGGGCGCGCTCCGGGCTCTCGCTCGACGAGCTCGTGGCGCTGTCGATCGACGACGGTGGGCACGAAACGACAAGGCCCGACGACGGTGCGCCGGCTGACAGTGTCACCACCGGAATTGACACGGGGGCAGTCGACGCGCCGGTGGCGGACGGACCGGGCGACGACGACGGCGCGCCGACGGATGCCACGGGGGGCGACGTCTTCCTCGACGGCGCAGACGCGACAGACGCGGTCGCGTCTCCCTACGCCGCGCCGCGCGCGATCGCCCCGCTGTCGACGGCGACGGTGACTTCGCAGACGCCCACTCTCAAGTGGTCCCTCGCCGACGGCACCGACGGCGCCGAAGTCGACGTATGCCGCGACCGCGCGTGCACCGTGATCGTGATGAGCGTGGCGGCCAGCGGATCGAGCGTGCCCCTCCCGACGCCGCTCATCCAGGGGGTGTACTTCTGGCGGCTGCACGGCATGTCGGGTTCGTCCGTGGGCACGACCACGAGCCCGGTCTGGGAGTTCTTCGTCGGCGCCCGAAGCGCTCCGCACGACGCCTCGTGGGGCACCACCCTCGACGTCAACGGCGACGGCTACGCTGACGTCCTGGTCGGCGCGCCCAACATCAGCGGGAGCACCGAGAGCGCCTACCTGTACCTCGGAAGCCGGAGTGGCCTGTCGACCACGTGGACCTCCGTCACGTACCCCGGCAATTCCAACGGCTACGACCAGGATCCCGTCGCGAGCGCAGGAGACGTGAACGGAGACGGCTACGCCGACGTCGTCATCGGCGCTCCGAACGTGCAGTCCGGAACGGGCGCCGCCCTGCTCTACATGGGTGGACCCGGCGGGATGTCGACGACGCCGGTCACCCTCTCGTCCGCGAAAGCCGACGGCAGCTTCGGCTGGAGCGTGTCCAGCGCGGGCGACGTCAACGGCGACGGATACGCGGACGTGGTCGTCGGCAGCGACACGACGAACAACTCGGCCGGCGCGGCGTTCCTCTTCTACGGCGGTCCCGAGGGTCCAACGACCGAGCCCGTCGAGCTCACGAGCCCGCTCGACGCGGGGTTCCTCTATCAGTACTTCGGCCGCGACGTCACGAGTGCGGGTGACATCGACGGCGACGGCTTCGCCGACCTCCTCGTGGGCGCCACCTTCGGGGACCACGCGTTCGTGATGTACGGGAGCGCGTCGGGAATCTCGACGACCCCCGTCGTCCTGACCGACCCCAACCTACCCGACGAGCTCGGCGACGACGGGGAGTTCGGGTTGAGTGTCGCCTGCGCGGGCGACGTGAACGGCGACGGCTTCGCCGACGTCCTCGTGGGCGCACCAGCGAACGGCGACGCCTACTCGGCGGAAGGGGATACGTACCTCTATCTCGGCGGAGCAGGCGGTCTATCGACGACGCCCATTCGACTCGCGTCACCCGCGGTGGGCACCGGGACGGCCTTCGGTTCGGCTGTCGCGGGCGGAGGCGACGTGAACGGCGACGGGTACGCAGACATCCTCTCCGACACCCTATCCGGAAGCTACCTCTACCTCGGCGGAGCGAACGGCCCGGCGACGTACCCCTTCGACATCACGCCACCGCTCCTCGAGAACAACGAGGGCGGCCACGGCGCGATCGCGGGGGCAGGCGACGTTGACGGGGATGGCTATGGTGAGGTGGTCGTGGGGTCGCTATGGTCGAACGGCTACATCGGCAGCGCCTACATCTACATGGGGACTGCCAACGGCCCGGGCCCGCCAGTCGCCGTGACCAATCCAGACACCGCGAACGGGCTCTTCGGCGCGTCGGTCTATTAGGAGACGAGACTTGCGTCCCCCGATCGAGAACGCGGCGCGCGTGAAAGCGGAGAACCCAGTCTCTCCCCTCCGACTCGCTGGCGCCGCGGCGTACGTGGCCGCGTGGCCAGCGCTCATGTTCGTCCTGGCAGGGGACGTGCGGTGGCTGGAAGGCTGGCTCTTCGCCGCGTGGTACCTCGGGTTGTGCGCAACCGTGATCACCTGGCTCTACGTCAAGGACCCTGCGCTGCTCGCCGAGCGCTACCGACGGCCCGGATCGGGCGGACAGCAAGGCCGGGATCAGGCGGTCGTTTATGCCATCGTCGTCGGGTTCGCGGCGTGGATCGTCCTGATGCCGCTCGACGCGCGCCGCTTCGGCTGGACGCCGCATCTTCCCGTCGGGGCGAAGGGGGCCGGCGGCGCGCTCTTGATCGCATCGGCGTTCTTGCTGTTCCGCTCGTTCCACGACAACACGTTCCTGTCCCCCTTGGTGCGCGTGCAGGCCGAGCGACAGCAACGCGTCGTCTCGACGGGTGTGTACGGCTTCGTGCGGCACCCGATGTACCTCGGTGCCGCCCTGATGTTCGTCGGCACGCCGCTCCTTCTTGGCTCGGCGCTCGGGCTCGCGTTCGGGGCGGCGATGATCCTCCTCCTCGCTTTTCGGATCGTCGGCGAGGAACGCGTCCTCGCCGGCGAGCTCGAGGGGTACGCCGAGTACCGACGGAACGTGCGCTACCGCTTGCTGCCGCTCGTCTGGTGATCCGAGCGCAAGCTCCGAGAGGCGCTACGGCATTCTATTTCGAACGGTCCGCTCAGTCCTCGCTCGCGTCGGCGCCGTCCGTCTGCGCGTCCTGAGCTGCGTCGGCTGCGTCCGCCGCGTCCGTAGCATCCCCTTCGCTTGCGTCCGCGCGCCCGGAGTCCTCGTCGATTCCCGGTGAGCACGCGTCCCCCGTGCACGCGACGCCATAGAAGACGGCGCTCGAGCCGTCGTACACCAACGGCGGCGCCGAGTCCTGGTCACTCGGGATGCACTCGTTCCCGGTGCACGGGACGCCGTAGAACGCGGTGGGGCTGCTCGTCTGACCGCAGTCGAAGATGCCCGCAACGGTCCCCGCCGTCCCCGCCGCGATCATCGCCGCGCGCGTCATGCGACCTCCGGCCAGGCGCGGCAGCGGCCCAACGCTCGGCGCGTCCGCCCCGCAAAACGGGCACGCGACGTCCCCCTCCTTCACATGACGACCGCACGCCAGGCACGCGACGAATCTCGCAGTCATGGGCTCTCCTCCCGCTGTGGCCACGGCTCTTCCACGATCTCGAAATGCCCGAAGTCGAACGGTGCCCCCTCGGGGGCACGCGCGCGCACGAGCCGCTCGCGCTTTCCCGCGCGCTGCAGCTCGATTGCCCGGTGATGACAGAACGGGTTGTTCCCCGGCTTGCCGAACAGCGTGTGCGTCGTCCACGTGCAACCGCCGAGGCACGCCTCCGCGTAGTAGCAGGTGCGGCAGAACCCGTAGAGGTCGGCCGTCGTCCGCTCTCGCGTGAAGCGCAGCGCCGACGAGCGTTCCCAGATCTCCTGTAGCGCGTGCTCGCGCACGTTGCCCCCCACGTAGTCCGCCGACGGTAGCGAGGGGCACCCTTTGATATCGCCGTTCGCCTCGATGCCGAGCGAAACCCGCCCCGCGCCGCACGAGCCGCAGTGCTTGTCGACCATGTGCGGCCGCAGCACCTGCTCGTCCGGGCCGAAATAGCCGATGTTGTTGCCCGGCATGAGGAGCATCCCGGCCCCCTTGGCGCGCTCCTTCAGGCGCGCGAGGCGCGGCATCACGTCGAGCACCTGGTACGGCTCCAAGAGGATCTCGGGGTGGTCGGCCGCGCGCCCCATGGCCACGGTGAACTGCAGCAGCCACGCGCGCACGCGCTGCGCAACGAGCATCTCGTAGATTGCTTCGAGCTCGTCCGCGTTCGTCCGGTTGATGTGGGTGTTCGACAGGACGCGGATCCCTTCGGCGCGGAGGTTCCGCATCGCCTCCATCGCGGCGTCGAAGCTCCCGCGCAGCGCGCGCATCGCGTCGTGCGTCTCGCGCACGCCGTCGATCGAGACCGACACGGCCTGCACCCCCGCCTCGCGCGCGGCCTTCGCGCGCTCGGCCGTGAAGCCGCGCCCCCCCGTCGTGATCGAGCACTCCATCCCATGCGCGCGCACGGCGCGGGCGATGTCGGTCCAGTCGTCGCGGAGGTACGCCTCGCCGCCGATGAGCGTGACCTCCTTCACGCCGAGCTCGGCCATCTGGCGCACGAGGTCGAGCGCTTCGGACGTCGTGAGCTCCCCTTCGCGCGCGTGGCCGGCGCGCGAGCCGCAGTGCTTGCAGGCCAGATCGCAGCGGAGCGTGATCTCCCACACGGCGTAGAGAGGGCGCGACGCACGATCGATCGGGCGCACGGCGTCGGCGAGCGGCAAGCGCTTGCGCAGGGGGGACGAAACCGGCGCCACGGGGAGGGAACGCGCCATGTGCGAAGGATACTCCGGATCACCCTCGCGTACGCGCTCGACGCCTCCTACCTCGATCACCGGTACGCCCCCTCGCGCATCGCGCGCACCTCCGCGAGCTCGGTCTCGAGCTGTTCGCGCTCGCTGGCCATGCGGTCGAGCGCGGCCCGGAGCCCATCCCGTTCGCTACGCGTGAGCTCGTGCGCGTGCCGTTCCGCGTCGAGCGCCATTTGCGCGCGGATTCGCTCGCGATCCTTGAAGGCGAGAGCACCGAGGCTCATGAGCGAGGCGAGGAAGAGCAAGGCGGTCGTCATGACGTCAGCCTAGCTGCCCGCCCGGACGAGAGGCTCGCGGAAGGGGGAGCGCTCGAGCGAACGCGCAGCTGTCTCGCTTCACTGGAGCAGATGCATGTGAGCGCTCGCTCGCTCGAAGCACATCTCCGCGAGCACTCCACCGCCGAACGACCCGATGAGGATCATCGTCTTTTCGCGGTGCTCGAACCGAACGAGCGCGTAGTAGACGGCGTACACCGGCACGAACAGGCAGAGCAGCCCGCGGAGCGTGCTCGCGCGGAAGGCGTGTGCCAGAATGATCGTGTCGCACACGGCGCTCGCGAGGCCCAAGACCCCGCACGCCACGAACATTGCCGTCGGGCTCACAGGTGCTCAGCGCCCGCGACGGGCCGACTCCACGGACGCCTTCTGCATCAGCCCGCGGATGACCCCGCGCACCACCGGCTTCAGGAGATGGCCGACGAGCGGGAGCTTGCCGCGAAAGCCGACCGTCCAGTGCACCATCGTGTAGGCCCCGCGCCCGTCGAGCGTGACCGTCGCGCGGTAGTCGCGCACGGGCGGTCCGCTCAGGACCGTGTATACGAAGCGGGTCTTCGGCTCGAACTCGAGGACTTTCTCGCGGATGACGAGCGGGCCGCTGCTCAGCCGTCGCACGGCGCCCACGCCGTTGACGTCCGGAGAGCCCTCCGCCTCGAGCGTCGCGCTCTTCGCCGCTCCCCACGTCTCGTATCCTCTGTGATCGGTGAGCACGTCCCAGACGATGTCGGCGGGGGCGTCGAAGCGCTGCTCGAGGTCGAACGAAGGCATGCGCGTACCGTGGCCTGGCGGCGGGCGCATCGCAAGAGCCCCCGACGCGACTCTCTTGCGCCTCGGCCGAGACGACGCCATTGCGATAAGGTCGACCGCGCCATGACTCACCGCCGCATTCGCCCGCTTGGCCGCCGCTGGTTCGGCGCCGCGCTCGCCCTCTCGGCGTCGACGCTCGCTTCGCCGCCCGCCCAGGCACTCCAACCGGTGACCGAGTTCCTCCTGCACGCAAAGACGTGGAACCCGCAGAACCGCGCGGCCCACGCGACGACGGCGCAGCGCACCGCCGAAGTGGAGATCTCGACCGGCAGCCTCCTACCGAACCTCTCCTCCACGGCGATGTACACGAGGAACCAGTACGAGGTTACGACCGCGGCGCTCGGAGCCCTCCCGCCTGGCACCCCCACGATAGTCATCCAGCCGCAGGATCAGTTCGACGCCAACGCGATCCTCAACGTGCCGCTCATCAACATCGCCAACTGGGACCGCCGGGCCGCCGCCAAGTCGACGCTCGTGGGGGCGCGCGCCGACGAAGCGAACAGCGAGATCATCGTCGAGAAGAGCGTGCTCCGCGACTACTACACGCTGCTCGGCGACGAGGCGGTGCTGCTCTCGTCCGTGAAGAACCTCGAGGTCGCCCAGCACAACGTGAGACTCGCGCGCGACCGCCGGGAGCACGGCACGGGCTCCGAGCTCGACGTGCAGCGTGCTCTGGCCGATCAGGCCAAAGCGGAGCAGAACATGACCGCGGCCCAGCTCAACGTGACAGACGGCCGGCGCGACCTTTACTCCCTCTCCGGGCTCGTCGCCGAGCCGGCGAGCGGCTTCCCGGAGGACGATCTGCACGAGGAGGGGCCCCTCGCGAACTGGATGGGGAAGACGAAGGACGTTCCGTCGGTGCAAAGCGCCGAGGCGAGCCGAGCGACGGCCGAGGAGGGGGTGAGGACGGTGAGAGACTCGCTCCTGCCTACAGTCTCCGCCCTGGGGGAGGAGAAGCTCACGAACGCCACCGCCTTCGTCGGGGGGCACGTCTCCATCTACCTGATCCAGGTGGCCGCGACGTGGCGGATCGACACGACGCTCTTCGCGCAGAAGCGGGCGCAGGACGCCGCCGCCGCGGCCGCGCGCGCGAACGAGGACCACGCGCGCCAGGTCGCCGAGGACGCTGTCTTTCGCGACTGGCAGCAGATCCGCGCCGACATCGACTCGGCACGCTCGGCGCGCGCGCAGGTCGTGGCCGCGCAGCTCGCCGCGTCACTCGCGCAAGACCGCTACGAGAGCGGCGTTGCTACCCAGCTCGACGTCTTGCAGGCTCGCCAGGACGCTTTCTCTGCCGACGTCGCGCGCATTCAGGCCGACGCCGATCTCGCTTATGCCCGCCTGGCGCTCCGACTGGACGCAGGCCAGCTCGTCGACGGCACGTCCGCCGCCGCGCCGTCCAGACCCGAGGCCACGCGATGAACCGCGCTCTCTCCTTCGTCGTTGTCGCACTGCCGTTCGTCTTCGGCGTCCTCACTTCCGGCTGCTCGCACGGGGCGGCGGCGAGCGCGGAAGTGAAGCCCCCTGCGCCGGACAAGGTTCACGTGACGACCGCGATCGTCGCCGAGCAACCGGTTCCGAAGCTCCTGCGCTTGACGGGCACGCTGTCGTCGAACGAACGGACGGATCTGGCCGCGAATGCCTCCGGCCGCGTGGTCAGGACGTTTGTCGAGCGCGGCGACCACGTCACCCAAGGGGCTCTCCTCGCGCAGCTCGACGCGCGGTCGGCCACTCTGTCGCGGGCGGAAGCCGAGGCGAACGTGACGAGCGCCGCGGAGCAGCTCAAGAACGTCCGGGCGGACTGCCAGCGCTACATCAACCTCCTCGCCAAGGGGGCCATCACTCAGCAGGAGTACGACAAGCAGACGACGAGCTGCCAGACCCAGGCCGCGAGCGAGGAGGCGGCACGCGTGCGCGCGGCCGAGGCTGCGCAGACGCTGACCGACTCGTCCATCCGCGCCCCGTTCAGCGGCGTCATCGCCGAGCGCTTCGTGCACGTCGGCGATTACGTGCACGCCGACACGCGCGTCGTCACGCTCCTGGTCGACGACCCGCTCCGCCTCGAGCTCACCGTCCCCGAGACGAACATCGGCAGCGTTCGCCCGGGGCTCGCCGTGTCCTTCGAGACCGTGGCGCTCCCGGGGCGCGTCTTCACCGCGACGGTGAAGTACATGGGGGGGGAGATCCGCGAGGCGACGCGCGATCTCGTCGTCGAGGCCGTGACCAGCAATCATGACCACACGCTCCTCCCCGGCATGTTCGTCACGGCGCAGCTCCCGATCGGCGAGGTAACCCTACCGGTCGTGTCCGCGAAGGCGCTCGTCCACCACAGCGAGAGCGAGAGCGTGTTCACTGTGGTCGAGGGGCACCTCGAAGAGCGCGTGGTTCAGGTCGGGCCCACGGTGGGGGACATGGTCGCGATCGCCGACGGCGTGAAGAAGGGGGACCAGGTGGTCATCTCCCCCCCCGCGGGCGCCGTGGACGGCGCGCAAGTCGAGTGAAGGCGAGGGTAGAAGCATGCAATGGCTAGCGTCGCTCTGCATCCGGCAGCCGGTCTTCACCTGGGTGCTCATGCTGGTCTTCGTCGTGATCGGCGCCTTCGGCTACTTCTCGCTGGGGGTCGACCGTTTCCCGAAGATCGATTTCCCCGCCATCGTCGTGACGACGACCGAGAACGGCGCGGCGCCGGAGGAGATCGAGACGGAGCTGACCGACAAGATCGAAGGGGCCGTGAACACGATCAGCGGCATCGACGAGCTGCGCTCGACGTCGAGCCAGGGGGTCTCTCTCGTCATCATCGCGTTCAACCTCGACAAGGACCCTGACGTCGCCGCCCAGGAGGTGCGCGACCACATCAACAACGTCTTGCCCGATCTCCCCAAGGGGATCGACCAGCCCGTCGTGTCGAAGGTCGACCCCGACGCCTCCCCGATCCTCTACGTCACGATGCGGAGCCCCGGGTCGATCCGAGACACGACGGAGCTCGCCGACAAGCGGGTGCGCCGCCAGATCGAGAGCATCAACGGCGTCGGTCAGGTGAACATCCTCGGGGGGAAGAAGCGGCAGATCAACGTCTGGCTCGACCCGCTCAAGCTGCAAGCCGTCGGGCTCGCCGCGGGAGACGTGGAGCGCGCGCTCGCGCAGCAAAACCTCAGCGTGCCGGGGGGGCAGATCGAGACGGGGCCGAAGAGCCTCTCGTTGCGTGTCGAGGGGCGCGTGGACGACGTGGCGAAGATCGCGCGCATCGTCATCAAGGAGAGCCAGGACCATCCGACGCGGATCGGCGACGTGGCGCGGGTAGAGGACGGGGTGGAAGAGGCCAAGACCTCGGCGTCGGAGGACGGCACGGAGAGCGTCGTCCTGTCGATCCGCAAGCAGTCCGGCGAGAACACGGTGGCCGTCGTCGACGCGGTCAGGGCGCGGCTCGGCGAGGTGCAGAAGTCCCTCCCGCCGGGCTGCGAGCTGAAGGTTGTACGCGACGAGTCGGCCTCGATCCGGACCAGCGTCGACGCGGTCAAGGAGCACCTGGTCCTCGGGGCGTTCTTCGCGGCCGTGATCGTGCTCATCTTCCTGGGCAACTGGCGGAGCACGATCATCGCCGCGCTCGCCATTCCGGTGTCGATCATCGGCACCTTCGCGCTGATGTGGGCGATGGGGTTCACGCTCAACATCATCACCCTCCTCGCCCTGGCGCTCGCCGTCGGGATCGTGATCGACGACGCGATCGTCGTCCTGGAGAACATCGTCCGCTTCATCGAGGAGAAGAGGCAGAAGCCCTTCGTGGCGGCGGCGCTGGCGACGCGCGACATCGGCCTCGCGGTGCTCGCGACCACGCTCTCCTTGATGGCCGTGTTCCTCCCCGTGGCGTTTATGAGCGGCATCATCGGGCGCTTCTTGAAGAGCTTCGGCCTGACGATGGCGTTCGCCATTCTCGTGTCGCTCCTCGTCAGCTTCTCGCTCACGCCGATGCTCGCGGCACGCTGGCTCCGGAGCCCTCCCGCGGAGGGGGCGGACGTCGGGAAGTCGTTCTTGGAGAAACTGGTCGACCGCTTCTACCGGCCGATCGAATCCCTCTACATGGTGGTGTTGAGGTGGGTAATGCGACACCGGTGGGTCGTCGTCGTGCTCGCGTGCGCGACGCTCGGCTCGTGCGTCCCGCTCGCCAAGGCGGTGCCGAAGGGCTTCAGCCCCCCCAACGACGTGGCCGAGTTCGACGTGAACATGCGCGCGCCGGAGGGGACGAGCCTCGCGGAGACTCGCCTGCTGGCCGAGCGCCTCGCGCGCGAGGTTCGCGCGATGCCGGGCGTCGACCACACCCTCGTCACGATCGGCAACGACTCCGCCATAACGCGCAACCTCGCCAACATCTTCGTCCACCTCGTCGATCCGCGCGAGCGCGCGGAGGACCAGTTCGTGATCATGGACAAGGTGCGAAAGCAGATCATTCCGCGCCAGCCGAAGAACCTCCGCATCGACGTCTCGCAGACCGCGCAGATCTCGAGCGGGCAGTCGCAGGCTCAGATTCAGTACACGCTGAGCGGCCCCGACCTGAACCAGCTCTCGCGCTACACGAGCACGATCCTCGAGCGCTTCCGGCCGGTCAAAGGGGCCGTGGACGTCGACTCGAACCTCATCGTCGGCAACCCCGAGGTACACGTCGAGATCGACCGCGAACGTGCCGGCAATCTCGGGGTCGACGTAGCGGACGTCGCGAACGCGCTCGAGCTCCTCGTCGGCGGTCTCAAGGTCTCGACCTACGAGGAAGGGGGCAACGACTACGACATCCGCGCCCGCGCCGACGCCGCGTACCGGGCGGACCTCTCGGGGATCTCGGTCATGACGGTGCAGACCAAGACCGGCAAGACGGTGCCGCTCACGTCCCTCGTGAGGCTGGTCCCGACGACGGGCCCGTCGCAGATCAACCGCCTGTCGCGGCAGCGCCAGGCCACGATCACGGCCAACGTCGCCCCCGGCATCGGCACGAGCGACGTCTCCGACGTGCTGGTGAAGATCATCAAGGACCTGCACCTCCCCCCCGAGTACCACGCAGTGCCCGCGGGGCTGACGAAGGAGACCGGGCGCGCCGTGCGGGCGTTCGGGGTGGCCGTGGGTCTGTCGTTCATCTTCATGTACCTGGTCCTGGCGGCGCAGTTCGGATCGTGGCTGCACCCGATCACGATCATGCTGTCGCTCCCGCTGACCGTTCCGTTCGCGCTTCTGTCGCTGCTCCTCTTCAAGCAGGAGCTCTCTCTCCTCTCGATGCTCGGGATCATCGTGCTCTTCGGCGTCGTGAAGAAGAACGCGATCCTCCAGGTGGACCACACGAACCACTTGCGAGCCGCCGGAAAGCCGCGGCTCGAGGCCATCCTCGAGGCCAACCGCGACCGCCTTCGCCCCATCTTGATGACGACGCTCGCGTTCGTGGCCGGGATGATCCCGCTCATCACGTCGCGCGGCGTGGGGGCGGGAATGAACCGGGCGACCGCCGGGGTCGTCGTGGGGGGACAGACGCTGTCGCTCGCTCTCACGCTCCTGGCCACGCCCGTCGCCTACTCGCTCTTCGACGACGTCTCGGTCTGGATCAAGAAGCGCTTCGGCGCGAGCGAGCACGTCGATCGAGGCGAGCTCGAGCTCGACGACATCGACGCCGGCCGCGTGGCCCCGCCCCACGAGGACATGCCGCAGGCCGAGGCGGCGGCTCACGGAGAATAGACAACGTCACTCTTGACTGAGCTACGTCCCGGTGTCACGTCAGGGGCATGAAGCTCCCGCTCGTCGGCGTCCTCGCGCTCCTCGCCGCCTCCGCGTCCTGCTCCGCGCCGCCGGGGGCGTCCGAGTCCGTCGGCCGTTCGATCTCCGCTTCGACCTCGTCCGTTCCGAGCGACGCGCCGGTGAGCTTGCTCCGCGCCGAGAGCGTGATCGACGGCAGCGATCTGTTCTTCTTCACGGTCCTCGTCCGGAGCACGGCGGCCGACCAGAGCGTCTTCATCCACATGAGCGTCGGCGGCGGCGCGTGGTCCGACTACGGGGCGTCCCTCCTCACGACGATCGAGCCCGGCGTCGCGCTGTGGAAGACCGAGGTGGTCCCGGTCAATCCCGCCGGGGTCGAGTTCGTCGTGGCGCTCACGGCAGACGGGGTGACGACCTGGGACAACAACGGCGGGGCGAACTACGTGCTCGGCCTGAACCATGGGCCCCTCCTGAACGGGACCAACGTTCTACTGAACTTCGCGCAGATGACCCCGGCCGTCTCGTCGATCACCGGCACCCCCAACGTGTTCGGCGGGATCGACCTTCGCAACATCGCGTACGCGAAGGACGTCACCGTCGTGTGGTCCGACGACGACTGGCAGACCACCCACACGACCGCGGCGACGTACCAGCCGAGCTACTCGCTGAACGACAGCGCCGCGGTCGTGTCGCCGAACCCCGAGGGGTTCGAGAGCTGGCAGTTCGGCTTCGCATTCGACTCGCAGGCGACCTCCGCGCAGATGGCGATCGCCTACACCGTGGATGGCCAGACGTACTGGGACAACAACTTCGGGCAGAACTACACGGTGATCCCGTCGAACGGCCCGACGCCCGGCGGCGCCAACGGCGCAGCGACCGGTGCGCTCACGCTCTGGTAGTCGGCGCGCTCTCTCAGTTCGGGGACGCCGCCGCCTCCGCAGCTTTCTTGGCGAGGAGCGGCCCGAGGAACGCAGCCGTGTCCTCGAACAGGTTCGCGTGCGGGTTCAGCTGCTTGCCGATCCCCTCGGCGGTCACCATCGCCACCATGACGAGCGCCATGTCCGCCAGAGGGCGCGCGCGGTAGCGGCGACCGAGCGCCAGGATCTCGTTCATCAGCTCCCCGAGCTCGAGCTCCGCGACGTTCTGGGTGCGGAAGCGGACGAGCATCCCGTCGAGATCCTTCTCGAGCGCGGCCCAGTCGAGCTCGCCGCTGTACGCGTGGTAGCGGCGGATGTGGGCGACGAAGTCGCTCGTCCCCCCCATCGCGAGGCATCGCGTGAAATCGATGTACTGCTCATGGATCTGCGGCGACAGGTGCTTCACCAGCCCGACGTCGAAGATGGCGATCTCCCCCTCGTGCGTGAGCAGCATGTTGCCAGGGTGCAGGTCCGCGTGCACGAAGCCGTCCTCGAAGCACATCTTCAGGAAGACGAGCTGCAGGCGCTTCGCGAGCGCGGCGTGATCGCCCGGCGGGAGCGCGTCGAGCTTCGTGCCCCGCAAGAGCTCCATCGTCATCACGCGCGTTGCCGACAGCTCCGGGAGCACCTCCGGGAAGCGCACCCCCGCGACGTCGACGAACGAGGCACGGAAGCGGACGTAGTTGGCGGCCTCGAGCCGCAGGTCCGTCTGCTCGAGAATGCCGGCGAAGAGGTGCTCGAGGTGGCCGACGGGATCCGACAGGCGGATGGTCGGCGAGAGCGCGAGGAGTCGCGCGAAGAGGCCCAGGATGGCGCCGTCCCGCTCCACGCGCGCGTGAACGTCGGGGCGCAGGACCTTCACGGCCACCTCGCGCCCCGAGAGCAGCCGCGCGCGATGCACCTGCGCGACGCTCGCGGCGGCGATGGGCGCGTCGTCTAGCTCCGCGAAGCGCTCGGCGACGGGGGCGCCGAGGTCCTCCTCGAGGATCTGCCGGACCTTGGCGATCGGGAACGCGGGGAGGCGGTCCTGCAAGACGCGGAGCTCTTCGATCGTCTCGGGCTCCAGGAGATCGGGCCGCGTGCTCATCACCTGGCCGAGCTTCACGAACGTCGCTCCGAGCGCGGTCATCGCCCGGCGCAGGACCTCCCCACGGAGCCTGGCCACGGCGGCGCGCCTCTTCTCGGCGTCGCCCGCGAAGGCGGCGGAGACCCGGCCGATCGCGTAGACGAGCACGAACCACGCGATGACGAGCGTCATCACGACGAATCGGGCGGTGTAGCGCAATGGCTTCATGTGGACGCGCGACGAGGCGGAGCCCGCCGATGCCGACGGTAAGGGCGATCCTAGAGTGATTTCCGGCGCGCCGGGCTGCATGCGACCGCAACGGGCTCCCCGCCGGAAAGCTTCCCGCGATTCACGGCGTCCCCTTCGGCGCGGCTAACGCGGAAACCGCAGCTTCATCGCCTCCCGCACCTTCCCGAGCGTCTCGCCCGCGGCCGTGTTCGCACGGGCCGAGTGCGTCCGGACGATGTCGTAGAGAATGTCGTCGCCGCCGGGCGCGTCGAAGCGCGCGCGCCGCTCCCGCATCGGCGCCAGCAGCGCGTCGATCGCGGCCGCGACCTCGACCTTCACGTGCCCGTCGCCGATGGCGTCGCCCCGACGGTAACGGTCCTCGAGCTCCGCGACCCGCGCCGGATCGGCGATGAAGGTGCGGACGTACTGGAAGAGGGCGTTGTTCGTGTCGCCCGGCGCGTTGATGTCTTGGCGGCCGGTGTAGATCTGCCCTACCTTCTTCTTGATCTGCGCCGTCGTGTCGGTGAGGTAGATCGCGTTGCCCAGGCTCTTCGACATCTTCTGCGTGCCGTCGACCCCCACGAGGCGGCCCACACGCCCCACGAGCCCCTCGGGAATCGGGAGGAGCCCCCCGGCGGCGACGTGCTCGGCGTCAGGCGTCGCGGGATCGACCCCGCAGTAGGTGTGATTGAAGCGCCGGGCCACCTCGCGACACATCTCGATGTGCGCGAGCTGGTCCTCGCCGACAGGGACGAGCGCCGGCCGGAATACGAGGATGTCGGCGCACTGCCCGACGGCGTAGAGGGGAAACCCGAAGCTGTACTTGTCGCCCAGCCGCTTCACGTCGAGCTCGTCCTTCAGCGTCGGGTTTCGCATGACCCGGTTGAAGGGGAGGAGCATCGACAGGTGCCACGTGAGCTCCGTGATCGCCGGCACCTCGCTCTGAACGACGACCGTGGCGCGCTCCGGGTCGATCCCCGCGGCGAACCAGTCTTTGAGGATCTCGAGCGTGTCGCGCGCAATCTCGGAGGGCTCGTCGGCGCGCGTCGTGAAAGCGTGCAGGTTGGCGATGAGGAAGTAGCACTCGTACGCGTCCTGCAGCCGCACGCGGTTCTCGAGCGACCCGACCCAGTGACCGATGTGGAGCCTTCCGGAGGGGGTGTCGCCGGTGAGGATGCGGGCGCGGGGGGCGGTGGTGCTTGTCGATGGCATGCTGGCCATGCTCATGCACTGCACGCGACCGGCGATCAAGCGCTCAGCGTTGCGCCTCGGCGGCGGGGCTCAGCAGCGCCTCCGAGGGTCCGATGCTCCGGCGTCGCGCGCCGTTGCACCGCCTCGAGACCCGGCAGAGCTCTCCTGCTACTGCTACTGCCAGACGCGGACCCAGTCGACGTTCATGCTCCAGCCGTTCCCCGTTCCGAGGACGATGTACTGGTACATCCCCTCCAGGGAGAACTGCGTCTGCCCCGGCCCCGTAGGGACCGTATTGTCCACCTGCGCGCCGTCGAAATAGAACTTCACCTGCCCGGTCCCGGTGCCCGTGGACGTCCACAAGCATGCGTACGTGTGCCAGTTGCTGTCGGTGTGCTGGGTGTTGCCGTCGCTGGAGTTGTTGGCCGGCCACTGGTGCATCGTGGCAGTCCAGTTGCCGGGTTGATTGCCGAAGATCGTGCCGTAGGTCTCCATGAAGTCGATCTCGCTGTAGTTCGCGACGGTCAGGCTGGAGCTGCCGAACCCGAAGCCCTTCAGCCCCTGGACGGACCACGACCAGAACGCCGGCCAGCCGGTGGACGCGTCGGCGGAGCTGTTGCCGTCGGTCCGGAACTGGATGTACGCCTCGAAGTACGCGTGAGACCAGCACCCTTGCCCCTCCGCGGGGAGCGTGGCGCTGGAGTTGTTGAGGGCCCACCCCGGCACGGTGATGAGCGCGTCGTTCGGCTCGCCGGGGCCGGTGACGGTGAGGATCCCCCCCTGCGGGCTCGCGTTGCTTCCGCCGCCGGAGTTGCCGTTCGAGATGCTCGCCGCGGTCGCCGTGGTCTGGACGGACCAGGGTTGTCCCAAGCCGTCCATCGACCAGTACCACTTGTAACCGGACGCCGCGTTCTGGGTCGTCGCGATGGTGTCGGTCGTCGTGAAGTCGTCCTCGAAGACGAGCGAGGAGAAACCGGCGTCGGCTGCGACGAGCGGCGGCGTGATCGTGGTGGCCGCGTCGCTGGTCGCCGCGGAGTCCGAAACGACCCCCGCGTCGGAGATGGCAGCATCGTTCGGCGCCCCCGCCTCCGCTGCGATCGCCGTGGCATCCTCGCCCACGAGCGAGCCCGCGTCCGCCCGTCCGGCGTCCGAGCCCCCCCCGGGTGCGTTTCCCGGGGAGCTCGAGCAGTGCGCGACCGCGAGAAGGCCCGCCAGGCCCAGCAGCGCGAAGAGGAGACCGCGGCGATGCCTGGTTCGGTCGTTCAGGTTCATGGGGGATGACGCGGCCGTGCCCGCACCTCACCCAAGCTTAGCTGACGCGGGCTCGAACGACGAAGGCGACGCGAGTTCGGAGTACACTGCGCGCGATCGCATGATCCTGTCGCATCCCAGCGATGATCTTGCCACTGCCGCGTGGATCGACCTCTTCGAGCCGACGGCTGACGAAGTTGCGCGCGTCCGGAAGGCGACGGGGTTGCGCGTCCCGGATCAGAACGAGATCAGCGAGATCGAATCGTCGAGCCGCCTCAGCTTCGAGAACGGGGCGTACTACGTCTCGACGCCGCTCGTCGCTCCGCGCGACGACGGCGAGCTGGTCCTCACCCCCGCGGGGTTCGTGCTCTCCGTGCGCGTTCTTCTCACGGTGCGCTTCGGGCCCTTGCCATCCTTCGACGCCGCACACGCCGCGTGCAGCGGACCGCAAGCGACGCGGACCGCCGAAGAGGCGTTCCTCCGGATCATCGAGATCGTCGTGGATCGCTCCGCGGACGGGCTCGAGCGCGCGGGCGCCGAGTGCGACGAGCTGTCACGCGGCGCCTTTCGTGGCGGTGGGAACGCGAAGGTCTCGACCAACCTGCGCGCCGCGCTCACGCGGGTCGGCGGACTCGCGGATCGCACTTCACACGTTCGCGACGCGCTCCTGGGCCTCGGGCGCATCGCCGCGTTCGTGATGGAGAGCGGGATCGAAGGGGCGCCGACGGTGAACGCCGGGCGCATGAAGGCGATCCGCGCGGACGTCGCGTCGCTGACGGACTACCAGGCCCACCTCTCGGGGAAAGTGCAGTTCCTGCTCGACGCGACGCTCGGGTTCATCAACATCGAGCAGAACGAGATCGTGAAGACGCTGACGATTGCTTCGGTCGTCGGGATTCCGCCGGTGCTCGTCGCGGGGATTTACGGGATGAACTTCCGGGTGATGCCGGAGCTCGGCATGACGTACGGGTATCCGATGGCGATTGGGCTGATCGTGGTGAGTGGGCTGGTGCCGCTGCTGTGGTTTAGGCGGCGGGGGTGGATGTAGTCCCGCGGGCGCGGGCGCGGGCGCAGGCGCAGGCGCGGTCGCGGTCGCGGTCGCGGTCGCGGGCGCAGACGCGGGCGCGGGCGCGGGCGCAGACGCAGACGCGGGCGCAGACGCGGGCGCGGGCGCGTGCGCGGTGAGGAACAAGTGGGCGCTCGCTCGGATTCACCAGCGTGCCCGCGTGCCGACGGGTGCGACGACGCGCTCACGGACCGCATGCGTCGCATCACCGGCACTCTCGTCAGACTCGCCTGCTAGGACAACGCGGCGAGACCGGTTCGTTCCGGTCTCGCCGCGCCTTCTCACACCAGCTTGAACAGCGTGCCGAGAACGTGGTCTATCCGAGCCAGCAACGCCGGATCGACCTCGTTCACGTACCCGAGCGCGATGCCCACCTCGATGCACGAGAGCGTCTCGCGCATCGACCCCATCGCCGTGTTGTACCGAGCCCCGCGGTTTCGTCCGCGACTGTACATCCCCTCGCTCACGTTCGGCGCCACGCTGCTTGCCGCGCGCCGCATCTGTCGTCCGAGGTCGGAGTCTCTTCGCTCGACTTCCTCGATCACCGGACGTTCTCCTACCCGTCTTGAAAACCCTCCTACCCGCCTTGAGAAATCTCCTACCCGTCTAGAGAAATCTCCTACCCGTCTAGGAGTTTTCGAAATCCACAAACATTGCGCCAGCGCAATGTCCACCCGCTCCGCCCCACGATTTCCCGCAAACTGCGCTCGGCGGGTACCGACCCGAGATCCGCTAGCCTCGAACGCGTGCCCCTCGCGCCCCTGATCTGCACGCGCTGCGGCGCCCCGCTCCCCGCGCACACGCCAGGGGTGGAGTCTCTCGTCTGCAGCTACTGCCACACGACCTTCGAGCCCCCCCGCGAACCGCCGCCCCCCTCGCCCGCGGAAAGGCACGGACGCGAAGATCGGACGCGCAACCGCCCGCGAGTCGTTGACCCGGATGCGAGCGCAGAGGCCGACGAAGAGATCGCAGCGGCAAGACGCGCCGAAGCCGCGGAGGCCAGATTCAGGACCATCGTGATCTGCGTGTTCGCCGTGGCTGCGCTCGGCGCGGTCGCGCTCTACAAGGGTCTCGGCGGGCCCGCGCTGACGCCCGCCCAGTCGCTGGCGGCCGCCTGCAAGAAAGGAGACGGCAAGTCGTGCGATCTCGCCGGCAACTACGACGCCGCGTGCAAGAAGGGATACGGCCCCGGCTGCACGCACTACGGTCGCGCGCAGGAGCCCCAGTACGGATGGGCCGCCACGGCCTACGACAGCGCGTGCAAGCTCGGCGACAAGCCCGGATGCGACGCGCTCGAGGCGCTCCTCCAGACGACGAAGCTCAACATGGGCCAGAGGGTCGACTACTACGAGCGCGACTGCGAAGCCGGAAAGCTCCCCGCGTGCGTCCTCGCAGGAACGCTCTACGCGACCGCCAAGGGCGACGGGCTCGCACGCGACGAGAAGAAAGAGACGGCGCTCTACGCGAAGGCGTGTGACGGTGGCCTGACGTCCGGCTGCGATCTCCTCGCGGGGGCGTGCGCGAAGGGCTTCACGCAAGCCGGCGCAGCGGCGAACTGTCCGCATCCGAGCCCGGCGAGCTCGGCGTCGGCGAAGCGGCGGTGATGTCCTCGGTCGTCCGTCGGCGCTGGCTCAGTGCTGGTTCTGCGGCAACCCGTCCGCGATGTCGTAGTAGTCGCCCTTGTCCGCCACGTGGATGTGAATCCCCAATCGCGTTTCCGTCGGTCGATCGAAGGCCCCCATCGCGACGCCGATCCAGTCCTTGTGGATGGGGTCCCAGAAGAGCGAAGAGCCGCACGTCGCGCAGAAACCTCGTCGGACCTTCTCGGAGGATCGAAACCACGTGAGCCTGTCGACGCCCTGAATCGTCAACGCGGAGCGAGGAACGTCGGTCGACGCAAAGAAATGCCCCGAGTGCTTCCGGCACTGCGAGCAATGGCAGGCGTCGGGCGGGGGGAGCGCGCAGGTGACCTCGAAGCTCACCGCGCCGCAAAGGCAGGATCCTCTGTGCATCGCGCGCCGTTCTATTGAAGCCGAGAGTGGAAGACAACGCGGCACACCTCCCCCGAAACAGGCGTGACCGGAAGTGTCACGCCTCCGTTTCGAGGCGTCTGGGGCGCTCGCGATCCACGGTCACGAAAGGACGGAGGATTTCCCGTCTAGCCGAGGCTCTCCCAGCGGATCTTGCTGGTCCTCGGATTGCACCGTGAGCCAAAGATGCGATCTCGCCCGATCGGCCTCGCGCTCCTCGCGCCTCTCGCGGTCGCCGCGCTCTTCGCGTGCAACGCCGCATCCGGCGGATCGAGCGACGGCGCCTGGAGCAACTCCACCGCGGGCAACGACGCAGGCTCCAGCGGCGCGAGCGCTTCGAATGGCGATGGAGGCGTCGGGGCGAGCGAGGACTCCGGACCGGGCAACGTCTCCGACGACGGCGGCGACGCCGGCGCGTCCCCCCTTCCTCCGCAGAGCTGCCCGCCGAGCTGGACGACGACGCCGACGTGCGGAGGGGGCACGTCGACCGACGGCGGCGCCCCCAACTTCGGCCCCAACGTCCTCATCTTCGATCCCTCCATGTCGATGACGTCGATCCAAAGTCAGATCGCGCAGGTTTATGCGCAGCAAGACAGCGCGCAGTTCGGCACCGGTCGCTACGCGTTCTTCTTCCTGCCCGGGCAGTACAGCCTCGACGTGCAGGTCGGCTTCTACACGCAGCTCCTCGGGCTCGGGCAGTCACCGGACGACGTCGTCATCACCGGGGCCGTGCGCGCCAAGGCCGACTGGCTCGGGAACAACAACGCGACGTGCAACTTCTGGCGCGCGGCGGAGAACTTCGCCGTGGTCCCGACGCAGGCGATCGACTCGGACATCGACGTCTGGGCGGTCGCGCAGGGGACCGCGCTCCGGCGGGCGCACGTGATGGGGACGATCTCCCTCGACGACAACGGCGGCTGGGCGAGCGGCGGCTTCATCGCCGACTCGAAGATCGACGCGCAGATCAGCTCCGGCGCGCAGCAGCAGTTCCTCACGAGGAACGTGGATCTCACCGACTGGCAAGGGAGCAACTGGAACATGGTCTTCGTCGGCGATGGGCAGCCCCCCTCGGGGACATGGCCGAGCCCGCCGTACACGACCGTGTCGACCACGCCGAACGTTCGTGAGAAGCCGTTCCTCTACGTGGACGCGAGCGGCGCGTACTACGTGATGGTCCCCGCGCTGAAGACGAACGGCCAGGGGTCGAGCTGGGGGTCGAGCGCGCCTCCGGGGAGCGCGGTGTCGATCGACCAGTTCTACATCGCGCAGCCGGGCGTCGACACGGCAGCCAGCCTCAACGCGGCGCTCGCGAGCGGTCAGCATCTCCTCTTCACCCCCGGCATCTATCACCTCGACAGCGAGCTCCAGGTCTCGCGCCCGGGAACGATCGTCCTCGGGATCGGCTTGGCGACGCTCATTCCCGACGACGGGAACGCTCTCCTCGCGATCGACGACGTCGACGCCGTCACCGTGGGGGGGATCCTTCTCGAAGCAGGACCGACGAGCTCGCCCGTTTTGCTCCAGGTGGGGACCGCGGGGAGCGCGGTCGACCACTCGCACGCGCCGACGGCGCTCTTCGACGTTCACTGCCGGATCGGCGGAGCCGATGTGGGGACGGCAGCCAACTGCGTCACGATCGACAGCAACGACGTGATCGTCGACAACACGTGGCTCTGGCGCGCCGACCACGGCGCGGGGGCCGCGTGGACCGTGAACATGAGCAACAACGGGCTCATCGTGAACGGCGCGAACGTCACGATCTACGGCCTCTTCGTCGAGCACTTCCAGCAGTACCAGACGCTCTGGAACGGCAACGGCGGCGCCGTCTACTTCTACCAGTCGGAGATGCCGTACGACCCGCCGGACCAGAGCGCGTGGGAAGAGGCGCCGGGGGTGGACGGGTACGCTTCGTACAAGGTCGCCGACAGCGTGACCACGCACCAGGCCGAGGGGCTCGGCGTCTACAGCGTGTTTACCAACGACGTGCAGGCCGCCAACGCGATCGAGACCCCGACGGGCGCCGGGATTTCGATGCACCACATGGTGACGGTCTCGCTGTCCGCCGGGGCGATCGACAACATCATCAACGGGACGGGGGGGACCGTCTCGCAAGGGGGGAACATGGTGGCGACGACGCCCTACTGAGGGCGCGCGGCAGCTAGACTGGCCTCCGTGAGCGACGAGGCAGCATCGAAGGGGCGCACGCGCAAGCCCAGGGCGTCGACGAGGCCCGCTGCGCGGAAGTCGGTGGCCCCCGGCTCGCGATCGGAACGGCCCCCCTCCGTGAAGAGGACGGAGCCCACTTTCGAGGCGAAGCCGGGCACCGAGAAGGCGCGCGCGCGAAAGAAGAGCGTTCCCGTCGCCGAAGAGAGACCGGCAAGTGTCGACCAGCGTCCTGACGCGCTTGATGAGGACGAGATCGTCGCAAGCCGTCTCGGGTTGGGGTCGCGCCCGCTGCAGCGCGAAACGATCGTGCGATACGTCGGCGCTGCGATCGCGCTCGTCAGCGTGTGCCTCGCGGCGTTCGTATGGTTCGCGCTCGCGCCGGCGGAACGTGTCGCGTCTCCGGAGGCGACCGCGGTGACCGCTTCTCCGCCGCCCGCATCCGCTCCTCGCCCCTCGGCAACGCCGCATCCCGTCGCGCCACCTCCGGTCGCGCCGGCACCGGGTCCCGCATCAGCGGCGGTCGCATCCGCCACGGCTCCTCCCGCGCCACCCGCTATCGTGGAGACGTCCCCTGCCCCGAGACCCTCGCGCCCCTCTTCCGCCGCCGTTGCAGTCGCGGCATCGCCTGCCCCCGCTCCCCCTCCTTCCGTTCCCTCCGCCGCCCCGTCGGCCTCCAGCACGACGCCCGAGCCGCCCGCCGCCGACGGCTTTCTCAACATCAACTCTCTCCCCGCCTCGCTCGTCTTGCTCGACGGAAAGCCGATCGGGAGCACGCCCAAGGTCCACGTGCAGGTCACGCCGGGTGCGCACAGCGTCGTCTTCACGAACTCGGAGCTAGGCGTGATGAAAGAGGTCTCCGTCACCGTCGGAGCAGGAGAGACGAAGCTGGCGGTGGCGAAGCTGCGCGATTGAGATCCGCGCGACGGCCGACGCCTTGCCGGCATCTCAACAAGCTCATACGTAGGAAGCCCACGGAGGCGTGAACATGGCTCTGGCATCCTTCGGCGCGCGTGCGAACGGTCTGCGACTCGAGCGAATGAAAGCTTCCGCGCGCTTCGCGGACGGCACGTTCCGCAACGTGGCGCCTGTTTCGCCGGGGTTGAAGAAGGGGACGGTCGCGCCGACGATCTCCGAGTTTCTCTGCGGAGGCCAGCGACGTACGCCCCCCGGTCCCCTCCCGTCCGCCAATCCCCTCGCGCTCTGGTCGCGGCCCGTCGAGACGGGGCTGCGCGCGACGTGGCTCGGACACTCGACCGTGCTCCTCGAGATCGACGGGCTTCGCGTCCTGACGGACCCTGTCTGGGGGGACCGCGCGTCGCCGGTCACCTTCGCCGGCCCCAAGCGCTTCCAGCCTGTCCCCGTTCCGATCGCCGCGCTGCCGCCGCTCGACGCGGTCGTCATCTCGCACGACCACTTCGATCATCTCGACTATCCCACGATCCTGCAGCTCGCGAAGCTGGACGTCCCCTTCGTCACCTCGCTCGGCGTCGGGGCTCACCTCGAGGCTTGGGGAGTGCCCGCCGCGCGGATCACGGAGCTCGACTGGTGGGAACGCAAAGAGCTCCGCAGCGGGCTGACGATCACGGCCGCGCCGTCGCAACACTTCTCTGGCCGCGGGCTCCACGACCGCAACTCCACGCTGTGGTCGTCGCTCGTCGTCCGTGGGCCGCGGCACGCCGTGTTCTTCAGCGGCGACACGGGGCTCACGACCGAGTACGGCGAGATCCGCGAGCGCCTCGGGCCCTTCGACCTCGTGATGCTCGAGGTCGGGGCGTTCCACCCGGCGTGGGGGGACATCCACCTTGGACCGGAGAACGCGCTGCGAGCCCTCGCGCTCCTCGGCGGCGCCAGGTTCCTGCCGGTTCACTGGGGAACGTTCAACCTCGCGATCCACGCGTGGGACGAGCCGGCCGAGACGCTGCTCAAGCTCGCGCCCGCGCAGGGGGTGCAGCTGGTGATGCCGCGCCTCGGCGAGGCCGTCGAGCCGTCGCGAGCCGAGCAGGTGGCTCCGTGGTGGCGCGCCGCGGGTGCGCGCGACGAAGGCACGCGGGCGGCTCTCGTGGAGGAAGAGCCGCCGTCGCTGGCTCCCGCCGCCGAGGGGGGCGATGCGGTGGCGTGGCCGATTGACTGAGGTCAGCCCAGCGCTACCCCCACCGCCCGCGCCACGTGCGCCGCCTTGCGGATCTCGTCGAGCGCTTCCGGAGGCACCGGCGTCTCGACGCTCCACAGGCTCACGGCCTGCGCCTTCGCGGCGTTCACGCCGTGGTTCACCTGCGTGATGTTCACGTCGCGCTTGCCGAGGATCGATCCGACGGCGCCGATGACGCCCGGCCGGTTCTCGTTGAAGAGGACGAGCGCGTGCCCTTCGAGCTGGGCGTCGAGCTCGTAGTCTCGCCAGCGCGTGAGGTGCGCGGTGTCGCCGACGCCGACGACCCCCTCGGCGATCCAGGCCTCGCCCGTCTCCCCCTCCACGCGCACCGACACGAGGTGCGCGTACTTCGCGCGGCGGACGCCGTTGCGCTGGGCGACGGCGACGCCGCGGTCGGCCGCGACGTGCGGCGCCGATACTTCGTTGACGGGCGACTCGAGGAACTGCCCCAGGATCCCGGCCACCGCGGCTCGCGTGACCGCCATCGCGCCGAGCTCCGCCGGATCGCCGACGCACTCGACCTCGATCGCGCGCGGCTTCACGTGCTCGACCTGCGCGATGAAGCTCCCCAGCTTGTGCGCGAGCGCGAGGTACGGCGCGAGCTTCGGCGCGACTTCGCGCGACACGTTCGGGGCGTTGACGGCGTTCGCGATGGTGCCGTTCTTCAAGTAGTCGATCACCTGCTCGACGATCTCGAGCGCGACCCGCTCCTGCGCTTCTTCCGTGGACGCGCCGAGGTGGGGGGTGAGGATGACGCCGTCGAGCTTGAGGAGCGGGTGCTCCACCGGCACCGGCTCCTCGACGAAGACGTCGAGCGCGACGCCGCCGAGCTTGCCGCTCTCGAGGCCGCGCGCGAGCGCCGCTTCGTCGTAGACGCCGCCGCGCGAGCAATTGACTAGGAGGACGCCCTTCTTCATCTTGGCGATCGCATCGTCGTTCACGATGCCGCGCGTCTCGTGCGTGAGGGGCGTATGCGCGGTGATCGCGTCGGCGCGCCGGAAGAGCTGGTCGACGCTCACGAGCTCGACGCCGAGCTGCGCCGCGCGCTCGGCGCTCAGCACCGGATCGAACGCGATGACGTTCATCCGGAGCCCCTTCGCGCGGTCGGCGACGATACGGCCGATCGTCCCGAGCCCCAGGACGCCGAGCGTCTTGCCCGCGAGCTCGCGCCCCTGGAACTTCGATTTCTCCCATTTGCCGCTCTTCATCGACGCGGTCGCCTGCGGGATCTTTCGCGCGAGGCTCATGAGGAGCGCGATCGCGTGCTCGGCGGTCGTGACCGCGTTGCCGGTCGGCGTGTTCATCACGACGATCCCGCGCTTGCTCGCCGCCTCGACGTCGACGTTGTCTACGCCGATCCCGGCGCGGCCGACGACACGGAGCTTCGTCGCGGCTTCGAGGACTTTCTTGGTGACCTTCGAGCCGCTCCGGATGACGAGCGCGTCGGCATCGACGATCTTCGCGACCAGCTGGTCTTCTTTGAGGCCCGGCGAATAATCGACCGTGAGATCGGCGTGCTTCGCCAGTAGCGCGAGGCCCGCTTCGGACAGAGCGTCGGAGACGAGGACTTTCATTGGCTCCCTCTCACCCGTTCCTCTTGGCGAAGTCGTGCATGAAGCCCACCAGGGTGCTCACCCACTCGACGCTGACGGCGTTGTACGTCGAGACGCGGATCCCCCCGACGCTGCGGTGCCCCTTGAGGCCGACCATGTGCTGCTTCTTCGCCTCGGAGACGAACTTGTCCTCGAGAGCCTCGCTCGGGAGGCGGAAGACGACGTTCATGAGGGAGCGCGACGGCTTCGCGACGGGACATCGGTAGAAGCCGGCGTGGGCGTCGATGGCTCCGTAGAGGAGGTGTCCCTTTTCTCGGTTGTGGCTCTCGATGGCACCGAGCCCGCCGATCGACTTCGCCCAGGAGAGGACGTTGCGAATCAGGTAGATGCCGAACGTCGGCGGAGTGTTGTAGAGCGAGTCGTTCTCCGCGTGCGTGCGGTACTGGAAGATCTTCGGGATGTCTTTGCGCCCCTCCTCGAGGAACGCGTGGCTCGCGATGACGACGGTGACGCCGCTCGGCCCGATGTTCTTCTGCGCGCCGGCGTAGATGAACGCGAAGCGGTTGACGTCGACCTTGCGCCACATGAAGTCGCTCGACATGTCGCAGACGAGGGGCGAGGGGCCGAAGCTCGGAAAGTCTTCGCCGGGTGCGGTCGCGTACTGGACGCCGTGGATGGTCTCGTTGCTCGTGAAGTGCGCATACGTGGCGGTGGGCTCGATGTGCGCGAGCTCGGCCTGGGTCGGGGTGCGCACGTAGGTTGCGTCTTTGCCTTCGCCAGTTCGCGTGGTGACGACCTCGTGCGCCTTTTCGCCGTACTGCGCGGCGACGATCTTTGCTTCGGTGACCGCCTTCTCCCCCCAGACGCCGGTGACGACGTAGTCGGCGCGCCGGCCGCGCGAGAGGAAGTTCATCGGGACCTGGGCGAACTGCATCGAGGCGCCCCCCTGGAGGAAGAGGACGTCGTAGTCCTCGGGGACGCCGAGGAGCTCGCGCATCAGAGCCGATGCCTCGTGGTGGACCGCTTCGTATTCCTTGCCACGGTGGCTGTGCTCCATGACCGACATGCCGCTGCCGGCGAAGTCGAGGAGCTCTTCGCGGGCGCGCTCGAGGGCGGGGAGTGGGAGAGCGGCGGGGCCTGCGTTGAAGTTCAGGGTGCGCGTCATGGCGGGACTCTATCAAACAAGCGGGCGGACAGCGCGTCACGCCGGTGGCGTATGCTCCCCCGCGGAGGCCGAGATGCGAGAGCTGAGCGGAAAAGTCGCTGTCGTCACCGGGGGCGCGAGCGGGATTGGTCGCGCGATGGCGGAGCGCTTCGCGCGCGAGGGGATGAAGGTCGTGCTCGCCGACGTGGAGGAGGGGCCGCTGCGCGCCGCATGCGATGCCATCGCGAGGGGCGGCGCGAAGGTGATCGCCGTACGGACCGACGTTTCGAAGGCAGATCAAGTCGACGCGCTCGCCGCCCGGACCTTCGAGGCCTACGGGGGGGCACACGTCCTGTGCAACAACGCAGGAGTGGCGGTCGGCGGTCCTTGTTGGGCGACCCCCCTCGCCGACTGGGAGTGGGTGGTCGGCGTGAACATGTGGGGCGTGGTCCACGGGATACGCGCCTTCGTGCCGAGAATGATCGCGCAGGGAGAAGGGCACGTCGTCAACACGGCGTCCATGGCCGGCCTCGTGGGGGCGCCGATGATGGGGCCGTACTGCGCGACAAAGCACGCCGTCGTCGGGATCAGCGAGTGCCTGCATCACGATCTCGCGATGACCGGCGCCGCCGGCGTGCACGTAAGCGTCGTGTGCCCGGCCTGGGTGAGAACGAGCATTGCCGATTCGCATCGAAACCGCCCGGCAGAGCTACGTCCCGGGGGAAAGACCATCTCGCCCCAGGAGGAGATGTTTCAGCAGGCGGTGCGCTCGGCCGTCGCGAGCGGGATCGCGCCGGAGGACGTGGCCGAGCAGGTGCTCCAGGCCGTGGTCGAAGAGCGCTTCTGGGTCCTCACGCACCCGATGACGAAGAAGGCCGTTGAGAACCGCACGCGCGGGATCGTCGAAGGGGCCGCGCCGCGGTTCGAGCCCTTCGGTTCATGAGCACGGCGCACTCGCCGTCGTAGTGCGAGGCGCGTCCAAGTTGAGCGCGACTGTGCGCAGCTCTTGCGCCATTGCGCGAGCTCCGGTCGGGGAAACTCCAGTGATTTCCCAAGGGGCTGATGTGGCATGTCGTGCGCATACGGGCGCTTCGCCCGGGCGGCTCCGCGCATCGTGCGCTCCCCGACTCAGGGCACCGATTGGAGCCAATTCACCATGCTTCCCAACTTCACCCGAGCGTCTCTCGGTTGTGCCTTCTCCACGTTGACCTTGCCGCTCCTCGTCGCCTGCTCGGCCGCGCCGGGCGACGGCACGAACGCCATCTCCACCACGCAAGCGAGCCAAGCGAGCCAAGGCGTGACCGACGAGCGAGCCGCGTACTGCGACGCCTACGACCCGTGCTCTGTCGGCTACTACTGCGCACCGACGGACGGCGCGGACGTCTGCGGCGCGGGGAGCTGCACCGCGAGCCCGAGCGCTTGCCCCATGATCGACATGCCGGTCTGCGGGTGCGACGGGAACACCTATTTGAACGCGTGCTGGGCGACGATCGGCCAGAGCGGGTCTCCAGGGACGACCAGCGCGGGATCGCTCTTCCTGACGCCGACGATGTCGTCGCTCGTCGGCACGTGGTCGCGCGAGACTGGCTGGGGGAGAAGTAAAGTCGTCGAGAAGCTCTTCCTCGGGAACGACGCGAGCTACACCCTCACGGAGTCGGCTGGCTGCGGAAGGAGCGAAGACTCGAGCGCGTGCAGCGTGAACGAGAGCAGCGGGAGCTTCGCGCTGACCACGGTAGGAATTCTCCTCGAGGCGACCACGTCGCCGAACGCGGCGGAGCTCGCGACGGAATTCTACTTCGAAAATACGTGCCCGATCGGCGGCCCCCCCCAGCTCGTGGGCGCGGAGCCCCCCGGGAGCGGAACGATGGTCACGCTGACGCAGGACTGAGCGCGCTCACGACCCTCTCCGTGCGCGGCGCGCGTTGGCCGGGGCGCCCTCCACGCTCACCGCCTCATCGCTCGGCTCCTCGCCAGCCACTCATCCATCTCCGCGTACTCCCGCTCTTCGTCCGGCGTCGTCGGCGCGCCCCCGTCGTCGCGCGCCTGTTTCGCGAGGGCCGCGCCGCGGGGGTCCGCGAAGCCGAGGATCTGGGCGTGGGCAAAGCGCATCTCGATCAGCGCGCCGATTCGCGTGTCGGGCGAAGCGGCGGCGATCTTCTCGGCGCGCTCGATCGCCGAGGTGGCCTCGGCGGCATGCCCCAGGATACGGTGACAGTCCGCGGCGATCGTCTCGATGGTGACCATGTCCTCGGTGTCGGCGCCGTGCTCCTGCCCGTAGAGGGTCGCCGCGCGCGCGGTGTCGGCCAGCGCGAGGTCGCACTTCGTCATTCTCCGGAGCGCCTGCGCCCGGTTGAGGAGACAGACGGCGATGCTCTGCTGACGGCCGTCGGGGATCGCCTCGTTGATGGCGATCGATCGATCCAGATCGCTCACGCCGACGTCGTAGTGGGCGTCGTTGATCTCGACCGCGGCGAGGTCGGAGAGGCGGTCGGCGACGGTTGGATGGCCGGGGCCGAGGCGCCGCTCGGCGCTCTCCAGCGCGACACGGAACTCGCGCCGCGCGGCCGCGAGGTCGCCGCCCGTCGACTGGGCGACCGCCATCGCCACGTGCAGCCGCTGGGCGAGCGCTTCGTCGGGGGGGCCGTGGCGCGAGGCGATCGCGGTCGCGCGCTCGGCCGACGAGATCGCGTTCGGCGCGTCCCCCTCCTCATCGTAGATGTACGTCTCGTCGAGGAGGATCGACATGCGCACGTCGTCCGCTTCGAACGACGTTGCGTCGCCCAGCGCGGCCTCGCCGAGGCGCGCCCAGACGTGACCTTCCTTGTGGCGTCCGAGGACGTGGCCGACGAGGTCTGTGAGCAATCCGGAGGCGTGGCCGGCGGTGACGAACCTCCGGCTCGAGAGCGCGACGTCATAGGCTTCGACCAGCGTCGCCTCTCCGTCGGCCGGTCGCTCGAGGCTCCCCCGCTCGACGAGCGCCTCGGCGAGCAGCGGCGCGAAGCCGATCCGCCGTGCCTCCTCGACCACGGGCACTATCCGCGCGCGCGCCTCCGCGTCATGAATGCTCGTCTCGAGCGCTCTCGCCTCCGCGACCGCGCCGCGAAGGTCGGCCACGCGCGCTTCGACCCCCGGCCCCCCCGGCGGGTCTACGCTCGAAAGTAGCTCGTCGCGGTCGGCGCAGCTCTCGATCGGGGCGAGCGACGACACGAGGTTCGGCCCCTTTCGCACCAGCTTCGCGTCGGCGTCTCCGAGGCTGCGCGCGAGCTGGCCGAGCTCGAGGAGGCGCGTCCGGAGGCAAGCGCGGCTCCGGCGGAGAAGCGTGACGCTCTCCGTGTGCTCGATCGTCGCCGCGCGGCACGCCGAGACCGAGGACTCCGACCATCGGCGGGCGTAGCCGTCGAGCCCCGCGCGGGTGACTTCCCACAAGCGCTCCTGGTCGTTGACGCCGCTCCGCGCGAACGCGGCGCGCGCCCCCTCTTGCGCGGGGAGGCTCCATACATCTCGAACCGCGCTCCCCTCGTCGCGGCACGCCTGTTCGCGGGCGCGGCTCTGGTGGGTGAGAGCGAGCGCCGTGACCGCGGCGACTCCCAGCGCGGCGATGGCACCGAGGAGGCGACGGCGGCGCGGGCGGGGATCGCGCCCGAGCGCGTCGAGCAGGTCCTGCATCGTCGCGAAGCGATCCGCGGGTTCGATGGACAGCCCGCGGAGGACGGCGGCCGCGACCCAGGCGGGGACCTTGCTGTCGCTCGGCGGCGGGCGCGGCGGCAGGCAGATCGCATCGAGGTACGATTTCAGGTCGGTGTAGTCGAACGGGTGACGGCCATACAGCGCGAGGTAGAGGGTCTCGCAGAACGCGAACTGGTCGCTGCGGGCGTCGTCTTGCCCCTCGAACGCGCGCTCGGGGGCCATGTACCCGACCGTTCCGATGAGCGCGCCGGGGAGCGTCAGGGTCGCGCTGGCGGACGAAGAGTCGAGGCGGAACGACGGGAAGCTCCCCGCAGATACCGGGGGCCCGGGCGGTTTGGGGGGGGTTCGCGAAGACTCGACCGGGACGGAGGGGGTGTCGGGTCGTTCTTCGCCTGCGTGCTCCGCGCGCGCGATCCCGAAGTCGCCGACCCGCACCCTCCCATCGCGCCCGATGAGGACGTTGTCCGGCTTGAAGTCGCGGTGCACGAGTCCGGCCGCGTGCGCGGCAGCGAGCCCGCGCCCGGCGGCGACGAGCGTGGCGAGCGCGTCGCGCCAAGGGTGCGCGTCGCGGAGCCACACCTTGAGCGTGGGGCCGTCGACGTACTCCATCGCGAGGAAGACCGCGTCGCGAAAGAGGCCCACGTCGTAGATGGCGACGACGTTCGGATGCGTGAGCCGCGCCATCGCCTGCGCCTCGCCGAGCATTCGGGCGCGCGCGACGGGGGTGTCCGTGTCGGGGCGCACCACCTTGATCGCGACCCGCCGCGCCAGCTGCGCGTCGAACGCAGCGTAGACGGAGCCCATCCCCCCCGAGCCGAGCTCCGAGAGAATGACGTACCGCCCGACCTCCGTACCTGGGGCGAGCGACGTCTCGGGGCGCGCTGGCGAGGTTTCGCTCACGACCGCCCCCGGCGAGGTCAACGTGCTCGCAGGGGGATCCGGGGCAGTGGCCACGAGAGCATCATACGGTGGAAGACCACGAGCTGCGCTTCGCGTGCTCGACGCGGTAGCGCACGCGACCGTGTGCGACCGTGACCCTGGAGCTAGTCGCGGCCCTTCACTTGGGCGGTGGCGGCGGGGGCGGCGGGGGCGGTGGTGGCGGCGGTGGTGGTGGCGGAGGAGGCGGCGGGGGCGGCGGGGGCGGCGTGACCCCCGGCGGCTGCGGCGTCGCCGTCACCGGCGTCACGCACGACGACAGATCGAACAGAATGAACTCGATCGCGTCCTCGTCCGGATGCAGCTTGCCGACGGTGCACCCCGTGGGCGTCGTCCCCGAGTAGACGCACTCGTTCGCGTTCGTGGTGCAGCCGTAGTCTTCCTCGCCGGCGCCCACGTGAAGGTCGCTGTAGACGACACGTCCGCAGTATTCCGGCACTCCGGCGTCGTCGAGAGCGGCGCCGAACGGCATGTCCCACGAGAAGTACTGCGTGCTCGCGGGGGTCGCGCCGCTCGACTGCGCCCACGCGGTCGAGACGTTCGCCGCGGTGACGACGCCGTCGTACCTCCCGACGGTGATCGGGAGCAGCGGCGTTCCGCCGACGACGGTGAGCGCGCTGACTGTGGTGTCGAGCCACGTGTAGAGGGCCTCCCCCTCGGGGAAGGGGGCGCCGCTCGCGAGCGTCGTCTGGATGGCCGCGTTGATCGATGCGTTGGTCGGCGTCCCGTACTCGTCGGTCCCGGTTCCGAGCCCGTTGGCCGCGTTGTAGGCGTACGTCCAGTTCGCGACGTTCGGGAAGTACGTGGAGTTGGTGTTCGTCGCGTCGTCGAAGAAGAACGCGTAGTGGTAGTGCGACGCGAACACGCGCCCCCCCGCGTTCACGTACTCGGCGAGCACTTCGGAGTTCGCGTTCCCGGTGTCGGCCCCCTCGCACGAGAGCAACGTGATGTCGTACCGCTCGATGTCCGCGAGCGTGTCCCACAGACCGCCCGTGCCCGAGCTACTCGGGCCGGCGGGGCTCGTGTTCGGCACCGGGACCCCCTCCTCGGACGTCCCCGCGAAGATGTGGATGTGCCCCGCGAGCCCGGTCGGCGTCCCCGTGTACTCGGTCTCGCTCACCCCCACGCGCTCGAGCAAGCACTCGAGCGAGTCAGCGTTGCCCGTCGAGATCGCGATGTTCGGGAGGTTCGAGTAGGCCGTCTCGCTCTGCGTCTTCGGCAGCGTGAGCTTCGGCATGCCCGCCAGCGTGTCGAGGTCGTTCGTGCCGCACGTGACGGTCGGGATGACGAAGTAGTTACGCCACTTGCCGATCTGGATGACGATCGGGATGTTCGTGCCGACGGGGGCGTTGGGGATCGTGAACTCTCCGTTCGCTCCCGTGATGCCCGTCGCGATCGGGTTGCCGGTGTAGAGCGAGCCGCAGGTGCACGACGCGCTGTTGACGCCGTCCACGATCGGATCGGGAGCCGTGTTCGGGATGTACGCGACGACTTTGTAGAGCGGGTTGTTGCCGGCCGGATCGTAGATGTGCCCCGTGAGCGTCGCCGAGCCGCCGTCCCCGCAGGTCCCCTGCTGGCACTGGAGGTTGGTGCACGCGGCGGCGCCGTCGCCCGTGCTCGCGTCGCCCGTGAAGACCCATCCGCCGTCCGCCTCTTCGACCCAGCCCCCGGCGTCCCCGGTGAACTCGAAGCCGCCGTCGGACTCCTCGACCCAACCGCCGCCGTCCCCCTCGAACAGCCAGCCGCCGTCGGTCTGCTGCCACCCCCCGGCGTCCCCCTCGAACACCCAGCCGCCGTCGATCAGGGCCCACGAGCCTGCGTCCCCCTCGAAGACCACGGCGCCGTCGGGGAGCGTGACCCAGCCGCCGCCGTCGTCCGCGCTGCCCGGGGTGGTCGCGTCAGGGGTTCCCAGGTTCGGAGGGGCCCCCGTGTCGAGGGTGCCGCCGTCTTCGCCCGACGGAGGCGGAGTGCCCGCCTCTTCGTTCGTGAATCCGGAGACCGACGGCTTGCCGCACGCCGTGATCACCAGCAGAGGGACGGCCGCGATAAGAGCACCCCGGAAATAGCGACGCACTGCTCTCTCTCCTGTCGAAGGTTCCCGGAGGTGCGCGGGGTCTCCCGGCCCCAGCGAGCTTCCGGCCGAACCCTAGCACTTCACCGGGCAAGCGGCCCGCCGCTCGTAGGGCAGAGGAAATCAGGTCAGCTGGCGCCGAATGCCCGCGCTGCGATCCTGACCCAGATCATCGCCAGCACGACGTTGCTCGTCGCGAAGACGACCAGCCTGTGCCGGACGTTGTTGTGGGTCAGGTGCACGAGGCTGTGCACCACGCGCAGACCGACGTAGAGCCAGGCAAGGCTCAAAAATCCGCTGTTCGCGCTGTTGGTCGCGAGCACGACGACGCACGCCACGTAGAAGAGCAGCGGCGCTTCGAGCAGGTTCATGTAGTTCCGGTTGGGGATCGAGACGTCGGGCGGGACGTTGGCGGACTCGCCGTACTTGAAGTCGTCCACTTTGATCCTGCCGGCGAACCCGGCGCGAAAGCGCGCGATGGGGACGAGGAGGAGCACCAAGAGCGTCCAAAGCGCGAGCGCGGCGACCGGCGCGAGAATGAGATTTTGCGGCATGTCTTCCTCGGCGAGCGTTCGCCGAGAAGCGTCGTGGAGGCCGGCGAGGAGATCAAGACCCCGCCGCGATCAACATCCCTCACCGACGGGATCCGAGCTTCCGAGACGAGCCCGACGAGTCGCCGGGCCTGACCGCCGCGCGGCGACCCGATCTCGGAGCCTGGCCCGCGGGCGCCGCGACGACCCCCAAGGCTTCCCGTCGCCACCGCTCTGCCTCGGCGTTCCGGCCGCTCGCCGCCGCGATCGACGCGAGCTCCTCCAGCACGGGAGCGCGGGCGCCGTCGGCGGGCCCGAGGGTCTGGAGCACCTCGACGAGCAGCCCTTTCGCCTGATCGTTTCGCCCGACGCGATGGAGCGCGGTCGCCAGCTTTCGCCCGAACACGTGCCAACCGTCCGCCTCCGTGTCGCCTCGCGAAGCGCGCGTCCGCGCCACCCAGTACGCATCGGTGAGCGTGGAGATCGCCCCCTCGAGGTCGCCCCGGAGCATGCGCAGTCGGACCGCCCTCTCGACGAGCATGAACTCCGCGAAGCTCGGCCGCGCGCGCAGGAGGTGATAGGCGCGTCGCTCGATGTGGGCCGGGGACGTCGCGAGCAGCTCGGCGGCGCGCGCATGGAGCTGCTGGAGCACCCCCGCGGGCACGTTGTCCAAGGCGACACGCGCATAGACGGCGTGGGTCACGGAGACCGTGTCCGACGCGACGGTCACGAAGCCTGCCTCTTCCAGCGCGCGCGCGGTCTCGTCGACGGCATCGCCGCGCTCGAGGAGAGCGGCCACCTCTTTCAGCGTGACGATCCCTGCGACCGCGACGGCCTGAAGCACGCGCCTCGGCGCAGGCTCGAGCTCCTGGAGCCGCGCTTCGACGATCTCGCGCAGACCCGTCGGAACGCGGTCGGCCGGATGCTCCGCGCGCCACCTTCGGTATTGTTCTAGGTAGAGCGGCTCGACCCCGAGGAGCTCGCAATCGCGAATCCCGCCGTGGTCCGCGGACGGGGGGCGCTCCTCGCTGGCGAGGAGCATGAGCACGTTCGGGATCGGTTCGCGCTTCAAGAAGCTCCAGAGGCACGCTCGCGAGATGCTGTCGATGAGGTCGACGTCGTCCACGGCGATGACGAGGAGCCGCTGCGCCCTCTTCGCCGCCGATTGCGCCGCCCAGGCGAGCGCCGCGACGACCCCGGCGCGCATTGCCTCCGGGTCGCCCGCGAGCGTCGTCTCGGGGCTGCCGAACATCTCTTGCAGCCCCGTCGACGCGAGCCGGTCGCCGGTCGCGTTCCCCGCGACGAGGCGCGGGTCGGTCGGATCCAGTCCCGCGAGCTTCGCGACGAGCCCGCGGAGGCAGGTGTAGCTGACCTCGTTCTGGGGCCCCCAGTCGACGCGGTGCTCGATCACCTCGGCGCCTCTCCCCGAAGCGAAGGAGGCCACCTCGTGGAGCATCCGAGTCCGCCCCGTGCCGGTCTTGCCCCAGAGCACGATGGCGCTCACGTCGCGCGGCGCACCCACGAGCTCCCGCGCCCAGCGGAGCGAGAGCTCGCGACCGACGAGCACCGCCGGATCCTCCGTCGACCGGAGCGCCGTTGCCGAGAGCCGCAGGCTCGAGGAGGCCTCGGGAGCGGCGAAGCCGGGGAGCGTGTCCGAATGGACCGCGACCCGCATGGGCCCGCTCACGGGGTGCGAAGAGCGCGGCGGGAAGATCGACACCTGCTTGCGCGTCATCGGCGTCGAGCAGGCGGCGGCGATGGCTTCGGCGAGCGACTGCGCGTCCGGATAGCGCGCGGTCTCGTTGACGGAGAGAGCCCGAAAGCAGACGTCCACGAGCGCTTCGGGGAGTCCAGGGGCCCACCTCCGCGGATTTGGCCGTGGAGCGCCGGTCTGCATCTGACAGACGGCTATCGGGGACGCGTCGTCGAAAGGAACGCGGCCCGTGAGCATCTCGAAGAGAATGACCCCCACGGCGTAGAGGTCCACGCTCGGCCCGACCGCTTGAGACGTGATCGTCTCGGGCGCCATGTAGTGCGGCGTCCCGAGGAGCTGGCCGTGCAGCGTCACGCCGCGCTCGGCGCGGATGCGGGCGACGCCGAAGTCGATCACGCTGACGTGCTCGGACTCTCCCCGCTGCTTGCGCAGGACGATGTTCCCCGGCTTCACGTCGCGATGGGTGATCCCGAGCTCGTGCGCTTCCCCGAGGGCCGCGAGGGTCTGCGTCAGGATGTTCGCGACGCGCGGCAGAGGCATGCGCGTCGCGGATTGAGCGAGGACGTCGGCCAAGCTCGGGCCGGCGATCAGCTTCATGGCAAGGAAGAGCGGCGCGTCTTCCGAAGGAGACGTGCGCCCGAAATCGAACACGCTGACGACGTTCGGATGGTTGAGGCGGCTGACGGCGCGCGCCTCCGTCAGGAAACGCGACCTCAGCTCGGCGGTCATCGCCGGGGACGTCGCGCGCGGATCGATGATCTTGATCGCCACGACGCGGTCGAGCATCCGCTGGACGGCGCGGTAGACGCGCCCCATACCCCCGGAGCTCAGGAGGCCGACGATCTCGTACCGGTCGGCGACGATTGTGCCGATGAAGGGGTCCGACGTGTCGGGCGGAGGCGGGCGCGTCGCACCGCAGGATGGACAGTGAGCTCCCTCGCCCATCGGCTCGCTGCACAGGACGCACCGCTCGATGCTCATCGACTTCATCGGCGCCATGGGAGAGTCGTCCTCTGCTCGCGCGGGACGCTTGGCGGGGGGAGCGGCGATGGACCGACCTCGCGCGGTGGGTCGGGCGGGTTGCTGGGAGCGATCGGCGGTGGAACGATCGCGTCCCTCTTCTCCGCGGCTTTTACTGATCCCACAAATATCTACTCAGCAAGCTACGTGCCCCCAGCGGAGCGCCCAGACCCGCAATGGTTTCCTGGGCAGCGGGCCGTGCCGCAAGCCGGTGTGCCGGCACAATGTGCCTGTGCGCCCCGACTCGCGAGTCGTCAGTCGCGGGCGGCCTCGGTCCGGCGAATCTTGAGCTGGACGATCAGCCGTCGAAGCTGTGTGCGATGGATCCCCAGAGCCACCGCAGCGGCGGTCACATTTCCCCCTGTTTCCGCCAGCGCGCGCTCGATCGCCGCGCGCGAGAGAGGCGCGTCGCTCTGATCCGAGTTGGGGGCGGCTGCGCTTGGGGGCGCCGCGGGTTGCGTGCGGCCGTCCGTCTGGCTCATTGTGCCGGCCGACGGGGAGAGGTGCACCGCTCGAAGCAGGGAGTCACCCTGCGCGTGCGCCGTTCGCGCCGCTTCGAGGACCCGCTTTTCCAGCTCACGCACGTTGCCCGGCCACATCCGCGTGAGCACGGCCTCGATGAGCGACGCGTGGCAGTGAAGGGCACCGGGCGCTCGAGCGGCGATGGCCTGCGTGAGCCAGGGGACGTCCTCGCGGCGCCTGCGCAACGGCGGGAGCTCGACCGATGGAAGGCCGAGGCGATAGTAGAGGTCGTCGCGGAAGCGCCCCTGCGCCACCTCCTCGGCCAGGTCCCTGTGCGTCGCGGAGCAGATCCGCACGTCGACGGACGTGGGCTTCGTCGCCCCGAGGGAGAGGATCTGCCGCTCCTCGAGGACGCGTAGGAGCTTTGCCTGGACGGCGTGGTCGAGGTCGGCCACCTCGTCGAGAAATAGCGTCCCTCCGTCGGCGGCCTGCACGTACCCCTCGGCGTCCGCTTCGGCGCCGGAGTACGCCCCTTTTCGCGCGCCGAAGAGGAGGCGCTCGGCGAGAGCGGGCGGAATGGTCGCGCAGTTGACGGCGATGAACGGGCGCTTTCCCCGCCCCGACGCGACGTGAAAGTGGTGGGCCGCGAGCTCCTTGCCCGTCCCCGTCTCTCCGCGAATGTGAACGCAGTCCCCTTCCTTCGCCGCGTCGGCCAGGGCGCGCCAGACGGAGCGGAGCGTCGGCCCGATGACCACGTCCCCTTCGCGCTCGATCGCCCCGCCGACGAGGAGTCGAACGTCGGAGTGAAGGAGGAGAAGCGAGTCTCCCACCCGGAGAACCCCGTCCGCCGCTTCACGCTCGCCGCGGACGCGTTGCCCGTCGAGGAACGTCCCGTTTCGGCTGTCGAGATCCCGCACGCGAAAGCGCCCCCCGTCGAACGTCACCTCGGCGTGACGCCGCGAGAGGCAGCTGTCGCCGAGCTTGAGCCCGAGGATGTCGTCGCGCCCCAGCACTCTCGGCTGGTTGGTCGAAGGAACGGCGGCGAGCTGGGACTGCGCGCCGGAGAAGACCAAGACGAGGCCGGGGACGGCGTCGTGAGCCGCTTTGCTCTGTGTCTCCCACGACTGAGACTCCGTCTGCTCCGACACCTCGTCACTATACCCTCTCGCGCGACGGTCATGCCGGCGGCCACCTTCACGACCGCTCGCCTACTGCCGTGGCGCCGGCGGCGCGTCCGCGGTGCGCGGCGCGCGCAGGCCCGTGCTCGGGAAGGCGGTGTCGAGCTCCTTCATGTCCGCGCCGTAGGTGAGCGGCGCCTGCGCATAGATCGTCCGCGCCTCATCGGCGAGCTTCCTCGCCCTGGTCATGTCGCCCCCGGTTGCCTTCAGGGTGAGCGCAAGTAGGTGATCGGTCCGCGCGCGGGTCATCGGCGAGCCGTCGGTAGACGGCGCGAGGGTGAGCGCCCGCTCGAGCACGGGCAGAGCCTGGCGCGCCTTGCCCATCCTGAGGAGCGCTTCGCCGCGCGACGTGACCGGCGTCGCGAGCCAGGCATCGTTCAGCCCCTTCGCTTTCTCGGAGAGCGCAAGGACACGGTCGATGGTCGCGAGCGCCTCGCTCCAGCGGTTCATGTGAAGGAGCATGTCCGCGATGTTCAGCTGCGCCTCGAGGACCGTGCGGTGCGTCGGCTCCTGAAAGGTCTCGCGAAGCGCGAGCGCTTGCCGCTCGGCCGCGAGCGCTTCGTCGAGCTTGTCCGCAGCCTCGAGCGCCTCCCCCATGTTCGCGAGCGCCGAGGCAACCCCCTCCGAGTTCGATCCGTAGAGCTCGATCGCGCGCCGGTACATCGCGACGGCGCCGTCGTGGTCCCCCTTCGCGTCGAGATTGTTCGCGACGTTGGTGGTCGAAGCCGCGATCGAGGGGTGAACCGGGCCATAGAACTTGATCCGGTCCGCGAGAGCCCTCTCTTCGAAGACGAGCGCGTCGTCGTAGCGGGCTTGCTCGTAGAGCACTCCCCCGAGCTCGCTCTCGGTCTGCGCGATCTTGGCGAGACTCGCGGGGACCGTCCCCTGCTCGATGGCCAGCGCGCGCTCCAGCATGGCTCGCCCGTCTTGGAGCCTCGATTCGTTCCTCGCGATCTCCGCTTCCGCCGTGAGGAGGAACGCGAGGAGCCCGTCGTCCGGGCTCCGCTCGAGGACAGCATGCGCGTGCCGGGCAGCGTCCTGCGCTTCCGCGTTGCGTTGATCCTCCGCCTCCACGAGCACGAGATCGCACCAGGCCTTTGCCTCTACGGACTCGTGCCGCCCGGCGACGGCCGCGAGCACGGCGTCTTCGAGCGTAGCGCTCGCGCGCCCTCTCTCTCCCGAGTTCCCCTGGAGACGTCCCCACTGGTCGAGCGCCTCCGCCTCGACCGGCGGATACCCGATCGCCTTGGCGTCGGCCGCGGCGCGCTCCGCCTCGGCGACCGCATCGGGGAGCCGCCCGGCTTGCTCGAGCGCGAGCGCGTGTGCCAGTCGCGCGCGCGCGCCGTCGATCCGGGCGTGCGCGGAGGCGTCTCTTGGAGGTGCAAGAGTGGCCCTCAGCGCGGCCGCGTCCGCGCAAGGGCTGATCGGCGGGAGGGCGTCCGCCGCGCGGCGCGCCCTCTCGACGGTGCGTGCGTCCGCGGAGACGAGCTGGTCGACCATCGCCCGCATGCTGACGAGGCGGTCCTCGAGGCACTTCATGCGAAGGTCCATGAGCTCGCTCGATTGCGTCCCCCGAACCCGCGTCGCGACGCACGCCTCCTGCCGCATCGCGACCCACCCTGCCGCGTAGTCGTCGAACGCCTGCGTCGCCCCGCGAATGGCGTCCTCCGCGTAGGGGACCTTCGTCGCTCGGAATGCCGCGGCCAACTGGGCCTTGCGCCCGTCGTCCCAGACCCCACCGAGGAGCGGCGACGCGCTCGGGCAGAGCGGGGGGGCGCGGCTGGCGCGCGCCTGCGCGATCGAGAACGCGGCAGCGGTACCCAAGGAGAGACTCACGGCGATCGCGACGAGGACGCGCCGGTTCTGCGTGACGAAGCGCCGCACTCTCCACCAGATCGAGTAGCGGTGTGCACGCACGAGCTGCCCGTTCAAGAAGCGTCGCAGGTCGTCGGCGACATCTGCGGCGCTCGGGTAACGCTGGGCGGGATCGCGAGCCATGGCGCGTTCGGCGATGGCGACGAGCTCGCGCGGCGCCCGTGGCGCGCGTTCGATGAGCGGGCGAGGGGGCTCCGCGGCGACGCGCGCGATCACGTCGGGAGCAGTGTCCCCCTCGTACGGAGCACCGCCGGCGAGAACCTGGTAGAGGAGCGCGCCGATGCCGTAGACGTCGGTCCGCTCGTCGACCCGCTTGCCGGTCGCCTGCTCGGGAGCCATCGTCGCAGGCGTGCCGCGGATCCCGTTGGTCTCTTGCGCTTCGCGCACCGCGAGATCCTCGACCGTGTCCTCCGGCGCGTGGATCTCCTTGGCCAGCCCCCAGTCGATGACCTGGGTCTCGCCGAACGCTCCGATCATCACGTTCGACGACTTCAGGTCGCGGTGAATCACCCCCTGGCTGTGCGCGTAGGCGATGGCGTCCGTGACGGCCAGGACGTTGGGCAGGAACGCGACGCGCTGCTCGATCGTCGTGGTCTCGGCGACGACGTCGCGGAGGGAGCGACCGGAGACCAGCTTCATTGCATAGAAGGGCTCGCCGGTGGGCCAGCGGCCGATCTCGTGAACCGGAACGATCGACGGGTGCTGCAGTCGCGCCGTGAGCACGGCCTCCCGGAGGAAGCGCTGCTCGATCCGCGCGCTGAGGGCGATCGGCTCCTTGATCGCCACGACGCGGTTCAACCGCAGATCGCGCGCGCGGCGGAGCCGGCCGCCGCCGCCGCGCGCGAACTCCTCGCCGATCTCGTAGTGGTCTCGGTCGACGAACGGGAAATCCCCTTCGGAGACGGAGGGCGAGGAGGGGGCGTCGTCGTCGATCGACTGCGTCTCGAGGCCACGCGGGGCCGGAGCCTGATCGTCGTGCGTCATCTCTTGGCTCAGCCCCAGGATACTCGCGGACAGGCCGGTCGCGGTGTTTCCGCCGCCGCGCCGCCATGTTCTTCTTCCTCCCATGAGCAACGAGCTCGGCGACCTGATGACGCTCCTCGGGCTGGAGAAGATCGAGGAAGACCTCTTCCGCGGGCAGAGCCAGGACCTCGGATGGGGGACCGTCTTCGGCGGGCAGGTCCTCGGACAGGCGCTCTCCGCAGCAGTCCAGACCGTGCCGCGCGAGCGGGCTGTCCACTCGCTCCACGCCTACTTCCTCCGCCCCGGCGACGTGTCGAAGCCGATCCTCTACGACGTCGACCGCATCCGCGACGGCGGGTCGTTCAACACGCGGCGCGTCGTCGCGATCCAGTCGGGGGCGGCGATCTTCAACATGGCCGCGTCGTTCCACAAGACGGAGGAGGGCTTCGAGCACCAGGACGCGATGCCCGACGTGATCCCTCCCGAGCAGGTCCCCACCGAGCAAGAGCGGATTCTCCGTGCCGCCGCCGCCCATCGCATTCCGCGCGAAGTCCTCGAGCGCTTCACCGGCCAGCGCGCGTTCGAGGTCCGTTCGATCGACGGCCTCGACGACCCGTTCCACCCGTCGCCGCTGCCGCCGAAGCGGTCCGTGTGGCTCAAGACGATCGGGCCCGTCGCGGGAGACCCCTCGGTCCACGTGTCGCTCCTGGCGTACGCGTCGGATCACGCCTTCGTGGGGACGGCGCTCTTCCCGCACGGGGTCACGTTCTTCAGCGGCGAGCTACAGGTCGCGAGCCTGGACCACGTCATGTGGTTCCACGCACCGTTCCGCGTCGACGAATGGCTCCTTCACGTCATCGACTCCCCGGTGGCGCGCGGCGGGCGGGGGCTGGTGCGCGGGCGCGTGTTCACGCAGGGCGGACGGCTCGTCGCGTCGACGGCGCAAGAGGGGATGATGCGAAAGCGAACGCGAGCGAAGGTCGCCGCCGAGTAGCGCGAAGACCTTCTTTCCTCCCTCGCGGTGGCGACCTAGCCTCCTACCCGCCGTGGCAAGCCTGCCGTCCCTGCAGCTCTACAGCGAGTCGCTCGCGACTCCCGCGGGTTGGTACTGCGTGGGCGCCGCGAGCGACTTCGGCCGAAAGACCGTCACCTCTCGCCGCCTGGGCGGCCGCGAGATCGTCGTCTTCCGCACGGAGGACGGGCGGCTCGCCGCGCTCGACGCGCATTGCCCGCACCTCGGAGCGCACCTGGGAAAGGGGGGGCGCGTCGAGGGGGACACGATTCGCTGCCCGTTCCATGGCTTCTCCTTCGACGCGCGCGGCGCGTGCACCAAGACCCCCAATGGAAGGCCCCCGAGGAACGCGCGCGCCCGCTCCTATCCGGTCCTGACCCTCCACGGCATTGCGCTCGCCTACTTCGACCCTCGCGGGATCGACCCGCGCTGGCAGCCGGAAGACGCGGACATGGACGGCTGGCCGCCGTTCCGTCTCCACGCGTGGACGCTCCGCGGCCACCCGCAGGAGACGAGCGAGAACTCGGTCGACGTCGGGCACTTCGGGGTCGTTCATGGGTACAGGAAGGTCCACGAGCGCGCGCCAGTCGAGACCTCGGGCTCGCACCTCTTCGCCCGGTACGGCTTCGAGCGCCCGCTGCTTCGCCTGTTCGGTCGCGAGATCTGCGCGCGCGAGTCGATCGACGTCCACGTCTGGGGGCTCGGGTACTCGAGGGTCGAGGTCACGGACCTCACGGCCGGAGTCGACTTGCGACTGCTCGTCCTGGCGACCCCGCTCGACGCCGACCAGATCGAGCTTCGCATCGGGTTGAGCGTGCGAGACTTCCGCGCGAGCCCGCGAGTGCACGCCGCGCTGCGCTGGCTCCCGCGGCTGTTCACGGACGGAGTCCTGGGCCGAGCGCTCTTGCACGTGTACCGGCACGAGCTGGAGCAGGACTTCGAGATCTGGATGCACAAGCGCTACATTGACCCCCCCCCGCTCGCGCCCGGGGATGGGCCCGTGGGCCTTTACAGGAAGTGGGTGAGGCAATTCTACGATTGAGGAGTCCGCACCTGCGCTTCGTGCTGCGCCAGTACATCGAGCACAAGAACCCGGCCAACCTCCGCCTTCATCTGTGGACGAACACCGTCGCCTGGCTCGCGCTCACGACTCTGCTGTCGCAGCTCCCGCTGCCGCTCGGCATACCGCTGCTTGGCCCGCGCGCCGCAAACGCGGGGGCTGCGTGGACGGTGCTCTCGCTCCTCTACTGGCTGCCGGTGGACGCACTGGTCGCCGTCGGCGTCGCCGCGCTGACCGCGGCGTGGGCCGTGCTTCCTTTCTCGCCGTGGGGGCCGGGGCATGGTTGGCTCGCGGGGGTCGTCGCGCCGATGTCGATCTTCACCGCGATGGGGCTCACCGCGCGCTACGCGCACGTCTATCACCATGAGCACGCGGAGTTCTTGAAGAGCGGTCGCTCGGTCCGCGAGGCCCTCGACACCACGCACGCCGTCATCTGGGGCCCCTTCCACTTCTGGCTCATCGCGCTCCTTCACGCCGGTTGGCGCCCCAGGCTCAAAGCGGCGATGGACGAGGAGGAGCGTCAGGTGCTCAGGCTGCGCGAGCAGGTCCCCTGGGTGAACTGGGCAAAGCTCGCGTCGTGCCGCGCGAGGTTCGTGTGCGCGCCGGCGAACGCTACCGAGCTCGCCGAGGGGGTGCGCGAAGCGCGTCGGAGGGGGCTCCGTGTTCGCGTCGTGGCCTCGGGCTTCTCGTGGTCGTCGGTGGTCCCCTCCGACGACGCGCTGATCTTCTGCGAACGCCTCGACGGCATCACGGTCGACACATCGGATCCCGCGCGGCCAACGGTCTGGGCCGAGGCGGGGGTGACCAACCGGCAGCTCAATCGCGAGCTCGAGCGAGCCGGGCTCTGCATGCCGTGGAATGTCGTGCTCGAGACCGTGCGCGTGGCGGGCATCGTCTCGACGGGGACGCACGGCACCGGAAAGAAAAGCTCCACGGTCGGGGACTTGGTCGAAGCGTTCGAGGTGGTCGACTCCGAAGGGGAGCTCCGGGTGCTCTCGGAGGAGACCGTCGGCGCCGAGATCATGAGCGCCGCGCGCCTGGGCCTGGGCTTGTTCGGCGTGATCGCACGCGTCAAGCTGCGCGTGGTGCCGCTTCATCGCGTACGCCAGACCGATCAACGCCTCCCCGTCGCCGACGTCCTGGGGCGGCTCTCGGAGCTGATCCAAGCTCACCAGTCGGTGGAGCTCTACTGGTTCCCCTTCGTCTTCGGCAACCCGGAACGCTTGCAATACTTCTTCACCAGCGCCCAGAGGTGAATCCGCGTGAGCCGCCGACCGGTTTTGCTCACGAACACCACGTCGGCGTTGCCGCTGGGCGAACGGCCACCCTGTTCCGCGGTGAC
>JBKQKP010000356.1:0-10843 GCA_052147435.1 Polyangiaceae bacterium | reverse complement strand
GCACCCGGTTTCGTTGGCGCGCTACCCCAGGCCGTGGTTTGTCAGGCAGCGGACCTGTCAACCAAGCACCCGGTCTAAATCGTCAAGGGAGAACCCGGTCGCTCACCCCAGCCGATCACCCTCGAGTCGTTGCTCGATGGGGCGGTCTCCCCACGTCCCTGGGGCGGTCTCCCCCGCTCGATTGGGCGGTCTCCCCACGTCCATGGGGCGGTCTCCCCAGCTCGATGGGGTCGTCGCACGGCGCGGCCCCATCGAAGCCCCACGACGTTGGGGCGCACTCCCCAAGCCGCGCGCGCCGTGCCCCATGTCGCTGGGGATGCCTCCCCATCTCCCTGGGGAGGCGTCCCATGTCGCCCCCCCTCCAGACAAAATGAAAAATCGACCGGCCTCCATGGCAACGGGGACCTCCTCGACACTCTACGTGATCAAGAGGGAGCAACCAGCCCCGGAAAGGAGGTGAAAGGAATGACAAGCAAGAATGAACCGAACAACGCCGCGGTGGTCGACGCGTGCACTCAGCGCCTGAACGCGCTGAAACAGTACGTGACGAGCTCCAAGGCGACGGTCCCGATCAACGGAGTCCAGACGAAGGTCTCCGACCTGATCGCGACCTATCAGAATTGCCTTACCACGCGCGCTACGCTCAACACGCAGCGCGCGCAGGTGAAGGCAACGCTCGCGACTCGCACGACCGCCGAAGCAGGGCGGCGCGCGGCCGACCGAGCGCTCAAGCCGTGGGTGATCAATATGTACGGCGCCGACAGTCAACAGGCGCACGACTTTGGTTTCCCGCCGCCGAAGGCGCCCGTCCGGAGTGCGGAAGAGAAAGCGGATGCCGCCGCCCTGGCGCTGGCAACCCGCGCAGCTCGCCACACGATGGGAGCGAAGCAGAGGAAGAAGGTAAAGGGGACGATCAGCGTCCCCACCGCGCCGGCGGCTCCGGCGATCACGGTGCAAGCGGCCCCTTCAGCCGCGAGCACCCCGAACCAGACGACGACGACCAGCGCCACTCCGGTGGCGCCGGCGGCGGCGTCGCAGCCGACGATCGCGACGCCGCAAAACGGCGCCGCGTCGCCGGTGAACGGAGCCCCACCGCAGCACTGAGCTGGGGGGGGGAAACCGTGGGGCCGAGTAGACGAAGCGGGGTGCGACTCCCCGCCGGCCCTCTTCGCGTTGCGCATCACGAGCAGAGAAGCGGCCTCGAGAGCTATCGGCGTCGCTTCTTCGCGGCGCCTCGTGTCGGCTTCTTCTGCTTCTGCCCTTTCTCTTTGCTCGCTCCCGTTGCGCTCTTCTTCTTCACGCGGCTCGCGCTCTTCTTCGCGTCAGGTTTCTTCCGCGCGGCGCTCCCGAGGGCGAGCGGCGATGCGTGCTTCGGCTGGTAGACGCCGAGCTTGTCGCCGCTCGGGAGCGTGATCTGCGTGAGCGTGCCCCAGCGCTCTTCGTGCAGTGGGCTCGTCTCTACGCCTCTCTTTTTCATGTCGGCGACAAAGACGTTCACGTCGTCGCACATCAAATAGAGCTCGTGCGAGCTCTCCTCGCCCGGGTGGAACGCGAGCTCCGCGGGGGGGAGCGCGAAGATGAGCCAGCCGTGGCCGGCGTCGGCGAAGCGGTACTCGAGGACGTCGCGGAAGAACGCGCGGTCGGCGTCGGCGTTCTTGCTGAAGAGGATGACGTGGGCGCCGGTGATCATGGGGGGAGGGTACCACTGCCACCCTCCACACCGTCCCGTTCCCATCCTCGCTCACCGTCTCCCCGCGCCTGTGGCCTCCACGCCACCCGCCCGCTATCTTCCTCCCGTGCCGCCCCGGGGGGAGGGGGCTCCGCGATGTCGCTCAAGACCGTCCGTGTCCCGGCCTCGATGGAGGCCCCGTTCGTCGACGCCGAACGCCACGTCTCGCGCTACTTCCGCGACCGCAAGGACGATCCCGAGCACGGCACGATCGAGATTTTCGGTGAGCGCTACATCTTGGTCCGCGCGGCTTCGCTGAGCGTCGACTTCTACGCCCTCGTCGAGCGCATCTACGGCGACGCCCGCCGCGGAGAGGCCAACGAGTTCGCGCAGAGCATCCTGTTCGACCTCGCGCATGCCGTAGGAAAGTCGGACGCGCGAAACTTCCATACCAAGATGGGGCTCGTCGATCCGATCGCGAAGCTCTCCGCGGGCCCGATCCACTTCGCCCATGCCGGCTGGGCGTTCGTCGACATCTTCCCCGAGTCGCAGCCGGCGCCCGACGAGTCGTTCTGCCTGGTCTACGACCACCCCTACTCGTTCGAGTCCGACGCCTGGGTCCGCGCGGGGAAGCGGCGGGAGGCGCCCGCCTGCATGATGAACGCCGGCTACTCGTCCGGCTGGTGTGAGGAGAGCTTCGGGGTCACGCTCGTCGCGACGGAGATCCTCTGCCGCGCGAAGGGGGACGCGGTGTGTCGCTTCCTCATGGCGCATCCCGAGCGGATGGCCGGCGTGGTCGAGCGCTACCTCGCGAAGGGTTCCGCGTCCCCCCCGCGCGCGACCACGTACTCCATCCCGGACTTCTTCTCCCGCAAGCGCATGGAGGAGGAGCTCCGGCGCGCGCGCGACGAGCTCGAAGAGCGCGTGCGCGAGCGGACGCACGATCTCGTCCGCGCGAATGAGCTCCTCACGCACGAGATGGAGCAGCGCAAGAGGGCGGAGCGGCAGCTCCTCCAGACCCAGAAGCTCGAGGCGATCGGGCGCCTTGCGGGGGGGATCGCGCACGACTTCAACAACCTCATGGCCGTCGTCCTCGGGAGCGGCGGGCTCCTCGCGAAGAGGATCCCGGCGGGCGATCCGCTCCAGCCACTCGTCGATTCGATCCTCCAGGCGGGGGACCGGGCGGCGAAGCTCACGCAGCAGCTTCTCGCGCTCGGGCGGGCGCAGCCGCGGATGCGCGAGCAGATCCTCCTGAACGACGTCGTGCGCGACCTCGGAGAGATCGTCGAGCGATCGCTCGGCGACCGAGTCACTCTGGAGCTCCGCCTCGACCCCGCCGCGGGGGCCATTCGTGCCGACCGCGGCGAGCTCGAGCAGATCGTCATGAACCTCGCCCTCAACGCGCGCGACGCGATGCCCGGCGGAGGCAAGGTGACGCTTGCCACCGTGCGCGAGCATGTGACGGACGCGCGATCCCTCGAGCTCGGCGGGATCGAGGCGGGCGACTACGCGCGGCTCGAGGTGTCGGACACCGGCGTCGGCATGAACGAGGAGACGCTCGCGCAGGTGTTCGAGCCGTTCTTCACGACCAAGGAAGCGGGGAAGGGGACCGGGCTCGGCCTCGCCATCGTGGAGGGGGTCGTGAAGCAGCTCGGTGGGGGGATCACGGTCGCGAGCAAGCCGGGAGAGGGATCGCGCTTTCTCATCTACCTGCCGCGCGTCGAGACGACGGCGAGCTCCCTCGCGGCAGAGAAGGTCCCCGATCCGCGATCGGCGCGCGGCGAAACGGTGCTCCTCGTCGAGGACCAGGCGGCTCTGCGGCGCGTCATCCGCGAGGTGCTCGAGGAGTACGGGTACCGCGTCCTCGAGGCGGGCGACGTCGCGACGGCGATGCGCGCGGCGGCAGCCCACGCTGGGCCCATCCACCTTCTCCTCACCGATGTCCTCCTGCCGAACGGCAGCGGTCCCGAGCTCGTCGACCGATTCGCCGCGGTGCGCCCGGAGGCGCGCGTCCTGTTCATGTCCGGCTACGCCGACGACGCCCTGCTCGCGCGCGTCCGCGGTGCCTCCGCTGCGTTCCTCGCGAAGCCCTTCACCCCCGACGCGCTCGCAGCGCGCGTACGCGAGGTGCTAGGCGATCTTCGGGAGCCTGTGCCGGGTGATACACATCACCCGGCCTAGGAGCGTAGCCACCCCTCGTCCGCCCCCTCCCGGCGCCGCACCCCGATCGCGCTCGACAAGAGCGCGTCGCGCACGGACCTCACGCGGTCGCGCGAGACGGGGACCCGGATCCCCCCGGGCGCACCCCGGGCCGCGCTGCGCCCCGAGTCGCCTTCTCGCTCGAGCTTCGCGCCGACGAAGAGCTGCGTCTCTCCGGGGGCGTGTTCGAGCGCCTTCACGAGCGAGAGGTTCGCGAGCCAGCTCCTGTGCACGCGCACGAAGAGGTGCCCGAGAGGGCCAGCCTCGATCTCGGCGAGCGACACGTCGATGTCGAGCCTCCCGTTCGCCGAGTGCACGAACGTGAGGCGCGCGTCGGCCTCGAACGCCCAGACGTCCTTTGCGTCGAGGAAGACGAGAGCCCGCTTGCGACGCGCGGCGATTCGCGGCACCGAGATCGCCCGCTCCGCCGGGAGGACGGGCTGCCGCACCGACGCCGGCGCCTCGTCGTCCCCGTCGAGAAGACGGAGCGCACCGGGGGGGCGAGCGGAGGTGAATGGGGAGTCGGAGGGCATGGGCTCTTTGAGGATCGGTCCTCTCTCTCAGTGGGGCCGGCGCTCCGAAACTGATCACGCGCGTCGTTCTTTTCCTGAGCGGGGCCCCGAGCGCCCACGTCGCCTTGCAGATCAACCGCTTGCCGGCGTGGTGCATGAGAGCCCCACGGTCGCGACCGCGGCCGATTACGATGCCGCTGTCCTGGCAGCGAGCGAGAATCAGCCTCGCGTGCCCGCTCCCTCGACCACGTCGCCGTCGTAGACGTACCAGACGCCGTTGTGCGCCCGGAGCATCGTCTTCATCACGCGCACGGAGTGCCGCTTGCGCATCACGAAGTAGAAGATCGCCCCTAGGATCACCAACGGCCGGAAGACGACGAAGCCTACGATCGCGATGATGCTCACCCAGCGAGGCCACGACTGAAAGCTGAGGTGCGCCTCCACCCTTGCCACGTCCCCTTCGACCGGACCGAGGATCACCTTCTGGACCCCCATCGCCCGCATCACCGATCCCGAGGTTCGCGCGAAGCTCATCGCGTACGCCTTCATGTCCGCTTCGCCGCGCAGGGGGAACGTGCCCGGCAGCGTCTGAACGGGGCCGAGCGGCGGCGAAGGGACCGTCTGGTCGCGCGCGCTCGGGGAGAGGCACGTCCACGCATAGCCATAGCGGGCCATGACGATCGCTTTGAGGAAGCTCTTCAGCGTCTTGTCGGGCGGCGCGGGCACGCTGCGCGACACGAGCGAGAGGTCCATCGCGAGCGCCGCGAGGCCGATGATCGCGAAGACCGCTCCGATGAGGACACCCACGTACAAGAACGCGCTATCGATCCCCTGCGTCCCCGCCATCCCCGCCAGCACGGCGCCGAGCAAGCCGAGCGCGAGACACACCCACCCCACCGTACGAAAGCGTGCTCCGCGGGCGCGCGTGTCGCTCTCGAGGTTTCGCGGATCGGCGACGAACTCGTTGAGCCGGCGCAGCGCCTCGCCGAGGTCGTCTGTCCGGTACGGGGCCGCAGGCGCAGAGCGCCACTCACCCGCGCCGTCGCTGCGCGGCGGGGCATACGGGTTCGATAGGTCGGGGGCGGGCATCTAGGCGTCGTACCCCCGCGCTCTCGCCGCCCGCATCATGTGCCGGAGCGGATCGAAATGCGCGCTCGACGCCACGCGGAAGGAGCGTACCTGAAAGAGCTCCGCGAGGAGATCCTGCGAGCGATCATCCGGAGCGAGGAGCCATCGCGTGAGCCCCGAGCGGACCGATGCAGGGATTCGCGACGAGGCGACGATCGCGTCGTTCGGGATCGGGCCGAGCGTCGCTACGAGATCGACGTCGCGTATCTTCGAGCCGTCCGCCGCCGTCCACCCCGCCGTCATGATTCGCTTCGTCCCCGGCTCGAGCGTGCAGAACGTGGCCCCCACGTCCGCGGCGCCCGAGACGACGGCGTCGATCACGCCGAGGTGGCTGTGCGCGAACGTCTCTTGCGCGAAGAAGGTCCGCGCGTCGAGGCCGAGGGACGCCAGGTGCATTCGCGGTACGAGATACCCCGCCGCGCTCTCCTTATCGACCCACGCCACGCGCATCCCCTGCAGCTCCGCCACCCCTTTGGCCCGCCCTTCGCGCGTGACGAGCGCCGAGTAATACGACGCGCTCTCGTGCCTCCACGGGAGCGCCAGCGGTGTCGCCGCGCCGTCCTCCTCCAGGTCGATCGCGGGGATCGGCGGCATCCAGGCGATCCCCCCCTCACCGTGGCGGATCTGCTCCGCGAGCTCCCGGTACGACGGCGCGTGCAGCGGCGTGAACGAGACCCCCGTGGCCTCGGAGGCGATGACGCAGAGCTCTTTCAGCCGGCTCTGCGCCGCGCCGACCGCGTGGGACCGGGCCATCCCGAAGCTCCAGGTTTCCCGCGGGTGCACGTCGCCCAGCATAGCCCGCGGCGCGACGCTTTACAGGCGCCACGCGCGCGGGTCAAAGTGCGCCCCCGAAAGGAGCAACACCCACATGGCTGGCGAGCTCGTCATCGAAGAAGTGAAGCAAGGAGCGGGGGCCGAAGCGGCTTCCGGCACCACCGTGACCGTCCACTACGTGGGGACGCTCACCGACGGAAAGAAGTTCGACAGCTCGCGCGACCGCGGGCAGGGCTTCACGTTCCGGCTCGGCGCGGGGCAGGTGATCAAGGGATGGGATCAGGGGGTCGCCGGGATGAAGATCGGCCAGATCCGCAGGCTGACGATCCCCCCGCACCTCGCCTACGGCGACCGCGGCTTCCCGCCGGTCATCCCGCCGAACTCGACGCTCGTCTTCGAGGTCGAGCTCCTCGGCGTGAAGTAACGCTCAGAAGTCGGAGCGAGCCCCGCGTCTCTCTCTCCACCCCCCTAACTTCCCGTCTTCCCGCCTTCCTGTTCCTCTCGCCTCTCTATGAGAGGGGATTGAACCGGAAGACGGGAAGACGGGAAGCGGAGAGTTATTTGGGTGGGGGGCCGGGTGCGGGGCCGTCTCGAGGACCGAGTCTAGGACCGTCTCGATAGAGGCGCGTCGCGCCCGCGATCCCGACCGGCAGCAGAAACAGATCGATCCCCGGTATGAGCAGGAACACTTGCGCGGCGATCGCGAAGCCGATCACCGCGAACGCGCTCTCCTTCATCCACCGCAGCCTCTCGCCGACGCCGAGGCCGCGGCGCGAGAACGGGTGATCGAGCAGCTCCCACGCGAGCCCGAGCGCCGAGATCACGAACGCGATCGGCTCGGTGAGGAACGCGGCTTCCGGGGCGAAGAGCGTCACGAGCTCGAGCACGCCGACGGCGGGGAGGGTGATGCCGAGCGCCGTGAGCGCGATGCGGAGCGAGTCGAAGAGGCCCGACGTTGGACGCAGCGGTCGCGCGCGCGGGTCGACGGGGGCGTCGAGCGGTGTCGCGATCCGTTCGAGCGCGACCCGGGCGAGGGGCTGAGCGACTCCCAGCGCGACGACGACCGACGCGAACACGGCCACCCCGCCGAAGAGCAGATCGAGCAGCCCTCGCGCGAGCGTGCCGAGCACCCCTCCGTCGCTAACAAGCGCTCCCGAGAGCCGAACCACCCCCCACACGCCGATCGCCGACAGGACGATGCCGACCCCCACCGCGATCGCCGCGGGCACGAGCGCCCATCCGAGCGCGCGGGGCGATCGCACCACGACCGCGATTCCACTCAAGAACGCGCTGGCGCCGCGAACCACCTCGCGCAGCGGCCCGCCACGCCTGGGCCTGGTTTCGATGGCTTGGCTCGGCCCCATGACAGCGGCGTCGCGCTCCCCGTGCCTGGCAGTCACGGCCTCGCCTCGAAACGACGGGATTTCGCGGGCTTCGAGGCCGGATCGGACGGCACGGCTCTTGAGAAGAGAGGGGGAAGACGCTTGGCTTCCTTGGCTTCGGCTTCCTCCTTCATCGCGCCTTTAGTCGTTTCGAGTGGCCCGTTTGCTTCGCTTGCCTCGCTTGCCGCTTCCTTCGCCCGCTGCTTGGCTTCGCTTGCCTCGCTTGCCGCTCGCGCTTGCCGTTACTTGATCTCCACTTCGGCGATCCCCGCGCCGACCTTGTAGTTGCTCTTCACCGTAATCCGGATGTGGTCGCACTTCGGTGCGTCGAGGTTCACGTCGTTCCAGTTTGGGTCTTTGCCTTGCGGCTCGGGGAACGTCACGTCGAGTGATTTCAAGATCACCCCGTCGAGGAGGGCGTCGAAGCGGGCGTCCTTCACGTCGCGGTCGTTCCACGGGGGGTTCGAAGCGAGAACGCGCAACGCGCGCACGGAGCGAGGCTTGCCGAGCGTGAGGTCGAGCCAGCCTTGCGCTACGTGGTCGGGCAGTAGCCAGGGGGTAGTGGGATCGCCATCGATCGCTTTGTCCGGCGAGTAGTCCGCGAGCTGGCCCGACGCGAGCGCGTGCGAGAACGCGGGCGTGTGGAGCCAATAGGCGAGGAGCCCGATCGCCACGACCACGCCGAACCCGGTCGCCGCCACCCGCAGGTTCCGGATGCGCCGCAGATCGCTCGGCGCGGCGAGGCTCACCCCCGCGTACTCCTCGATCGCGATCAGAGCATCGACGAGCGCGCGAAAGAGCGCTTCGTGCGCGGGCTGCGTCTCCGACTCGAGCGTCGGCAGGCGGACGTCCGTGATGCGCTTCGTCGCGTCCGCGGCGAGCGTCCTGGCGCGTTCGAGCCAGGCGGGATGCGGTTCCGGAAACGCGGACAGCGAAGAGGTCACCGTATCGAGCGCCGTGCTCGCGAGCTTCAGCGCCTCGGCTGTGCTCCCCCGCGGCCAGAGAGTCTCCGCCGCCTCGCGCTTCTGGAACGCGACCCGCATGTCGCGGAAGATCGACGCGCGCGTCTCTTCGGGGACGGCGGCGATCTGGCGCGCCGCTTCGCGGAGCGTGAAAAACTCGACCACTCGATCTTGGAACGTCGCGGCTGTCATCGGGCTTTTCCGGCGCGGGACGTTATCACAGGTCGCTACTTCCCCGCGGCGACCTCGATGTCGATGCTCTCCCGGTCCGCGACCTCGTGCATCGCGACCCGGACCTTCGCCAGCGTGACCCCCTTCGGCACGTCGCACATGGCCTCGAGGCGGAAGAGCGGAGAGCCGGTGATGGGTGCTTCGTAGGTCGTCGTCTCGAGCGACACGATGTTGAGCCCCAGATCGCGGAGCGCCCGCGACACGGCGCGGACGATGCCCGGGTTGTCGATGGCGTCGCACGTGATGACGCACGGGATGCTCTGCGCCCGGCGGTGCTCCTCGGGGCTCTTCGTATCGCGCGTCGTCACGTCGAGGCCGGTCGCCGTCCGCAGCGCGGCGTGGTCTCGCGCGACGCGGGCGATCTCGTCGGGTGAGCCGGAGACGAGCATCATGACCCCGAACTCCCCCCCGAGGACCGCCATCCGGCTGTCCTCGATGTTCCCACCGCGCTCGGTCACGTAATGCGTCACTTCGGCGACGAGGCCGGGGCGATCGGGGCCGAGGGCGGACAGGACGAGGTAGCGCTCCGTGGTCATGATCGAAGAGTAGCGGAAAGTGCGCTAAGAACCGTGCGCGATGTCAAACCCAGCCGTTACGACGTCCTACCCCAAGGACGAGATCCGAATCCTCCTCCTCGAGAACATCCATCCGAGCGCGAGCGAGATCTTCTCGGGCGAGGGCTTCCGCATCGAGACGGTGAAGCACGCCCTCAAGGAGGACGAGCTCGCCGCGAAGATCCGCGACGTCCACGTGCTCGGCATCCGGAGCAAGACCCACGTCACGACGAAGGCCCTCGCGGAGGCGAAGCGGCTGCTTGCGCTCGGCTGCTTCTGTATCGGAACGAACCAGGTCGATCTGTCCTCTGCGAGCAAGCACGGCGTGCCGGTCTTCAACGCGCCGTTTTCGAACACGCGGAGCGTCGCCGAGATGATCATCGCCGAGATCGTCGTCCTGGCCCGCCAGCTCGGCGACCGCTCGCGCGAGGTGCACGAGGGGGCGTGGAAGAAGGTGGCCGCCGGTTGTTACGAAGTTCGCGGCAAGACGCTAGGCATCGTCGGCTACGGCCACATCGGGTCTCAGCTAGGGGTCCTGGCCGAGGCGTTCGGCATGCGTGTCCTCTTCTTCGACGTCGCAACGAAGCTCCCGATGGGGAACAACCGCTCCGTTCCGGCGCTCGAGGATCTCCTCGCCGAGAGCGACTTCGTCTCGCTCCACGTGCCGGAGACGCCGCAGACGAAGCACATGATCGGCACCGCCGAGCTGGGCGCGATGAAGAAGGGGTCGTACCTCTTGAACGCGAGCCGCGGCACGGTCGTCGTGATCGACGCGCTCGCCGGCGCGCTCAAGAGCGGCCACCTCGCCGGAGCCGCGGTCGACGTGTTTCCCGAGGAGCCCGAGTCGAACGACCAGGTCTTCGTGAGCCCGCTCCGGGGGCTCTCGAACGTGATCCTGACCCCCCACATCGGCGGCTCGACGAGCGAGGCGCAGGAGTCGATCGGCCGCGAAGTGGCGACGTCGCTCACCAAGTTCGTCAACACCGGCGCCTCCACGGGCGCGGTGAACTTCCCTCAGATCGAGCTCGCGCACCACCGCGGCACGCACCGCATCCTCAACATCCACCGCAACGTCCCCGGCGTTCTCCGCGACATCAACCGGATCGTGTCGGACCTGCAGGCGAACATCCACGCGCAGATCCTCTCGACCGAGGAGCACATCGGGTACCTGATCATGGATCTCGATCAGGACGTGTCGGACGACGTGAGGAAGGCGATTGGGGCGCTGGAGACGAGTATTAAGACGCGGATTTTGTACTAGGTCATCTCGATCAACCCATCCCCCGGCCCGTTCCTCACGATCAACCGATCCCCCGGCCCGTTCCTCACGATCAACCGATCCCCCGGCCCGTTCCTCACGATCAACCCATCCCCCGGCCCCTTCCCTGCAAGCAGGGAAGGGGTGTCAGCGTCGCCAGAGACCTCCCCTCCC
>JBKQKP010000355.1:0-18403 GCA_052147435.1 Polyangiaceae bacterium | reverse complement strand
CGCTCCGACCGGTGATCACCATCGCCGATCTGCGCGATCACGATGCTCCGATCCTGGCGATCACGATGGGCGGAATCCGCAGTCGGATCGCCCGCGGCGGTCGAGATCCGCGAAGAACGCCGTTAGGGCTCCGCCGAGGGTCGTCGACAACGCGGCTGCGTAGGTCGGATCGGTGGCGGCTCGCTCGAACTCGTCAGCCTTTTTGCTCGCTGCGGGCTCGTCGTGGCACTTCGTGGTCTTGCGTTGGACGCGTCCATCGGTGCCGAGGACCCGGCACCAGAGGGTATCGCCTCGCCAATAAAGTCGCTTGTCGTGGAGTCGTGCTCGCATCCGGCTTCCCCGTTCCTCTTAAGCCAAGCGTGAACGGCCTGTTCCGTCACGCGTAAGTGTTTGCCGACCCAGTGGTGCGGCATTCGATGCATGTATTCGCGCGCCGCGCGCGGCGAGGAGACCCCCAGCATGGGCGCGACCTCGCGGGCCGAGAGCAGTTTGACGCTCATCGGCTCAGTTCCATTCTCTCAAACCGTCCCGGCTGATGGCCTTCGACGACCGCCGCCTGCGCAGCCCTGCTTCGCGGAGGAGCGACGAGGTGCCGTCCGCCGCGGGCGACATCTTCTCCATTCGGGTGGCAGCTCGCGCCAGTCGTCGCGAGGGCGGCGCCGCGCGGCGTACGGCTGCTGGGAAGGATGCACCCCGTGTCGCGCGCGCTGCTGGGGCGCTGGGCACTCGCACCACCAAACGCGCGGGCTACGCCGGTCGCTACGAGGCGTGGGCCTCGCGGCGGTGACTGAGACCAGACGATCGCTGCTTCCACGGGTTCGCGCTCCTCTCGCGTCACCTCTTGCGAGCGATTGGTCGAGCGGTCAACGGGTTGAACCTGCCGCTGTCGCTTTGCGCGACGCTCCTTCGCGACGCTACTGCGCGACGCTGCCGCACGACGCCGCTACGCGACGCATCCGGCCCAGTGATCCCGTCGCCTTGGAGATATTCTGCGCAACGCCACTGCGCGACGCTGCGACGCGACGCCGCCACGCGACGCCACTGCGCGACGCGAGATTTTTCTTCGCACCGTGGGTGCGTGACCTGCTTCACAGGGGTCCTACGGGCCGTCGAGTGTGGCACTGGCGTGCAAGTTTCCGCTGATCCCGACGCTTTCGGGGAAGGGCCTGGTTCGTCCCGCGCCCCGGAGGGGACCGTAAGGACAGTGACGAGGATGGCGGCACGGGGCGTCGGGAAGGAGGGCCGCCCACCACCGCAATCCACGGCACGCTCGTGCTGGCGACATCCTCAGGCCGGCCACGGGACTGGAAAAGTAGCGTCTCCAGCCAGGTGCAGCCCCTTTTGGCTCGACCTCGTGCCACATGCATGAGTTCGCTACCGCCGGATCGGTAGCGGGGCCGTATGTAGCTGGGCGGTAGTGGGCCAATAGCCGCCCGCGGAAGCCCCTCCGAGCACTCGAAAGCCCGTGTTCCTAGCTCCTACCGAATTCATGCGTATAGTTATCTCTGTTGCAGAGAACTGCTCACGAGCAGGGGCACGGGCGTTCAGCCCGTTGCCCTGAAGTCTGGAGGTCACCCCATGCCCATTGAAACGACCGTCGAGCTTCTCCCCATCACCATCGAACAGACGCAGCCCGCTGCATTTGGTGGGATGCAGGTCGCGCCGCGCTTCAACCTCACGCCGTCGCAGGCATGGTGGGACGCCTTCCGCGCGGTCATCGTCGAAGCGAAGGACGCCTCTATCGGGGGAGCTAACCTTCGGCCGGACGTCGATGGGCTCAAGTACGACGTGTCCGTCGACCCCAAGCATGCCGATTGGCGCCACACCCATATCAAGAAGTACGTCGCAGAGGCGAACGTGCGCGCCACCAAGCTCAACGAGGAGCAAGTCGCATCCGAGGCGCGGCTACAAGAGGGCATCCGCCTTGACCGCGCTGCGTTTGAAGCCGCTCAACGTCACATGGTGGGCAAGTGAGTCACGGGGGCGTAGGGGACTGGGTCCGCGTCGACTTCGCTCTGGAGCAGGTCAGGTTCGCTGAGGAGCGTCTTCAGGATGCGGAGCCCGACCAGGTGGCCGCGCGCGCGTACGAAGTTGCTCGTCGAAAGCGCCGGTATTTCGACGCCTGCTCCCGCTATGCGGGGACGGCGCCGTGAGAGGCACGAACGGCTGGTTACCTAGAGGCGACGTGACGGAGCTGATGAGATGAGCATGAAGAAGATGGACGCCAACGGGGTCGACGAGCTCTCCCACTACGACAGCGAGCGGCCTTCGCGCCTTCGTTTCGTGTCCGACCTCGACCTGATGGACCTCTACGTGTCCCGGTTGGAGTTCGGCGCCCGTTCGATGCTCATCGGCGGTACAGCATGCGCTGCGACGCTCTCGGGTCGCATGGTCATCCCGGCGGGTGAGAGGGTCAGGCTGCACCTGCGCAACGGGGCGCGCCCGCGACAAGTCTCTGTCGTCTTCGAGCCCTGCTAGCACGCGCCATAGCTGAGGCCGCACACTCGCCCGGGAAAGGGCGCACGCATGGCCCGGCGCCGACCTCCCGGATTGCGCGGCTCAACCGGGCGTGATGCTCTGTGGGAATGGCGAGCGAAAAGAAAGCGCCCCCTCCTCCGCCCCCGCCGCCGCCCCCGAGGCAGCCGCCACCATCTCCCGGACGTATCGGCGGTGTGCCCCCTCCGAGGCAGCCGGGGGTGCCGCACCAAGACGGGGGCGACCCCGGCACAAGCGGAGGTCCCCCGGGCAAAGGCCCGCGTAGGGCGTAGAATTCTCAACAGATGCTCCTCAAGGACGCATTTGAGGTCGACAGGGTCCAGAGCACGAAGGCGAGCGACATCATTCGCCAGCTCGCGCTGACCGGCGTCGCCATCATTTGGATCTTCAAGAACGACGCGCGCCCCGATCACTCTCAGGTGATCGTTCCCGTCGACCTCTACTGGCCAGCGGCCTTCATGGTCTTCACGCTCTTCCTTGACCTAGTCCAGTACGTCATCTCGGCGCGCGCCTGGCGCAAGTATGCGAACGAAGCTGAGGCGACGGAAAAGGCGAAACAACAGGACCCCAACCTGAGGGTGACGGTTACCGACATTCCGGATGCTCCACGCAACATCAACGACAAGGCTCGCACCGTCTACAAGGCGAAGCACATCTCGATCAAGATGTATGTCGTGCTCTAGGAACCGGATGCTCTCGTGGCGCGCGAGTCGAGCGACAACAGCCTGCGAGTATACGACACACCTCTCAATGTCCTGTCGGTACTGAAGTGACGGGCGAAGGAGAATTTGAAGAGAGGACAGATGCTTTTCGACCGTGACGCGGTCCACTCCACCGTGCTGCTTGATGGAAGGTACTGAGCAAGCGCTCTTGACGCGGGAAAACTGGGGAGAACGGACGCGAACCTATCCCCCTTCTTCAACGATCCGGCAGAAGAGGTTCACGAGCTTCATCTGCGGAACGCTCCTCATGCGCGTCCGCGCGAGATCGGGACACCCGACGACGATCGCCAGGCTCTGCGCCCGTGACAGCTCCACGTTGAGCCGATTCGTGCTGAACAAGAACTCGATCCCCCGCGGCGACGCGTCCCCCGAGTTCGCGCACATCGACACGATGACCACCGGCGCCTCCTGCCCCTGAAGCTTGTCCACCGACCCGACCTGGACGTTCGGCAGCGCGGCTCGCAGCGCGCGCACCTGCATGTTGGACGGCGCGACGACGAGGAGGACCCCCAGCGCGGCAGCGCCCGGAGCGAGCTCCGATCGCGATCCTGCCCTGTTCAAGATGACCTGCGACTGGTCACGGCCCTCACGAGTGGCTATGGTAAAGTCAGCCCGATGGCCCCGAAGACATCCTCAGCCGAACGGTACATCATCGAGGACCCGGCCACGCCCGAGGAGGCGCAGCGGCTCTTCGGCATCAGCGACAAGCGAGTGGCGACGCTCGCCAAGTGGGCGGACGAGGCGCTGCGCGCGGTCGAGTCCTCGCCGCGCAAGCCCCCCGTCAAGGCAGCCAAGCGCGGCTCGAAGCGCGCCGCCTCGAAACGCACCGCGAAGAAGAGGAAGCCTTCCGCGAAGGGATGACACTCGTCGTAGTCTACGCTCCACCTTGGCAGCGAAGCACGCGACGCACGTCTTTCTCAACGTACCGTTCGACGAGGCATACGAGCCTCTCTACGTTGCTCTGATCGCCTCCCTCACGGCGTTCGGGAGCATGCCGCGCACCGTTCTCGAGATCCCCACGCAGAAGGCGCGGCTCGAACGACTGCGCGCTCTCATCGGCGAGTGCGGCGCCTCCGTCCACGACCTCTCGCGGATCGAGCCGTCCGGCAAGCCGCCACTCCCTCGCTTCAACATGCCGTTCGAGCTCGGCCTCTCGCTCGGCATCCACAAGCGCGACCACGCTTGGTTCATCTTCGAGAGCGTCCCGTACCGCGTGAGTCGCTCGCTTAGCGATCTCGGCGGCTACGACGCCGCGATCCACGGCGGTACGCCGGAAGGCATCCTCCGAGCCGTGACGAACGCTTTCGGTGCGAGGAAGCAGCGGGTGAAGCACAGCGACCTCGTCACGCTCTGGAAGGCGCTCCGCGACGTCGCTCCGCGCATCCAGAAGGAGCGCGGTTCGCTATTCACGCCGGCTGCGTTCACGGACCTCGTGACAACCGGGCACGAACTCTCGCGCTCCCATTTCACCCGCAAGCGTCGATAAGGCATCGCCGATGCCAGGTGGTTTCTCCGTGACTCAACGACGCCCTTCCCTCCGAGAGGCTCTCCATCAGCTGACGCGTGATTTCGCGGAGGGCGTGCTCGATGCGGTGCGAACCGCGTCGTTCATCGACATCGTCGCCCTCTTCGACCAGGAGACGCATCAGTCACCCGCGGCGCGACAGCGACCGGCGCGCGCCCGGCCAGTTCCTCGACGCCGAACAACTCCTGCGCAGCCCGAGCCCTCGGGCAACGCGACTGCGGAACCGATCGACCCAGCCACGATCATCGATCCGGCCTCCGTGCTTGCTGCGCTTGAGCGCGCGGCGGAGAGGATGCCGCGGGATGCATGGCCACTCACCCAGGAAGAGACACCTGCGGCAGTCGTTCCCCCTCCCTCATCCACAGGACACGCGAGCCCCGCCCCGCGTGCGGGCGAGGACGTTCTTCGCACCACGGCAGGGGGCCTCGTCCTCCGGCGACAGCGGCGCCCCTCCCCAGTCCCGGCTGCCTAGTCTCGGCTTCCCCGCCGTCATGGCGGCTGGCGCGCGTGCAATACATGGCAACTTTGCCCCGCCTACTTTTTCGACGCTTTCGAGTCATCGTCCGGGCTCGCCGCGTCCGTCTTCGTCGCCCCGACGACGTCGACCTCTCGCGCTGGAGTATCGCCGGCTGGCGACGTCAAGTCGTCGCTCCACCACTCGTCGAGAATCTCCGTTCGTGGACCGATGCCTCGCGGGAGGGTCACGGGCTCGCGCGCCGTCTGACGTTTTGGAGTGATACTAGTCACTTTGACCGATGGCTTTGGTATCTCAATGAGGCGTCGTGTCCGAAGCTCGGGATAGTAGTCGCCTTCCGTCTGGGGCGCTGACGTCGGAGGAGCATTGCCCCGTCGTCCTCGACCAGCACTGCTTCCACGCCTCTTTAGCGCGAAGTGGGCGGCAAGAACCTTCACGGCCTCCCGCTCGAACCATCTAACGTCGTCAGGTTCGATGATCGCGGGTTTGAGAAGCCCCTTCTTTTCGTAGCCACACACCGTGCTTCGGTTGCACTGAAGGAGGCGCGCCACCTCGGTGCGCCCGATGAGAGCGTCGTTCGGGGGGCGGCGGCGTCCCCCTCCTTGTTTTGGTTTCCGGTTCATAGTTTTCCTCCCACATAGCTATAGAAGTCTCAAGGATCGGGCGCCGCGGATCGCCGGTGACACCTCGAGCCACGAGGAGCCCCGAGCTTTGGTTCGCTCCAACGGCTACGCCCGAATGCGTCTAGCGCTACCGTTCGTACATGTCATCTAAAGTCATTAGTTTCGCCAGAAGCAAATGCGATCCATGGATCCTCCTGTTCGCCGAAAACTCCGGCGCATTGGACGCCCTCGATCGCCTCGGCGCGTGGCGAAGGAAGCGTCGACGGAAAGATCGATGCCCTCGCACCGAATGTCTCAGGCCTTCTGTGTATTCGGGCGCGCTCGCAAGTCCCTCCCCGGCGCGGGCGCGAGCACCGGCGCTTCGGGCGTCGCGGTCACTCCCTGAGCTCGCGAGAAGAAATCTCGCGTCGCGAACACGCGTCGCGCAGTGGCGTCGCGGGAGGCGCACCTAACGTGAGGAGATCACTGGTGCGAATGCGTCGCGCAGTAGCGTCGCGAAGTGGCGTCGCGCCCGACAAGACCAGTTAAATCAGGCGGTTGACCGCTCGCAAGATCATCGTCAAAGGGTGGCTCGAGAGGAGCGAGAACCCGCATGACAACAGCTACCGCGATCGTCCCGTTTCAGCCCGCGCAGGGTCTGCCCGCGCGCGATGCACTCGCGAGGGCGCACGATTACATCGACAAGCTCACGAGGAAACACGAGGCCCTCCACAAGGCGAAGGAAGCCTTCGTAACGGGCGCAAGACAACACGGCAACACGTTCATCCAGAGCTCCTGCACCGCCACGACCGCCGCGGCGCTCGGCGCCGTGAACGGCCGCTTCGGCGGGGAGGAGGGCCTCATCCAGAGGTGGGGAGTGTCTCTCGACGCGGCGGTTGCCTTCGTCGGCCACGTGGGCGGCTTCGCGTTCTCGTTCGCGGACAACGACGCGAGTCCGAGGTTCGACGTGCTCGCCGAAGTCTTCCACACGGTCGGTGACACTGGACTCGCGTCCGGCGTCTATCGGTTCTTTCACAAGCGCGGCCTCGAATCCGCAGCGCGGGCCGCCGCGGCATCAGGGGCCGGGGCTGTGGCTCCCGCGAACGGGGCGAAAGGAGGCACCGTCTACACGGTCGCGCATCCGAAATGATGAAAGGTCCGGGTTTCTCTCGAAACCCATAGTCGCCTCCGCGTCGCTCGCCGCGTAGGTCATCTCCGCTTTCTCACAATCAAGAATGGACGGTCCCATGACCCAAGGTCATCACCCGGATTACGACGCACTCCTTCACCCGCAGCACGCGACGTCGCTCGCGCACGCTCCTCATCCCCATGCCCATCCACAGGCCGGCCCTCACGCGCCGCCTTCGCACGCGATGGTTCCGGCGCACGAGGTGCATTCAATGCTCCACGGCCTTCGCGGCGAGCTCGCCCAGATCCGAGAGCATCAGCAGCGTCCGCAGCCGCATGCCCCGCCGCCAGCGCATGCCCCTTCCCATCACGAGAGCCGGTACGCCGAGCACGACGAGCGCGAGCGTCGCGACCGGACCGAGCGCCGTGAACACCGGCAGCATCACGACGAGCCGGACTACGGTGGCGGGAGACGTCCTCGGCACCGACCGCCGGTCGGGCCGCTCAAGATTCGCGAATTTCCCGTCGGTTTCGTTCAGGCGGCGGTTCCCGCGGGGGGAATCGCCGAGATCGAGGTGAAACCTCAGGTGAGATTCCAAGGGCATCGGCTCGCCGTGGCCGCAAGCCAGGCGCGCTACTTCAACATTGTCGACATCAAGGTCGGGAAGGACAGCCAGCTCGCGGCGACGGGAGAGATGCCCGCCGAAGCGTTCTCGTCCCTCGCGGTGGGGACGCAGATGGAGCTCGACTGCGCGCCGCCTGGCATCGTGATCACGCTCATCGTGCACAACACCGACACGGCGGCGCAGGACTTCGGGGCCGTTCTCTACGGCGAGGTGGAAGAGGGAGGAGACGGCTGAGCGCATACGCGCTCGGTTTTCGACTCCGGTTCGACTTGCTTGACCTCGCTTCGCGCGAGGTCGTTCTTCGTCTCTTAGTCGAGGCGCTCGCCGCCGCGAACACGGGATATCTGCGCCTTCACCCCGAAGCGCCGTGGCTCTACGCGAGCGGCGTTTCCTACGCAGAGGACGACGAGGAGCGAGAGGGGTGGACCGACCTCTCCGAGACACTCGCGCGTGGGGTGGGCGACTGCAAGGACCTGGTCGCGTGGCGCCTCGCGGAGCTCCGTGTTCGCGAGAGGGAGGCGGCGCTCCCACTCGTGAGCTTCGCGAGGCGGGGCCACCACGTGAAGTTTCACGTGGTGGTCCGCCGCGCGGACGGCCGCATCGAATGTCCCTCGCGCGAGCTGGGGATGCCCTGAGCACTGACTCGCGCTTGAGCGCGCGCAAAGAAGGAACGTTGGCGTCATGCCGGTACTTTTCATCCTCGGTCCCATCTTCGGTATCGCGGCACTCGCGATCATCGTCGCGCATGCTCACAAGGGCTCTCCCAAACCTCACGCTCAGACCACTTCGCCCCCGGACGGGCAGCACTTCGAGCTCGACCAAGGGATGCCCGAGGACCTCGTGCACCGGGTGCTCACGGCCCTGGTGCACGAGGAGGAGGCCACGCAGCTTGACGCGCTCGCGCGTGAGCTCGGGCCGAAGTACCCGATCGCCGCTGGCGAGCTTCACGCGAAGGCGACCGCGCTGCGCGTCGCCGCGACGGAGGCCTCCCCTCCTCCCGCGGCTGTCGCTACGCCACACGCTGGCACGTCCTCCGCGGCACCCGCGGCGACCCCCGATACGGGCGATGCGGCGCTGATCCTTCAGGCCGCCATGAGGGCCTACGCCCAGGAGACCGACCCTGTCTCCTTGGAGGGCTTCGCCGAGTCCATCCGCGCGAAGTACCCGACCGCCACGGTTCTCCTGTTGGGGCGGGCGCGCGAGATCAGGGCTGCGCAGACCGCGCCGAGCGCGACGGGAGCGCCCCCCGAGCCAGGCGCGGTCGGCGCATCTTCGACCCTCGCCGCGTTGCCGCCAGCGAAGCCGACGACCTATGTCGTGCAAGCCGGCGACACACCGACCGTGATCGCGGAGCGGCTGACCCACGACGGGAAGCGCTGGCCCGAGCTCGTGGCTGCGAATCCGAACAAGCCCGCCGCCTCCGACGGAAGCTTCGCGACGCTGCGCCCGGGCGAATCGCTGAGCCTCCCCGCCTCTTGGGGGACACCGCCGACGCCGCAGGCGCACGCGACCGCGCTGCCGCCGAAGGACGTCCACCCGTGATCCGAATGCACGACGTTCAGGTCCTCGGCGAGGACAGCGGCGTCCTCGCCGAGGGGACGTTTCGCGTGGTTCTGACGAGAGGCCGTCGAGTGATCATCGCGATCGACACTCCCGACTCGGCCCTCGGCCCTCTGCATCTCGTCTTTGCGGTCTCTCGCGAGTCGATGATGGCGTCGACGTTCGCGACGGGCTCCCTCTTCGGCGACATCGGGCACGGGTTCGATCACGTCGTCCACGATATCGGACATGGCCTTGGGAAGGCCGCGGAGGGCACGTTCAACGCGGCGTCCTTGGTCGCGACGACGTTGGCACGGCCCGCCTTCGACATCACGCGTGACGCAGCGGCGGCTGGGGCGACCCTCATCGCGCACGTACCGTTCGTGCCTGCCTCGGAGAGGAAGAAGATCGAGGCCGCGTCGCGCACGATCATGCGCGCGCGTCTCGGCGACGTGAACGCGCAGCAGTTTATCCGCGCGGTTGGCCAGGCGGCGCAGGCCGGCGTGAAGGTGGCGCAAAAGGCGGGCGACGCGCTCCTCGACGGCACCATGGTCGTCGCGCGCGTGCTCGACACGCCCCTGAGCCTCGTCTCGAAGATCCCCAAAGTCGGCGGCTTCCTGCACGAGCTCGACCCGCTCGTGAAGCTCGATCACATGGCCGACAAGCTCAAGAAGGGCGACTTCGAGGGCCTGAAGAACATGATCGAGAACGACGCCAAGATGGCCCAAGGGGTGATCTCGCTCATCCCCGGCATTGGCACGGGCATCAGCGCGGCGATCAGCGCGGGCATCGGAATTCTCGACGGCGGCGGTGCCCTCGATATCGCGATCGAGACCGCTTACGGCGCGATCCCCATCCCGCCGGGCATCCGGGAGATCACGGACGCCGTCCTCGGGGCCGTTCTCCACCTCATACACAATCCGCACAACCTCACGGACGCACTTCTGGCGGGGATGCGGAACGCGGTCCCCGCGGGGATGGCGCGCGACGTGTTCGACACGCTCGCCAATCTGATCGTCAAGCACATGCCCATCGCGAAGGCGGGAGGTGAGCTGGTCGACTCGTACGTCCAGCGCTATGCGCCGGGGATCCCGCTACAGGGCGTGGGCGAAGCGTTGGGGAATGCGGCGGATGCCGCCGCGCACCACAAGAACATCGCGGCCGTGGTGAGCGGAGCGGTCGGGGACGTGGCGAAGAGGTCGGCTCCGGGCGCGCTCGGCGAGAGGATCGCCGGTGCGGCAGGGATCGTGGGCGCCGTCGCGCAGAAGAAGAATGTCGCGTCGGCGGTTACCGCCGCGGTCGGCGACGCAGCCCGGAAGGTAGCGCCCGGTGCGCTGGGCGAGGGGCTCGCGACGGCGGCGAACATCGCGGGCGCCGTTGCGCAGAAGAAGAATGTCGCAGTGGCGGTGGGGGACGCCGCGGGCAGCCTCGCTCGGAGGGTCGCGCCCGGTGCCGCGGGTGAGGTGCTCGCGGCGGGCGCGCACATCGCGGGCGCAGCGGGAGCTGGGAAGAGCGCGTTTGCGGCGGCTGGCGATGTTGCCAGGACGGTCGCCCCGGGAGTCGTCGGTCAGAGCCTCGGCGCCGCGGCGGACGTCGCGAGCGCGGCGAGCTCCGGCAAGAGTGCCCTGCGCGCGGTGAGCGACGTCGTCGTGAGGCGAATCCCCGGCGCGGCGGGTGACGCGGTCGCGAAGTATCTGCCGGGCGTGAGCCAAGGGGCGCCCTTCGCGGCAACCCCGGTGCAACCCAGGCCCCGACCGCTGGTGGTTCCCCTCTTCGGCCCCATGGTCGCCGCTCCTCTACGTCTGGGTGCCGGCGGAGCTGGGGGCATGCCCTTGCTCCCTGCGGCGCCCAGCGGTGCCCCCTCAGTCGCGAGCGGCGTCGCGGGCGCTGCCCCGGGGGGAAGTCCTGTCGACGCCATCGGCGACGCGAGCAAAGGCATCGCCGGAGTCAGCGGCGCGCTCGCACCCGCGCTCGATCTCTTGGCCCCCGATCTCCCGCTTCCGGCCGCTGCTCTCGCCGCCGTGGTGAAGCCGTCATGAGGCCCGCGACTGTGAAGCAGCCCTACGCCACAGCGCGCGCCTACGACGTCAACTTCGGGGACAAGACGCTCGTGCGCGCCGACAAGAGGCAGCCTCTCGCCGAGATCAGCGTCGTCGAGGCGCAGGCCTTCACCTGCTACGTCACAGCGCGCGTCGAGCCCGTTGGGTCGAATGCCTTTCCGGTCGTTCTGCTCGAATGGGGCAACGGTGGCGCGTCGATCGCCGCGCGCGAGTTCCGGGTCTACCGCCGCCTCCGCGTTCCGGTCGTCGGTAGCACGGTCCGGATGACGGGGCGGCTCGTGAGCGAGACCGGCGCGTCCCTCTCGCCTTCCTCCAAGGTGACGTGCAACTTCGTCGCATTCGTCGCCGCAGGCGTCGACGGCGAGACGCTGCGGAATACCCAGTGGACGTCGCAGCACGGCGCACAGGGCCTCGTGTCGAGCGGCCCCGAGCAGCTCGTCACCGTCCAGGGCTACCCCGCCGCGGCGGCGGCACGGTGGCTCATGCTGTTCGACGGCGTCGCGCTTCCACCCGTCGGCGCCTTTCCGGCGATGGCGGCTCCGGCGCGACGTGCCTACCGCCTCGATCGCTTCGATACGCGCGGCTTCCGCTACGGCGTCTATTGGGCCGCGAGCTCCACGCCGATCACCTTCACGTTCGATCCCACGGCCGACCTCCGCGTCGACGTCGAGGTGCTCACGTGATCCTCGATCCGACGAAAATTGCTCGCTACGTGAACAAGGCGAACATCGTCACCGCGGCGTGGCGCGCCCTCTTCGGCGCCGTGCCTACCAAGCACTCCGTCATCCTCGCGATGGCGGTCGCCGAGTTCGAGACGCACCTCGGCGACGCCGGCGGAAGCTGGAAGGGCGAGCACAATTGGGGCGCCGTCCACAAACGGTCGCTCACGCAGGCCGAGGCGGGGACACTCTCCTCGCACAGCATCGCGCCGACAGGCGGCGACGCAGCCGTCGCGAGCGCGCGGGCCGTGGTGACTCCCACATCGACCGACGAAGCGCTCCACATCGACGACTCCCCCAACGGGAAATACTTCGTCTGGTTCTGGGCTTTCCCGAACCACGTCGAGGCCGCGAAGAAGTACCTGACGACGCTCATCGCCAACCGGCCCGGCGTACGCAGCGTCATCGACGGAGGCACCGCGGGCGACGTCGCGCGGGCGATGTACCAGAGCAAGTATTTCAGCGGCGTTCACAAGGGGGACGACGAAGCCAACATCGGCGACTACGCGAAGAACGTCGCGACGAAGGCGCTCGCGATCGAGTCGGCTCTCTCCGAGGCGGGCTGGGATCCGGTGCGCGCAGGTGAGCCGCTCGACGATCCCTCGACGGTGAGCGTCCTCGCGAACATCGCCGAGCAGCGGGCGGCCGACGCGTCTCACGCCGCGCACGGGGCCGTTCCCGTGATCCTCTTCGGGCTCCTTCTCGGCGGCGTGGGCTTCGGGCTCATGCAGCTCGCGCGCAGGAGCCCGAGCGCGCCGTCCACCGAGGCCGCCTAGATGACCGTCCTCGGACATCACTCCGTCGGCGAGCTCAGGGACTGGCTCGCGGCGATCGACTACGAGGCTGGGCAGATCGGCTCCGCCTACGCTGCCTTCGCATCGACTTGGCAGGCACAGGATGCCGTGGCGCACCGCGCCTGGTTTGGCGACTGGCAGTCGCTCCAATCGCGGTACGGCGTCGCGCGCGCGAAGGCGCAGAGCGCCATCGGTCATGCTCGATGGGAAGTCGGTGTCCCCGACAGCATGATCCCCATCGAGGACGAGTGGCAGGGCGTCCTCCACGCCCTCTCGAAGACCCCCGGGGCGACCGGAACGGGCGACTTCCAGGATCTCTACAACCGGCTCACCGCCGCCCAGGGCAGGCCGGTCGACATGTCGAAGCTGCCGCAGCCCACAGCGGCGGATGCGGATCTCACGGCCTACAAGGCGGCGGACACGGTCATCCGCGCCGGTGAAGCCGTCGCGAAGCAGATCACGCCGTCGAAAGGGACCGGAACGCTCGTCGTCGTAGGCCTCGGGCTCGTCCTGGGAGTCCTGCTCGCCACCAAATCGGTGCTCCGATGATGACGGCCTCGATTGCTCCGATCCCAGTAACGAGCCACGTCGATAGCGACGTCGTCTCCGACCTCGCTCGCTTCATCGACGACCAGGCACGTCGCGGGTGCACGCGCATCGTGCTCGCCCAGAGGGTGGGCGAGACCCACCAAACGGTTAACGAATGGAGCGTCGCGGAAATGCTCGACGCGAGATCCCTCGCGCACGCGCTGCACGCGACGGGCATGCGTGAAGCGCAGACACTCCGCGAGTCGATCACCTACGGCGTCTTTGCGTTCCGCGCCGACTCTCCTGCACCCGTCGGACGGCTCGTCTTCCGCGTCGATTCGGGGACGGGGGGGTGGCCCGGATCCGCCGACACCCCGGACGAGCGCGGGATCACGGCGATGCTGATGCGCCACACCGAGTCATCGGCTCGTCTGTCGCTCGGTCACTCGCGCGAGATCGTCGACCAGTACCAGACTCTCCTCGGCACCGAGCACACCCACCATACCCGCCTGCTCGAGCAAGCGTACGCGCGCATCCGTGTGCTCGAGGGGCGTGAAGCGGAGGCCCTCGAGCTCCGCGAGAAGCTTCAGTCCCACTCCTTCGAACGCGACGCTCACATCGATGCGCTCAGGCGTAAGGACGAGATGCGGAAGTTTGCGATCGAGAAACTCGGTCCCGTCATTCCGATCGTGATGTCGAAGCTCCTCGGGGGAGCCCCCGCGAGCGGGAACGCCGCGGCTTCGTGGGCCGCCGGGGTCGCGAGTGCCGCGGCGACAGCCGCCGGCGGGAGGGTCGGCGACGAGCTCGTCGACCGCTTCGTCCAATCGCTCACGCCTGATCAGCTCGGAGGAGTCGCGCGCCTTCTCACGGAGGAGCAGCTCGCGATCTTCAGCCAGCTCTACCAGATCGCCGAAGCGCGCCTCCAGCGGACCGAGCGCACCGCCTCGAACGAGAACGGCGTCGCCGCGACGGCGGCACCTCCTCCCTCGCCGACTGACACGTCCATGCCTGCGAACGACTCCGATCCCAAACCCTCACCCAAGGACACCACGTCATGAAGAGCTTCCATGCAGCCTCGACCCTCGCTCGCCTCCGGGAGGCGGCGAACGGGGCCACACGCGAGGTCGCGCACGGCCTTGTCGCGCGCTTCGTCTCCCGCGTCGCCGTAACCATCGGCGACGAGATCGTCGAACGGATCGCGTCGATGAGCACGCGCGAGCAGCTCGGTGCTCTTCGCGACGTCCTCACGCGCGAGCAGTTCGCGCTCGTCACTGAGCTCTTCGACCTCCTGCAAGCGTACGCGCGGCGCTGCGTGACGGCGCCGTCCCGACATCACTCTGTCTCTTCCACCACCACCTGAGGCCTACGCACATGAAGCATTTCCCGAAACCTCTCATTTCGTTCCGCAAGCTCCAAGGAGGCCAGTTCGGCACGCTCGACGTGTCGGCCACTGACCCGCACTACGTCCAGCTCGCACTGGGGACCGACTTCATCCAGGTCACACGCTCGCAGTGGATCGCGCTGCGCAGCACCATCGACCGGTTCTTCGGCTGTGAGACCGAGACCGTCGTCCTCGTCGGTGAGGATGGCGAAGCAGTCATCTTCGAGGAGCACGAAGAGGAACTCGACGACGACGAGGAGTTTCGCCCGCCGCCGCCCCCGCCGCGCAACCGGCAACAGCAGCGCCGTCGCTCCACCGCCGGCTGATCGGAGAAGAACGCCATGGCCTCGACAAACACATTCGGCATGCGGACGCGAGGGGACGGCAACGTCGGCGTTCGCGTCGCCGCAGAGACGCGACTCGCCGATCTTCGTCAGAAGCTTCGTGAGGCCCTCGCGCAGAAGAAGGCCCGCATCGCGGAGTTTGTCGAGGCCTGTAAGGCGGACCGACGTGCGATTCGCGAACAGGTCCAGGAGATGCGCGCTCGCTCGCTGCGCGATCTCCGCGACCAGATCCAGGCTGCACGCGGCGCCGCGAAGTTGACCCGGCTCACGCGCCTCGCCGAGATCCGCCAGGTCGCCGGGGCTCCGGTCGACCGGGCGCGCGCCGCTGCGGCCGTCGAGAGGCAGCACCAGGCGGAGCTCGCGCGACTGGAACGAGAGGAGCGCTCACGCCGGGTCGAGATCCGTCTCGCACACGAACGGTCGCTCGCTGCGGGCGCGCTCCGGTCGTCGCTCTTCGGAAAGCTGGCGCCCCTCTTTGAGCGGGAAGGACGCGCGGTCGCACAGGCGTCGGGTGAGTCGCGCGCGGAGGCGCTCCTACGGTTCGCCGAGCGCAATCCGGAGAAGGCTCACGCCGTGCTCGAGCCGACCGCGAACCGGAAGGTCGAGGAGACGAAGCGCGCCGTTGTCGACGCAGAGCGCTCCGTGCGCGCCTCCGGCGGCGACGTCCGCGTGGGAGCGCGCCCTCCGACGCAGAGTCAGCGGGACCGGCGCTCGCGCCAGGGTCGCGCCGCGGAGCAGGGCGCGTGGCCCGCACCGGGAGAGCAGCGCATTGGACCGGTTCACGTGGCGCCTATCGCCTCTCCACCCACAGCCGAGGCGTTGCCGCCCGCAGCACCTCCACCCGCGGCAGATGCGGCGGCGCCCCGGTCTCCGGTCCCGGCGGGGCCGAAGCGAACCAAAGCCACTCGCAAGTCTGCCAAACCGAAGGCTCCGAAGACGAAGCCCGCGAAGAAGGCCGCCGTGCCCACGGTGCCGAACGCATCACCGGGACCGAAGACGAGGGATGCGACAAAAGCGCCCAAGCCGAAGGGAGCGACGGAGAGGCGCAAGGGCGAGCTTCCACGAGGCGGAGGGGGCATGCCGCTCGCCGACTTCATGCGCGAGCGGGCCGAGCTCGCCGCGGCGAAGGCCACTCGGGGGAAGCGGTCAGCACCGGGGAAAGGGGGCTCGACGAAGCCGTCCGCCACCGCGCACGTCCCGCCAGCGCCCGCCGTGCCCGAGACAACCGCGCCAACGACGGAGGGGGCACGTGCGGTGCCTGCGGGCGTTGGCGACGTCACGAAGATCCTCGCCGGCCGCGGATGGCAGGTGGGTGCGCATGCGCAGGTCAGCGACGCGACGATCGAAGCCGAGCTAGCGAAGCACGGCCATTCCGCCGAGCGCGCGGCGGCAGCGATCCACGATCGCCTTGATGTCGCTGTGCGGGGAAGTCTCGATGCTGCGCTGCGACTCGGCCCCCCGCAGAAGGAGCCGAAGGGAGGTGCCCGCGGGAAGCGCGCCGCACCGAAGAAGGCCGCGTCCAGCGAGCCGGCGACCGCGCCGTCCGTCCCGCCCGCGCCCTCGGCGAGCGGCGCCACACAGAGCTATGCCGCGTGGTGCGAGCTGCTGTCGCGCGCTGCCGGGAAGCACGGGCGGCGCGTCGCGTTTGGGTCGGAGACGCACGACGCGTGGAGTAGCGGGCAGGACGCAGAAGCGTTCGTCCTCGCGCAGCCCGAGACTCGCCTGAACCCCGCGATGATCGTTCGAGACGCTCGCGGAGCCGTCGCCCTCGATCTGCACGCGCCCGCCGCGAACACGAACGCGCCACCCGCCGCTCCCGGAGCCACGGCGAAGGTGCCCGCCGTCGTCGCCTCCACGATCGCCGACACAGTCCAGCCGTTCAAGGTGCGCGCGAGCTGCGGGCACATTGTGGTGCGAAAGATGCGCGCGGCCACGGCGGGCGTCCCCTACTCGGAGGACGTCGTCCTCAACGCGCCGAACGGTCGCGCGTGCGATGCCTGCGAGGCCAAGGCCAAGCAGGACTTCGGCGCGCACGCCCCGAAGCCGGCGGCGAAGAAGGACGTCAAAGCGCCGGAGCTGAGGGACACGGCCGAGATCGCGAAGCGGATCCGGGCGGACATCGGCGAAGCCGTACGGACGAAGGCCCTCCCCAAGGGGAAATACTCGGTCCAGACCGACAAGTATTCGATGGGTTCGTCCATCAACGTCGTCGCATCCGCACTTCCGTTCGCTCTCCTCAATCCGGAAGCGTTCCACCTCGAGAAGGGCTCGAGTCATGTCTCGTTCGATCGGGACAGGTTTCGGAGCCGACACACCGCGGAGGCAGACAGCGTCGTCGCGAAGCTCAACGCGATCGTCGACGCCTACCACTGGGACAACTCCGACCCGATGACGGACTACCACCACGAGCGATTCGGGCGCGACGTGAAGCTCGACGACGAGGGCGAGTGGAAGCGCATCAACGCAGAGAAGGTCGCCGCTGCGCGCGCAGCCGCGACGCCCGGGGGAGCGCAGCCATGACTTCTCACGATCAGGCGCCGCTCAGCGCCGGGGAGATCCGCGCCGCCGCTCGCAGCCACAAGGAGGCCGCGCGCGAGCAGCTCGTCGGTCTGCGCGTCACTCTCCGAACGGCGCTCGCCGCAAAGAAGGATCGGATGCGCCAGCTCGTCGAGGAGTGCAAGCGCGAGCGACTCGCAGTGCGCGGGGCGATCTTCGCGATGCGCCAGAGCGCACTCGCGGGGCTCCGTGACGAGGTGAAGACGGCGCGGAAGACTGCCCGGGATCAGCAAGCCGCGCGTCTCGTCGAGGTCCGCAGCACGTCGGCGACGACAATTTCGGCCGTGCGCGCGGCGCTCGCGGTCCAACGCCAGCATCACACCGAGCAGAGTCGCATCACGACTCACGAGCGGCGGCGTAAGGCCGACATCGACAAGCTGCACGCGCAGACGCTTGCGGGCGGAGCCCTGCACGGGCGCAAGCTGGAGAAGCTCCGACCTCTGCTCGAGAAAGCGCGGACCATCACCCCCGCTCCGGGGGAGTCCAAGGTCGAAGCGCTCTGGAGCTACGCCAAGGCTCACCCCGAGGAGATGCACGCCATCCTCGAGCCCAAAGCGGAGAAGGCGATCGCCAAGACGAAGGCAGAGATCGCCGAGGTCGAGAAATCCGCGCGTGCGCCGAACGCGTTCGAGTTGAAGCGCGCAGCGCGCATTGAGCGGCTGCGCGTGCGGTCGGAGAAGCTCCGCGCCGAAGCCGAGGGGGCGTTCACGAGGGAGCGCGCGATCGGGAACATGATCCCGATGGGCCAGCCCATCCTCGTCGGACACCACTCCGAGAAAAGGCATCGGCGCGACATCGGGAAGATGCAATCGCTCGCGACGAAGGGCGTGTTCCTCTCCAGGGAAGCCGACAAGCTCGCGCGCCGCGCCGCGTTCGCGGAGAAGAACACGGCCGTCTCGAGCGACGAC
>JBKQKP010000354.1:0-7677 GCA_052147435.1 Polyangiaceae bacterium | reverse complement strand
GTCGACTACGACGCGCGCGAGGCCGCATACCTCCGGTCGCTGCTCGATCCGCTCCGCGAGCTCGCGCGAACGTCGGCCGACGCCGGGGCCCGCGCGATCGCCGAGGCGGCCCTGGCGGACGCCGACGCCGGCGACGCGCCCCTCGACGACCACGCCCGCCTCGAGGACGCGCTCGAGCAGATCGCCACGACGACGACGGACCCCTTGGCACGCGCGGCCGCCGAGGACGCGCTCGCGCTCTACCGAGGCCGCTGATGTGCGGCCGCGCGGTCCTCGCGAACCCCCACGCCGTCGCGGAGTGGTTCGGCGTCGAGGTGTCGGCCGACCTGCCCGCGCGTTTCAACATCGCGCCGACCCAGCCCGTCCCGATCGTCCGCACGCCCGGCCGGCTCGAGTTCCTGAAGTGGGGGATCGCGCGCGACGGACGCCCGCCGCAGATCAACGCGCGCGTCGAGACGCTCGGCCGCTCGATCCAGAAGCAGCGCCGGTGCCTCGTGGCGCTCGACGGTTTTTACGAGTGGCGCCCCGCCGCGACGCCGGCGGCGCGGCAGCCGTTCGTGTTCCGCGACCGCGACGGGCACCCCCTGGGCTTTGCGGGCGTGTGGAGCGTGACGACGACGAGCGCCGGCGAGCTCGTCGAGAGCGTCGCGCTCATGACGTGCCCGCCGCGACCGCCGGTCGATACCGTGCACGACCGGATGCCACTCGTGATCCCGCGCGGCGCCTTCGCGCGGTGGAACGACCCCGGCGCGGACGTCTCGGATCTCCTGCGGCCGACGGCGACGACGTTGGTCGCGACCCCGGTGTCGCCGTACGTGAACTCGCCGAAGAACGACGACGCGCGGTGCCTCGAGCGCTGGGAGGTCGGTCCACCGGCGCAAGGAGCGCTGTTCTAGGGAGGGTTCGCGGTCGATGAGCAACAAGAAAAACGACAAGAAGCCGGTCGTTCTTCCCAATTGGCCCGCCACGCCGCCGATGGAACCGTTCGCGGTGACGCTCGCAAAGCACGGCCCGCCGGTCACGCGGATCGAGGGGGGCATGCGCGGCGACCCCAAGGAGAACTTCGAAGTCTTCGCGCGACAACACGGCGATCTCGACAAGCGCGCCATCGGGAACGCCGAGGATCTCGCAAGAGCGTACACAAATGCCCACGCTGCCGAGTACGCGATACGAGAGCTCGACAAGGAGCTCGCCGCACGGGGCGTGGCCGTTCGCGACGAACGCGCGAGCAACGCGGGAGCGAACGTCATCGTCGCGTGCGCGATGGTCCAGACCGCCAGCCTCGCCTACATGCGCGAGAACTGGCATCACCACGCGGTCCTCGTCCTCTGTCGCTCGGCCCTTGAGGCGACCGCGCGCGGGGGCATGATCGCGCTCGGGACGGGCGACGAGTCCGAGCGGTGGTGGCACGGTCCCGACCTCCCCACGCGAGAGGAGCGACGGGCCGCTGAGCTCAGCGCCTCCGCGGGCTGTCGAGCCATAGAGGGACTCGTTCTCAAGAAGCACCCCGGCGCGAGCCGGCCCCTCGAAGTGTACGAGTGGCTGTGCGGGTTCACGCACCTCGACTCGAGGGCGATCCGTGCGCTCGTCCCCCACGAAGCGTCCTACGCCGCGCTGGCCTACGCATCCTGGCTCGCGGCCGTCGTCGCCGAATCCGTGTGCGGTCACCCGTTCGCGGTCTGGCCAAAACAGTGGCCGGCGAAGCTGCCGTGGACGTGAGCCCCGAGGTGACGGCCACGCAGCGTGAGCCGATCGACGCTGCTCGGCAACCTGCCTCTGGAGCGAGGGTGTTGGCACCATGAATCCGTCCGCCAACATGCACCCCTGGCTCACGCTGAGCGAACTGCTCGGCGCGGCACCGATGCCGCCGGAGCTCCTCATCCAGACAGTCCGACAACTCGATCGGGACCATGCCCTGGTCGGCCTCGCTCAGATCGCCGCCATCTTGTCGGGGACGGAGGGGGGTGTGCTGGGCGCGGAGGCGCGCGCCTGGACGCACGACCAACTCGTCGACTACGCCCGGCGGGCCGGTGCGCGCCCCCTGGAACGAAGGGTTGGTGAGGCCCTCGCGTGGCCTGCCGCGCGGGGGCGCGCGATCGCGCACCCGCTGGTGATCTTCTTTCTACAGGCGCTCGTGTTGGCGGAGTCTCCCGAAGGCGGCCGCCTGACGACCAAGGCCGAGCTCTCGTTTCTCATGCTCGTGTCGAACGACCACGCGCCGGGCTGGCTCGCGAGTCCCACGTCGATGAAGCGCATGGAGTCCGTCGCGGCGTCGGTCTGTTACTATGGCTTGTTCAACCGGAATGACGATCCGCTTCGGGAGCTCGCCCGCACGGCGATGCTGAGCGAGTTCCCGCCGCAGCGGGGACCCATCGCCAAGGCATGGGCCGATCTCCAAAAGGAAGCGTTCGGCGTACCGTTCGGCGAGTACGTCTCGCAGTTCCTCGCGCCGCTGTTCGTCTTCTCAAAGTGTTGGCGCGGGGACGATGCCCCCGTCCTTGACCGCCACCTGTGGTTTCCCGCGACGCAGATCCCTGAGGCGCTGCGGGAGCGTTGGTTGGGAGCGGTGACCATGTCGCTCGCGGAGGCCACAGAGGCAGCTCGACAGAGTCGCCAGCCCAACGGCCTCCCACGAGTCCCGGCCGCCTGGTTTCGCAAGCCGTTCCTGGCGGTCACCTCGGAACGAGTCATCCCCCTGTCGCCGGCGATCGTGTCGAGCCAGCTCAGTCTTGCTCCGTGGGGGGCGCTTAATCAGGCCGCAAAGGCGCGCGGGCTTTCAAACCTCCAGTGGAACGCCGCGTTTGGCGAGGTCTTCGAGCGCTGGTGTCGTGCGCTCGCGGCCGAAGCCGCGTCGTTCGATGGCTTTCGCGATCGGATCGTCCTTTCGCGCGATGTCGGCTCGGAAGACGAGGTCGAGGACGTCGTCTTCCTCCGTGGGACGATGGTGGTCCTCGCGTCCGTGAAGGCCCCCGTCGTCGCCGAGAAGAGCCTGAAGGATGCAACCTCGCGCGAGGGCGTGATCGCGTGGGTCGATCGGTTCCTCTTCGCTCCCCGTATCAGCAGTCACCGAGGAGGTGCGCTGAGGCTCTTGGACCGCACGATCTCGCGACTGAGGAGCGGGGCGTTCGAAGCGCAGGGCGTGTTACGCGACGCGACCGTGCTGCCCATGCTCATCACGTTCGACGACATCGGGGAGAGCTCGATCCTCTACACGTGGATCGCGAAGCGCTGCGAAGAGGAGCGCCTCCTGTCCTGGCGCAACGGCGTGCGACCCGTCACCTTGTCGAATCCGGCCGATCTCGAAATTCTCTTGGCGGCGGCGGCGAAGACCGGGTCAGTGTGCGAGTTGCTGTCCGAGAAGGTCGAAGCCGCGTGGCGAGACTGTACGTTCCAGGAGTTCCTCCTCGACAAGGCAGCAAAGACCGGGACCGGCGCCAGGCTCCCGTCCCTTGTTCGGCGTTTCGAACGCGCGTGCGAGGAGCTGGAAGCCCTTGCCCGGGGCCAAGAGACATGAGGGTGCCGGCCGCTATCGGCGGCCCTGCGCCTCGCGTGGCCGCCTTGTCGGCGGGGCAGGTTGCTGCGTTGTCGGATCGTCCGCTGGCGGCGCCGGCAGCTCTTTGCGAAGGTGAGCGAGGAGCGTCTCGATGTACCAGGCAGCGCCGCGTTCTTTGATGAGGCGCGTCCCGGCTTCGATGAACGTGGCGTCGGGGACCATCTGCGGAAACGGGCCGAAGCCCGCGCAGACGGGGTTGGTGAGGATGTTGAGGACGTCGGCCTCGGTCCACTTCCGCTCTTCCATGCGCCGACGATTCACCGACGCGTCCGTGAAGTCCAGCTTCGTGTGTGTGGCGTCTCGCCGCCGCGCATACGGGCTCTCCTACGTGCGTTTTCGTCGCCACCGACTCGGCTTCGCGGCTTCGTGGCACCTCGCGGCTGTGCGCGCTCCTGGTCGCCCCTCCCGGCGCCTGCGGGGCGGCGCTCGCGGACGCGCTCCTCCGGACGCTTGTTCAGCCGCAGCCCCTGGTAGCGCGGGGTGACGGATCCCGTCGGAGGTCCACTCGAGGAAGCGGACCTCGGCGACATGCCGGGGCGTGACGAAGTGCACGAGCCCGCCGAATGCGGGGACATCGAGCGCGGTTGGCTTGGCCGACCCGTCCGGAGCGAGGAGGTCGTAGCGCATCACCCAGCGCGCGCTCCGCGATGTGGTGCGTGTGGCTGACTGGAACGAGCACCGCTGTCGGTGGGCCGTCCTGCGCCAGCGCATTTCGCGGACGCTAGGCACGCGCTTCGCCCGGGACACGAGCGTTTGAAGGCACGCACGGTGTCCGCTAAGAGCACGCTAGGTGCGGCCGCAGGGGCCGCGCTTCTTGATGCGTATCTTTCGGAGACCGTCGGATGCGAGTTGATATCGCGGCCATCGCGGAGCACGGGTTCCTTGTCGAAGCGTTCACGCGCGCGTGCCGGCAGATCCAGGATGCCGTGCGAGCCCAGTCGGACTACTGCCTCTTCGTCGACGCTCACGATCGCTGCACGCTGTGCTTCCGAGGCGAGCTCGCGGAGCGTTACGTCAGCAGCGATCCGGACCTCGCTCGAGAGCTTCGGAGCCTGACGGTCAGCGACGAGCGCGAAGAACTCCTGGTCCTGTGCGTCCGGGCGACCGGCGATCGACAGGCCTTCGTGTTGACGCGGCGGCGCCTCGAGGAGGAGTCGATCATCCACCTCGACTACGACGATCCGCCTTTCAAGGGATCCTCCGCCGAGGAGGACGGAGTGCTCGTAGAAGCGATCGGGGCCATCGCCGAAGAGGCTCGCGCCGTCGGGCAGCCCAAGGCTCTCAACGAATTCGTTGCCGTTGTCGATTGGCATCAGCGGCGCCTCAACGTGCTTCCGCGCGCTTCGGTCACGCTCGCCTTCTCGATCGAATGGCCGGAAGTCGCTGAGTTCCTCGAGGAGCATCCGTTCCACATTGTGATCTTGCACAACAAAGATGGGGACTGCGTCCGCGTGAGCGCCTACGACCCGGCGGCGGCCCTGAAGGAGTCTTCCCGCATTCGCGCGCGAGAACGCGCGGGCCCACGCCCATACGACGCGCGGCCACCCCACGGGGATTAGCGGCGCGCGAAGACCCACGTGCGTTTCCTCCGCTCTGCCGGCAAGATGCCGGCGCCATGTCGCTCTCCGCGCTGATGACCTTGGGGGCCACCATCGCGCAGGCGACCTACCGCAAAACCTCCGACCGCGCTCACGCTCTCGGCCTCCTCGATGCGTGGGCGACGCGGGACCGCACGCCGAGTAACGCCAGCTTCATTCAGTGGCTCGGCAAGTCGCCCGGTCACGTGCACCGCACGATGTGGGCGGCGCGCTGGGCCTCCGCTGGCTTCCCGCAGGTCGTCGTCGGCCACAAACTCGCCGCATCGCTGATGGCCACACGGATCCCCCCCGAAGTCCTCGCCGAGGACGAGCCGCCGCCGTGGCCGGCGTACGCCGTGATCCTGCCGGACGAGTCTCGTTCCCGTGCACGATCGCATCGCGAATCGCGAAGGGTTCGCGAGCTACGTGTTCGTCGAGCGTCACCCGAAGTGGGTCTTGTTCATTCTCGAGGCGGCCGACACGGCGTTCTTCATCGTCAGGCACGCCGACTCACTCGCCGACGCGATCGACGAGCACGTCGACATCGACCTGCTGGGCGAGGTCGGTGACTTTCGCGCCGAGGCACGGGACGCGCGCGTGCTCGAGCAGATCGCGCGCTTGGCGATCGGAGTGGAACTCGAACTCCGGGACCGCACGAACGTCCGCGCCCCCCGGCCAAGGAAGGGTAGCGAGCCCGGGCGAACCGCTGCCGAGCCCGCGACGCAGACCTTCGTGCTCACCCGCAACGTCGTCGTCGACTGCCGTGAGGAGATCGTTCGCCACCTCCGCGGCGAGCTTCCGACCGCACCCGCGGTCCAGGTGCTCGTGCGCGGGCATTGGCGGAACCAAGCGCACGGCCCTGGGTTCAGCAAGCGGACGTGGAAGCACATCAGTCCGTTCTGGCGTGGTCCCGAGGACGCGCTGATCGCCGTCCGTCGACACGCCGTTCAGGAGCCGACGTCGGCCGGCTGCGAGCCGAAGTAGGCCGGCCGCCGCGGCGGCACGTCGCGCCGCAAGGGGCCAGCCGGTCCGGGTCCCTTGCGGGACTGCTCTTCGAGCATGCCGAGCAACTTCGCCTCTGGAGGCGGTGATTCGCGAGCGCGGCCACCGTCGCGCGTCGATTCCGAGCGGGTCGTGGAGCTCGTCCTCGACTCGCGTCGCGTGCTAGGTTCCGTGCCACATGGTCAGCGCAGTTGCCTACGCGCTGCTCGCGTTTCCCCTCGCGTTCCTGGTTCTCACCAAGCGGTTCTTTTCGCCGTTGCCTGTCGTGATCGCGCTTCAAGTCGCGGGCGTGCTCGTGGTCGTCTGGGCACGGCTGACATTCGGCATGCGCAGCTTCCACGTCGCCTCGACCGCGACACGAGGCGGCCTCGTGACGACGGGACCGTACCGCTTCGTACGCCACCCGATCTATGCCGGGATCCTGGTCATCCTTGCGGGCGTGCTTGTCGGCCATCATGACATCGCCACGCTCATCCCCGTGGCCTGCGTCGCCCTCGCGCTCGCCGTCCGAATCGTTGCCGAGGAACGCGCCGTCCTGCGGACGTACCCCGAGTACGCGAGCTACGCGCAGCGGACGAAACGAATCATCCCCTGGGTCTTCTAACGAGTGCGCCATCTTTTCGCCTCGAGCAGCTCGATCGCCTCCTTCAACGGCGCCCACAAGGGGGTCCAGCGGCGCTCGAGGCGCGCGCTGTGCCTCAGGAGCGATTGTGCGGGCGCCGATCGAGCAGTGACGTGCGAGCACCGTTCAGCCACTCGAGCGCTTGGTCTTTCGTCTCGTTGGAGACCCCATTCGCCAGCATCGCCTTCAGCCTCGCGCGGAGCGCGTCGTACCGCTTCCGAAACGTCACGAACTCGATCTCGTCGAGCTTGGCCTCGCGCGCGAGTCGCAGGAACGCTCGCAGCTCGACGTCGACGTGGGCGAGGAATTCGACGTCAGTCATGAGGACGCCGGAGGTTAGCAACGGAGCAGCCCTCTGCCTACGCGCGCCAACGGGGGCCGATGTCCGCCCGCGCCCCGGGCCCGGGAAGGTGTGGGCCAGCGGCCTCGGTCGGTCCCGGCGGGGGGTGACCTCGGGCCCTTGTCGCGGGGCGCCCGCGCGGGCTCGCGCCCTTCGCGAAAGGCCGCGGTCACGGCCGGCCCACGCTGCTCTCGCGCCCTGGTTTCTCCGCTGTTTTCGGCTGCTGACCCGCTGGTTAACTCAGCGGTTAACAGCCGGGGAGTTAACCGGCGGGTCTGTTAACCGCCAGGGCATGAAGGACTCCTCGTAGACATGCAGGACTCGAAATCTCGTTCGTGCAATTTCGAGCACTTGGCCGACGCTGTTAACCGGAGGGTCGCCGAGCAGTTAACCACCGGGCCAGAGTCTGCCCCGTTCTGGGCCGACCAGAGCGCAGACGAACGACGAAAGCGGACGCTCGTGAAGGCGTCGTCCCTTGCTCGGGCGTCTGTGCAGACGCGCCTCGCGCGGCACTCGATCGCCGATCCACCACGAAAAAAGCCGGTTCAATGCGCGTTCGCGGAACCGGCTCGATCCGTCAACC
>JBKQKP010000353.1:0-2871 GCA_052147435.1 Polyangiaceae bacterium | reverse complement strand
CATGATCACGCGTTGGGGAGAGCGCCCCCGCGAGGTGGGGCGGCGATTACACCTTGATGGGACAGCGCCCCAAGCAACCACGCACCCGTCGTCTCTCCGAAGATCCGCTGCGATGCGAGCGCGTACCGAAGGCGCAGCGCTTTCCTTCACGCTCCCCCGCTCCGCCGGCGGGGCGGGGGGCCGGGGGGGTGGGGTTCCGAAGCGGGGAGCTCTGAAGCAGTTCGGTCTGCGGTTCCGAAGCGCGAAGCCGGAACTCAGCCCACCCTGCGAGCCAGCCGCGCGATCACGAACGCGTTCCACGCCGCAAACCCCGCGAACAGCACGACGAGCGCCACGGCCCAACGCGACTGCGAAGGGGCCTCTCCGTCCACGAGGAGCCACGCGCCCGGCGGTACGGGCTGCCCGGTGAGCTCCGTCACCGACGCGGCGAGCCCCCGGTGGCGCGGTCCGGCCGCGTCGAACCGGACGAGACGCCCCGCGAACGACGTCGGCGGCACGTAGCGACCCGGCTCGATCCCGCTCGGCACCCGCAGCTCCACCCACACGTCCGGCCGACCCGCGACCGGCGCGACGCGGAACGAGTCGGACTCGAGCGAGCGCTCGAAACGGATCGCCCCGCCCCCCCCGAGCATTCCTTCCCCGCGCACGAACGAGTTCGGTAGCAGCGCCGCGGCGGGAGCCGTCCGGAGCTCCCCGAGCTCCGCGATGTCGTTTGGCGCGAAGGCGTACGCCGCGTCGCGCCTCAGCGTCAGCACCATGGCGAGCGAGGCCAGCGCGGTAAGCGCCAGGAGCAGGAACGTCGCCCGCCGTTCCGCCCGGGGCGGTTCGGGGAGCGAGGCGAGCTCGGGATCGACCGAATCGTCGAGGTGCCCGGCGCTAGGCGAGCTAGGCGAGCTAGGCGACAAGGTGTGTTCGTTCAAGAAGCCCTCGCGGTCCCTCGGTAAAGTACCACTGTCCGGACGGACAACCGACTTGGGAAGAGGTTCCCGCGCCCCCTCGCGATTCGCAACGTTTGCGATATGTGCCCGGAGCGGTTTACGCTCCCCTTAACCCATGGCCGCGGCAAAGAACGTCGTCTGTCCGTCGTGCGGATTTGCAAAGAACCCCCCGGGGAGCGCGCGCTGCGTGTCCTGTGGGGCGAAGATCGAGGCCCTCCAGAAGGTGCAGCGGTCGCGCGAGGAGGAGCTCGAGTGGCGCTATCAGCAGGAAGGGCTGAACGTCACCTGGCTCTTCATCTCGATCGGCGTCCAGGGGGTGCTGACGGCGGCCATCGTCTTCGGGCTGCCGATGGTCATCACGGCGCTCGACTTCGAGGGGGGGAACGGCATGGCCGTCTGCGTCCCCGTCTGGTTCTTCGGAGGGATGCTCGTCGGGATGATCTCGCCCGGCAGGACCTTCATCGAGCCCCGCCTCGCCGCCGCGTTCATCGCCATCCCCACCACGTATCTCCTCCAGCGGAGCGAGACGGTCCACACGATGCCCGGGTTCCTCTACTGGATCATGGCCGCGATCGGCGTCCTCTTCTCGACGATCGGCGCGTACGTCGGCGAGCGCATACAGATGGGCCCGCCGCCGAAACCCGCTGACTGATCTAGCCACGCACGCGCTCCTTTAGTACCCCGTCGAACCATGTTCGATGTGGCCATCATCGGTGGCGGGCCGGGAGGCTCCGTCTGCGCAGCGCGCTTGTCTCAGCTCGGGCGAAAGGTCGTCGTCTTCGAGCAAGACCGATTCCCGCGCTGGCACCTGGGAGAGTCGCTCCTCCCGCAGTCGATGCCGATCCTCGAGGCGCTCGGGCTCCTGCCGACGATGCACGAGCGGTTCATGATCAAGTACGGCGCGCAGTTCCGGGACGAGCAGGGGAGAGAGGCGCGGTTCGTCTTCGCGAACGCGTTCGACAAGAAGTGCCCCTACGCGTTCCAGGTCCCGCGCGACGAGTTCGACGACATGCTCTTCCGTCATGCGGGCAAGCTCGGGGCGGAGCTGCGCGAAGGGTGGAAGGTCAAGCGGGCGATCTTCGACGGCGAGCGCGCGTGCGGCGTCGAAGCGATCGATCCCGAAGGGAAGAGCCACACCGTCGAAGCGCGCGTCGTCGTCGACGCGACCGGGCGCGACGCCGCGATGGCGCGCGCGCGGACCGGCACGAAGAAGGTGCCGGGGCTCGAGAACACCGCCTTCTACACGCAGTACAAGGGGGCTTACCGCGACGAAGGGGAGCGCCGAGGCGACATCATCATTCCGCTCGTCGACGGCGGCTGGTTCTGGTTCATCCCGTTCAAGGACGGGCGCACGAGCGTCGGCGCGGTGATGCGGCGGCACTGGACGAAGAACTACGCGGGCGAATCCCCGCAGGCGCTCTTCGAGCGCGCGCTGTCGATGTCTACGGTGCTCCAGGGGCTACTGAAGGGGGCCGAGCAGATCTTCCCCCCGGGAGCCGTGGCTGACTTCACGTTCCTGTCGCGCGAGAGCGCGGGGCAGTCGTGGCTCGCCGTCGGCGACTCGGCCGGGTTCATCGATCCGCTCTTCTCGAGCGGCGCTCACGTCGCGATGATCGGCGCCTACCGCGGCGCCGACGCGCTCCACGCCGCGCTCGAAGCGGGGAAGATCGACGCCGAGCAGCTCGCCCCGTACGTGAAGACGATGAAGCGTGGGACGCATCTCTTCATCGGGATGGTCCAGTCGTTCTACGAGGGGATCCTCGTGCCTTATCTGTTCGCGGAGCAGAAGCGCGAGTACCTGACGCGTGCGATCACGTCGATGCTCGCGGGGGACGTCTTCGACGAGGCTCGGTGGTCGAACGACATCATCACGAGGTTCGCGGCGAAGGTGGAGTGAGGCTCCGACCCATGGAACGCCTGCGGCCGCGACCCC
>JBKQKP010000352.1:0-4724 GCA_052147435.1 Polyangiaceae bacterium | reverse complement strand
CTCCGCCCCCCACCAACGAAGCAGGACCCCCTCAGACCGGCTGCCCCAACAAGCCTCCGCAGGGGGTCACTTGTTGCGGCGCCGTCGCGTGCAAGGGGAGCCCGCAGCAGTGCAACTGCGGCGAGTGCGCCTACTGCGCGAACGAAGGCTACTGTTGCCCCTCGAGCTTCCCCCCCCCCGGGTACTGCGCGAACACGCTGAGCGCGTGCAAGTAGAACCGGGCGAGAGTCGCGACGCTCAGTAGCAGAAGCCGTCGATGCAGACGGCCGCGGAGTTCGAGCACTCCTGTCCCGTCGTCGGGTTGCACTGGGTGCCGAGGTTCGTCGCCGAGCCGCACACGTAATACGTCGAGCCCGAAGCCGCGACCGGTTTGCACTCGTTGAACTGGGCAGCGCTCTGGCAGGCGGAGGCCCCCGCGTCCGGGTTGCACGCGATGTAGCAGCTGTGGTGCAGGCAGATGCTCCCCGAGGCGCAGGCGTCCTGCACGCCGTCAGTCGTGCAGAAGAAGTTCGGCTCCTGATTCGGGACGCAGCCCCCCTGGATACAGACATCGCCCGTGGGGCAGGTGCCGTCGCTGCAGGGCGCGACGCAGTGATCTTGCGAGCACACGGTGCCCGTCGGGCAGACCGTCGGGTTCGTCTCGCACGGGGTGGGGTTCCCGGTGCAGACGCCAGAGGTGGACGAGTCCTCGATGTCGGCGCACGAGTAGCCCGTCGGGCAGGGGGTGTTGCCGCCGCACGAGGGGGTGCACGCGCCGTTGACGCACTGGTCGCCGGTCGGGCACTGCGTGCCGTCGTAGCACTGGTTAGCGGGGGGGACGCATGTGCCGTCGAGGCAGAGCGCGCCGGGGGTGCTCGCGCAGTCGGCGTTCGACTGGCAAGCGACGCCGGAGTCGGGCGTGCCGCTGTCGACGGGGGGGGGAGGGGTGCTCTCGAGGACGCACTGGAGGGTCCCGTTCTCGAGCTCGCAAACGTAGCCGGCGACGCACCCGGTCACCGAGCAGTCGCCGAGCTCGCAGACGCCCCCTGCGCCGCAGGAGTATCCGGAGGGGCAGTTGCCGGGTTGGCTGCACGACGTCGGCGGGGCGGTCGCGTCCACGGGCGTGTACACGCCCGCGTCGTACTCCGGTCCCCCCATGCTCACGCACGTGTTGTTCTCGCCGCACTCGTAGCCGCCGGGACAATCCATGTTCCCGTTGCACCCCCAGGGGGAGCACTGGTCCGACACGTAGTCGGCGGGGCAAGACCAGCACGTGTTCCCATCGCACACGCGGTAGGCGTTGGGGTTGTCCGACCAGACCGGACAGCCTCCGAGCACAGCCACGGCGGCACCGAAGAGGGCAACGCTGAAGAGTCGCTTCATTTGGGGTCACAGGGTAGCAACCGACGTGCCCTGGAGCGAGCCCCCATTGGCGCCGGGATTCGTGGACAATTTGGCCGGGTTTGCGGGAAGAGCCGCCGGGGCGTGGCCGTTCGTTCACGGGACATGTGGAGACGGCGTCATGTGGCCCGCGGGACCGCTGCGCCGAGGTTGTACAGGCCGGGAACGTGCGTGGTACCGTGTCGTACTGCGCCAGCGAGATCTCTCTCGCACCCCCGCGCCCCCCAAGTCACCCCAACGCGCATGGACGTCCAGTGCGAGCGCTGCAAGGCGGAGTACGAGTTCGACGACGCCCTGATCAGCGGTCGTGGGACGACGGTGAAGTGCACGAACTGCGGGCACCAGTTCAAGATCCGCCGAACGGCAGACGCCCCTGACGCCGCGCCCGATCGGTGGGCCGTCAGGACGACCGAGGGGCGCGAGCTGGTGTTCACGTCGCTGAGAGAGCTCCAGAAGGCGATCAAGGCGCGGGAGGTCGGGCGCGCCGACACACTGACGCGCGGGAATGGGCCCCCCCGTGCGCTCGGGGCCATCGCGGAGCTCGAGCCGTTCTTCGAGGAAGCGGTCGATCGGGCGTGGGGCTCCGAGCCGCCGAAGGCTGCGCCGAAGACGTTGATGGCGTCGTCGGCCGTCGCGCAGGTTCCGCCGAAGAAGTCGTCGCGCCCGCCGCCGGCCCCGCCGCCCCCCCCCCAACGAACGACGCTTCGCCCCGTCCTCACTCCGACGCCGGCCCCGACGACGGCGCTCCCGCAGACGACCCCGCCGGTCCCCGCGATGCGCCCGCGCATCGATACGATCCGTCCTCCCGAGACCGCGAGCGCGGCCGTCCCCCCGCCGCTCGTGAAGCGCCCCCCCGGCGCCGCCGTCTCCGTGGCTCCCGTTCTCACCGCGGGCGACCTCGTCCCCGACTCCGAGGAGCCCGCCACCGGCAGGCTCGACCACACACCGCCGATGCCGGTTCACATGACGGATCCACCGATCCCGTTGCGCCCGCCGGCCCCCAAGACACTCATCCACGCGCCGGTCTCCGCTCCCCCGGGCCCCCCGCCACGCAAGGCGATGACGAGCGCCCCCCCCGGCGGTGAGCGCCCCCCGCCACCGACGATCACAGTGGAGCCCCCCGCGCTCCCTCCGCCCACCGTTCCCGTTCGCGTTCAAGACCCCTACCGGCGCGCGCTTTCGTCGGTCGACGACACGGAGGAAGAGGTCGAGGTCCCGACCGGGCATCCGCGACGGCTCGGGGGATGGCTCGTCGCGCTCGTCCTCATCGCTGGGGCCGGGGTGATCGGGTTCGCCGTCGCCAAGCCGTACCTCGACGCGCGAACGGCGCAGAAGGCGGACGTCGCGACCGCGCTCGATCCACGCGCGGCATCGATGCTCACGGAGGGGGAGCGCGCGCTGGCCGCGGGAGACCTCGAAGGGGCGAACGACGCCTTCACCAAGGCGAGCGCGCTCGCCGAGAAGGACGCGCGGGTCCTCGTCGATGTCGCGCGACTCGCGAACGCACGCGCCGACGTCCCGTGGCTCCGTTCGCGAGTGCTCCCGAGCGACGCGACCGACGATCTGCGGACGACGAACGCGCAGCTCGCAGAGCTCGGCGGGCGCGCGAAGAAGGCCGCGATGGACGCGAGCGCGGCGGCGCCCGATCAGCCGAGCGCGATCCTCGCGAAGATCGACGCGCTCCGGATCGCCGGTGACAACGCGACGGCGCGCACGCTCGTCGCCAAGGTGATCCAGAGCGCGTCGCAACCAGAGACCGCCTATTCGCTGGCAGCGCTCGATCTCGCGGAGGCAGAGCCGCTCTGGCCGATGGTGATCGAGCGGCTGCGTCTCGCGGCGGCGGGCGAGGGGGACGCGGGGAGAGGGCGCGCGGCGCTCGTCTACGCGCTCGCGCGCTCGGGAGACTCGAGCGGCGCGAAGGCGGAGCTCGACAAGCTGGCCGGACTGTCGCGCCCCTATCCGCTCGTCGGCGCTCTGCGCGCCTTCGTGGCGAAGGTCCCCGCAGCGAAGGACGCGGGGGCTCCCGCGGGGACGGTCGACGTGAGCTCGCTCGCCCACGCGAACCCCCGCGCGAGCTGGGGTGGCGGCGCAGGTGGCGGTGGGACCGGCGGCGGTGCGGGTGGTGGAGGGGGGGGCGGTGGTGGCGGCGGCGAGTCCTCGATCCATTACGCGGGGGCCAACGATCCGAGGTTCCTCCTCGCGCAGGCCGAGTCGGCGAAGAGCTCGCACGACTACGACCGCGCGCGCGCCCTGTACTCCTCCGCCCTCGCGCAGAACGCGAGCGACTCCGAAGCGCTCGCCGGTCTCGGCGACGTCGACCACGCGCAGCACGATCTGCCGGCCGCAGCCGGCTACTACAAGCGCGCGCTCTCGGTGAACCCGGTGTACCTCCCTGCGCTCGTCGGCATGGGCGACGTCGAGTGGGAGTCGGGCGACAAGGACGAAGCGCAGAAGACCTATCGAGACATCATGGATCGATTCCCGGAGGGGACGTACCCGGGGCACGTCAGGCAGCGGGCCACGGCGTCGTCGGGTGCGAGCGCTCCGACCCCCGCCGCGACGACCGCACCGACCGCGACGAGCGATCAGCCCGGAGCTTCGAAGTAATGAGCTGTCCGCGCGTGGGCCGGGCGGCGCTCGCGCTCGCTCTGGCGGCAGGCACGACCGTCGCGTGCGACGGTCGTCCGAAGACGAACGCATCCTCGACCTCGGAGCCGGCCCCTCCGCGAAGGGGGCCCGAGATCGCCGTCGTGGACCTCTCCGAAGGCGTTCCGGAGATCGAAGCTGCTGGCTTTCTCGGCGTGCCCGTTCATCGCGCGAGCTTCGATCGACTGGTGCGCTCCATCGGCGACGTCGCGAAGGACGACGACGTGAAGGGGATCTTCGTCCGCTTCGGCGACGTGCAGATGGGCATCGCCCGCGCGCAGGAGATCGGGGATCTTCTCGAGCCGATCCGCAAGGGGGGCAAGCCGATCTTCTGTCACGCCGACGCGTTCACGAACGCGACCCTCTTCGCCGCGGCGCGAGGGTGCTCGAACATCTGGGTCTCCCCCGCCGGCGAGGTCGAGGCGATCGGGATCGCCGCGCAGATCGTCTACTTCACAAGCTCCTCGCCGAAGAGCTTCACGTCACGGTGGACTTTCTGCAGGTCGGCAAGTTCAAGGGGGCCGAGGAGTCGTTCACGCGCGACGGCCCGAGCGACGAGGCGCGTGCGTCGCTCGAGGGGACGCTCGCCGATCTGCGCGGCGCCTGGATCGACGGGCTGAAGAAGGGGCGGGGACGCGACGACGTCGAGGGGGTGGCGGAGGACGGACCGTATTCTCCGGCCGCGGCGAAGGATCACG
>JBKQKP010000351.1:0-13506 GCA_052147435.1 Polyangiaceae bacterium | reverse complement strand
CCCCCCCCCCCCCCCGCCCGTCGCCGGGCGCGGGCGGCGCCAGCGGCGCGAACTCGACGGCGGGAGGTGCGACGGGCGCAGCCGGGGGGGCCGCGGGGGGGGGAGGAGGTGGCAGCGGCGTGAGCCCCTGGGCGTGGGCTTCCGATGCGAGCGCGGCCATGGCAAGCGCGATCGGAATCGTCAGGATCCTGACGTTGGGCCATCGACTCATGAGCGAAAGTCTCCTCAGCGAGTGGGGGCGGGTCCAGCCAAGATGATGAATGCGAGCCGCGTGCCTTCTCCTGAAGGTCGGCGGGGGCCGTGACTAGTGAAGCTTGGCCTGGGCTCCGGTCCCGGTCGCGAGGAGCGTCATCTGAACTCCGACCGCGTCCAGGGTGGACTTCACGAGACCCGTCGGGGAGACCTTCTCGTTCATCCAGACCTCGAGGTTCGGCCCCTTGTCCATCATCGCCTTCTTGTAGTGCTTGCACGAAAAGGAGCCCACCGGCGTCGAAAGGTCCTCCGTTCCGATGAGATCCCCCGGGGGATCGGTCGTCTTGAGCGGGGCCGCGCCCGCGAGCTGGGCGGCGGGCATGTCGATCTTCTGCTCGCCCAGCTGGACCTTGCCGCCGGCCACCTTCCACGTGTCGGGCCCCTGGGGGACGAAGTCGAAGTGAATGATCATTTCCCCTTTGGGTGTGACCGAATCAATCTCGAGCGAGAACTTGGCTGCCGTCCGCTCGACGAGCGCGTAGCGAACGGTGACGGGCTTGTCCCCCCCCTTGCCGGACATCGTGTAGTCCGCCCACGCCCCCGGCTTTGCCTTGAGGAGAGTGGGGAGATCGATGTTGAGGCCGGAAGCCTGACCTGCCGGCGCCCCCGTTCCCCCGACCTGCTGCGCGCTCGCCGGCGTCGTGAGCGACAGCGCCGACGACACGACGAACGCGGCGGCCCCCGCGAGGACCTTCGACGCGCGGCTCATAGCGACGCCTCGTACAGCTTTGCCAGGTCGTTCTTCGTGACGGGCTTGGGGTTGCAGCGGTGACATGCGTCCTCGATGGCTTTCTCGGCGAGCTTCGGAATGTCGGACTCGGTGACCCCTTCGGCGCGCAGACCGCCGGGGAGGCCGATGCGCGCGCGGATCGCGCGGAGCCCTTCGGCGAGTGACTTGGCTTGCGGCGAAAGGATGCCGCGGATGCGTTCGAGCTTCGGGTGAATCGCGTCGTCGTTGAACTCGACGACGGCGGGGAGACAAAGGGCGTTCGAGAGCCCATGATGGAGGTGCTTCTCGCTCGAGAGCGGGTGCGCGAGCGAGTGACACGCGCCGAGCCCTTTCTGGAACGCGACGGCGCCCATCATGGCGGCCTTCATCATGTCGCCGCGCGCCTCGAAGTCGCTCCCTTTCTCGAGGAGCTTGCTCGCGCTCTCGACCGCTCGCGCGAGGCTCTTCGCGCACAGCTCGAGACCGCCGAGCGCGATCGCGTCGGCCATCGGGTGATCGCCGAGAGAGCAGTACGCCTCGAGACAGTGCGTGAGCGCGTCGAAGCCAGTGGCCGCGGTGATGCGCGCCGGCATCGTGGCGGTGAGCTCGGGGTCGAGGATGGCGACCTTGGCCATGAAGTAGGGGCTGAAGATGACGGTCTTGCGACCGGTGGCCTCGAGCGTGACGACACCGCTCCGTCCCACTTCGCTCCCCGTGCCCGCGGTGGTCGGGACGGTGATGATCGGCGGGACGTTCGACGTGATGAGCGCGTCGCCGCCGATCGCGTCGTCGTACTCGTGGAGGGGGCGGTCGTGCGTGCTCTTGAGGGCGATGAGCTTGCCGACGTCGAGCGGTGAGCCGCCGCCGAGGGAGACGATGAGATCCGCCTTGTGCGCCTTGAAGGCTGCGACGCCGGACGACACGTTCGACTCGACCGGGTTCGGGTCGACCTTGTCGAAGACGGCAACGGCAAGACCCGCCGCCTCGAGGACCTGCTGCACGCGCAGCGCGAGCCCGGCCATCACGATGCCTTGATCACAGACGAGGAGCGGGCGCTGCGCGTTCAGGCGCTTGATGTGCGCCGGGAGCACCGAGAGGGCGCCGGGGCCGAAGACGATGGTCGTCGGAAATGACCAGGTGGAAAGAGCCATGGGCGGAGGCGTAGCACCGACGCGGGCCGCGGGCGACGGGACACGGAGTCGCGGCAGGTGAGCGCTCGAAACACGTTGCCCGGACGGCCGCGTGCGGTAACAGTGCGGGCGCCGTGAAGCTTCGCTCGCTCCTTCTCTCGGTGGCGCTGGTCGCCGCGACGTCTTCCCCGTCGCGCGCGCGCGCCGACGAGCCTGCCGCCGCTCCGTCGGCTTCGCCCGCGTCGCCCATCTCGCCGACCGCACCCGCTCCCGCCAACCCCCTCGGCCGGGTCCCCGCGCTCGTCACGGGGGGCCTCGCGGTCGTCGCTCTCGGCGTGGGGACGGTCTACGGCATCCTCGCCTGGCAGGACCACGAGTCGTTCCAGTCGGCCCCGACGACGGCGCTCGCGAACCGGGGAGAAGCCGAGGGGCTCACCGCAGACATGTGCCTCGGTGGCGCGGCGACGCTCGCGGTGGCGGCGGTCGTGATGTACTTCACGCACGAAGAGGCTTCGGCCGCGCAGCCGGCAAGCGAGTCCGCGCCGCGCGTGTCGCTAGCGCCGTTCGCGTCTCCCCACGGTGGCGGGGCGGCTGCCGTCGTGCGGTTCTAGGCCTCGTTGGCGCCTCCTGCGGGGGCAGCCTATCCTTCTGCGAATGTCTCCCCGGATCACCCCCGGCCCCCGCGACCTCGTCGCCACGCTCGCCGCGCGGCACCAAGCGAGGCAGCTTGCGGAACGCGATCTCCGCGATCGTCTCCGTGAGCGCGCGCGCAAGCTCGCTCGGCAGCTGCGACAAGAGAGGCGCGTTGACGGTGTGTGGCTAGTCGGCTCGCTCGCGTGGGGCAATTTCGGCGAAAGGTCGGACGTCGACCTCGTCGTCCGAGGCGCCGACGAAGCGAGATTCGGCGCGCTCTGGGTAGCGGTTGGCGATGCGATCGAAAGCGAGGTCGACCTCCTGCGCCTGGAAGACCTCCCCGCTGCGTTCGCAGCGCGCGTCCTGTCCGAAGGCGAGCGACTCGATGAGCCCTGAGCACGCTGGCGTCGCAGCAGCGCTCGCACGCCTCCGAGGGGAGATCGTCGCCGACCGACAGGGCATGGCGCGACGCGCGCTCGATCTCGACGACGCGGAGCGCCGGCTCGCCGAGCGCGCGGGCGATGCTGCGGCCTTGGCGCTCGCAGCCTGGGCAATCCATGGCTAGTACACGGCGCTCGAGTCGATCCTCGAGCGCGTCGCGAGACAGATCGACGCGGAGGTCCCTTCGGGGGACCGCTGGCATCGGGCTCTGTTGGCGCAAGCGATGGTCGAAGTACCCGGCGTAAGGCCGGCCGTGCTCCCCTCCGAGCTCCGCGGAGACCTCGAGGAGCTGCTGGCGGCGCGTCACTTCTTGCGCCACGCGTATGGCGCCGAGCTCGATGCTCGCCGACTCGCCGAGCACTCAGCCCGCATTCACACGATCGCTCCTGCCGTGGAGCGTGCCCTGGGGGAGCTCGAGAGGTTCCTGGCAACGGCGATCGGGGAGACGAGCGGCTCGACGTAACGCACGCCAGCGGGAGCTCACGCCGACGCACACGCGTCGCACTCCCCCTTCAGTTGGACCTCCACCTCACGCGTCCGCACGGCGCGCGGCCCCTTCCGTTGCCCGGCGATCCGCACCACCTTCTCCGGCAGGCACTCCACGCTCCCGCAGCTCACGCAGACGAAGTGCGGGTGCTCCATGGAGTGCGCGCGATCGCCGCGCACGAGATTGAAGCGCCAGACGTGGTCCCCCATGTCCGTTCGCGTGAGGATCTTCACGCGCGCGAGATCGACGAGCACGCGGTACACCGATACGCGGTCGAGCTCGAGCTTCGCGAGCGCCTCGGCCACTTCCGCGTGAGCGACCGGGTGGCCGACCTTCTGCATGTAGCGCAGGACCGCGACGCGGGGCTGCGTGCGACGAAGGCCCGCGGCGCGGAGCTGCTCGGCGAGCTCGTCGTCGGTCGGGGCCGTCGCCTTGCGCCGAGAAGAGGACATACGGTCGGGGAAGCTAACGCCCCCGCGCTGCCTGCGCAAACCGCGAGATCACGTGCTATCCACATGGCTCGTCCCTCCGCTTCCCCTCGATTGGCCATGGCAGCCCGCAAGAACATCGCCGTTCACCCGACGTCACCCGCGGAGTGCTCTGCCGAGGAGCACGCGCGTCGCGTTCCTCCGCGAGAGCGCCCGAGCGAGGAAGCCTTCCGCCGCGCCGCGTCCTTGTTCCGCGCAGCCGGGGAGATCACCCGGCTCCGCCTTCTGGCGCGTCTGTCCGAGGGGGAGTGGTGCGTGACGGAGCTCGCCGAGGCCGCGGGGGTGCCGCTGCCGGCGGTCTCGCAGCAGCTCAGCGTATTGCGCGCCGCCCGGATCGTCGGGCACAGGCGCGCCGGGAAGCACATCTACTATTCGCTCCTCGACGAGCACGTGATCGAGCTCATTCAGAACGCGCTCGAGCACGCGTCGGAAGATCGCAAGAACGGCGACTGACTCCCCGTTGTCATGGCAATGGAGGGGGCGGCTTGCAGCCGCGAAGCGAGCGAGTATAGAAAGTACGTTTGCAATCGCGTTGCAAATGCTTGCACACTTGCGAAAGTGACAGAGTGAAGATGCGCCATCGTCACGGAGCGTTCCCCTCGCGCTTGCGCGCGCGCGCATCGACGACGCTGCTCTGCCTCTTCGGGGCGGGGTCGAGCGTCGTCGCTCTCGAGGGGGACGCAGGCGCGCAGGCACCCGCCAGCTCGACCGCGAACGTGACCCCTCCCGTCGTCGTCCAGCACGTCGACGCGGAGTATCCGGCGTCGGCGCTCCCGGAGCGCAAGCACGCCGACGTGGTCCTCTCGGTCACGGTCGACGCGGACGGGCACGTGTCGAAGGTCGAGGTGGACAAGTCGGGAGGCGCGGACCTCGACGAGGCGGCGACGGTCGCCGTGCGCCAGTGGCTCTTTACTCCTGCGATGCGCAACGGGAAGCCCGTCGCGAGCCGGATCAAAGTCCCCTTCCACTTCGCCCCCCCTGCGCCCCCCCCCGAGATCGTCGAGACTCCGGAGCCGGCGAATCAGCTCCCGGTCTACCCCTCCACGCCCGGCGCGGTCGGCCCCGCGACCCTCCCGGCCTCGAAGGCGCCGCTCGGCCCGGCCGCCCCGAGCGGGCCGGCGGAAGGGGCCGACGCGAGCCAGGACGTCCAGGTCCGCGGCCGCCTCGAAGCGCGAACTCACGGCTCGTCGGACTACCAGGTCACCGTCGGCGAGCTGAAGGCCGTCCCCCGCACGAACGCCTCCGACGCGCTGAAGCTCGCGCCGGGGTTCCTCCTCACGAACGAAGGGGGCTCGGGGCACGCCGAGCAGGTTTTCTTGCGGGGGTTCGACGCGCACGAGGGGCAAGACCTCGAGTTCTCGGTCGACGGCGTCCCGATCAACGACGCGGGGAACTATCACGGCAACGGATACGCAGACACGCACTTCATCATCCCGGAGCTCATCCACTCGGTGCGCGTGCTCGAGGGTCCCTACGCGCCGCAGCAAGGGGACTTCGCCGTCGCCGGGAGCGCCGACTACCAGCTCGGGCTCGACCGCCGCGGCCTCACGGCCGAGTACTCGATCGGGAGCTACAACACCCAGCGCCTCCTTCTTCTGTGGGGCCCGAGCGACGCCCCCAGCGGGACGTTTGGAGCCGCGGAGTACTTCACGACGGATGGCTTCGGGACGAACAGGCAGGCGAAGCGCGGGACGGCGATCGGGCAGTACGAGATCCCGGTCGGCGCGAAGGGTCTCGTGCGGATCAACGCGACGGCATACGCCACGGAATACAACAGCGCCGGGGTCGTTCGCGAAGACGACTACGAATCGGGGCGCGTCGGCTTCTACGGCACGGAGGACCCGAACCAGATCGGGAACACCGGCACGCGCTTCTCGCTCTCGGGAACGTACGAGAACCACTACCGGCAAATGGACGTGTCGCAGCAGCTCTTCGTCATCGACCGGACGATGCGACTCCTCGAGGACTGGACCGGCTTTCTGAACGACGTCCAGCTGCCGACGCAGTCGCCGCACTCGCAGCGCGGCGACATGATCGATTTTCACTTCGACGAGCTGACGTTCGGCGGCCGCGGCTTCGCGCGGTGGCACGGCGAGGCGTTCGGGATGCGGCAGGAGGTCGAGGCGGGGTACTTCGCGCGCGTCGATCAGACGACGTCGACGCAGTACCGCGACATGGCGCAGCCGGCCGACACGCCGTACATGACCGACGCTGACCTCACGTCCACGCTCGGCGACGTCGGCGTCTACCTCGACGGCAACGTGCACCTGATGCCATGGCTCACGGCGCGCGGCGGCGTGAGAGCCGACATGTTCATGTTCGACGTCCTCAACAACTGCGCAGTGAACGAGGAGCAGGGGGTCGACAGCCCGTCGAAGCAATACCTGCAGGTGGACCAGCCCTGCCTCAGCCAGCTCGAGCACGGCGTCTATCGCGAGCCCGTCGGCCGCTCGACGACCGGCGACGGCGCGATCATGCCGCGGGGCACGCTCATCCTTGGGCCGTTCGATCGCTTCGAGTTCGCCGTCAGCGCGGGGAACGGCGTTCGCTCCGTCGACCCCAGCTACGTCGCGCAGGGGCTGCTCACTCCGTTCGTCAACGTCGAGTCGCAGGACCTCGGCGCCACGTACAACAACCAGCTCGGCACCGTGAACCTCGTGGCGAAGTCGGTCTTCTTCCGCACGCACGCCGATCAGGATCTCCTGTTCGATCCGACCCAAGGACGAAGCACGCTCTCGACCGGGTCGACGCGCGAAGGGTGGTCCGGATCCGTCCGGGCGCTCGGCTCGTTCTTCGACGTCGCGGCGAACGCGACGCTCGTGAAGGCAACGTTCGACGATACGCACCTCCTCGTCCCGTACGTCCCTGATCTCGTCCTGCGCGCCGATGCCGTGGTCTTCGATGATCTCCCCTGGCGCATCGACCACAAGCCGGTTCGCGCCACGATCGCCTACGGCGTGAGCTACGTCGGCCAGCGCCCACTCCCCTACGGCCAGGTGAGCGACGTCATCTTCATCTCCGATGCGTCCGCCGGCGTCGGCTGGAGCATCTTCAACGTCCGGCTCTCCGCGCAGAACCTCTTCAACGCCAAGTACAAGCTCGGCGAATACAACTACGCCTCCGACTTCCACTCCCAGGCGGAGCCCACCCTTGCCCCGGAGCGCTCGTTCACGGCCGGAGCGCCGCAGACCGTCATGCTGTCGCTCTCCGCGACGCTGGGAGGTCCGACATGAACAGGCTCTTCCTGTCGGCTCTGCCAATCCTCTTCGCGGGGCTCGCCGCGACGTCCTGCAACGGGACGACGGGCGACGAGCTCATCACGTTCCCCGCCTACGCGGCGGGAGCGCAAGGAGCGTCCGAGCCGTTCTCGTCGAACGGGTACACGATTCAGCTGACGTTCGCGCAGATGTGGATCGGCGCGGTGTACGTCGACGAATCGCCGCTCTCCACGGGAGCCGAGTCGCCGATCTGCACGAACCCCGGCGTCTACGCGGCGCAGGTCCCCGGCGGGGTCGAGGTCGACCTGCTATCGACGTCGCCACAGCCTTTCGCGGTCCAGGGGAACGGCTCCGCCGATCTGGGACAGAGCTGGGAGCTCTGGCTCGTCGACGGCGACGTCAACGCCCCCAGCAACTCGACCTACGACACGCCGAACATCGTCGACCTCCAGGGGACGGCGACGCGCCAGTCGGACGGCGCGGTGTTCTCGTGGGCCGCCACGGTGAACATCGACCAGAGCAATCGCGGCATCCCGGTCAGCGATCCGTCGCAGCCCGGGCTGAACCCGATCTGCAAGCAGCGCATCCTCGAGGAGGGGGGGCTCCACGAGCAGCTATTCGCCGACGGCCAGCTCGTCGTGACGGTCGATCCGCGCGGCTGGTTCAACGGCGCGATCGATTTCTCGTCGCTCCCGCCCGTCGCGAGCGATGAGTGCGAGATCGACAACAACTCGATCTACGGCAACGCCACGTACTGCATCCCGGACACCAGCTTCGGGACCGGCCTGGGCGCGACCCAGGGGTCGACGCTGTTCAACAACATCTACACGGGCGGGCCGTCGGCCTACTCACTCAGTTTTTCGAAGTTGCCTTAGGTCGATTCAGAGGAAGGAGTGGTCATGCTTCGAGGACGCATTGCTCGGCTCACGCTGGGGATGACTCTGGCGGCATGGGCATCGGCAGGTGCGCTGGACACCGCGTGCACGAGCTCCTCCGCGAGCACGAGCCAGGGGACGGTCTACCCGGCGCCGCCCAATCAGGGTCAGATCAACGACGGCAACGGGCACGTCCTCAAGACTCTCGGCACGGTGACCGATCCGGGGGCAGGCGGATTCTTGATGTCGATCTCGGGCGAGGTGAACGCCCTTACGAGTTATCCGTACCCGCCGTTCGACGTCAGCCAGACGTGGATGGTCGACGGATGGAACTGGAAGATCGACAAGTACATCGTCGTCCTCCAGAAGGTGACGCTCTCGTCAGACCCGGGAAAGGGGGGAGTCAATACGAACGGCTCTCCGATCAATCAGCAGCTCACCGGCTCGCCCGTCGCGGAGGTGACCGGTCCATGGGTCATCGACCTCCACAAGGGGGGGCCCCTCGACGGCAAGGGGGGCGGCGGCGAGGAGGCGCTCCCGTTTGCGGTCATGACGAACCAGAACTTGAACGGCGGCGCGTCGTTCGATCCGTCGACCACGTACGCCTTCAGCTTCAGCACGATCGGCGCGCCTGGCGACGGCACCGCGATCAACGTGAACCTCGATCAGACCGAGGAGGCCGATTACCAGTACATGGTGAAGGGGGACGCCGAGGGGCACCCCTACAGCGTCTACTACTACGGGACGGCAACGTGGGCCGGCGACGCCTCCGGCGCCCCCTCCGGCTTCGCCCAGTGCCAGCAGACTTGCCCCAACTCGGGCTCGAGCGCGGACGGCGGCGTAGAGGAGGGAGGGACGTCGAGCTGCCCCGCCCCATACGACTTCACGAAGCTGCCCCCGACGATCAACTTCCAGCTCGGCTTCTCGACCCCGACGAACTACGTCAACTGCGTCAACTACACGGTCAGCGAGCAGGAGAATCAGACCGTCCTCGGCGTGCAGACCTCGACGAGCCAGAGCACTATCAATCAGGTCACCGTCCACATGGACCACCCGTTCTGGGAGAGCTTCCAGGAAGACACACCCGTTCATTGGGACCAGATCGCGGCGCAGTACATCGGCGTCACGAGCCCCGTGGCGCACATCGACGATCTCAAAGGCGTCCCCTTCAGCCCATTCACGGACAAGAACGGGAACGTCATGCCGTGGCGCGACTGCGAGCCTACCTACTACTCGCCGCCGGGTAACGGCGCGATGTCGTTCAGCACGCTCAGCGTGGCGCAGAACCCGAACGGGGTCTGCACGGGGAACACCCCCGCGGACGACACGACGTCCAACTGCCCGGCCATTCGCGACTACTACGACTTCATCCGCTACACGCAATCGACGCAGGGGCACCTGAACTCGCAGGGGCTCTGCTTCATCGACCGGCAGTTCCCGGCGCCGGCCGGCGGGTCCTGACAACGACAGCACGCGCCGCGCTCTCGCTTCGTCATTTTCGCAATTGTAACAGTGTTGCGATTTAATTTGCGGGCACGATCAGTCGATCGTAGTGACCGAGTGCGGCGCTCACGGCTGCACAGGTAACCCGACTGAAACGAAGGAGTAGCCTCATGCTTCGAGGACACGCGACTCGAGTCGCCTTGGGAACAGCTCTGACCGCGTTGGTATCGGCCAGCGTGCTCGACACGGCCTGCTCGAACTCGTCCGCCACAGCGGGGAACGCCACGGTCTATCAGCCGCCGGCGAATCAAGGACAAGTCGAGGACGGCAACGGGCACGTTCTCAAGAACCTCGGCACGGTGACGGACCCCGGCGCTGGCGGATTCTTGCTCACGATCTCGGGCGAAGTGAACGCAATTGCCGGCTACCCCTACCCACCATTCGACATCAGCCAGACCTGGATGGTCGACGGATGGAACTGGAAGATCGAGAAGTACATCGTCGTCATCCAGAAGGTCACGCTCTCGTCGAACCCTGGCCAGGGGGGGCTCAATACGAATGGCACTCCGGTCAATCAGGAGAGTACCGGCCCGGCGGTCGCGCAAGTCACGGGCCCGTGGGTCGTCGACCTCCACAAGGGGGGCCCCCTCGACGGCAAGGGGGGCGGCGGCGAGCAGGCGCTCCCCTTCGCGGTGATGACGAACCAGAACTTGAACGGTGGCGCGCCGTTCGATCCGTCGACCACGTATGCCTTCGGCTTCAGCACCATCGGAGCGCCGGGCGACGGCAGCGCGATCAACGTGAACCTCGATGAGAGCGAAGAGGCCGACTACCAGTACATGGTGAAGGGGGACTCGCAGGGGCACCCCTACAGCGTCTATTACTACGGGACGGCGACCTGGGCGGGCAACGCGTCCGGCGCACCGTCTGGCTTCGCGCAGTGCACGCAGACGAACACCAACGCCAGCTCGAGCGATGACGGCGGTGCGGACGATGGCGGAGTGGCTGACGGGGGGACCCCGGCCGGCGGCGGGTACGACTTCACCAAGCTGCCGCTGACGATGACGTTCCAGCTCGGCTTCTCGACGCCGACGAACTACGTCAACTGCATCAACTACACGGTCAGCGAGCAGGAGAACCAGACGGTCCTCGGCGTGCAGACGTCGACGAGCCAGAGCACCGTCAACCAGGTCACGGTCCACATGGACCACCCGTTCTGGGAGAGCTTCGAGGAAGACACGCCCGTCCACTGGGATCAGATCGCTGCCCAGTACATCGGCGTCACGAACCCGGTGGCGCACATCGACGATTTCAAAGGTGTCCCCTTCAGCCCATTCAAGGACAGGAACGGGAACGTCATGCCGTGGCGCGACTGCGAGCCCACCTACTACTCGCCGCCGGGGAACGGAGCGATGTCGTTCAGCACGCTCAGCGTGGCGCAGAACCCTAGCGGAACCTGCACCGGGAACACCCCCGCGGACTACACGACGTCCAGCTGCCCGGCCATTCGCGACTACTACGACTTCATCCGCTACACGCAGTCGACGCAGGGGCACCTGAACTCGCAGGGGCTCTGCTTCATCGACCGGCAGTTCCCGGCGCCGGCCGGCGGATCGTGAGCGACTCCTCGGAACTGGAGCCACGCGCCGAGAGAGATTGATTCACAGGAAGGGCGGGAGATTCGAAGCGGAGAGGGTCGGGGTGAGCGCGAGCTCTCAATCAAATTCACCGCTTCCGGCCTTCCGATCTTCCTGTCCAAAATCATGAGGGACGAACGAGTCGTCGGACACTTCGTCGACGGCGCCATCGAGTGGCTCGAGCCGCAAGCGTTACAGCTCGTGGCTCACGGACGCTCCGTCGTCCCGCTCTTTCGTTCCCATCAACAGCAAGCATTGCGCTTTCTGCCCATCGCCGACACGCTGCACGACATCGATGACTCGCTCCAGCCGATCCAGCGACACGTCCAGCCGCAAGCACTGCGGCTCGAGCGAATCCACGATGCGCTGCTCACGGTACCCCGTTCGCTTCTCGCCTTCGGACATCGATTCGAGCTGTAGTCGTTGCAGCTGACGCCAATCGGCATGCTCGAACGACGACCACTCCGGTCGCTGGACGTGCAATGCTTGCGGCCCATGGCACGCAATCGCCCCTACATCCGGCCCCGACGCCTCCCCGAGACGCTCCTCTTCCGCCAAGCGCTGCAACGCTTGCGGTCAGAGCTCAAGTGGACCCAGCACGACCTCGGCGCACACCTCGGCGTATCGGTCCGGACGTTGACGAACTGGGAGTGCGGCTACTGGCTGCCTCACTACAAGCAGCGGCTGCACGTCGTCCTCTCGCTCCGCAACGTCCCCCCCGGCCACGTCCTCGAGGTCGCCGACGCGCTCGGAGTGAGCGGCGACGCTGCGGTCACGCCGTTCCTGCAGCAGTTCAAGGACGCGCTCGACCCGCCCGACCCTGGGACTGCCCACGAAGACTCTCCGCCGCCGCTGCCGCCCCCCCCTCCCCCGCGGCCCGCGCGAGGCGCGCTCCGCGCGCTCGTCGATCCCATCGTGCTCGACGCCGCCAACGCGCTCGACGCACGCCCGAACGACGTCCGCGCGATCGTCGCGAAGGTCGTGGCCGCGTGCGGCGCGCTCGGCGCGACGCTCGAGGACGTGGCCGGCGCGGTCACGGCCGTGGCGCCGAAAGCGAAGACGGGTTGACGCCCTCCCCTCCCTCTTATCTCCTCCCTCCGTGCCTTCCCGCATCGCGTTCATCACAGGGGCCACCGGCTTCCTCGGCCTGAACATCGTCGATGCCCTCCTCGACGCGGACTGGGCCGTCGTCGCCCTCCACCGCAAGACGTCCAACGTCTCGCGCCTCAAGGCCCGCGGCGTCGACCTCGCCGAAGGAACCCTCGACGACCGCGCGTCCCTCGAGGCCGCGATCCCGGAGCACTGCGACGCCGTCTTCCACGTCGCCGGCAACATCAGCCTCTGGTCGAAGAACGACGCGCAGCAGACCAAGGACAACGTGGACGGCACGCGCAACGTCGCCAACGCCGCGCTCGCGCGCAAGGCGAAGCGCTTCGTCCATACCTCGTCGGTCGCCGTCTGGGGGGCGCAGGAGAAGCTCCCGTACGACGAGACCTGCCCGCAGCGCGGCGTGGACTCGACCATCAACTACCAGCGCTCGAAGCACCTCGGCGAGCTCGAGGTGCGCAAGGCGATCGAGCGGGGCCTCGACGCCGTGATCACGAACCCGTCCCACATCGTCGGCCGCTACGACGTCGACGGCTGGTCCAAGACGATCCGTCTCGTCGCCGAGGGGAAGCTCCCTGGCATCCCTCCGGGCAAAGGCTCCTTCTGCGACGCCGCCGCCGTCGCGCGCGCGCACGTGGCGGCGGTCGATCGAGGGAGGACCGGCGAGAACTACATCCTCGGCGGCGCCGACGCGACGTACCTGGAGCTGGTGACGATCATCGGAGAGCTGCTGGGAAAGAAGGTCGGCAAGAGCGCCGTCCCGCTATGGACCATCGGGCTCGTGAGCGGTCTCACGGGCTTCGCCTCACTCTTCACCGGCAAGCAGCCCGCCGTGACGCCCGAGATGGTCGAGGGGCTGAGGCATCACGAGATCGTGAGCTGCGAGAAAGCGGTGAAGGAGCTCGGCTACGAGAAAGTGCCGCTGCGGACGATGCTCGAGACGGCGCTGGCGTGGCAGGTGGAAGAGGGGATCGTGAAGAACCCCACCCCCCCGGCCCCCCGCCCCGCAGGCAGGGCGGGGGGAGCGTGAGGAGAGCGAGTGCATCCCTCGCGCGCGCAGCGGTTCACGTTCCCTCCGCCCTGCCT
>JBKQKP010000350.1:0-20616 GCA_052147435.1 Polyangiaceae bacterium | reverse complement strand
CCGCCCTGCCTGCGGGGCGGGGGGCCGGGGGGGTGGAGTGATCGCGTGACGCTACCCGTACGCGCCCGATCCTTTCTTCACGTTCGCCACATCCGCCGTCACCCGCCGCGCCTCCTCCACGTCGCGCGCGATCTGCCCCTTCAGCTCCTCGAGCGACGCGTACTTCCGCTCCTCCCTCAGCCGCTCCACCAGATGAAGCCGGAGCGTCGCGCCATAAAGATCGCGATCGAAATCGAGGAGGAACACCTCGACGGTCCTCCCTTCGGCGCCGTCGATCGTCGGCCTCATCCCGATACTGAGCGCCCCCGGCGCGAGCGCCACTGCCCCGCCTGTCTCCTTCGAGCGGAGCACCTCGTCGACGAGCACCGCGTAGATCCCGTCGGGCGGGAGCATCTCCGGAACGTCGGCGAGGTTCGCGGTCGGAAAGCCGAGCGTCCGCCCGAGCTTCGCGCCGTGCGCCACCACGCCGGAGATCGCGTGCCACCGCCCGAGCACCCGCTGGGCCTCCGCCAGATCCCCCGCGAGGATCGCCCCCCGCGCCCGCGTGCTCGAGAAGGCCCCGCCGGCGTCCGCCGCGACCCCGCACACCTGCACCTCGAACCCGAGCTCTCTGCCCAGCTCCTCGAGCAACGGGCGGTCCCCGGCGCGGTGCGCGCCGAAGCGGAAGTCCTCCCCCACGAGGACCAGCTTCGCGTGCAGCTGCCGCGCGAGGAGATCGCGCGCGAACTTCTCGGGGGTCCACGCCGAGAACTCCAGGTCGAACCTCCGGACCACGACGAGATCCGCCCCGGCGCGCCCGAGGAGCTCCACCCGCCGGAGCGTCGTCGTCAGCTTGGGGGGGGCGCCGCGGCCGAGCACGTCGGCGGGGTGCGGATCGAACGTGAGCGCGCAGACCGACAGACCCCGACCGCGCGCCTCGTCGGCCGCGCGAGCCAGGACCGCCTGGTGCCCCCGGTGCACGCCGTCGAAATTGCCGATGGCGACGACCGACGGACGCGCGAGCTCTGCAGCGCGCGCGTCTTCGTCAGGGAGCCAGAGGGGTACTTCCACCGCCACGGGGACTCGGTTCTAGCACCCCGTGAGCGGTCTCAGGGGCCGGCGTCGCTGGTCGCCGGCGGGGTGACGCCGCCGGCGATGAGCTGCGTGCACGGCGGGCTGCCGGTCGGGCTGTACCGTGGATCGAGGCACGCGGAGCAAGGGATGCCCTTCGCGTTGATAGCGGTGGGGTCGAGGCTCGGATCGGAGCATAGCCCGTAGCAGGCGAAGGGGATGCCGTTCGGGGTCGGATTCCCGTTCGTGTCCTTCGGGACGACTCCGCCCGCGTACGTCGTGCAGTTGGCGGGGTTCGTGGCGGGGGTGATCTCGACCACGGCGCGGGTCCCCTGCGAGTAGAGAACGGGACGCGGCCCGTTCACCAGCGAGCAACCGTTGACGAGAGGATCGGTGAAGCTCCCACTTGCGCCAGAGCCGGTGAACAGCGTGTTCCCTTCAGCCGCCGCGCAGCTCCCGGTCTCGTTCGGCGTCGTCCAGGCCTGGCCGGTCGGATAGACGATGTTGATCTGGTAGCGCCCCGTCGGGAGGCACCCGGTCACGAGCCCGTTCGTCGAGCCCGCCGCGTTGTGATTCACCAGCGTCGCGAGCTGCGGGTTCGAGAGGTTCGCGGAAGAGATGACCGCCCCCGACGTCGCCCCCTCCTGTGTGTCCAGAGGAGCGTACGGCCCGTTGACGCTGCCGCCGACGATATTCCCCGGAGTTACGAGCACGCCACCGTGGTCGGGCGCTCTCGGATCCATGCAGAGCGTCGAGGGGCGGACGAGGACGGTCACGTGGTCCTGCAGGTTCGTCTTGCTTGCGTAGTCGGGATACGAGAGCGGCGTCGGGACGGCCGGGTTCGCGAGCACCGGCCCTTCGACCGTGGTGCCGAGGAACGAGTCCCCGTTGAGCGTGATCCCCTGGATGATCACGATCGGCTGGGTGAGATCCGACCCTTGCGCGGTGATCGCTTCGGGATCGTTCGGATTCGGCTGGCTCGGGTTCGGGCCGCCCGGGAGGTCAACCAGCTTGGCGAGAACGATGAGGGGCCACATGCGATAGACGAGGCTCGGTGCTTCCGGGATCCAGTCGTCGAGACCGGAATTGCATCCCGGGAGGCCGTCGCAGGCGTTCCACCAGGTATAGATCCCGCCATTTCCCCCCGGCGCCGCCCCGGGAGCCGGGTTCGAGAGGCCCAACTGCATGTGGAATGGGTTGGCGACGTTCGACGTGTCTGCAGCGACGGTCTGCTCCACGAGGGGGACCCCCGCGTTGAGCTTCAGCTCGGGAAAGGCAGACTGATACTGTTCAAGAACCTGCACCGCGTTGCCGAGCTCTTTTATGTTCGTCAGCGCGGACTCATTGGGAGCGGCGTAGATCGCGATGTCCTGCGGGAAGGACAACACCGGGACGAAGTCGACATCGCCGGTCGGGTTCGCCGGAGTCTTCACGGCGGGCGCGGCTGCGGGGCGATCCGAGCTGGAGCCATTGGAGACGATCGGCGTGAGCGGCGTCGGGATCGTCGTCGTGATGCTCGAGGGGGCCACCCCAGTGGGGTAGAAGTACGGGCGCGAGAGAGGCAGCGTCGCCGCGAGAGTCACCGGGACGTCGGCCGCGAGGTAGCCGTTGTCCGGCATCGTGAACGAAGGGATGCTCCGGATCGACGTCGACGGCGTGGGCCCCTGCGTACCGATGTTCACCGGCAGGAAGCTCGGCAGGTAATTGGGATCGGTCTGCTGCTCTTGCACCGGGTAGTACGGGAGGCCACCGTCCGCGGGAACCACCTGAACGCCGTTCGTAAATAGCTGCTGCGCCGCGAGCACGTCGATGTACCCGCCGCCGACGTCCGTGGCCTCCGGCAGCTGCCGGAACTTGAACGTCGCGAAGAAGTCCCCCGTGTAATCGAAGAACCCCTGCATCACGTACTGCCCCGCGCTCATCGGCGAGATCGCGTAGCCGGCCGTCGCGTAGTAGGGGGGGGCGTTCGCGTCCGGGCAGACCTTCGCGGTGCCCGTCGTGACCGGCCAGTTCTGAAAGAGCGTGTCTCCGGAGACGACGCCGAAGTTCGCCGCGGTGACGCCGAGCCCGTTGGGGGGCGGCGGGTTCCTCGCGTCGAACACGAGGATGACGGCGTTCCCGACGATGTGCCCGTTCTGCGAGCACGGGGGGGGACCGTAGTAGCTCACCGTCCCCTGGATGACGCCGGCAGGAGGATCGCCCCCTCCGCTCGTGTCTACCGAGACGTTCTCACACCCCTGCAGGGCGAGCGCCCCGAGAGCGAGGAGAAGCGGAAAGAGTTTCGTGGTCGCTTGCATGCGAGGTCCTCTCAGAATCGATACGCAAACGTGCCCATGACGCGCTGCCCGACCGGCTCCGCGAACGGATACTCGCGGTGCTGGTTGTCGAACAAGTTGTTCACGATGAGGCCGAGATCCGCCTTGTTCTTGAAGAATCGGTAACCGATTCGCGCGTTCACGAGCGCGTACGCGGGGAGGTAGAACTGCTGGTACTCGATCTTCTGCGCCTGCACGTTCGTGACCTGGAGCGCCCAGTTCTGCGACGACAGGTAGTTGAAGTCGACCGAGGCATCGATGCCGAACTTGGAGCGGTACTGGATGCCTGCGTTGACCTTGTGCATGCTCGTGCGCTGGTCGTTCACGTAGTTCGCGAGTTGTACGTTGCTGCACCCGCTCGTGTCGGTCACGACGTCCATCAGCGTGTAGTTCGCGTAGAGGTCGAGCCCGTCGGCCGGGTACGCGCGCACGCCGAGCTCCGCGCCGTACACGTTGTACGTCTGACACTGGTTCTGGTAGCCGCCGTAGAAGAGCGGATACGTGCCGGTCGTGGAGCTGTAGTTCGTCGCCGTGTTCCCGCTCGAGAGATCGCCCACGGTGATGGCGCGGTTCGGCGCGAGCTCGATCAGGTTGTTGACGGCGTTGTGGAAGAACGCCGAGTCGAACGTGAAGTAGTCGCTCTCCTGGTTCAGGTACCCGAGCTCTTCTGTGATGACCTGCTCCGGGTTCAGGCGAACGCTCCCCGTCGCGGGGTTCGAGCTGATCGACTGGAGCGCCCCCCCGTTGACCGGGAGCTGGATCGGGACGTCGAGGTACCCTTCGAGGAACGTCGGGATCCGGAAGGCCGTCGCCACGATCCCGCGGATCGTCGATTGGTCGCTCGGGTGGATGAGGATCGACCCCTTCGGCGACGGGACGATCTTGTTCAAGTACGGGACGTAGTCGCCGCGAATATCGCCGACGAGGGCGAACTGCCGGCGCTGTCCCATTTGCTTGCCGATGCCGAACTCGTCGTGGATGTACGCGGACTCCCAGTTCTCGACGGTCTGCCCGTCCGGGATGAACCCCCAGACAGCCGCCTTGTACCGGTACCCGAGCCCGATGTGGATGCTGTTGTCGATCGCCCCCGTATGCTCGTCGTCGACGTACTGGGCCTCGACGTCCACCACGTTGAGGTTGAACTCGGAGGGGAGGAGCGACTGCCCGGTGTAGTTCGAGTCGAGCGAGTTCTGCCCGCGGATCGTGTTGTAGTAGCCGTGGAGCTCGAGGTGCTTCGACGTGATGAACGCCGTGGCGTCCACGTCGTCGGGGGCGATGACGATGTTGGTGAGCGGCGGGTACGGCCCCATCTCGAAGACGGAGTGCGTGTAGCCGCCGCCTATCCCCACCTTCACCCCGCTCCCCATGTCGCGCGTGACGTCGGCGTTCATGCGGATCGAGTTCTGCGAGGCCTGCTGGTTGCCGAAGTTCGGCGGCGCGGTCTGGACGTCCACGCGGTTCGCGCCGACCGTAGCCTCCCAGCGCGGGTAGTAGTCGAAGCCCGCGCTGAGCCGGTACGCGATCTCTTTCTCGCGGCCCGACGTGTACATGCTCCCGTGCGCGAGGTTGTGATCCCCGTAGACGATGTTGAAGCCCGTCTTGTTGTCGGCGCCCGGGGCCTTCGTGATGATGTTGATGACGCCGTTGAACGCGTCTGCGCCGTAGAGCGCGGAGCCCGGGCCTCGCACTACCTCGATCCGGTCGATGTCCTCGACGCCGATGGGGAGGGTCGCCCAGAAGGTGGACCCGATGAGATCCACGAACGTGCTTCGTCCGTTGATGAGGACGATGATCTTGTTCGACAGGGCCTGGTTGAACCCGCGGAGCGAAACCTCGCTCTGGGAGTTCGTCGTCTCCATGACGTCGACGCCGGCGAGGCGGCGGAGAAGATCGGGGATCTGAACGAGACCGGAGAGGCGAATGTCCTGCTCCGTGATGATCGACGTCGAGTTCGGCGCGTCGAGCGGGCTCTGGGCCCCCTTCGATGCGGTGACGACGCTCTCCGCGTACTCGTTCTCGGTGTTCTTCGCCGCGCCGAGGTTGAGGCCCGCGACCGCCGTCGGCCCGGTGACGGGGCCGGTGGGCGTCGTCGGGGTCGTGGGGACCCCTTCCTTCCCGGGCGTGGGGCCCGTGGGGGTCGTCCCAGGGGTGGTCGTGCCCGGGGTCGTGGTCCCCGGAAGCGGCGCGGCTTGCTGCGCGGCGGCGGCGATCGCCTTCTGCCGCTCGAGGCGCGCTTCGAGCGCGTTGACGATCTGGTTCACCTCGTCCTTATCGGCGGGGTTCCCTTCGAGGTACTTCTTGTACGTCGCCACGGCGCTCTCGAGGTCGCCCGACTCGGCGTAGGCGCGCGCGATGTTGTAGAGCACCGCTTCGTGCGGGAGGATTTCGTAGGCTCTCTGGAGCTCCGAAATACCTTCCTCGTATTTCCCCTCCGAGATGGCCGTCATGCCCTTCTTGAAGTGGGACTTGGCCTCGGTTCGGGCGTCGGCGAAGGCGCTGCCGGCGGAGAGCAGGATGGCCCCGAGCGCCAAGCCCGCCGTGAGGTGCCTGAGGTGGACCACGAGGTTTTGCCTGCGCACGTTGTTTTGGCTCCGTCGCTTTCGTCCCGAGTAGCGCACCAACTGCGCGCACGACTCACGACTGTGGAGACATCACGATCACGATCAGGTAGCGAATTCGCGTCGAGTGCTCGCGGATCACTCCGTCACAGCTGGCGAGAATAGATCACGCTTCTACGTGACGTCTTCTTTTTGACCAGCGATTGATCGGAGCGCCTCGGATGCGTCTCCGGAGGGGCGTCAGTACGGGAGCTCTTTGAAGCCCTTGACGCTGTCGTCGTTGTCTTTCTTCTCGGCCGGCTTCGGCTGCGGCGCGGGCTGCGGCGCGTAGTAGACGGGCGCGCGCGTCAGCTTCACGCTCACGGGGCTATCGCCGATCTTCACGGTCTTGTTCTCGACCTTGTAGCCGGTCTTCGAGATGAGAAGCTTGTGGTCCTTGGCCGGGTCGCAGTCGACCGGCCCCTTGTACGTGATCTCGCACGGGGTCGAGTTGCAGACCTCGTAGCCGTCTTCCTTCACGCTGGCGCCGTCCGGATCCGTGTTGATGCGCATCTTGACGAACATGTTCGCCTTGTCGATGGTCGCCACGGCCGCGGGAGCGGGCGTGGGCACGGCGACGGGGGGCTTCGACGTAGGCGCGACGACCTGGGCGATCGGGGCAGCCGGTGCAGCCGCAGGCTTCCCGCCCCTCGCGACCATGAAGATTCCCGCGAGCACGACGACGCCGAGGACGGCGCCGATGAGGACCCCCTTGGAGCCCTTCTTCTGCAGGTCGCCGGACCCCGACGGATCGACCAGCGGCGCAGGGATCGCCCCCGAGCCGGAGATGGCCGAGTGGGGGCCGCTCGACGTCTTGCCCGAGCCCCCCGAGCCGGTGTCGCCGTAGCCGCCGGAGATCCCCATCGAGCGGTACTCGCCCGTGGCCCCGACGCCGCTCACGGTCGCCGTCATCGCCGCTCCGCCGACGCGCTTCAGCGCCGCGAGGACCTCGTCCATCGAGCGGAAGCGCGTGTCGGGATCCTTCGCCATGCAGCGGAGGATCGTCTCCTCGAACGCAGGCGAAGGGTTGATGTTCGGGTTCATGACGCGAAGCGGAGGGGCCTCCTCGTTCACGTGCGCCATGAGGATGTTGACGCTGTTCGGCCGGTCGAACGGCACCTTCCCGGTGCACATTTCGTACATGATGATGCCGAGCGAATAGATGTCCGTCCGCGCGTCGACCTTGTCGCCGCGGATCTGCTCGGGGGCCATGTACTTGGGTGAGCCCATGAAGAGCCCCGTCTGCGTGAGCTCCTCGGCCGGCTTCCCCTCGGAGACGTCCTTCACGAGGCCGAAGTCGAGGACCTTCACGAAGTCGGTCTCGTCGCCGTGCTCGACGAGGAAGATGTTCGCCGGCTTGAGGTCGCGGTGGATGACGCCGAGCGAGTGGGCTTCGCGCAGGGCGCGGCAGATCTGACGCGCGATGTGCGCGCCGCGCTCCTCGGGGAAGCTCCCTGCCTCTCGGATGGCCCGGTGGAGCGTGTGCCCCTCCAGGTACTCCATCGCCATGTAATAGATGTCGTCGTCGGTCCGCCCGTAGTCGAAGATCGTGACCGTGTTCGGGTGGGTCAGCTTCGACGCGATCGACGCCTCGAGGAAGAAACGCTTGTGGAACTCGGGGTCGTGCTCGCCCGCGTAGTTCGGGTTCAGGACCTTGATGGCGCAGACGCGGCCGAGGGGGGCCTGCTCCGCGCGATAGACCTTCCCCATCCCGCCGCGCGCGATGAGCGCCGTGATCTTGAAACGGTCGTTGATCAGGCGCCCGATCAGCGGATCGGGTGCTCCCGTCGACTTCGACATTGCCGGCTGGGCTCGATCAGCCATTAGAGAGATGCTCCCGCATCGGTCCCGTTTCGTGAGAGGCGCTCGAGGAGCGAGTTCCCCTCTTTGAAAGTGTGCCCGGGTGCTTTGCTCGTGTCAACGAAGAGGCCCGCCGCAAGACAGGCCAAAGAGGCGCGATTTCGAGGATATGGGAACTGGTGTAGTCGAACGTCGCTCGAGGCATTCGCGTTCGCGCCCCCTCGATCGGGAGTTGTGCGCGCTCCGAGTGGCCAGTGCAGGGACCACTGTGAAACGGCCGGCGTACGGGAAAGATCTTTCACGAGCGTGATCCAGGCTAGCGAAATTGAAAGGCTTCACAAGTTGCGATGATGTGCGACATGGCGCCGTAACGGAACCAATGGCGCATATCGCGACCGGTATTGTACCGTTCGAGCCACCATGGGAGCCAAGTTCGACGGCACGTCCGCAGCCCCCCCGCCGCGGCGCGATCCACATCAGGCAGCGGGCGTCGGTTTTATGCAGAAAATCGCCGCGATCGGCGCGCTTCTGGCGCTCGTCGTGTTCGCCACGGAGGCGCACGCCGCGGGGAGCTTCAAGCTCAAGACGGCCACGGTGAGCGAGGTCAGCGGTGCCTGGCACCTCTTCGTGAAGCTCGAGCTCCCCCGCCCCCCGCCGATCGCGCACGTGTCGATGAAGTTTCTTTTCACCAAGGAGGCGGTCTTCGAGCGCGATCTCGTCGACGGCCACGGCGACACGCCGGTCACGAACCAGATGGTCCTCACGAACCAGACGCCGAGCGTCGAAGGGCTCGACGTCGACTTCGCCGACGGCAGCGGGAAGATCTTCAAGGGGACGAACTTCGACTTCAGTCTGTCGCGCGATCGCGGATACGAGGCGGGCATCTACAAGGTCGAGGTCCGCACGGCCGACGGGATCAACATCGGGATGTCGCAGCGCCTCACGCTGAACGGCGACAACCCCGTTGTGGACCGCCGCGCGATCGTGTTCAACGCGAAGGACCCCAAGGTGAAGAAGGTCGCGGGGTACCAGAACGACGCGGGGACGAACGGGGCGCCCCAGGAAGAGACCTCGACCTCGTCGTCGGAGGTGGCGGCGAGCGGATCGGCGGCGCCGTTCATCCCGCCGGACGCCTACCAGAAGACGCCGGAGGAAGAAGTGAAGACCCGCCCGTCCGGGTGCGGGTGCGTCGTCGCGGGGGCCAAGAGCGAGACGGGGACCGCGCTCGGCGGGTTGGCGCTCGGGCTCGCGCTCCTTGGAGTCGGAAGGCGCCGCGGCAGCCGCCGGAGGACATGACTCCGTCCGAGACGATCGCGCAGGCGAAGCGAGGCATCCTCCTCCCCGTCTACGTGCTCGCCGGAGAAGAGCGCTTCCTGCGCGATCAAGTCGTGGCGGAGATCCGCGCGGCGGCGCTCGGAAGCGGAATCGCCGCGTTCAACGAGGACAAGTTCCAGGCGGGCGAGGTCGACATCGACAAGGTGATCGCGGCCGCGCGCACGGTGCCGATGATGGCGCCGAAGCGGTTCGTGCTCGTCCGGGGGATCGAGCGGTGGGACTCGTCGCGAGATGCCGATTCAGGGGAGGACGAACCTGAAGAGAGGAGCTCCTCGGTCTCGCCGATCGACAAGCTCGCGACGTACGCCGCCGCGCCGATCGACTCGACATGCATGGTGCTCGTCGCCGAGAAGCTCGACGGGCGACGGAAGCTCGCGGCGGTCGCGAAGAAGCAGGGGTTCCTGGTGACGTGCGAGCCCCTCGACGCGCGCGCGCTCCCTCCGTGGATCTTGGACCGCGCGCGCGCGAAGGGGCACCCGATGGAGCACGACGTCGCCGAGCTCCTCGCGGCGGTCGCGGGGCCGGAGCTCGCGTACGTGAACGACGCGCTCGAGCGCCTGTCGCTCTACGCCGGCGCGGGGAAGCCGATCGACGAGGACGCCGTCGCCGATTGCGTGGCGCGCGTGCGGACGGCGGACACGTGGGCGCTCGTCGATGCCGTGGGGAAGCGCGATCTCGGCGAGGGGATGCGTATCCTCGCCGACGTGTACGATCCGCGCGACCGCGGCCTGCCGCTCCTCGGGGCGCTCGCGTGGTCGATCCGCCAGCTCGCGCGCTTCCAGGCGGCTGGGGCCGAGGGGGCGTCGCAGGACGAGGCGGCGCGTAAGGCCGGAGTCTTTCAGCCGATGCGTGCGAGAGAGCTCGCGTCGAAGGCGCGCGGCTTCCGTGCGAAGGAAGTCGAGCGCTGGCTCCTCGTCCTGGCCGAGACCGACGTCGCCCTCAAGAGCTCCCGCCGCCCGGCCGACGCCATCCTCGAGGACATGCTCACCCGCATGTGCGGCACGGCGGCGAAGCGAGCTTCCGCCTAGCCGAAACGCCGCGATTCCAGGGTGCATCTAACCGGGCTGGACCGCGGCGCCGGCCCGTGCCAAGAACGCCGGCCTCGGCCACTTTGACGCAATGAGTTTCCAGCCCTAAGTTCCACGCGAACGTCCCCTACGGAGAAGATGAGATGCACGTCCCCCATGGGATCCGGCCTCACGCCCCCCAAACGAACAGCTCGGTTTCGACCCACATCGCAACGGCGCCGCTCCCCACGCGCCACGGTCTCTTCACCACCCACGTGTTCGCGAGCGCGGCCCACGCGCCGAACCCGGACGGTACGGCCCCCGAGAAGGAGCACGTCGCGCTCGTCTTCGGCGAGGTGAAGGGGAAGATGGGGATCCTCGCGCGGGTCCACTCCGAGTGCATCACGAGCGAAGTCTTCGGCTCGCTCAAGTGCGACTGCAAAGAGCAGCTCGACGCCGCGATGGGCGAGGCGGCACGGCGCGGCGCGGGGGTCATCCTCTACTTGCGCCAGGAAGGGCGCGGGATCGGCCTCGGCAACAAGATCCGCGCGTACGATCTCCAGTCGCGCGGGCACGACACGGTCGACGCGAACCGCCTCCTCGGCCTCCCCGACGACGCGCGCCGCTACGACGTCGCCCGCGACATGCTCGAGTGGCTCGGCGTGAAGAGCATCCGCCTGATGACGAACAACCCGGAGAAGGTTCAGGGGCTGCGCGCGCTGGGGGTGAACGTCGTCTCGCGCGTCCCGGTCGTCGTGCCGCCGAACCCTTTCTCGGCCGGGTATCTCGAGGCGAAACGGCTGCGGATGGCGCACGAGTTGCCGCACGTGGCGACGAACGGACAGCCGCTCGGGCGCGCCGCGAACGGGGACGCAGAGTAGCTCTGGCGCGGCCCGTCCCGATGGAGTGATGCTTCCGCGCATGCGAAAGCCCTCTGCCTCGCCGATCGTCGCGCTGCTCGTCGCCTCTGCCACGTTGGTCGCCTGTGGCGGCGACGTGCCCCCCCCGGCCCAACCCCCTCCCCCGCCGCCGGTCGACTCCGCCCCCCCTGCGCCCACGGCGTCGGCTCCGCCGACTATCCCTCCGGCGCCGGTCGCGCGGCAGCTCACCGACGACACGTCGATCACGACGGCGTCGGGCGCTACGTTCACCGCGCCGAAAGGGTGGTGGGTCACCAACGGTCCTGACGCGGTCGTCCTCGAGGACCCCGACCGCGCTTACAAGGCGACGCTCGTCGAGACCTCGGAGCCCGATGCGGTCAAGGCGATCGACGCCGCGTGGCAGCGCGTGCAGCCCGGCTTCGCGCTCAAGAAGGAGCACGACCCGGAGAGCTCCCCCCCGATCCGCGGGTGGGACTCGATCACGAGCGTGGGCTACGAGACGAAGACCGCCGATCAGCGCGTTGTCTTTGCGATGGCCCGCCGCTATGGCGCGACCACGTACGTCGCCCTTGGCGACGGGGCGCGCTCCGCGATGGGGCGGCGCGGAGCGCAGCTCGACACGGCGATGTGGACGTTCAAGCCGGCGGGGATGCACGAGGAGTCCTTCAAGGGGAAGACCCCGCGCGCGATCGACGACGCCCGCGCGAAGGAGCTCGACGCGTTCATCGAGCAAGCCAGGACCAAGCTCGACGTCCCCGGTGCGGCGGTCGCGGTCATCGAGGGGGGGAAGGTCGTCTACGAGAAGGGCTTCGGCGTGAAGACGCTCGGGAAGAAGGAGCCCGTCACCCCCGACACCCTCTTCATGATCGGATCGATCACCAAATCGATGACGACGATGATGGAGGCCACGCTCGTCGACGCGGGGAAGATCGCCTGGGACACGCCGGTCACGCAGGCGCTGCCGACGTTCGCGCTCGGAGATCCGGATCTCACCGGGAAGCTCGCGCTCTGGCACACGGCGTGCGCCTGCACCGGCATGCCTCGCCGCGACATGGAGTTCGTCTTCGAGTTCGAGAAAGTGACCCCCGAGCAGCGGCTCGCCGCGATGAAGACGATGAAGCCGACGACGGGCTTCGGCGAGACGTTTCAGTACTCGAACCTGATGGTCGCCGCGGGGGGCTACGCCGCCGCGCACGTCTTCGACCCGAAGCGCTCAATCGGTGACGCCTACGACGCGGCGATGAAGAAGAACATCTTCGAACCGATCGGAATGAAAGAGACGACGCTCGACTTCGGCACGGCCCTGCGCGCCAATCACGCGATGCCCCACTCCGACGCGATCGACGGCACGCCGCACCCGATCCCGATCACCGAGGAGCACTTCGTCACCGCGCTCCGCCCTGCAGGAGGTGTCTGGTCGAGCGTCCACGACATGGAGCGCTACGTGATGACGGAGATGGCTGACGGAGTGTCCCCGGACGGCAAACGGGTCGTGTCCGAGGCCAACCTCCACGAGCGGCGGAAGCAGCGGGTGCGGTCCAGCGACACCGGCGGCTATGGGCTGGGGCTCGGGGTCGGCACTTTCCGCGATCTTCCGACTCTCGGGCACGACGGCGGGACGTTCGGCTTCGGGACCGAGATGTTCATGCTCCCGGAGCAGAAGATCGCGATCATCTCTCTCACGAACACCGCGGGGGGCGGTGGCTTCAACCAGGCAGTCGAGCGCAAGGTCGTGGAGGAGATCTTCGAGGGGGCGAAGGACCTCGCCGGGCCGCGCGTCGAGTTCTTCGCGAAAGAAAAGCAGATCAACGTCGCCAAGGAGCTCGAGAAGGTGAGCCGCGAGCCCGACGCGAAGTGGGTGAAGGGGCTGGCGGGGACGTACTCGAACGCCGACCTGGGGAAGATCATCGTCGCCGCTACCCCGAAGGGCGGAACCCTCGACGCCGGCGAATGGAAGAGCGCGGTCGGCCAGAAGAAGGAGGACGACGGCACGATGAAGGTCGTCCTCGTAGACCCGCCGTTCGCCGGGTTCGAGTTCGTCGTCGGCGGAGACGACGCGCACCCGACGCTGACTCTCAATGACGATCAGATCAAGTACGTCTTCGAGCGCGCCAACGCGGCGAACGCGACGAAGGCCAAGTAGAGAGCGCAGAAGCCGATGCGCATCGCCCTCACGTACAACGTCCGCCTCACCGACTCCGAAGAAGACGCGGAGTTCGACACCCCCGAGACGATCGACACGATCGCTCGCACGCTCGAGAAGGCAGGCCACCAGGTCGAGCGGGTCGAGGTGACGGGACCCGCGTCGCGGCTCGTGGCGCACCTCGAGGCGTTCGCGCCGGACCTCATCTTCAACGCCGCCGAAGGGCGCCACGGCAAGATGCGACGCGCGTTCTACCCCGCGCTCTTCGAGGAGCTCGGGATCCCGTACACGGGGAGCGACTCGTACACGCTCTGCGTGACGCTCGACAAGTCGGTGAAGAAGCGCATCTTGGCCGGCTTCGGCATACCGAGCCCGCGCGGGCGGCTCGTCACGCGCGAGTCGCTCCGCGGCGGGGGGCTCGACGACTTCGCGTTTCCGGTCATCGCGAAGCCGAACTTCGAGGGGTCGTCGAAGGGGATCACGCAGCGGAGCGTCGTGGACGACTCCGTGGAGCTCGGGAAGATGCTCGACGAGCTCCTGGCGACGTACCCCGAAGGGATCCTCGTCGAGCGCTTCATTCCGGGGGCGGACGTCCGCGTCGTCCGCGTGGACGGCGTCGCCAAGCTCACGCCGGTGGAGATGGCGGTCGACCCGAGCTACCCGCGCCGGTTCGAGATCCTCGACTACGCCCTCAAGCACCAGGACTGGCGCTTCGTCACCCGGAGGACGCCGCCGAACGTGTCGAAGAAGACGCTCGAGCGGCTCGACGAGCTGGCGACGCGCGGGTTCGACGCGCTCGGGATGCGCGACGTCGCCGCGCTCGATTTCCGCGTCGGGGTCGACGGCGAGGTCTACTTCCTCTCCGCGGCGCCGCTGCCGAGCCTCGAGCCCGGGACCGCGGTCTTCGTCGCGATGCAGGCCGCGGGGCTCGATTACGACGCCACCATCCACGCCATCGTCCGCGCCGCCGCCACGCGCACCGGGCTCCTCCCGCTCCTCGACGCGACCAAGCCGCGCCCGAAGTCGGCCCGCCGCACGTCGCTGCGCGTGGGGCTCGCCTTCAACATGAAGCGGATCGACTCCCACGACGGCGACGACCGCGAGGCGGAGTACGACGCGCCGCACACGATCGAGGCGATCTCGAAGGCGATCGAGAGCCACGGCCACACGGTCATCCCGCTCGAGGCGACCCCGGATTTTCCGCGGACCCTCCTCGCGTCGAACGTCGACGTCGTCTTCAACATCGCCGAGGGGATCAGCGGGCGGAACCGCGAGGCGCAGGTGCCAAACCTGTGCGAGCTGCTCGGCGTCCCCTACACGGGGAGCGACTCGGCGACGCTGTCGATCTGCCTCGACAAGGGGCTCTCGAAGCGGGTCCTGAAGGAGGTCGATACCGCGGAGTCGCAGGTCCTCCTCACCGGGAAGGAGAAGCTGAAGGCGTTCCGCTTCCCGGTCATCGTGAAGCCGAACCAGGAGGGGACGAGCAAAGGGATCACGTCGAAGAGCGTGGTCGACGACGAAGCGGGGGTCCGGGAGCGGGCGCGCGAGCTCATCGTGAAGTACGGGCAGCCCGCGCTCGTCGAGGAGTACATCGAGGGGCGCGAGTTCACCGTGGGGCTGCTCGGTGAGCGGCGTCCGCGGGTGCTGCCGCCGATGGAGGTGGTCTTTCTCACGCAGAAGGAGCGCCCCGTCTACGACTACACATGCAAGCAGGACTGCGACAAACACGTCCGCTACGAGGTCCCCGCGAAGCTCACGAAGGACGAGCTTCGCGCGATCGAGAAGGTGTGCAAGACGACGTTCATGACGCTCGGCTGCCGCGACGTCGCCCGGATCGATCTCCGGATGACCGCGGACGGGAAGATCTACGTCATCGAAGTGAACCCCCTCCCCGGGCTGACGCCCGACTACAGCGACCTCTGCCTCATCTCGAACGGGGCGAAGATCGAGTACCGGACGCTGATCGGCGAGATCCTCTCGGGGGCCATCAAGCGTTGGCGCGACCGCGAGGAGGGGAAGCTGCAATCGCGCGAGCCACCCCCTCCGCCGCCGGAGACGACGCCGGACCTAGCGACGAACTGAGAGGTGCTAACCTGCCGCGCGTCCATGCGATCTCGCTCTCGCGCTGTTCCGTTCGTTCTCTGTCTTCCGCTCGTCTGGGCTGCGTCCACTGAATCGGTAGCTTCGGCACAGACGCTCCCGTCGATCGACGCCCGCACGTGGCGCCCGTCTACGGACCCGTCGGCGGGGCTCGTCCTCGAGCCGACGACGACCGCCGGGGCGTGGAACTGGAACGTCGGCGCCTTCCTCAGCTACTCGTACCGGCCGGTCTCGCTCACGCTGAACGATCCGACGCTCGGGAACATCCAGCTACACCCGGTCGAGTCGCTCCTCGGCCTCGACCTCGTCGCCGGGCTCGGGCTCGGCTCGCGGGTCTCGATCGGCGCGAGCCTCCCGACGGCTCTCTACCAGACCGGGACGAACCCGAGCCCCACCACAGTGAGCTCGAGCGGCGAGCTCCCGCAGACGGCCATCGGCGACCTCGCGCTGAACGGGAAGGCGACTCTCATCGACGACTCGGGGGGGGGCTTCGGCCTCGCGGCGCTCGGCACCGTCACCATCCCGACGGGCGATCCCGAGAGCTTCATGGGCGAAGGGTCGGTCACCGTCGGAGCGCGCCTCATCGCCGAGTACACGCTCCTCGTCGCGACGCTGCAGGGGAGCCTCGGGTACACGCTGCGGACCGATCAGCGCACCTGGCCGGATCCGAGCGTCGGGGGGATCGTCTACGGCGACTCGATCCCGTGGTCGGTCGTCTTCGCGATGAAGCCGGCGGTGCTGAAGCTCGACAAAGATCACAGGCAGCGGTGGGAGCTCGGCGCGCACGGTTGGGTGCCCGCCGGTCCGGTGGCGCCGTTCGTCGGGGCGGGGGCGTCGCAGCTCTCCCCCGCGCTCCTCTCTCTGGCCGATCGGATCGAGATCGGCCACTACCGCGAGGCGTACTTCCTCGCAGGCGCCGAGGTCGGGCTCAACCCGAACGCCACCGGCACGCCGGTCTTCCGCGGGATCCTCGGCTTCGGCTGGTCGCCTCGCAACCACGACATGGACAACGACAGCGTCCCCGACGACGTCGATCAGTGTCCCGAGCTCCCCGAGGACAAGGACGGCTTCGAGGACAGCGACGGCTGCCCCGAGATCGACAACGACGACGACGGCGTCCTCGACAAGGACGACGCCTGCCCGAACGTCCCCGGCAGCCCCTCCACGGATCCGAAGAAGAACGGCTGCCCGCAGCCGGACCGCGACAAGGACGGCGTCCCCGACGACGTCGACGCCTGTCCCGATCAGAAGGGGATCGAGACCGACGATCCGAAGACGAACGGCTGCCCGAAGTCCGGCGACCGCGACAAGGACGGCATCCCCGATCGCGCCGACCGCTGCCCAGATCAGCCCGAGGACAAGGACGGCGTCGAGGACGACGACGGCTGCCCCGATCCCGACAACGACGGCGACGGCATCGCCGACATCCAGGACGCCTGCCCCACGGTGCCGGGCGAAGCCTCGAGCGACCCGAAGACGAACGGCTGCCCGAACCCGGACCGCGACGGCGACACGTTCGACAACGACGTCGACAAGTGCCCCGACGAGCCGGAGACGTTCAATGGCGTGAAGGACGACGACGGGTGCCCTGATACCGGCGGAAAAGCGCTCGTCGTCGTGGTGGAGGGGCCGCCGCCACGCCTCAAGCTGGGAAACGCCGGAGACAAGCTCGCGATCGACGGCGCGACGGTTCGCGCGATCGTCCTCGAGGCGAACCGTCACCGCGACTGGACGTTCCTCGTCGCCGTGAACGCCGCCAAGCCGGAGGCCTCGCTCGGGCGCGCCGGCGCGCTCGCCGACGACCTCGACAAGCTCGCTCACCGCGAAGTCGCCGAAGCGACCGCGTGGGACTCGGTCAAGAAAGAGCCGGCAACGACGGGGGACGTGAAGATCGTCGTCGTCGTGCGAGGGAAGGAAGAGAAGAAAGAGGCCGCCCCCCCTCCGCTCCCGCCGGTTCCGAAGCCGTGAAGCGCGCGGGCGTCGCCCCCTTCGCGTTCGCTCTGACGCTCGCTCTCTCCGCGAACGCGCAGCCCGCCGCGCACCGCCCTCCTCCTCGCCCATCGATGGGCATGGGCGCGCCCCCCCCCGTCGCCGTGACGACCGACGACCCGAGCGACCTCCGAGCGCGCTTCGGCGCCGAGAAGGCGGCGCACCTGCTCCGGTCCACCGACGCCGACGAGCGCCTCCGGGGGCTGGAACGGGCCGCGTCGCTCGACACGCCCGAGACGGTCGCCCTCCTGATCCAACAGATGGACTCGTCTGCCCCGACGAAGGCAGACCCGCGCGCGAAGATCGCGATCGCCCGAGGGCTCGCGGGCCACGTCGACCAACCTGCGGCGCGCGCGGCGCTGCTCCTCCTCGTGGGGCTCCCGACGCCGCGACCGACCCCGGAGCGGGCCGAGGCGGACGAGCCGTCGTATGCGCCGCGCATGGAGCTCGCGCGGCGGATCGCGGCGCTCGCGCTCGCCGAGTCGGGCGAGGTGCATGCGGTGGAGGCGCTCGTGGCGATCGCGGCGAACGGGCGGGCCTCGATGTCGCCGAGCCCGGGCGCGGCCGCCGCGATGGCCGCGCTCGAGGCGTATCCGCCGGGCGGGTCGGCGACCTGGGCGAAGGCGATGTCGGCGGGAATGGCGAGGCTCGTCGCCCTGACGGGAGACCTGCGCACGACCGATGCGCTCCTCGATGCCGCGAAAGGCACCGACACGACGGCGCGCGTCGCGGCGATCGAGGCGCTCGGAGCGCTCGGCGATCCGCGCGTGCTCGAGATCGCGTCCGGCCTGCTCGATCACGACGACCCGCGCGTCCGCATCGCGGCGACGACGGCGCTCGTCGTGCTCGGAGCCCCCAGCGCACCGCGCGCCGTGGAGGCGCTCCTCGCGGACGACGCGACCGCCGGACATGGGCTCGAGCTGGCGACGCGAGCGCACGGGGCGGGGGTCGTGAAGGCCCTCGCGGCGCGCGCGGCGGTCGCGGCGGACCCCGTCGTTCGGTCCGCGGCAGTCGCGGCGCTCGGGCGCGATCCGACGGCGGAAGGGATAGAGGCTCTCTCCGCGCTCCTGAACGACGCGCTCCTGCGCGCCGACGTCGCCGACGCGATCGCCCGGTCGCCGAGCCCCGCGGCGATGAAGGCGATCGAGCACATGGCGACCACCCCCGCGACGCGGAGGCTCGCCGCGCGCGCCTACGTCGTCCGTGCGCTCACCCGCCACGAGTCGAGCGCGTCGCTCGAAAGGACGCTTGCCGACCTCGTGCGCTCGAGCGACGGGAAGGACGGCGCGGTCGGGGTCTTCGCCCAGATCGCGCTCGGCGAGACAGCGGCGTCCGCCTGGCTCGACGACCGCGACCCTCGGGTCCGCCGAGCCGCCGCGATGGGGGCGGGGATGCGTGGGATGGGCAAGCTCGGTGAAGGCGCGCGCACTCTCCTCACGCGGCGCACGAACGAGAAGGACCCCCCGACCCGGACGGTCCTCGGGGCGGGGCTCGTCGACGGCGACCCCTCGGGGCTCGTGACGACAGGCGCCCTCCGCTCGTGCGCGCACGGAGGGGGAGCCGACGCCCCCCTCTGCACCCTCGCCCTCGCGCGCCGCGCCTCACCGGCCGAGACAGACGAAGTAGACCTCCTCCTCGCTTCCCGCGACCCGATCATCCGCGCCCACGCCGCGGCGGGACTCGCCGGCAGCGAAGACCCCACGCGCGGAGGCCGCCTCGCGGCTGCGTACACCTACGAGCCGGACCCGCTCGTGAGGAGCGCGATCATCGACGCCCTCGCCGCAGTTCCCCGCGACGCGCCGAGCGTCGCCGACACCGTCGCTCTCGCCGCGCGCCTCGACCCGGACCCCGCGATCCGCTGGTCCGCCGCCCACCTGCCCGCGGTCCGCTCCCCCGCGCTCAAACGCGACGACGGCGACATCGCCTGGATCCACCTCGTCGAGCCGACCGGAGCCCCTCCCCCCGAGGGAGAAACCGGCGCCCTCCTCCGCGCCGACGGCCTCGCGATCCCGATCGTCTTCGACGCCGACGGCGACGCCCTGGTCCCCGGCGTCCCGCCCGGGTCCGCGCGTCTCCTCCTTGCGCCTCGCCTTGGGGAGGTCGTGCTAAATGCACGACCATGACCGCGCGCGTCCCTCCGGCCCCTCCGTCCGCCCAGTCGATCGCTACCTTCGAGGACGCGGTGAAGCGCCTGGGCGATATCGTCCAGACGCTCGAACGGGGCGACCTTCCTCTCGAGGAATCGCTGCGCCTCTTCGAGGAGGGGGTGAAGCTCTCCCGCGTATCGCAGGAGCGGCTCGATGCGGCGCAGAAGAAGGTGGAAAAGCTCCTCGGCGTCGACGATCAGGGGCGCGCGCGCACCGAGGCGTTCCAAACTCAGGCCACCGACGACGAGGATCAAGGACCCCCGTTCTAGGTCGCCGAGCGCGATTCACCACGTAGCCCACTCCGGCGATCAGCGCCCGATCGCCCCCCGGTACACCCACCCGTCGCTCGTAAAGTCGTTCCCGAACTGCACGCGGTACCACCCGTCCTGCCCCGCTCCGACGCGCACCTTCGTCCCGCGCTGCAGCCTCGCGACCACCTGCCCCGTGCGCGGCGTATCTCGCACGATCGCCACCTCCCACGCCACCTGCGCCGTCGCCGCCGGCGAGTCCGCCTCGGTCGCCGAAGGGGCGGGAATCGCCGCCGCGACCGAGTCGCGCGGGGTGAATGTGACGCTATAGAAGACGCCGTAGAGCGGGTTGTCGTGCGCAACCGCGTTCAGCGAAACGTTCTCGAACGACATCCGCAGGCAGCCATCGAGCGTGTCCCGGTTGGGAACCGTGGACTTGCCGTACCCGAAGTTGATCTTGTTCCGGACGAAATCGAGGCTGAAGCTCACGTTCAGCTTCCCGGACAACCCTTGAGCCCCGGGGCAGTGCGCGAGCTTCTTGAAGCGAGGCTGCGCGATCCCGTCAAAGCCCGGCACCCCTCCGCACGCCTGCCCCTTCAGCGCCTCCCCGTCGGCCGTCTTGCACGAGACGACGACCCCCTTCGGAACGAGCACGGCAGGCGGGGCGTTGTTCAGCGGCACGGCGGCCACCTCGCTCGAAGCGGACGGCGCGGCGGTCGCGGCCGGTTCGGTCTCCACTGCCGACCCGCTCGGCACCGGCGTCTCCGGGGCGCGCATCGAGGCCGACGCGGTCGACTCCGACGGCGCGCTCGGCCCGGGGCGGATTCCGGCGAGGCGCGGCCAGACGACCCCTACGGCAAAGCCGATCAGGGCGATCGCTCCGACCTTGATCCAGCTCGGTCGGTCGGAGCCCTCGGGGGGGAGCTGAACGGTGAGCGGACGGGAGCTACGACCGATCATTGATGAAAGAAGACGTACCATGTGGCGCCAAATCGGGCGAAATC
>JBKQKP010000349.1:0-3271 GCA_052147435.1 Polyangiaceae bacterium | reverse complement strand
GAGCGCCTGCTCGATCGGCTCTAGGCCGGGTGATGTGTATCACCCGGTACAGGCTCCCGAAGGTCGCCTAGGCCGCCTATGCCGCGAGCTCGATCGGCGCACCCGACTTCTTGAGCCACCAGAGGACCCCGACGAGAAGGTTCCGTTTGTCGTCGACGAACGACGGCTTCTTCCCCTCGAAGTAGTGCCCCGTGAACTGAAACCCCCAGCCGACCGTGAACATCGTCACGGCGAGCGGGAGGCCGATGATCGTGGCTCCAATCGGGAAGCTCGCGGCAATCAGCGGAATGCCAATCCGGTGGCACGCCTGGTTGCGCGGGTCGGAGTGGTCGTTCGAGTAGCGGATCATCAGGTCTGACCACTCGGCGTTCAGTTGAATCGGCATGAGAGATAGAATGCGAAAAATCCCTCGCGCTCGCTACTCGCGTTCACGCGCCCCGCCCGCGCCGCCTCACCGCCCATGCCCGCCGCCCCGCGAACCCGCGCCCGCCCTAGAAAAGCGCCAAAGCAGGCGCGTTCGCGCGAAATGGTCGAGACCATCCTCGAAGCGGCTGCTCGCGTTTTCGTCCGCAGCGGGTACCCCCGAGCGACGACGAACCGTATCGCGGAGGCCGCCGGGATTAGCGTCGGCTCCCTCTACCAGTACTTCCCCAGCAAGGACGCCATCGCTGTCGAGCTCCTGCGCCGTTATCGAGAGACCCTGCTCGGGCTCGTCCACCGCCATCTCCAGGGGGTCGAGGAGACGACCCTGGAGTCGGTCGTCCGCGCCCTCATCGGGGCGGTGCTGCGAGCCGAGGGGATCGATCCGGCGCTTCATCGCGTCCTCATCGAGCAGGTCCTCCGAACCAGCGCGCGCGCGGAGATCGTCGGCTTCGAGGAGAAGGCCGAGCGCCTGCTCGCCGAGGCCATCCGGGCATCTGGAGGGCGCCTGTTCGAGCGGGATCCCGACACGACGGCCTTCGTCATCGTTCGAGCGGTGCTCGGCATCGTGCACTCGGCGGTCGTCGATCGACCGGCCTTGAACGGTCCGCCACTGGTCGACGAGCTGACGCGCCTCGTCGTGCGGTTGCTGGAACCCTAGGACCCCCTCGACTCCCTCCCTCCACTCCGCTAGGAGCGGGTCGGAGAAGAGGACTCACCGTGGCAAAAGCACCGAAGCGCCCGCACGCCAAGAAGAAGAACGCACTCGCCGCCGCTGCAAGCCGGCGCCTCTCACGAATCGGGGGGGATGGCTCGCGCTACACCCCCGAGCAGATCGCTCACTTCATGGTGCACGCCGAAGAGCGCGGTGAGGCCGAGCGCGTGACGCTCGAGGATGGATCCTGGGGATGGCAAATGTCCGGCCCCGACGGGCGCCTGCAGGTCCTCAAGCCGACCCCCGAGATGCTCGCCGCCCTCGATCGGTTCGAGACCGAGGGGCACCCGACGCACGAAGACGAGTGACGCGATTCGCGCTCTCTAGGAGAGCGACTCGAGCAGGGCGACGGTGAGCTCGTCGAGCGTCACGATCCGAGTCGCGTGGTGATCCATCGTGAATTTCTGCGCGCGCGCAGGTTCGACCGGAACGGCGTCCGCCCCCATCGGCCCCATCACGTCGCTCCCGAGCGCGAAGCGGAGATCTTCCCCCTTGCGCCAAGCGCGCTCGTAAAACTCCTGCAACGAGATCCCCGCTGCGGGGACGCGACCGCTCCTCCACGCCAAGAGCGCGCATCGAGGGGTGTCGAAGTGAACGTGCGTGCCGTCGCCGCGCACGAGATCGGCGGACCACGGGCTCGCCGGATCGAGCTTCATGCCGCAGTACGCGCAGCGGTCGTCCTTACGCGCGCACGCAATCGAGGCGGCGAGGGCCGCGAAGGCGAGGAGCGCTGGACGCCTCGCGAACCGAATCAGTTGCAGCCGCAGCCGCTCTCGGCGACCGAGCCGCCGCCGATCGCACCCTCGTGGACGGCGTGCACGTGCCCCGCAGCCGGTCCGTCGAGAGCCGCGGCAGCCATCGTCGGGTGCGCCAGGGCGCCGCGTTCGTACGGGGCCACGTGGGTGCACGCCGAAGACAGGAGACCGATCAGGCTCAGGAGGATCAGGCTAGCTCGCATCTTGGTGGACAACGTCTACGCGATGGATCTCGGCCTAGCCAGCGCCTGAGCGTCACAACAGCGTCGCGTTACACCCCGGGTTCACTTTTTCCGCCTCGGTCGGATGGGGCGGCCCGCGCGGCCGCGCGCGAGATTCCTGCAGCAGAGACTGACCGAAGCGGACCCCTGGGCTAGGCTCCGCCCGCCTGGTCCCGGCCCCCCCCTCCAAAACGGGCGTGGGGTGTCGATTCGAACTCTCAGGAGGTCATCCCGTGCGGCGTGCTCTTGCCTTCGTTCTCCCGATCCTCGCCCTCACGGCGCCCGCGTGCGGCGCCCCCTCCGCAGCCACGGACACCACCCCCAAACCGGCGCCGAGCACTGCGCCTCCGCCACCGCCCGCCCCCGTCGCGAGCAGCCCCGTGAAGCCTGCCTACCCCCCGTCCACGAAGCGCCCCGTCGTGGACCTCTATCGCGACGTGCGCATCTCGGACGACTACCGGTGGCTCGAGGATTGGAGCGACCCGAACGTCCAGGCCTGGTCCGACTCCCAGAACAAGTTCGCGCGGGCCTATCTGGACGGGATCCCGCAGCGCGACGCGATCCACGCGCGAATCGAACAGCTGATGAGCGAGTCGTCCGCGTCATGGAGCGAGCTCGTCCCGAGAAAGGGAGCGTTCTTCGCCCTCGAGAGCAAGCCGCCCAAGCAGCACCCTTCGCTCGTGGTCTTCACGTCGCTCTCGGACCTGAAGACGGAGCGCGTGCTCGTCGATCCGAACGCGATCGATCCTAGCGGCAAGACCGCGATCGGCTGGTTCGTCCCCACGCCCGACGGAAAGCGCGTCGCCGTGTCGCTCTCGAAGGGGGGGAGCGAACGAGGAGACGTGCACGTCTTCGATGTCGCGACCGGCAAGGAGGCGAAGGACGTCGTTCCCCAGGCGGACGGCGCGGGGGAGGGCAACTGTCTGGCCTGGAAGGGGGACGGAAGCGGTTTCTTCTACACGCACAAGGCGCGCGAGGCGGACAAGCCGAAAGACGGCGACTACCAGCGCATCTACTTCCACAAGCTCGGCGATCCGCTCGAAAAGGACGCGCTCGCCACCGGCAAGGACGAGCCGGGCATCGCGCAGTGGGAAGTGTCCCTTGGGGGGGATGGGAAGACGATCGTCGCTCGAATGGAGTACGGCGACGGCGGCGAGTAC
>JBKQKP010000348.1:0-5948 GCA_052147435.1 Polyangiaceae bacterium | reverse complement strand
CTTCGCGCGCTCGATCGATCGCGAATGCCCGCGTGAGATGCGATGAATGCTCAGTGCTTGCGGGGCGGGGGGCCAGGGGGGTGGGGTGGCGCGTGGTTCCCGTTCAGCTCCTTTCGCGCTCGCCTCGTTCGCCGCCCGGGTTCGCCCGGGCGGAATCGAGGTCGACGCCGAGCTTCTCGGCCCATCGGTAGATCTGCTTCCGATCCTTTCCGAAGTAAGCCGCGATCTGCGCGATGTTCCCGTGAAGCTCCCCGGCGACGCGCAAGAGCCCTTCTCTGTCGGGGATCGCGTCGTGCGGGACCAGCGCCTGCAAGGGGATCGCCGGTGGGTCCGACGGTACCGTCGCCGCGCGCGCAAGAACCGGACGCGCGATGGGCTCGGGGAAGTGCTCCGCGCGGATGACCCCCTCGCTCGCCCGGATAACGGCGGCGGCCAGCACCTGCTCGAGCTCGCGGACGTTGAAGCGCCAGTCGTGAAGCAAGAGCGCCTCCGCGCCCCCCGCCGAGAGGGAGAGGCTCGCCCCACCCTTCTGGAGGAAGAAGCGCGCGAGCCCCAGGATGTCCTCGCGTCGTTCGCGCAGCGGAGGAACGCGAAGCGTCCAGCCGGCGAGGCGCGCGAGGAGGTCTCCTCGAAATCCCCCGCGGCCCACGGCCCCCTCGACGTCGCCGTGGGTGGCCGCCACGATGCGCACGTCGACCGTGCGGACGTCGGCCTTGCCCAGAGCGCGCACTTCGCCCGTCGCGAGCGCGCGGAGGAGCTTCGGTTGAAGCGGGAGGGGCAGCTCGGCGATCTCGTCCAGGAAGAGCGTCCCCTTGTCTGCCGCGACGAGCACTCCGTCGCTCCGTTGCGTCGCCCCGGTAAACGCTCCGGCCGTGTGCCCGAAGAGCTCCGCCTCCGCGAGCGCCTCCGGGATGGCCGCGCAGTTCACGGCGACGAGCGGCCCCGTGCGGCGGCTCTGCGCGTGGATCTCCTGCGCAACGCGCTCCTTGCCGACGCCGGTTTCGCCGAGGACGAGGACCGCGAGGGGGCGCGGTGCGACGAGCGCGATCTCCCCGCGCACGCGCTGCATGGCGAGGCTCGAGCCGCGAAGCGTCGCCGTCTCCGGAGCCAAGGCTTTCGCGTCCTCCATCCGCAGAAGGGTGTCGGCGAAGACGAAAATGGATTCGCCGATCCGGATGACGCTGCCGTGCTGAAGGCGTGCTCTATCGACCCTCTTGCCGTCGACGATCGTTCCGTGGCGGCTGCCGCGGTCGCAGATGTGTATCTCGCCCGACGCGCGGTCGCGCACGATCGCGGCGTGGACCCTGGAGACTTTCTTGTCCTCGACGACGAGCGTCTTTGCCCCCTCCGGCTCCCGCCCGAGGACAAGCTCATCCGAGTCGATCGTCACCCGCGCGATCCGGTCGCCGTCGTTCGGCGAATAGACCCAGTGAAGCTGCAGGATCCGCGCAGTGACGCCGGCGCCGAGCGACGACGACGGAGCGGTGGTGTCGCCAGGGGAAGGGACCACGCGGGCCCTATACCACTGCCGGCGCGGGCCGCCATCGGGCGAAGATACGCATCTGCACTCTCGCCATTCCCGTCAAGGACACGTCTCGATCGGCCCGGTGCAGCTGACCTCTTTCCCCGCGTCACCTTGCGTGAACGCGCACGACGTCCACCCGAGGCTGTTCTCCATCCTCGCGTTGCACGTCTCGAGGCACCCACCGTCCTCGCTCTCGGTGCCGCCGTCGGAGAGCGCCAGCGAGAACGTCAGCGTGTTCACGGAGCTAGGGCACGGCCCCGCGTTGCAACCGGTCACTACTGCGACAGCGAGCGTGATCGTGGTGAGCGCCCACCCCAACGTTTTCCAGTTCATTTCTCGGTGTCCCCCTTCTCGCCAGCACAACTGCAAACGTCGCGCCGATCAGGTCGACCTGGAGCGCCGCCTCCGGTGCAGAAGCCCTATCAGCCCGAGAAGCCACGCTCCCCCACCGCCCGCCATCGCCGTCGTCGCCCCGGCGTGGCAACTGCACCCACTCGAAGTAGACCCAGTCCCCGCGACACCGCCGTCACTGTCGGCGCCGTTGCCGCCTGACGACGACCCGCTCCCCCCACCGCTCCCACTCCCACTCCCGATCCCCCCGTCTTCGCCGAGGCCGATCCCCCCATCGTCGCCCGCGCTGATCGGCCCGCCGCCGCTGTCGCCGCCGCCGTTGATGGTCCCGCCGTCGCCCCCTCCGGTGCTGCCGCCGTCGCCGACTACCGTGATCCCCCCCGCGTCGCCGTACGGTCCGATGCCGCCGCCCGTCGTGTCGTGCTCGAACGCGCCGATGTCGTTCGCGGTCGCGCGCACGCGGTACATCCGCGTGACGACCTCGTTCTCGTAGTACTCGTCGACCGGCAGCCCCGAGACCGTTGCGTTCGCGGCCCCGACGCAAGAGCTCGTCGCGAGCGGGACGAAGTCGAGGCTCGCGGCGTCGTTGAAGCCGGGATCGGTGCCGAAGACGGTGCCCGTGAGCCCGTTGATCGCGGCCCCGGTCTGGAGCCAGTTGTTCGAGCCGGTCAACGTCGCCTTGCTCGTGTCCTCGATGAGCGTCGCGACGCTCGTGCCGTACACGAGGTTGTTGTCGAGCTCCGCGCTCATCGTCGTGCCGTCGGCGTTCGACAGGTGCACGAATGCCGCGTCCCCCCCCGCGCCGACGAGCGTGTTGTAGAGCGCCGTCATCTGGAAAGTGACGGGAGAGCCCGACGCCTCGTCGTTGTAGACGGCAAAGATCTGGCTGTCGTTCGCCTGCGTCGTCCCCTGGTTGATCACGTTGCCGCGGAGGGTCATCGCCTGCGCGAGCGAGCCGACCGGGTTGTTCGCGTAGTCGTCGTCGGTCATCAGGTCGCCGACGTAGCTCTTCGCGCGACTGAGCCAGTTGTATTCGATGGTCGACGTGATCGCCCGGCAGTGGAGGTTCTGCCCCTGGATCGGATCGTGGAGGTACGAGTAGCGGAGGGTGAAGTCCCCTCCGTAGATGTAGATATTGTGCGTCGGCGACGACGACGACGCCGAGAGGTTCCCGTTCTTCGAGAACTCGCTCCACTCGACGGTCGCCTCGCTCTGGGTGACGTTGTCGGAGCCGATCGTCCCGCCGGTGAGCCCGTTGTCGTTGCTCAGGAAGACCGAGTTCGTGATCAGAAAGCCGGTCGTCCCGTTGTAGTAGCGGATCCCGGCGGAGTCGAAGCTCGCGGCGTGGCAGTTCTGGAAGACGATGCCGTCGATGTGGATGTTCGTGGCCCCGGACAGCTGCCAGCAGCCGCGCGCCGTATCGCCGCCCGTGTAGTCCCCCGGAGCGTTGTCGACGAGACCGCCGGGCGCGGACGACGTATCGACGATGGCCGGGTTCGCCGGGTCCTGCGAGTGGATGTAAATCGGGCTCGCCGCCGTCGCTTGCTGCTGCAGATAGACGCGGAATGCGTACGTGCCTGGCGCGAGGATCACCTCGTCCCCGGGGTTGGCCCCTTCGATCAACGTGTACGCCGTGCTCCCGTCCGCGGGGGAGACGTTGATGACCGTGGCGTGCGCCGAACGGGCGAAGAGGAGAGCGCCGACGACCAGCGGAGAAGCGAGCAAGGACGTGCGCATGGCTACCGCGAACCTAGCACCCGCTCGATCTCGCCGAAATCGTCGGCGACGACGTCACTGCATCGTGACGACCGCCGCGCCGCTGGCGGGCGCCACCGACACGGTGAACAGGTTCGTCCCTGCATCCCACGCGACCGCGCCCACGGTGCCGACGCTCGCGGTCGCCGTGGGTTGAGAAGCGGCGTACCCGTGGAGCGTCACGCTCGTCTCGCCGCTCGCGAAGGCGACGGAGATCGACAGCGTGCCGTCGTCGGAGAGCTGCGTGATCCGCTTCTTCCCGAGCGACACGAACTTCCCCCGGTCGCCCAGGAACGCGATCCCCGACGGCCCCACCGGGGCGACGACGTAATACGAGCTCCCGCCGCTGAGGTCCTGCGTGTACGAGGCCGACGCCGAGACGAGCGCGCCCGTCTGCTGGAAGTAGTCGTAGACCATCACCTGGCCCGAGTACCCGAGTGCCGCGGGGGTGAACGACGCCGACACGCTCGTCCCCACGTTGAACGCATAGACGTACGACGCGCGCATGCCGCCGCCGAAGTCGGTGTAGGTCGCCGCCACGAGCGGCGCGTCCACTCCGTTCGCCTGATTGAGAAAGGTCTGATCGATCGGCACGATCGGAACGTCGGGCTTCACGATGACCCCGTCCGGGCGAACCGTCTGCAGGAGATTCGCCGCGCTCGCCGTGCCGCTCTCGTCCCCTACCCCCACCATTCCCGCCGAGAGCGTCGACAGGAGCAGGTTGTCCGTCTCGGTGCTGTTGAACGTATCGCTCCACGGCCACGCGCCGAGAGAGCTCGTGAGGAGCGAGACGTAGAGAAAGTCCACGTAGCGCGGGCTGCTGAAGCGATCGACGCTCACGCGCGTCGTCGTGAGGTTCGCGTACTTCGATCCCTGCAAGTAGTGACGCGGCAACGGCATGCAGTACTGCACGTCGATCCCTTTGGCGGCCATCGCGCTCGCCATGTTGTCCATGAACGCGTTCTGGTCGGTGAGGTTCGTCGTATCGGGGAGCGCGTTCTGGTTCAGCCAGTCCTGCTCGTAGACGGCCACCCCCGCGCCCGCGATGTAGCTGGCGACGCTCGCCCAGTACGCGGGATCGGTCGAGACGTCGTTCGACATCGTGTACTGCGACCGGTACGGGCTCGACGGGTCGATCCACCGCGCGTGCGTGATGAGCGGCATCCCCAGCGATTGCTGGAGCGACGCGATCCCGTCGGGGAGCACCGTCGCGTCGGCCGTGTACGTGTACTGCCCGTCTGCCTTGTCGCTCCAGAGCTGCTGCGCCCCCTTCGGGTACCACCAGCTGTCGAGCTGCATGTACGCGAGCGGAACGCCGATGCTCGTGAAGTAGTTGCTCACCGAGAGCAGCGTCGCCGGGTACCCGGTCGAGGTGTCGTAGTTGTAATAGTAATAGGCGCCGTTGTCGGTCCAGTAGCCGAAGCGCTCGAGATACGGCGTCGCGTCGTTCGCCACGCGGGTCTTGCCGGAGAGACTCGTGAGCACGCCGCCCCACGTCGCGTACGCCGCGTTGATCCCGGGCTGCGCGACGAGCACCGTCCGATGGGAGAACCCTGCGGGCAGCGTCGGCACCGCCGGGTCGATCCCGCTCGAGAGCGCGCCGCTCGTCGACTCGGCGGTCGCTGCGTTCATGAAGTCGGACGCCGCCGAGAGGATGAACGTGTCGGCGGAGTCGTCGAAGAAGACGAACGGGCTGTCGGACGTGAGCGTGTCGAAGCTCACAGGGGAGAACTCCGTGTCGCTGTAGGTCACGTGATGCGCCACCTGCGGGTAGCTCGTGAACGTCGGGAAGGGGGGAGCGTCGTTCGTCGCCGAGGCCACGTAGGTCTCGGTGAGGATCGCGACGGGGAGCTGGTCGTACGCGCGAACTCCCGCCGTCTTCGCGGACGTATCCGTGAACGCGAAGGTAATCTCGTGGTACGCGCCGACCGCGTCGACTCCGGTTGCGCCCGTGATGCCCGTCGCCGCAGCGCCGACGTTCCCTGCGAACGTCCACGCCGGCTGCGAGAACGTGATGCTGTAGGCGCCGCTGGGATCGACGACGACGCTTCCCGGCGATCCTCCGTCGCTCTGTCCACCCGCTCCGGCGTCGCTGGTGCCGGTGCTCGCGTCGGTCGTGGTCGCGCCCGAGGCGTCGGCTCCGACGTTGCCCGCTGCGCCTCCGTCGACGAACGCGACGGGCTGACCGAGGCCGCTGTCGCTCGCGTTGGAGTTGGAAGAGGTGCCCGAGGAGCCGCACCCGGCGAGCGCCAGGCCCGCAAGAACGGACCCCCCTGCGCGAAGAAGCCCCCCACCCGGCCTCCCCCCGAATCGGGGG
>JBKQKP010000347.1:0-9357 GCA_052147435.1 Polyangiaceae bacterium | reverse complement strand
GAGCAGCACCTGCGTCGAATCCTGCGCGAGTACGTTCGCTACTACAACGAACACCGCCCACATATGGCGCTCGCCGGCGACGCGCCGACTCGTCGCCAGACCGAGCCGCCGGCGGCCGGACGCGTCACCGCGATCCCGAAGCTCGGTGGACTTCACCATCGCTACGCCAGGGCCGCGTGACCAATAATGCGCCACCACAGGGGGAGCTCGGGGATTGGGGCGTGGAGTGGGGACCGGTGCCGCGGGCCGCTCTCCCACGAGCCTCGGGCCTCGGGTCGCAGCCGCGCTCGCAGACGCGCACGCGCACGCGGGTCGCGCGCCGGTGAAGCGCGCGACCCGGGAGAGCGCACGACCCGCCGAAGCCGCCTAAGCGCGTGAGCATCGCCGCGAGGCGATCGAGATCGGAGAGGACGGCGTTGGATTCGTCTTCGGCGATGAGCCCGAGAGCGAAGGCCGCTTCGACCGCGGCCGCCGCTTCGTTGCACTCGGCGCGCGCGCAGCGGAAGCGCTGGCGGCGATCGTTGCCGTCGCGTGCCGCGGCTTCGGTGAGATTGAGGTACGCGCCGAGGAGCGCGCGCCGCATCTGGTCTCCGAGCGTGCCGTAGCCACGCGGGAGCTTGCGAACGAGTGCGTCTCCCGCGACGAGTGCACCGCGGGCAACGTGGAATGCATCGAGACGATGGTGAGCGAAACGAGTCGTGTGCATGGGGGAGGCGGGCGCGCGCGACGAGGACCGCGTGGGCGTGGGCGTGCGCGGCTGCGAGCGCGTTTGCGGATCGGGGCTCGGGGATGGGGGCTCGGGGCGAGCGGGAGAGACGACCACTCGTGCGCTCGACCGACACACACACCGGACGGAGCGTGTCCGGGCGACCGATGACGCACCTGGACCATGGGAGGTGTTGGGTTTCCATTCGCCTGCTACTCGCGGGCCCCGGAACCGTCACAGGGGCCGATGTCCTTACCTGTTACGGAGACCGGCAGGGCGCGTTCGCGCCAGACGAGCCCCTCCCGCGATTTTCCAATTTCACGTCGTCGCGATCCGGTCACTACCCCGGGGTGGTCGAACGGGGCGGACCATCCGACGGACGACGAGCCCTTTCATTCGGAGCACTGGACCATGGCCAAGCGGACGATCGGTAGGCGGGCTTCAATGTCGTTTCTCGGGATTACTGCGGGGTGCGGCATCGCGCTCGTCGGGAGTGCGGGCTGCGAAAGCTCTGGAGATTCGGGGGCCGCTTCGTCCGTGGCAGCGGCTCCGCCGCCCAACAAGGGCGTGTACTCGGTGGAGATCGTGACGCAGACGACATCGACGTTGCCCGCGTGCACGTCGAAGACGTCGGGGGAGACGGCGTGGATCGTCTCGACCGCGACGCTCGAAACGTGCGTAAGTGCGTCCTGGGTGCCAGTTCCCTGCACGGCGTCTCTTGGAGGGAGCGTCGCCTACGACAGCGCGACGAACACGCTCTGGGCTTGTACCGAGAACCCAGACGGAGGAGCGCCGGCGTGGATGCAGATCGCCACGCCTCAGGGACCGACAGGGCCGCAGGGTGCCACTGGGGCGACCGGTGCCACCGGGGCGCACGGGGCCACTGGCGCCACCGGTGCGAAGGGGAGTGCCGGAGCAACAGGAGCCACCGGAGCAACGGGGCCGCAGGGGCCGCAAGGCGATGCGGGCGCCGCGGGGCCCACAGGTCCGACGGGATCGCAGGGCGCGACGGGAGCCACGGGACCTACGGGCCCGAGCTCGCCCGCGTCGCAGGTTGAAGTCATCGCCATACCGCCCGGTCCAATCTGCCCGGCCGGCGGCGAGGAAATCGAGATTGGCATCGCGTCGGACGCGGGGTTCGAGGTTCAACAGACCGCCGTCGTCTGCAATGGCGCAACCCCCGACGCCGGACCAAATGCGACTTGTACGGCGGGCGCCTTTCAGTGCAGTGGCCAACAGCCGCAGCAGTGCGACGAGGACGGCGGGTGGCAAGACGTCGGTCCTTCCTGCACCACGCTGAATCAAGCGTGCGTCTCGGGCGGCTGCACAGGCGTCTGCGTTCCGGGAGCGGTGCAGTGCTCGGGCGGGAGCGCGGTTCAGACCTGCGCACCAGACGGGCAGTGGGGAACGGCAGCGACATGCGCCAACGTGGGCGCGACCTGTCAGAACGGAACATGTGCATGCCCAGGCGGCGATAACGCGTGTAGCGGCGCGTGCGTTGACGAGCAGACGGACAACGACAATTGCGGCGGTTGTGGCGTCGCCTGCGCTGCGACCGGGATCGCGGGCGTCGTGTGCCAGAGCGGCGTCTGTGCGTGTCCCAGCGGAGAGACCGCCTGCGGAGCCGCGTGCGTGGACGAAGGAACCGACCCGAACAACTGCGGCGGCTGCGGCATGGCATGTGGAGCCGGCAACGTCTGCAACGTGGGATTGTGCGACACGGTTCTGAGCTCGGGCGGCGCCAGTGGACCGATCGCGGTGGACTCCACCAGTGTCTACTGGGCAAGCGGAGCGGCGCTCGAGCGCATGCCCATCACGGGCGGTGTTGCGACGACGCTCGCTACCGGTCAGAATCCCACGGCCATCGCCGTCAATGCGTCCGCGCTCTACTGGGTCGACGACGGTACCAGCAGCGTGATGCAAGTCGCGCTGACTGGCGGAGGGCCGACCACGCTCGCATCCGGGCAGAGCACGCCCACGTCGATCGCCCTGGATGCGAACAACGTCTACTGGACGACGAGCAGCTCGGTCATGAAACTGCCTCTCGGCGGTGGCACCCCCACGGCGCTCGCCACTGGGCAAACGAGTCCGGGCTCCGTCGTCGTCGGCCCCGCGAACGTGTACTGGTCGGATGACGTCTCGTATGGGCCCCTTCCCGACCCCACGACCATGACGGTGCCCATCACGGGTGGGACCCCCACGATCATCGGCGTGCCATCGCCCGATCAATTCATCGGGTGCCCCGGCGCCGTCGCCTTGAATGCGTCGAACATCTTCTGGACGGAGAGCAATGCCGTGGTTGCGGGCTCGCTCAGCGGAACGGAAGACGGAGTCATGTTGGACGGTCTTTCGGTGACGTCGCCTTTCGGCTCGACCTACGGAGAAGCGTCATCACTATTGGCTGACGACGAGAACATGTATGCCGTCACGTGCATCGGCGGCGGCGTTAGCGCGATCACGGCGGTTCCGATCATTGGACCGAACAATGATTGGTACACGTCCGGGACTCCGGTGCTGCTCTGGAGCGGAAACGTCACGGGCGTGGCTTTGAGTCCCACGAACATCTACTGGACGACGGGGAGCCAGGTCTTGACCGCACCCAAGTAGCGGGCGTCCGCCTCGACCGTGCGTGGCTTCCCGAACGACCTCTGCGAGGGAGCGGTTGATGCCGCGTCCCGCCCGCCCCGCGCCCAAAGGGTGTTCGTCTCCCACGCCGACCCCGACCATCGGTGAAGAGGTCGCTCGGGATCAACCATGGTGCCCGCGTGCTCGGGCGCTCACGTAGGTTCGCGGTTCTGCCCCAAGTGAAACGGTTCGAGGGAAGCGTGACGGCGGACGGGAGGGAACCCCGTGTTCCTCGGTGAAGGAGGCAAGGATCACCTACCCGCTCGCCTTCGGGGCAGTCGCGTTCCACGACCCAACCGGAGGACTGGAGCCGCTTCTCCCCGAACGAGAGCCTCGTGGGGGGGAGGCTGTCTCGGAGTAAGGCGTCGGCGGACGCCATGCATAGACGCTAGCAGCGCGGCAAGAGCGTCAACGGTGCTGCGTTGGCTTACATCGCCCGAGCCAGCTCCCGCACCCAGATGTTCCGATAACTGATCGCCGGGCTCGGGTCCCCGTGCGCCTGCAAGAGGATCGGCGCGGGCCCGTGCGCCCCGTACGTCGGTTGCCCTATGAACTTCGTCACCCCCCGCAGCGCCACATGATCCTGCACCAGCACGCCGTTGTGAACCGCCGTCACATACGCCGGCGACACGAGCACACCGTCCTTGTCGAACGTCGGCGCCGTCCAGACGACGTCGTACGTCTGCCACTCCCCGGGCTTCCGCATCGCGTTCGCCAGCGGCGGGTACTGCTTGTAGAGGCTCCCCGCCTGCCCGTTCACGTACGTCGCGTTCTGATACGAGTCGAGCACCTGCAGCTCGTATCCGTCCTTCCCGGTCCACGCGAGATAGACCCCGCTGTTCCCGCGGAACTGCCCGGCGCCGGTGATGCCGACCGGGATCCGCCACTCGACGTGCAGCTGGTAGCTGCCGAAGGAGCGCTTCGTCATGATGCTGCCGGCCGATTTGACGACGGTGAACGCGCCGTCGGCAACGGTCCACCCGGCGGGAGACCCGTCGCGCGCGGCGACCCACTGAGAGAGGTCACGCCCGTCGAAGAGGATCACCGCGTCCGACGGGGGGTCGGCGTCGGTGCCCCGGCGTAACGACTTTCGGCACGGGTGTCCATATCTCGGTGTCCTCGGGCTTCGGCGCCGAGGAGGGTGCAGCGACGGGCGCCGTCGGCGCCGGCGGCGATGACGCCGATTGGGGAGGGGCGGCAGGGGCCTTCGCTGGCGGCAGCTCGTGCGCGCAGGAGAGAAGAAGGAGCGACGTCAGCGCGGCGGAACGCATGCGGGCCATCAGACGATCGGCGGCGGGGCGATGTCCAGCCTCGTGAATCCTGCGCGCGCGCCGCGGTGATGAGGGTACGCTGCGCGGAACCAATGAAACGCCGGGGAAGCGGTAACCCCGACATTTCTACTTGGGAGGCGACCCCGACATTTCTACTTTGGTTTGACACGTCGTCCGCTCAGGACGGAACCGCGGACCTACGTGAGTGCGATGAGGCGCTCACGGATTAGGGGCCGGCGTCGTCTTGGGCTGTCCCGCGCCACAGCGGAAGTAGTCCCAGCCTCGCCAGCCGTACGCTCGATCGACCGGCTGCGGATCGCCGAGGTGCCGCTCGTTTACGCAGAACCGTGTCTCCGCCCAGCGAGCGGTTGCTGCTGAGCGTGGCGTAGCCTTGACTCGAAACAGGCCGTCCTCTCCATCAATGGCGACGGGCGGGTCATACGTCACGTGTTCGAAGGTCGCCGGCCCGCTGCACGCGAAGCGCAGCGATGCGACCTGCGCTCTGCGCCTAGAGCGCCGAACAGTTCGATTCCCCGCGCAACTACGCTGCGAGAAGGTGGCGGTGGATCGCTTCCAGGTTGACGACAGCGGCGTGACGCCGAAGGTCGAAGAGATTCTTCCGGATGCCGAGATAGCGCGCGCGGCGTCCCTGCTTGCGGGAGAGATGAGCGAGCGCGTGATCGACCTTCACGCGCTCGCGTAGGCGTTGGCGCCCGGTGGGCGAGGCCACCAGTTTCCGGAGTCGATGCTGCAACTGCTCGTCGTGCGCGATGGCGACCGTTCGCCCGGAGCGCGTTCGGGTTCTTCCTGGAGATCTTCTGGGGGAACGAGGTTGCGTGCCGCGCGTTTGCCTATGCGTCCACGTCGCACGAAGTCGCCCAGCCGCCGCCACCCGAGCCATCGCCAGCCACACCTGCACCGGCCCCAACGACGAGATCGCGCCGAGGAGGGAACTAGGATGGCAAACTTCTCACCCTGTTCAACGGGAGACAGGATGGCGTGGGCGATAGGGAACAACCCCGCCCCTAGGCGCAAGCTCCGCACCATGCCGAAGGCGCAGCCTTTCGCCGCGAAGGAACTGCAGATGAGCGGGCGTCGTCTGTGCGCCCGTTTGGGTGAACAACCTGGCGTGGGACGCGTCGCGCAACGTTTCGCTCGCACCCTTTGTACCGTCAATTCGATTCGGGCGACCCGGCGGAGCTGTCGCGCCGCGGATCGCCAGGCTGCTTTCTCCTTTGAACGGGGCTGAGCGCTCTGGCGCCCCGCCGTCTCAGCATCAAAGGGCCTCCCGGCAAACACATCGGCTGAGTCGGCCCAAGGTGGGCGTGCGAACCAAGACGATGCCGAGTAACAGCGCGGCTCTCCCGTCGGTTCTCATCGAGGAGCCCCTGTTGAACAGGTGGACAGCCTGGCGATGGCGGCGAGGCGGGCGTGACGAGGCCCGCCTTGCCGGAAACTCGGGACGTCCTATCGTAGGTCCGTGCCCGGCTACCTGAAGGAAAAGCCCACGAAGGCTGGCTTGCCACCGACGGCGGCCGACCTCGCTGAAACGATCGAACGCGTCGCTGAGCGTTTGGAGCGTGCGCAACATGAGGCCGAAGGCCTCCTCGAGGGATGGTCCGCCGATATACGCACGAAGCGCGAGCTCGTTCGCCTCCAGACAGGCGTCGCCTGTCCGCAGTCGCAGCACCCGTCCTGTGCACACCTAGGCGAGGAGCACCAGCATGGCCTCCTTTGTGTCGAGCCAGCCATTGCGAGCGAGCGGTTGCGCCGCGTGGCGGATTTTCTCCGCGTTCTTCACCATGAGACGGTTGTAGCGGGGCTACCGGCACCTTCGGGTGTCAGCGCCTATGTACGGTACAAACTGCCTCGAGCAGGTGAGAGAACTAACGTGGACTGGTCGATCGAACAGCTCGTCCGTTGGGCGCGTCGGTACGGCACCGTTCCCGAGGGCGTTCCAAGCGGTCTCAGTCTGTTCGATGAGGGCTATCAGATCGGGGTTGGTGATCGAGGCTTTGATACCCCTCGCACGGACAAGGGCGGCGCGCCCTGGACCACCACGCTCTCCCCCGAGGACACGCCGCCGGGAGAGGAGAGCCCCGAGCGGCTCCTGAATCGCAAGAGGGTCGCCGTTCGCCGGGCGCTCTTCAAGCTCACGCTGAACCGAGACTGGGCACCGAAAGTCGCGGCTCGTACCGTCGCCAATGCGGCGTTCGCGATGGCCGGTGCAATCCGCGTGATCGCGCGCCGAATCGAGATTGAAAACCTCGGTCTCGGTATGCGGCGTGACTGCGTTTGGGCACTCGTAGCGGGCCTCCCGACGGGTTGGCTGCGTGCGCCCCTGGCGCTCTGCGAGGTGCGAAATGAGCTCCTTGCGATTTCCAACCGCCTCCTCTGGCTCGACGTCGCTCTCTCGCCCCCGGACGTGGTGCGAGGAGCGCGGTCCGAGCAAACCTTGTTCCTTGCGGTGATCAGGGACCTTGAAGAGGGAGGCTTCAAAGAAAAAGACATCGCGCACCTTATCGACGACGGTTTTGGGGGAACGCCGGAGGAGCGCACAAAGCGCGTGCACGAAAACCTCGGCAGAACGGACGAACGTGGTCGGCTCCGGGACCGACGAACGAGGTTCATTGGCGGGGAGACACCCGTGGGCCCCTTGCTTCCGGGGCCATCCGCTCCGTGCTTCCTGGCCCCCCATTCCTGAAGCAGTCTGGCGCCTGCGCGTCGCGTCCTTGAAAATGGTCCTCGTCAACCGGAGGGCCGCATGAGTCTCGCGCACGAAAAACAGGAGAGCGAGAATCGCCGCGCGGAGGGTCGCGATGGCGCGCGATAGGGCCGTCGGTCAACGAAGGACTCGTTGTGCCAGAAGCGCTCGCGTTCCGGTGCCCTTCGATATCCTCACCCCGGAGCAGTTCGGCGAGCTGCTTCAGGTCTCTCCGAAGACGGTCGTCGCCATGTGCGCGAAGGGGCGCCTACCCGGAGCGAGAAAATTTGGCCGCCGGTGGCGCATTCCCGCTTGGACCATCGAGGAGTATTTTAGAAGGGATGGCGAACTACAAGGGTCGACGGACGGGCACGAGACGGATCGTGATCTGGGCGCGCGGACAGCGCCACGAGTGGATCGTCGAGGGGACGAAGGCGGACGGGGAAGCCTTCGCAGCGCGCAAGCGTCTCGAGCTCGACGCCGGGGGGCTGTCGACCCGCGTCGCGCCGATTTTCTCCGAGTTCTGCAAACACCAGTACAGACCCTACGCAGAGACAAACCTTAAGGAGTCCACGTGGAGGAAGGTCCGCGTCTATCAGCTTGCGACCCTCGAGGGGTTCTTCGGCAGGATGAAGCTCACAGAGATCATCACCGAGGAGATCGAAAGCTACAAGCGCGCCCGGATACGTTCCGTTCGCCCAACATCGGTGAACAACGAACTACGCGTGCTCGGTACTGAATCGCCCCGGCTTCCCCGGAGACCGAATTACGTGAGACCGACCGGCATGGTCGGGCTCTTCAGCTGACGATAGTACGCACTCTCGAACTCGACCGGCGGAACGTAGCCGATAGGGCCGAGAAGTCTCTTGTGATTGAACCAGTGGACCCAGCGCAGCGTCGCGAACTCGACGTCCTCGATGGTGCGCCAGGGCCCGCAGCGCCGGATCACCTCGGTCTTGTAGAGGCCGTTGATGGTCTCGGCGAGCGCGTTGTCGTAGGAGTCGCCGACGCTTCCAACCGAGCGCTCGATGCCGGCCTGCGCGAGGCGCTCCGTGTAGCGAACGGACAGGTATTGCGTGCCGCGATCGCTGTGATGCACCAGCTCCTCACCGTGCGGCCGTGCATGCAATGCCTGTTCGAGAGCGTCGAGCGCGAGGTCGCTGCGGAGGGAGCTCGAGACGCGCCAGCCGACGATCGTGCGGGCGAAGACGTCGATGACGAACGCGACGTAGACGAAGCCTACCCACGTCGCCACGTACGTGATGTCCGCCACCCAGAGCTGGTTCGGCCGGGTCGCGCTGAACTCGCGGGCCACCAGGTCCGGAGGCCGGGGAGCGCCCTTGTCTGGCGTCGTCGTGGTCTTGAACGCGCCGCCCCGCACGGCGCCGCGAAGGCCCATCGCGCGCATCAATCGCTCTACGGTGCAGCGTGCGACGACAACCTTCTCGCGGAGAAGCTCGCGCCACACCTTCTCGGCGCCGTAGACGCCGTCGAAGCTGGCCTCCCAGATGCGCCGGATCTCGACCGAGAGCGCTTCGTCCCGCTTCACACGCGCTGGACGCAGCTCCGGGTCGCGTCGGCGGGCCTTGTGCGCGTAGTAGGTCGCCGGGGCGATCGGCAACATCTCGCAGATCGGCTCGACCCCGTGCTCCTCACGATGCGTGTCGATGAAATCGATCATCACTTCGGTCGGCGGTCGAGCTCCGCCTGGGCAAAATACGCCGACGCCTTCCGTAGGATCTCGTTGGCGCGCTTCAGCTCCCGAATCTCACGCTCCATGTCTTTGAGTCGCTCTCGTTCGCTCGTCGTGAGCCCAGGGCGCTGGCCCGCGTCACGCTGCGACCGCCTCACCCACTTGCGCAGCGTCTCGGCCGTGCAGCCCATCTTCTCGGCGATCGACGTGATCGCCGCCCACTCCGAGTCGTGTGAAGGCAGCTGCTCGAAGACCAACCGCACCGCTCGCTCTCGAACCTCCGCGGAGTACTTGCTCGCTCGTCCCATGGCTCCATCCTCTCAACATTGGGAGCCTCCAGGAAAGTCGGGGCGATTCA
>JBKQKP010000346.1:0-7695 GCA_052147435.1 Polyangiaceae bacterium | reverse complement strand
CGCAAGACCCTTCTTGCTCTGCACCTTCACCAGCGCAGCCGTCAGCGTCGTCTTCCCGTGGTCGATGTGACCGATGGTCCCCACGTTCACGTGCGGCTTGCTGCGGTTGAATTTCTCTTTGGCCATGACGGAGTCTCCTGAAAAACGAATCGGCTGGGAGGGAAACTTCGGGTCGAGCCCACCACGGGGCTTGAACCCGTGACCTCTTCCTTACCAAGGAAGTGCTCTACCACTGAGCTAGGTGGGCAGTTTCGAGCGCGTATGATCGTGAGGGTGACGACGACTGAGCGGGCGACCGGGTTCGAACCGGCGACGTTCAGCTTGGAAGGCTGACGCTCTACCAACTGAGCTACACCCGCGTGGAACCGGCCTTTCTCTTCTCTTGCTCCTCTTGTGCTGCGTGCTGCGTCCTCGCGCGACGGCGCGATGCGAAGAAACGATTCAGTCGAGTGGAGGGTGATGGATTCGAACCATCGAAGGCATAGCCGGCAGATTTACAGTCTGCTCCCTTTGGCCACTCGGGCAACCCTCCGCAATTCCTCAAATCTTCCTTCGATCCCTGTGATTTTTTCGCGTTCTCGTTCGACTGATGTGGGGGTTGCTGGTGGGATCCGGGTCGAGCTAGCGAGGGGACTCGAACCCCTAACCGCCTGTTTACAAAACAGGTGCTCTACCGATTGAGCTACGCCAGCGACGGGGGCGCGAAGAGTAGTCCACACCCGTAGCTCGCGCAAAGCAAAAGAGAAGCCATCCGGAAACACGAAACAAGTACGATGGGTTACCCATCTGAAAGCAAGGCACGTGCAGAGGGCATTGCCGAGGGGCGCTCGGCCACGGAGTCACTCCGAGAACCCGCGGGGGCGGCATCTCATCCCGGAAGGTCCGGAAAAAGACACAGCTTTGCCGGGGGCGGCGGGGTGCGGACGGGTAGCGCGGGGCGTGGCACGTGTCAAGCAGGCGGGCGGCACGCGCGCGATCGGTGATCCCGGCGAAGAACCGCCCGGCAGGTGTCGCTACTTCGTCGCCTTCGCGTTCGACTTCGCGGCGGCCTTCTTGTCGGCGTTCTCCTGGAGGATGTCGAGCGCCTTCTTGAGGTCTTCTTCCTTGAAAGGGAGAGCGGCGATCTGGGCCTTCTCGTCCTCGATCGCGCGCTCCATGTCTGCCTTCGCGTCCTCGGTCCGCTTCATCCATGCGGACGTGTCGGCAGTCTTCTCGGCGAGGGCGAGCGTCCGCTTCATCATCTCGAGCCCCTTCTCGAGGAGCACCCTGTAGCGCAGGTGCATCATTCCGAAGTGGAGCTGCTTATCGCGGTCCGTCTTGGCCGCAGCGACAGGCGGGATCGACATGAGGTCGTGGTGCAGCTGCCGGTACATGTCGCCGACGCGGTACCCGCTCATCTCGGCCCAGTGCGGGTCGACCGAACGGATCGCGTCCGCGTACGCGCTCTGCGCGCTCAAGAGGAGAGCGCAGCGCGCGTTCATCTTGGCGAGGAAGTCCTCGCCCGGGGGGTTGAGCGAGATCTGCTCCGAGCGAGCTTTCCGGAGCTCACCGAGAGCGAAGCGGAGCTGGGCAGCCGGCACCGGGAGTCGATTCTGCGCGCCGTAATGATTCTGCTCGACGATGTCGAGCCCGTTCTCGATGTCCTTCTCGCCCAAGTCGATCTTGCCGAGCTCGACTTCGCCGAGGCCACGCGCGCCGAGCCCCGTCATCCGATCGACGTCGTCGATGTCGGTTCGTTGTAGAAGAGTGGCCGCGGTCTCCACGAGCGCGGGCCACTCCTCGAGGTACGCGTGAATCTCGCACGCGTTGTCGAGCGCAGTCCGCGCGTTCGGATCGGTCGGGAAGCGCTTGGCGAGCTCGTGGTACCGATCGCGCGCCTTCTCGCGGAGGTCCAGCCCCTCGTACGCGAGGCCGAGGTCCAACAGCGCTGCGGGAGTGCCCGGCCCGTCGGGCTCGGCTGCGAGGAGCGCTTCGAAGTCGTCGGCGGCTTCCCTCCAACGCTGCGCCAAGAGCGCCGCCTCCCCCTTCGTCGAAAGCTCGTGCGACGTTCCGCCGGTCTTGGGCGAAACAATCTGCGTCTGAAGCGGGACCTCGGGCGGAGGGGGTGACGCTGGTGTCGCCGGTGGGGGAGAGCCACACCCGACGAGCAGAGTGAGCAGAGAGAACAGACCGATCGATGCTGCGCTGCCGCTGCGCGAGATGCTCATGACCGATTAGTGTAACCGGGCTGGCGGGTGTTCCGAAGAGCGGGCTTTGAGGGGCCGCTCGAGCGGGGAATGTCTGGCGATGTCGCCTGTTGTCCATGCAAGGACGAGAGCGGAATTCGAGGACGAGGGCGGAAAAGAGAAACCGCGGCAACCCGAGACGCCTGTTGGACGGCCCCGTCGATTGACGGCCCCCGAAGGCGTCCTAGCGTTTCACCTACGCGGGGGGTCGCGCGCGGGCCTCTCGTTCTCTCACTCTCTCTCTCTCTCACTGTGTCAGGAGGAGACGAACCGATGAAGCTGGCAACGCAAGTCTCGGTCGGCGATCTGGAGAACGAGCATCGGCTGCTGGATCGACGGATCAAGAAGCTGAACCACCGCGCGAATCACATGACTCCGCTCGAGCAGGTGACGGTGACGCAGCTGAAGAAGCTCCGACTGGCGACGAAAGACCGGCTCGCGTCGATCGGGAGGCGTTGACCGCTCACTCGTCGTCGTCGACCGGCTTCTTCTTCTTCGGCGCCGGCTTCGGGGACTCCTCTTCCTCTTCCTCGTCGCTCGGCGGCGCGGCGACCTCCTGTTTCTTCGCAGGGTGCTTGCTGGCGCCACCGGAGCGCTTCTTGTCCGGGGTCGAGGCGAGAGACTCCATGCCGGCGGTCCAAACCTGAGAGTCGAGCTCGGAGAGCGACTGGTCGAGTCGTGTTCGCCAGTCGGCGGGGATGATCCCAGGCGTCTTCTCATCCATGGCCTTGGCGACGGCGAGCCAATGCCGTGCGTCGGCCTTGTAGCCGATGCGAAAATCCGTCATCCCGCGCAGGTAGGCGTAGCGGGCTTGCTCGGTCGAATCGAGGTGCGAGGTGTCGAGCTCGAGCATCCGCTGAATCGCGAGCGCGGTCTCGTGCTGGTTCTCCTCGAACGCATGCTGACTCCGCGCCAGATCGTCGCTGTACGTCGAGCAGGCGGGGACGCCGAGGGCGAGCGCAACGACCGCAACGAACGAGAGAGAGCGCATCACCTGGAAGAGTACCGGCGGCGCGTGCGACGAATCAACCGCATTGACGCCGACGCCGGCCCCGAACGCCGAGGATCCCCCAGGCCGCGAGCATCAGCGCCGCCGTAGGCTCTGGGGATCCTTTCGCGCCCGCGACTCCGCAACCCCATCGCGAGGAAGCCGCAGGCGGAGCTCCATCCGGCGGATTGTGCGTCGGTTGTGGCGTCGGGGGAGGATCGCAATCCCATGCCTCCTGTCTTTGCTCCGTCTGACGCACCTTCGTCATCCCGCAGCGCTCGAGTACAGAGCCGTCGTCCCGCTTCGCAACGATCCGGATGGCGTCGGTCTGAACGACGACCTCGATGAGGTGGTGCACCGACTCCACCTTGCGGGTGCTCGGAACCTTTCCTTTGATCTCGTAGAGAGGCGCTCCCCCCCCTCCGGAGATGAGGTAGTGAATGCCCGAGGCGAAGCCGCGCTCGTAAATGTGATCATGGCCGGCGATGACCAGGTCGACGTGGTGCGCGGCGAACAGGGCCGGGATCCCGGCGCGCAGAGCCCGCGCATTACCGCCGTGCGGACCCGCCGACCACGGCGCGTGGTGCATGACGACGATTCGCCAGACAAGGCCTTGCTCCGAGTCTGCACGCGCGAGCTCGTCGTCGAGCCAAGCTCGCTCGGGGCCAGAGTCGAACGTCTCCATGGCGTCGAGCAGGAAGAAGCGCGTGTCCCCCCAACGGAACGAGCCATAGAGCTTCGGCTTTTCCCCCGCACCATGAGCGTCGAACGTGGGGCCGAAGTAGCGGAGGTAGTTCGCGCCCGCCCCTTCCGTGATCTCGTGGTTGCCCACGCAGGCGAACACGTTGTGGTCGCGGAGCAGCACCCCCTCCACGTCGAAGAACGACTGCCAGTCGGCATCGGAAGCACCGCTCTGAACCATGTCGCCCGTGTTGACGATGAAGTCCGCCTGACTCTGAAGCATGCCGCGCACGATCGCGGCGTGGGCAGCGTCGTCGCTTCGGTTGTCGCCGTAGACGAGGAAGCTGAACGGTGCAGTCGAATCGGCAGAAGGTGCGGTGGTGAATTCGCCGTTCACGACGGTCGAGCCCGCGGCGAACGCGTACGTGTAGTGTGTCGCAGGTGCGAGGCCCGAGACACGAACGACGTGCATCGCGATCACGTCGTCGTCGCGCACCGTGCGCACCGCACCAGCGTCGGCGCCGCCGTTGAACTTGATCGACGCCGGCGCCGGCGTGTCGAGCTCCGCGCGGATCTCGACCGAGGTCGACGCGAGCGCCTGAAGGTAGGGCCCTTTCGTTATCTTCGCCGTCGGGCTGGACGGCTCGGCTCTCGCCGCAGTGTGCCAAAACAGGCACGAGGAGCAGGCGACGCAGATGAGACAGCTGATGAAGGAGCGTGGCCTCGAGCGTCGGGGCGCGACCTCGTCGCCACCGCCGCGGTCCGAGCGCGAGAACATCGCGCGGGGTTCTACGTCAGCGCGCTCCCGAGTCGTGACGAAATCTGTCCGAAACATCGCCGCGCCCATTCTCCTACATGCCCATTTCGCACGTGAACGGCGCTCGCGCGTCATGGGTGCTCGATTGACCACCCTGTACCCGAAGACTACGTTCCTCGAGACATTTGCCGATGAACGCAGAGAACATACCGCCTGCGCCCCTCAGCGGCCCCGACGTTGGACTGAACGACGAATCCAACATGGACGGGCTCCCGAGGAGGTTCGGGAAGTACACCCTGCTGCGCAAGCTCGCGGTCGGTGGGATGGCGGAGTTGTTCCTCGCGATCCAGCGGAGCGTCGCCGGGTTCGAGAAGCTCATCGTCATCAAGCGAATCTTGCCGGCGATGAACCAGGATCGCGCCTTCATCGAGATGCTCCTCCACGAGGCGCGGGTCGCGGCGACCCTCTCGCACCCGAACATCGTTCAGGTGTTCGACGTCGGAGAGGTCGACGGCACGCACTTCATCGCAATGGAGCACGTCCACGGCGAGGACATCCGCTCGATCGTGCGTCAGATGCGAAAGCGCGGAGTGACCGAGTTCCCGATCGAGCACGCGATCTCGATCGTGCTCGGCGTGTGCGCAGGGCTTGCCTACGCGCACGAGAAGCGTGACCTCGACGGCAAAGCACTGAACATCGTTCATCGTGATATCTCGCCGCAGAATGTCGTCGTTACGTTCAGCGGCGACGTCAAAATCGTCGATTTCGGGATCGCGAAGAGCGATGTGAGGCTCCACGAGAACACGCGGAGCGGGCGGCTCAAGGGAAAGGTCCCTTACATGTCGCCCGAGCAGGCGCGCGGCGAGGTCGTCGACTGGCGGAGCGACATCTTCGCAGCCGGCGTGATGCTGTTCGAGCTGACGACGGGGAAGCGCCTCTTCAAGGGCTCGAGTGACTACGAGACGCTGAAGCTCATTTGCGACCGCGACTATCCGCTGCCGTCGCAGATTCGCGAAGGCTATCCGATTGACCTCGAGCGGATCGTGATGCGCGCGCTCTCGAAGGATCGGGAGACGCGGTACCAGAGCGCCCGCGAGATGCAGCAAGCGCTCGAAGACTTCGCCCGTCGCGAGCGCATTCCGGTGAGCACGATCGCGCTCAACCAGTTCATGCAGTCCCTGTTCGAGGACAAGCTGGCGAGCCAGAAGGAGGCTCTGTCTCAGGGGAAGCTGCTCGCCGACATCATCGAGGCGAAGCAGGGCCAGGACAGCGTGGCGCCGGACGACGGGGCGCGGCTGTCGCAGAGCATCCTCAGCACGCCTGCCGCTTCACGCACGCTCACGGAGATCAACGCGCTAAGGAGACGGCGCAGCGTCGCGATGGGCGTCGTCGCGACGCTCGCCATCGCGGGGGCTGGAGTGGCCACGTGGAGGACGAGGTTGATGCCACACCCGGCGCCAACCGTGACCGCCGCGACTCCTCCCCCTGTAGATGCTCCGGCGCCGAAGGACACGGGGACGATCGCGCCCGCCAAACACGTGGACACCGTTGTCGACAAGGTCGCGGCCGCAACTCCGCAAGCAGCCCCCGCTACCCCCACTGCGTCGTTGCGTCACTCGACGCGCGGCGGTGCGGCAACGCAGCCGACCGGAAGCGGCAAGCTCAACATCGGCGCGAGCGGCGGCTGGTGCAACGTGACGGTCGATGGGGTTGCTCGCGGCGCGACCCCGATCGCGGGGCTCGACGTCAGCGCCGGCCCGCACAAGCTCTCGTGCGCGCCCCCCGACGGGAAACCTCAAACCACGACGGTCAACGTAACGGCCGACAGCACGACCCGGTACCGCTTCGCGCTCGATCAGTGAGGGCTTCACGGCCCGCGCACGCGCACGTCGTTGCGCCGGTAGATCATCCGGTACACGGGGAGGCCGTCGGTGATCGCCCGGCGCTCACGCGGACTCCGGGCGCCGAACGGGTTCTCCGCGACGCGCGGCGAGCCGGGCGCGTCCCCGGCCGGCTCGAACCAGGAGCTGCCCGTCACCTGAGCTTCGTACTGCGCCGCGCGCTCCTCGACGTCGGTCTGGATGAAGAGCTCCCCCCCGCTCGCGACGAGGCGCGCGACCTCCGTGAGGAACACGTCGCCCATCACGAGGCGCTTCTGGTGCCGCTTCTTCCACCAGGGATCGGGGAAATGAAGGAACGCGCGACGGAAGGCCCCGTCGGGCCCCATGCGCCCTAGCGCCTCCTTCGCGTCCTCGGCGAAGATCCGCCCCCGCGCGGCGAGCCCCCGCTTCGCGACGCGCTCGTCCACGATCGCCGCCCACTTGCGCCGGACCTCGAGCCCTACGAGCCCGCACCGAGGCTCGGCAGCGAGCCGCTCGAGGACGAACCCGCCGCGGCCCGGCCCTACCTCGAGCTCGAGCCATTCGCCCTTGACGAGCGACCGGACGTCGACGGCGGCACCCTCAGGGATACGGGGAGCGTCCTCATAGGGGCGCGGCTTGCGCGGCCGGGGATCGATCACGAGGGCCCGCCCGGATGACACGACCGTGGACGGGTCGTCAAGTGTGCCGCTACATTCCGTCGCGCGTGGAGCACGGGCGAACGATAGAGGGCGCGGGGGGCCTCATCGAACGCCTCCCTTCGCAGATCGGTCGCGCCTGGATCCCGATCGCCGTCGCCGTAGCACTCCTGGCACGGGTGACCGTCCTGCGGATCTACTCGAAGGTCGGCCACCCCGGGGCACCCCTCGACGATTCGTACATCCACTTCCAGTACGCGCGCGCGTTCGCGGAGGGGCACCCGTTCCGTTTCCAGGCAGGCGAGCCGACGTCGAGCGGCGCGACGAGCCTCCTCTGGCCCGTGCTCCTCGCGCCGTTTTGGCTGGTCGGGTTTCGTGGGGAGGCGATCCTCTGGCCCGCATGGGCGCTCTCGTTCGCCGCGCTCGCCGCGCTGGCGTACGAAGCGCGGTCGATCGTCCAGAAGCTCGCCGGAGGGACGGCGGCGATCGGGGCGGCGGCGATGGTCATCGCGTTCCCCGCGTTCAC